>CAZIRP010000062.1:0-36533 GCA_964541665.1 uncultured Caldilineaceae bacterium | reverse complement strand
TGCGTCTCTTTTGGCAAATTACTCCAAACTTTTCGGATAGATACTAAGTGAAACCGAGAGACTCTTTCAAGAACCCATCCACAGATTGCACAGATTTGCGCAGATGCCACAGGGGAAAGTCAGAAATCTGTGTCATCTTCAGAATCTGTGGATTCCCAGATATTTCTTGCTCTCCATACGTTGCCAATAAAAAAATCCCGCCGCCCAAATACAGGACGAAGGGACTCGTGGTGCCACCTGACTTTGCGGAAGCAAACTTCCGCCTCATTACCCGGTAACGGGGGTGCCGCTCGGCCATTGTCGCCGAGAACTCGAGAGGTGCTAATGGTGGCGCTTCCTGTTGCCTCGCACCAATCCGGCAACTCTCTGAAAGGAGGGGCGCATCATTCTGGCCTCTGTCTGCGTTGTTGAGTTTATAATCACCGGGCAGTATAGCGCGGGCTTGGCAGCGCGTCAAATTTAGTGGGGAGCGTCCCCAATCGATGGGCAACTTCGCCCCAACTCGTCAGGTCGACCGGTGTGCCGCCGACGGAGATCGCACGCCCTGGGGCGTCCAGCCGGGTGATCAACCATTGCTGCACCGCGTCGGGCATTGTGGCTTGCAGATCCAGCCGGACAACCGGTGCCCGTTTGACGCGATGCAGGTCGCCGAGCAGCGGCGGGACCGACTCCGCCCGGAGCACGCGGAATTGGTAAATGCCTTTCACCGACATCCCCGGAAAGAGTTCGTGGACAAAAAAACTGACAATATCCTCGCCCCACACCCAATAGCGCATCTGGTCGTCATGGAAGAGCACGGGCGATTCCAGATTCGCCAGCGGCGGCACTTCGATCAAACGGGGCACGGCCTGGCGCGGAACCTTCAACCGGGCGTAGAGGGTGCGCGCCGCGGGCCGCCCCAATTGCCCCAGCAGGATCAGCAGGTTGAGGCTGTCCGAACTGATGTAGGGGAATGGGTGGCCAGGATCGACCGCCTGCGGGGTCAACAGCGGGTGGATGCGCCGCTGAAAGTAATAAAAGAGCCAGGCCAATTGTTGCTCCGCCAATTGCTCAACGCGCCGCAAGTGGATCTGCTGCTGCTGAAGCGCGGGCAGCAGGCTGGTTTGGAGCAATTCCTGCGCGGCCACTTGCAGACGTTCCACCGCCTGCCTGAACGTGATCTGCGCTTCCCCTGTTGCCCACCCTGGCGCAGCATCCGCCTGCACGAAGCCGCGATCCAGCGCCAGCCCCATCTGGCGCACCGCGGCAAACCGGTCCGCCAACGGCAGATCGGCGCGGCCCGCCTGGGTTAGCTGAATTTCAGCAGCAACAACGGATGATTCCATGCTCATCAGTCAATCGGTCAAAAAATGTGGCGTCGTTTATAATGGTACCCGATTGGGTATTTCCACACAAACAGCCCATCGCGGTTGGGCTGTAACGATGGATAGAGGCCAGATCATCGATTGGCTCTCGTCTATCGGCATTGGGATCGAAAAAGGTATGCAGATAAAAAACTTTCAACGCGCTGCTCGGTTGCTCGGGATTGGTGTGCTGGCTGGTTGCCTGAGTGGTTGCAGCCTGCTCTTTGGCAGCGGGCCCGAAGCGACCCCCGCGCCGCCAACCGTTGTGCCTGTACCAACGTTTACCGCCACCCCCGCTGACGCCGCCTTACCAGTTGCGCCACCTGCCAGCGATACGCCCACGCCGCTGCCATCCCCCGTGGTGGTTGAAGATACGCCTGTGCTCACGCCCACGGTGGCGCTCAGCCCGACAGCGACCAGCGCGCCAGCAGCCCAATTGACGGTTCGCGAGATGGTCAATATCCGCAGCGGGCCGGATACCAGCTTTGCCTTGATCGGCAGCGCCAACGCCGGGGAGATCTTCCCGATCACAGGCAGGAACGCGACTGGGGATTGGTGGCAGATCTGCTGTGTCGAGCAGCAAACAGGCTGGATCTTCGGCGCGCTGGCGCAAGTTCAAGCGGATGACAGTGTGCCGGTTGTCGCGGAGCAGGCTGCGTCCGCACCGGTGGCAACAGAGATCCAACCGGCGACAGCCACGCCCGCGCCGGAAATTGCGGCGCCCGAAGAGCCTGCACCCACGGCAGCCCCGGTGGTCTCTGTGCCCCAATTTGGGGAAGGCAGCGCGGGCAATTTTGACCCCAACGCCCAATATCAGATCGTTCACTTCAAAGTGCGCGGTCTCGACGAAAACAATGGCGGGATCCGCGACAGCAGCGCGCAGCACCATATCTTTCTCACGGTGCTGGATGCTGCGGGCAACCCTGTGGACGGGGCGGTGATCCGCAACGCGGTTGGCGAGCAACAAGAGTTTATCAGCGGGAGCAAAGGGCCGGGACAAGTCGAAATCACCATGTATTACGAGCCATTTAAGCTCTACGTGGCCACCGACCCAACCGGGCCTGTCACCAGCCAGGTTTCAAACCAGATGGGCCTGGTCTTTCCCCATTTGCCCGATCTGGTAGGCAAGTTGGGCGGCGTGGATTATGAATATGGCGCTTGCCCGACGTTGGAGATCAAGTGCGAATGGCCGATCTCGGCGATCCACTTTTCGTACGAAATCACCTTCCAGAAAGTGCGCTAGAACTGCAACTGCTTTTAACCGCAGATTACACAGATTTTTGTTGTTACATTTGCACAATCTGTGTAATCTGCGGTTCCTCCATTATTCAACCCGCACGACTTTGACCGACTTTTTGGCCCGCAGATCATAGAGATCGGCGCGGCGGTCATAGAGATGGCGCACGCTGGCAAGTTCGCGCTGCTGCACCAGGCTCGTGAGATCCAGGTCGGTGATGACGACGGTTTCGACGTTGGCCTCGGCTTCGCCCGCGGTGGCGCTGGGCGGGAAGGCAAAGTCACTCGGGGTAAAGACCGCGGCCTGGCCATAGTTGATCAGATAATTGCGCACCGTGGGCAAGTTCCCCACATTCCCGGTAATCACCACGTAGACAAAATTTTCCACAGCGCGCGCTTGCGCGGTGTAGCGGATCCGATCATACGCTTTTTTCTCGTCGGTGCTATAGGGCACAAAAAGCACCTCCGCACCAGAGAGCACGGCCAGCCGCGCCAATTCGGGAAATTCAATATCGTAAGAAACCTGGATCGCAATGCGGGCCAGCGGGGTGTCGAAAACTTTGATCTCCTCGCCGGGTTCAATGTCAAATTCATCGCGCTCAATCGGCGGAATATGCAAAGCATCCTGCGTATACACATTGCCGCCCGGGGTAAAGAGATGGGCGACGTTGTAGATCTCATCCTCGCGCCAGACCGGGTGCGACCCGGCGATGATGTAGAGATCGCGTTCGGTTGCCAGCCGCGTAAAGAGCTCCACATAGCGCTCGTGCATCCCCGCCAGTTGCCGGATCGCCACATCGGGTTGCAGGTCCGGCGGCATCAGGCTAAAGAGCTGCACCGTAAAAAGTTCGGGAAAGACCAAAAAATGGCAATGATAGGTGTCAGCAGTATCGACAAAAAAGGCCACAGTCTGGGCAAATTCTTCCCACGAGCGGATCGGGCGCATCTGGAATTGGGCGGCACAGACACGGATCTTGCGCACAGGCCGCTGGATGGGCGCGGCAGCGATCTGCCGTTTTTCCGGTCGATAGAGCGGATTGGCCATCTCCAGCCAGGTGGAATAATTCAGGCTCGAATCGTCCCACAGAAAGTCGAGCAGCACACGTTTCACCTGGTAACCGGCTTTGGTATGGGTGGCCAGCGAAGCATCATGCAGCTCCCCCTGCATCACCTTTTGCACATACTCTTCCGCGGTCATCTTGCCGGCCACGGCGTTATACCCTGGGATACGCCCATACGCGACCATGCGCCGCAAATTGTAGCGCTTCATCAACCGTTTGCGCTGGTCGTATAACAGACCTGCCACCCCCATCCCTCGGTACGCGGGGTGCACGCCGATATCGGCCCCGTAGAGCGTATCGCCACTCGGATCGTGCGTGCTAAAGGTACCACCACCGGTGATCTCTTCGTAGGTGTACCAGTGGGTGCTGTCGTCCAGTTGCACAATCAACGAGGTGGCATAACCGATCACCTGGCCATCGGCTTCGGCCAGGACTTGCCCTTCGGGAAAGGCCGCAAATTGCATCTCGTAGAAGCGCTCGGTGTAATACATATTTTCTTCATAATCGGGATAGGCCGCGCGATGACAGACGACAATGCGCGGAATATCTTCGCGTCGCCATGCGCGCACGCGGACATTGCGGCGACGGCGGCGGGGGCTGGCAGATGCCGATGGAGGAGCTGCGGATTCGTCCGCTGCAGCGGTAGTTGGGTGGGCGGGCTCATCGGTGGACGATGTGGCGTCGGGCTGATTGGAGCTTGTCATGGATTACAACCATTGGGCATTCTACGGAGAAATTCAGGATAAATCCAGCGATAAACGTTGGGAGCATTGATGTTGATCGAACTGCAATCGGGCAATGCGCCGAATGATAGCGGTTAGTCTGCCGTGTCGGGCTGATCAACCGACTGCCAGGCTTGGCGGCAGACTCGACGGGCTAAGTCAAAGGCGAACCCCCGGCGGGCCAACAAGGAGAGCACTTTGTGTTCAAACTCTTGCTTGGGGAGCGCTTGCCACCGGGCGAGTTTGGGCTCAATGAGCGCCCATGCCGCGGCTTCTTCATCCAGCCCACTGAGCGCCTCGTCGATCACTGCTTTATCGACCCCTTTTTGCTGCAACTCGTAGCGCATGGCGCGAGCGCTGCGCGGGCGAAAGCGTTCACGGCTTTCGCGCCAGAATTGGGCAAAGGCTACTTCATCCAGATAACCGGCTCGCTGCAAGCGTTGGAGCACCTGGTCGATCAAGGCCGGGTCATACTCTTTCCCCCGCAAGTACTGGGTGACCTCGGCCTGGCTGCGCGGGCGCATACTCAAATAGCCCAGCGCTCGCTGATAGGCCACGGCCAATTCGTCGGCCTGGCGCAACGCCTCGATCTCGGCGGGGCTCAATTCCTGACCCCGTTTGAGCGCGAGCGCTGCATCCAAGGTCACCGCAAAGGCGTACGCCCCATCCAAAAAGACATTGACCCGTTCTTTATTCTTCTTCTGAATCTCGAGCGAGGTGATTACATTGGGCATGATTTATTTGTAATAAGGGAGACCTCTCCGCTACGACTGCACGCGCAACAGACGGTCGGCCAGCCGGGTGATCTCATTGCGCATACTCAAACGGTCCAGCCACGGGGTCGGGATGGCCTCCTCCCCGTAATAGGCCCCGGCCACCTGACCACAGACAGCCGCGGTCGTGTCGGCATCATCCCCCAGGTTGGCGGCGCGCAATATTGCATCGCGGAAATTGTCGGTCGTCCAGAAAGACCAGAGCGCGGCTTCCAAACAGTTGACCACATACCCGTCACCTTTGATCGCCTGCTCTGGCTTGTCGCGATAGGCACCATCGGCCAGGGCCTGCACCGCGGGCGAGAGCGTGGCATCCACACCGGAGGGGAAATGCTCTCCCCACAAAATCGTTTCTTTGGGTTGGCCCGCCAACGCCTTGACCAGCATCGCGGCCAGTAAGCGGCAGGCATCAATACATTCGACCGCGCCGTGCGTGGTCAGCGAACTCTCGCCCGCCTGATGGACAGCCGCGGCATAGTCGGGAAAAAAGAACATCGGCACCGGGGCCAACCGCATGATCGAACCATTGCCCGCGGTGCGGGGGTCGGGCGAGCCGCTGTAGGGATTGCCATACAGTTGATAGCGCCGCAGCGCGCCCGCGGTCGTTTTGCCGATATCAAAACATTCGCCGGTGCTGCTCAGGTAGCCGAGCGTCATCCAGGCGATGTAGCGATCCATCTGGTCACGCACGTCAAAGCCATTTTTCTCGACCAGGCTGGTCGCCAGGCAGAGGGCCATGGATGTATCATCGGTCCACTGGCCAGCCTCTAGCTGAAAAGGGCCACCCCCCACCATGTCGGTGATCGGCTCAAAGGTATGGCGCGGTTGAAACTCGGCAGTCGTGCCAACCGCGTCGCCACAGGCCAGCCCCAACAATGCCCCGCGAAAGCGCGTCCGCAACTTCATGCTCCCTCCACCCGGCGATAGACACCGGCTTCGCGCGTCAACAGCAAATGGTCGATCAGCAACCGGCGCAGCGTGACATGGTCGATCTCATGGCCCATCAACCGGTCGTTGACCGCACGCTCGGGATAATCCACACCGGCTTCAAACTTTTCCACCAGCCAGGCCAAAACCAACTGCAACTTCACTGGGTGGGTAGGCAATTGCACCAGTTGATCATGCTTGATAAAAGCGGCCAGGACTTTCTCGTCGGGGGACAAGGCTTTGCTCGCATCCTCCCGGCTAAACAATTGGCGCTTGAGCAGTTGCAGATAGGCGACATCCAACCGAAAAGCATCATCGGGGGTGTTCAGATAGGTCACGATCCCGACCTCCTGCAATTGCTGGATGTGCCGCCCCAATTTGGCTGCTGCCGAACTGTCCGGCGGCAGGAGCGCCACCAATTCATCTGCACGTCGCGGCTGCGCGGCCAGCAAGCCCAGGATCATCAGGCGATCTTCGTCGAGCAGAATTTTGCACAGATTGGCGATTGTTTCGCTGCTGGTTTCGCTCATCATGGCTTACCCCAGTGGGTAGCAAAGTGGAACAAAGTTTGGATCACGTTCTCGAAGACGGCGAGGCGGGCCACCTCATAGCCGTGGCTATTCTCGCGCACATGACCAAAACAAGCAATTCGTTCGACGCTACCGTTGGCATAGGCCAGGCTGGCATCGCTGGCCGCGCCATCATAGGCCACGGGTTGCAAATCGGTGCCCGCGGCACGCGCCGCGCCGATCAGGTCGCGCACCAGTTGGGGATCGTACGGGGCGAGGCGATCTTTGACCCAAATCCCGGGGCGCGCATCCAAAACCAAGGGCGAGCCCGGCGGCATGGGGCAGCCATCCACCGCAATAAACGTTTCCGGGCGTTCACGCGCCGCCAGGATCTTGGCCCCCAAGCCCCCGACTTCTTCGCCAACCGTAAAGGCAACCAGCAGCGGGCGGATCGGCTGAGCTTTCTGCTGGCGGAGTAAAGCCAGCAAACGCAACAAGGCAACGACGCCCATGCGGTCATCAAAAGTCCAGGCGGCCAGCAGCGGGTCTTGCGGATCGCCCAGCAGGTGCGGGCCACATCGTTCGCGAGTCGGCACACCCGCCGAGCCGATGCGAATCCCTTGCTCGGCCAGTTGCTGCGGCGAGAGACCCGTCAGGACACGCACCCCACTCCATTCGATTGCTTGATTGGCTTTGCCGGTGTGGGTGGAACCCATCGACAAAATCCCGCGGATCGAGCCCCCATCACCGAGGATCTCGACGGGGCCTTCGCCATGTTTCCAGGGGTGCAACCCGCCCGAGCGGTCGACCTTCAGGCGGCCATCCGCTTCGATACCGGTGACCACAAAGCCGATCTCGTCCAAATGAGCAGCCAGACAGAGCAACGGGGCAGCGGGCTGTTGCCCGGCAATCCGCACCAGTAGATTCCCCGCGCCATCTTGCTCGGGCCTATAGCCCATCTGTTCCAGCTCGGCGCGCACCACCGCGGCGATCCGGCCTTCGTAGCCGGACGGCGCTGGTTCACGCAAAAGCGCGCGAAAAAGCGTCAGAATGGCTTGATTGGCACTGGTCAACGTCTCATCGGCACTGGAAACAGAAGGCATGGGTATCACTTTCGTTGTATGAGCAGGGACACTTACGGGATAAGCGGCAAGATGATCGCCCCATCGGGCAGGTTGTCGCCCGCGGCGCTGATAACGGGCAGGCGCTCGCCACTGAGTGGATCATAGAGACCGACGCGCATCTGGGTGGCAGCCTGGTCTGCCGGAAGCGTTATTGCGTGTTCATCCACGATGATCTCGCCGCTGACCCAGCGGGTAGTGGCATAGCCAGCCGCGGGAACAGCGTCCGACTGGGCCAACAGATTGCCCGCCGAGTCGAGCAGGTGGACAAAAGCCACATAGTTGTGTGAGGGCGTGGCCAATGCCTGCCAGACCAGGGTCACACGCCAGGGCTCGGCTGCCGGGCCCGGTTGCGCCACTTGATAACCTGCCAATTTTACCGCATCCCCGACCGTTGCACCAACCGCCACGGTTTCGGGCGGCAGGGCAAATTGGCGCGTTGAAGGGCCAATCGTCAATGGGATCGCGGCGGAGCGCCCGGCTGCGCCCTGCACGAACAGTGAATATTCACCCGCGGCCAGATCACCGGGTAATTGAGCACGTACGCGCTGACAGACCTGGGCATGACTCGGCCAGGCCAGGGGGGCCAACTGTTCGCTCGACCAGAGATCAATCACCTGTGCGCCATCGCTCAATTGCAGCATGAAATTGCGATCAGCCACGCTGGCATGTTCGTGCCAATAGAGATCCAGCACGAGCGGCGCACCGGGCTGCCATTCACCCGGGTGCAAGTCGAAGCCAGCCAGGTGCAGATCAGGCGTGATCGGCTGCTCGCTGGGGTTGGGGAGCGCGTCATCGCTTGTGTAGGGCAAGAGCGGGATGAGCAACTCGCCTGCATCGGCCAACTCGCCGGAGGTGTCGGCGCGTGGACGGCGCGGCCCGGGCACCCCCGACGCGGCATCGACTTCGTACCAGCCAACGACCACTCGCGCCGGATTGCCACCCTCGCAGCGATCCAGCCATTCGAGCTGGTAGCGTTCGCTGATCTGCTCGCCGGGCGTCCACAAATTGGTGGAATAGCTGCCATGCCCGGGGCGCTTGTCGGTCTGCGCAACGCGTTGACCATCCACACTCAACACATGGATAAAGGTGGTGAGATCCAACACCTGGGCGCGCGGTTCTGCCTGCCAAAAGAGCTGAATCTCCTGGCCGCCATACCGAGTCTGCATCCCCACCAGGGTCGGCGCATCCACAAATTGAGCAGCGAGCGGGCGTTCAGGGTGCAAAGTTGGCGGCCAATCCGCGGCGGCGGCGGGCGGTATCCGCACCTGGGCAAAAAGCAACCCGCCATACGGATCAGCGATCGGCTCGAGGATCGCCCCTGGCCAGAGCGCGGCCACCCGTTCGGCTTCGGCCAGCAGCTCCGGCGGATAGGCGTAGATCACCCCCTGGCCCGCGGGCGGCAAGATCAGCGTATTGTCGGTGTCGAGCGGTTTGACCAGTTCGGTGTTGCGCAGCGCGCGGATGGTGGCGTGTTCTGCCCAGAGCGGATGCAGATAGACCTTGTGCTCACCGGCCTCCGCCTCCAGCATGGCCAGGGCATCTGATTTGTTGGCCTCGTAGGCAAAGTAGACCTGGGGCAAGGCGGCATAACGCACGAAATAGTCATAAACGGCAATGGTGCCACTGATCGCCAGCACGATCATCGCCGTTGCCAGGCCAGCCCACGGCAGCAGACGCGGCCAGCGCGTCACCCAGGTCAAGCCCAGCCCAGCCGCGACAAAGGTAGCGGGCAAGGAAGGCAGGGTGCGCGAATAATTGGGCGCGGCATCACTCAGCACCGACGGGGCCAGCATGGCCAGCGCCCAGAGGGCCAGCAAAGCCAGCGCATCGACATCGGGGTCATCGGGCTTGCGTTGCCACAACCGGCTGATCCACAAACCCACCCCGATCATAAATGGGATTGAGAGCAGCGGGTCAAAGACCGGGCGATTGACCGGCCCATGTGCCCATTCAGGGTCGCCATCAAAGCTAAACATGCCAGCCACGCGGGCAATATTCAGCGCCAACATACGCCAGGGCTGCCCCGCGCTCACCCGCTCCGCAAAGATCGACACCTCCGCGGCGTGCCCGGTGAACCATTCGGGGTGACGGTAAAATTCCAGCCCGAGTGGCAGAAAGACCAGGAGCGCCACTACCCCCACGATCAACAAGGCGCCGATTGGGCCGTGAACCGACCAGCGTTGGGTGCGCGGTGTCCGCCATAGCAGCCAGATCGTGAAAGCCATCAGGATAAAAGGGACAAACCGCCCGGTCGGGTTGGTCCATACGCCCAAGCCAGTCAACAGACCGCAGATCAACAAAGCCAGCCAGCGGCGCGTGCGGTTGGGCGCGTGTAAGCCGACCCAATAACTGGCGAAGAGCGCGCTCAGCAGCAACGGCATGGTGATCACGCGGATGCCGTAGTGGCTGAAGTGCAGATGCCAGACACTGATCGCCAGCGTCAGGCTGGTGAAAGTGGCGATCAAACGACTGTCGCGCTGCAACAGGCACCGGAGCAGCAGAAACGTAGCGGCCACCGCGCCGATCCCCAGCAAGGCCGAGGCCAGGCGCAGCCCATAGACATCCACCCCCAAGAGCCAGATGAGCCCCGCCTGCAGGTAGGTATAAAGCACTTCACGTCCACCATTGGCGGGCAGAAAGAGCGGAAAATTGCCGTGCAACACCTGCGCGGCATCAATGGCATTAAAGGCCTCGTCGAACTGGAAGCCGGGCGGCACTTCGCCCAGTTTATAGAAGCGCAAAACCGCGCCCAACGCGGTCACGCTCAGCAGCAACAGCCAATCGACCCGTGACCATGGGGATGAATTGGGGGCCGCTTGCGAGCCAGAGGCGCCAGTGGCAGCGCGTCCTTTCATGCCATTCACTTTCTGTAGACGGAGTTTTTCATTGGCGCAGCGCGATGGCCACCCGACCATGCGCAGAGCCATCACGATCCAAGCGCGCATAGCGGCTATAAAGGTAGCATGGTGAGAGAAAAGCCACAAAAAAACCTGGGCTGCTCGCAAGCATACCCAGGTTTGGGCAATTTACTCAGGCAGTGGCTCAATCGCTGGCCGGAGCAGCCGCGCCATCATCCGGGGATTGGGCGGCGAGCCTGGCGGCTCGTTCGGCGGCGCGGCGAGCACGGCGCTCGGCCACACGGGCAGCAAGGTATTCCTGGAAGCCCACGACGATGCCATAGGCTGCGGGCACGACCAGCAAAGTCAGCAACGTACTGGTGATCAACCCGCCCATGATCGCAATCGACATGGATTGGCGGAATTCGCCCCCTGCGCTGATCCCCAAGACAAGCGGGATCATGGCGAGGATCATCGAGAGCGAGGTCATCAGGATCGGGCGCAACCGCACCGGCCCCGCCTGCAACATGGCCTCGGTGGCGTTTAGCCCTTTATCACGCGCCCGATTGGCAAAGTCCACCAGGAGAATACCATTTTTCGTCACCAACCCCATCAACATGATGAAGCCGATAAACGCGGTCAGATCGAGCGCTCGCCCAGTCACCAGCAGCGAGAGCAAGGCCCCAACGATGGCCAGCGGCAAGGCCAGCATGATCAGGAAGGGCTGAACAAAGCTGTTAAACTGGCTAGCCAACACCATATAGATGAAGATCACCGACAAGACCATTGCCAGCCCTAAGCTCTCAAAGCCATCGGTCTGGGCTTCGGCAGTCCCCCCCAGTTTGACCGTCATGCCAGCGGGCAATTGTATGGTCGGCAAAAGGCGCTCGACCTCGGCAGTGACTTCGGGAGCCGGGCGCCCAGCCGCGTTCAGCGAGACGTTGATCACGGGGCGGCCATCGCTGCGCGAAATCTGATTCGGGCCGGTGGCTTCTTCCACCTGAGCCACTTGCCGAAGCGGGATCAATTGGCCGGTCTGCGAGAGCAAACTCAAATTGAGGATCTCTTCGATGCCGGTATTGCTATCTTCGCCCAACTGCACGCGAATGTCGGCTTCGGTTCCTTCCCCGCGGAAGATCGAAGCGACTTCCCCGGTGACAAGCGTGCGGATCGTCGAGCCGATCTGGGCGGTGCTCAACCCCAATTGGGCTGCCTTTTCACGCTCCACCACAAAGCGCATTTCGGGGCGGCCTTCCTGATAGCTGCTCTTCAAGTCGACCACACCAGGGATCGCTTGTAGCTGGGCCATGACCGCGGCTGCTTCAACCCCCAGGGCGTCGTAATCGGTGTTGCTCAGCCCTTGGATCTCGACCACGACATCGGCACCAACCCCAGCCGGGCCCCCGCCAAGCGCAAACGAAAGATTCGGCGCATTCACCAAAGCCTGGCGCACCTGATCCATGACCGTGCGCGAGATAGAGCCATCGCTCAACTTGACGAAAAAGCTGATGCTCTCAGGCGCGCCGGTACTCCCCACCGTCGTGAAAATATCAACAACCTCGGGGTGGGCGCGCAACGTCTCTTCGATCTTGATGGCTTCCTGCAGCGAGGCGGCCAGCGGCGTTCCGGCTGGCAATTGGACGCTCATGTCGAATTGATGTTGTTCGGTCGGCGGCACAAAGGCAAAAGAGAGATATTGTGTGCTATAGATACTCGCCACAAAGATGGCAATGGCAATAATCACCGTCAGCCATTTGACGCGCATCACGCCACGCAACACACCGGCATAGAGGCGATCCAACCAGGTATTGGCCTCGGCGTGTTCGTCGATCTCAGTCTCGTCGATCTCCCGATCCTGCCCCTCTTTGGCGCTGAAGAAATAGGCGCTCAACATCGGGGCCATGGTCAACGACTCGAAGAAAGAGAGGGTCATGGCAATCGACACGGTGAGGCCGAAATCCACGAAGAATTTACCGATGATGCCTTCCGCATAGGCGACGGGCAAAAAGACGGCCAGGACGGTGGCCGTGGTAGCGAGCACCGGCAGAAACACTTCTTCGGTACCCTTGCTGGCTGCTTCTGCTGGCTTGTAGCCTTTCTTCAACCAGCGCAGAATATTTTCGCGCACCACAATCGCATCATCGATCACCAACCCGACCACGAGGGCCAAGGCCAGCAGCGAAACGTTGTTGAGCCCGATGCCCAGCATATCCATAAAAAAGAGCGACGCAATCATGATCACTGGCAGGCCGGCAATGGTCACAATGGTGCTGCGAAACTCCCAAAAGAAGACAAAGACCACCAGACCGGCCAGGATCGCGCCCAAGACCAGATCTTCGATGGCACCATCGATCGATTGTTCTACCTCGATCGACAAGTCGCTGGCGATGACGATCTCCAAGTCGGGATTGTCATGGATCAAGGGCTCCAGCTCTTCTTTAACCCCTTCGATCACCGCGACCGTGTTGGAGCCGCTCGCCTTGCGCACGTTGATGATCACGGCTTCTTCGCCGTTCAGGCGGGTGATGCTTTCGCGCGTTTTGTAACCATCTTCCACCGTGGCCACATCGCGCAGATAGATCGGCGTGCCGCGGTTGGCGACGATCACCGTGCGAATATCGTCGAGGGTTTGAAAGTTGCCCGGCGTGCGCAATGACAATTCACGCTCACCGGTGATCAGCGAGCCGCCGGGGATGGTCAGATTTTCGGACTGGAGCGCGCCAATGATTTGCTGCGCGGAGATGCGACGCGCCTGCATGGCCTGCACATTGAGCTTGATGTGGATCTCACGCTCTTCGCCCCCAGCGACATCCACCGCGGCGACATCGGGCACACTTTGCAGCGGGGCCTGGATCTTATCTTCCACCAACGAGCGCAACTCGGCGGGGCTGAGTTGCCCGGTCTTGTCGGCCACACCCAGGCGCATAATCGGCTGATCAGACGGGTTATAGCGCTGCACGACTGGGGCTTGTGCGCCGGATGGGAGCTCATTCTGCAGGACATTGATGCGCTCGCGCACTTCCTGGCTCACCTTATCGGCTGGCTGTTCCAGGTCAAACTGCAGCACCAATAGGCTAAACCCCTCCGACGAGGTCGATTGCACCATATCCATGCCGGGCACGGTGCTCAATTCCGCTTCGAGGATTTCGGTGACATTTTCCTGGATCTCCGTGGGGTTTGCGCCAGGGTAAATTGTGGTCACCACCACGATGGGAAACTCTACATTGGGGTAATTGTCAACGGGCATTCTCGTATACGAAAAAACACCCATCACAATTCCGGCGATTAACACCATGGTCATAAAGACTGGCTGGCGAATCGAAATATCCCAAAGCTTCATCCTGCAAACTCCTCTTAGCGTCTATCCGTAAATTCTGTGCCAAAGTGGTCTGGTAAGCCCGGTCTCAGAACCGCAACGAGGGTACGGACAGGTTCTTAGGCTCAGCGCAACTCACGTTCCAACAGCGGGGTGACCACCACACCGCCATCGCTGCGGCTTGATTCATCACTCAAACAGGTCGACAAAAGCGGTCATCCCTGGGACCAATAATCCATCCGGGTCTTCGGGGCGAATGGTCACTTGCACCGTACGTGTCGCCGCGTTCAGCTCAGGAGCGATGAGCGCCACCTCGCCCGCAAATGTCTGGTTGGGATAGGCCTGTACGCGAATGGTAGCGGGCTGGCCAACGCGCAATTCAGCCAGGCGGCTCTCTTCCACATCAATGAGCACATCCACCGTATCGGCCAGCAATGTCAGCAGGGGCACACCCGGCGCTGCCACCGCGCCCACCGCGGTCTGAAGCTGAGCCACCACCCCGGAAGTCGGGGCCGTAACCGTTGCTTTATCGAGTTGCAGCTGCGCCAGATAGAGCGATTGTTCGGCCAGACGCACACTTGCTTCAGCAGCGCGGATCTGCGCTGGTTTGGCTCCGGTTTGCAGGCGTTCCAGGGTTGCCCGGGCAGCGGCCAATTGCGCGTACGCACCGGCAATCTGGTCGTCTGTGGCCCCTTGAATGATGCGATCATATTGGGCTTGCGCAGCTTCCAGCGCCAACGTTGCCTGTTGTAATTGCAAGCTCTGGGGGAGCGCGCCCAATTCCGGAACCCCACGCACCAGGTTATAACCAGCCGTGGCCACCTCCACCGCGGCCTGCGCCTGTTGGAGTTGTGCCAGGGCCTGGCGTTGCTCTTCTTCGGTCAGGCCATTTGCGGCGCGATTGTAAGCCGCGCTTGCCGCGGCCACAGCCGCCCGCGCTGCTTCGAGATCTTCCGCGTTCGCACCAACCAAGAGTTGATCCAATTGTGCCTGCGCGGCGCGCACCCCAGCCAAAGCCTGCGCTCGTTGGGCTTCGAGGATCGTGCTATCAACCCGCACGATGGGATCACCCGCGGAAACGTAGTCGCCAATCTCGACCAGGAGCGCCAATACCTGGCCGCTGACCTCGGAGACCACGACCAATTCTTCATCCACCACGATTTCTGCCGCGTAAACAGCAAGCGGGGCCGCGCTGGCAGCAGGGGTTGGCGGAACGGCGCTGGGCGTTGGCGCAGGCGCATCAGCCGCGGCGCTGACGGTACGCGCAGGCGTCGCGGCCGGCGTTGCGGAGACTGGGGTCGTGGCCGGGGCTGTCTCCAATTCGGTCGCCGTCAACAGGGCCGTTGCTGTGATCTCAGCTGTTGCTGTTGGTGCAGGCGTCGTATCGACAACCTGCTCGGGGCTAGCCGACGCTGGGGCCGCGCCCGTTTCGGTGGCCGCGACGCCCGGCTGATACACGGGTAAATCGACCGGGACTGGCGTCGCTTGTGCCCCGCCAAACGAACAACCAGCCAAAAATATGATGCCAAACAGCGCAACAGACCATCCCCCACGCTGCTTCAATTGTTGCAAAGCCTGCATACTATCCTCGTTTACGTAAACCACAGGAAGTCTTTAAAATCTCGCCACAGCTTCCCAGGCCGTTTCTGGGTTTTACTGAAACCACGAAGAAAACCTTCGTTTTCTTTGTGGTTCAAAACAAAATCGATGTTCGACCATCCTTCACTCGGTTGCCTCGACAACAAGTTCCACCGTGGCAAACATACCGGGCCGCAGATCCGGTGTGATCTCGCTCGGGCGGATGGTGACGCGTGCGGTGCGCGTCGCCGGGTCCAACTTTGGTGCCAGGTAAGCGATCTCGCCCGGATAGTCACGGTCGGGATACGCCGCGACGCGAATGATGGCGGGTTGGCCTGGGGCGAGGAACGGCAGGCGTGTTTCTTCAACCGGAATCGTCACCTGGACCTCTTCGGAAAGCAGCACGACCAATAGTGTCCCCGGGCCAGCCATGGCCCCAGGAGATGTGAGCAGCCGCGCCACAATGCCATCAATCGGCGCTTTGACCTGGGCCTTGTTCAGTTGGACCTGGGCCAGATAGAGGCTTGCTTCGGTTTGTTCGATCTGGGCTTCCAGGGCTTCGATTTGCTCATCCGGGACCCCATCCTGCAGCCTTTTCAGGCCGGCTCTGGCCTGCGCCAATTGGGCGTAGGCCGCGGCGACCACATCTTGCGTTGCCCCCTTGAGTAATTTGTCATATTGGGCTTGGGCGGCCTCCACGGCCAATTTTGCTTGTTGAAGCTGCAACGTTTCGGGGCGACTGCTGATATTCATATCGCCCTTGACGCGATTGTAGGCGGCTTGCGCCATCGTCACCCCGGCCTGGGCCAGGCGCAATTGAGCTTCCGCGGCCCGCAACTCCTCGTCGGTAGGGCCATTGGTCGCGCGTCGATAGGCAGCACTGGCCGCGGCGACCCCTGCTTGCGCGGCCGCGAGATCTGCTGAGCTCGGCGGCTCGGTCATCAATTCCAATTGGGCTTGAATCGCTTCCAGGCCAGCCAGGGCCTGCGCTTGCTGGGCTTCGAGGCGCGTGCTGTCCAGCCGTACCAAGGTCTCGCCCGCGGCCACCCGATCCCCTACTTCGACGTTGATCTCCAACACTTCACCGGCCACTTCAGCGATGATATTGACCGTGCTCTGGGCCGCAACCTCGCCGTTATAGAGCGCATTCGCCTGGCTTACCGACGCCACCTGGGGGGCAGGGGCAGCGGGCTCAACCGATTCAGGGGCCGATGCTGGGGCAAGGGACTCACTTGCTGGGCCAGCTTCATCAGCCGCGCTCGGCAACGCTTCAGCCTCCGCCTGTTCGGTTGGCGCGTTGGGGGTTGCTGGAACTGGCGTGGGGAGGCCCCCAGTCGGCGCAGCACAAGCCGCGATTAAGAGGAAGATCGCCAGTACGAGGGGCAAACTTTGCCAGCTCGCACGGCGCCCAAAGATCCGAAACCTATTCATCCGTTGACCTCAGATAATTTCACAGGACAATTTCATAGGATAATCATGGTCAGGTAAGTAAAATCCAAAAACGCTTTCAAAATCCCAACCACAGATTACGCAGATTTGCGCAGATTCTCCAGACGACTAACCAAAAATCTGTGGATTCTCAGGCAGTTTCTGTGGTCTACTTAAGCCATTGGTTGGCGCTCGCATCCAGCTCTGCCCGCCAGGCCGGGCGCAGAACTTCAGGCGGGAAACTTACTACGACGCACCACCAAATCCGTTGCACAGATCACCATGCAATAAAGTCAAAACGCTATTCAGCCGCGTGAACAGTCACCCCATGCAACACAATATCGCCAATGTGGGTTATCATCTCTTCGCTCTCTTCGCTTACCCCATCAATATTCATTGCCAAACAGAACGAACAGAGCGAGTGCATCATCCCCAGCGTGGTGATCGCGGTTTTATGGCTATCAATAGTGCGGAACACCCCCTGCGTCATCCCCTGTTCAAAGACGGCGGCCAAGGGCTCCAGCAGGCGCGGCAGAATCCGCTCCATAAACCAGGGGATATGATGCTCCATGGCTTTGAGGCGCTGCACCGTCGAGAGCGCGATCAGGCGATTTTCATGCAGCATTTCGAGGTGGCTACGCAACAGGGTATAAAATTTTTCCACAACCGGCAGCGAACTTTCGACAATGGCACTATTGCGCTGATGAACGGAGAGCGCATCGTACTCCAGCACATGCAACAAAATATCTTCCTTATCGCGGAAGTGATGATAAATGGTCGCGGTGGCCAGACCAGATTGGTGCGCCAATTCGCGAATCGAAAGGCCGTCGTATCCGTATTGTGCGAGGAGGTTGCGCGCAACAGCAAGGATCTCCTTTTTCTGGGGGGTCAGCACCAACGCAGGGTGACTGCTGTCCATTATGTAGCTTCCTCACTTGACAAAGCAGCACTTCTCAGCCATAATTGCTGCGACTTTCCCGACCGAACGTTCGGTCGGGTGAGATTCTACGAAGGGCACGCCAAATTGTCAAGTAGTCAAAGTGCCAATTTTCACTAACTCTTTACAGCGATTATCACTATGCGACATCGATTCTTTAGCAAACAACGATTCCGGCTAGCCTCGACCGCGCTTTTGCTAGCGGTAGCCACCTTCAGTGGGTTGACAGTTAGCCTGCTCACGCAATCCAGCCGCTCACCTGTCCTTTGGGCAGCCCCGTTGGCTCAACCGCTGCCCGGCAAGTTGGCAGTTGCAGGTGCCCAAGGGGCCACAGTCTACACCACGCCGCAAGGGGATGAGCTTCGCACCCTGGCCGCAGGCGCGACCTTGAATGCTGTGGGCCGCAGCGCGGACAACCAATGGATCCTGGTCTATTTGGATGAAACCACGTCGGGCTGGGTCGAAGCCCAGGAATTGGTAATCTTTGGGACCGACCAACTCCCTGTGATGGAGGCCGAATCGGCGGATGCGCCAGCAACCCCCGTTCCCGCGGCCAGCGCCACCGCGGCGATCAGTGATACAGCGGCGATCAGTGATACAGCGACGATCAGTGACAGCGTGACTCCTGTGGCCAGCGTAGCCACAGAGCCAGCCTCGACGCCCACCGCGGTGCCGACCAATACGCCAACGCCGCGCCCATCGCCAACCGCGACGCCAACACCCTTGCCCTCACCGACCCCATCGCCCACGCCGAGCCCGTCACCCACGCCAAGCCCGTCGCCCACACCGACACCGCTGCCATCCCCCACGCCAACGCCAACCGTGGCAGGTGTGCACACAGAGGTGATCGCCGTCGTCGGGGCGCGGGGGGCTGAATTCCTGAGCGAGCCGGACGGGGAGATCATCCAAACCCTGGCGGTCGGCACCGCGTTGACTGGTGTAGGCCGCTCGGCAGACAACCAATGGCTCTATCTGCAGACCGCGGAAGGCGAGGCGGGGTGGGTAGCGGCCGCGGCTGTGGTCGCGTTTAATACCCGAGCCTTGCCCGTCATCGGCACGGCCGAGGAAGTGGCCTCAACCACCCAACCGGTAACAACGACCGCGACCAGCGAGATCACGGCCACGGCCAATCTCACCGACGCGGTGGCCATCACAGCGACAGCAGCGGCAACGACCACGACTCCTGTTACGACGACTGCGCCAGATGATGACGACGATCGTCCCACCGGGCGCGTGGCGATGACCGGCTCGCGCCTGAATATCCGGTCGGGCCCGGGCACCAACTACCCGATCATTGGCAAGGCGCTGCCCAACGAGCGCTATGTGATCCTCGCTCGCAACGAGGCGTCCACCTGGGTGCAGCTTGAAAAGAGCGATCTGGCCGACGGTTTTGGCTGGGTCAATGTCCAATTTATCGAATTGAGTGAAGCGCTGTCCACTTTGCCAGTCTCGGATGAGACGAGCAGTCCGCCAGCCCCAACCCGGGCACCGACCCCGACTGCCACCGCACCGATCACCGCGACAAGCGCCAGCACGGGCACCGCCAGCGCGCCCGCCACCCCAGCACCGGCCACGCCGACCCCCGCGCCGCAATCCACCGCACCACAATCCACCGGGCCGACGGGGTTGGCCGGTAAATTGGTGTTGCAAACCACAGCAGGCGGCGCGTTTTATCTTTATGATCTGGCCAGCGGCGCGCTGCGCGAACTGACCAGCGGCTTTGACCCGGCACTCAGCCCCGATGGCAGCCAGGTTGCCTTTACCCGCCTGGGTGGGCATCAGGGCCTCTATGTGATCAACGTCGATGGCAGCAACGAACGCAGAATCTTCAGCGAGCGCGAAGGGTTACGTTCCCCCAAATGGAGCCCCGATGGCCGATGGATCGCCTTTATCCGCGCCGATGGCACCTATAATTGCCGTGATCTGGGCTTCTTTGGCCTTTGTGTGTCGGAGGATGAAATCTTTCCCAAGCCCCCGTCGCCGGGCCCCGATGCTTCCCCCCAGGAGCAGGCCCAATATGACGCGATCCGCGATATCCGTGCGGATGTGATCAGCAATTTTGATCGCGTCACTCGGGGCGAGTGGATGATCGCCCGCGTCAATACCGACGGCAAGGAATATCGCGATATTGCCTCGCTCAACAGTGCGCAAGCGCCGGATTGGGGCAGCGCGGGCATTGTTTATCAATCCAGCGGCGGCCTGCAAAAGACAGCCGACACCGGCGATGCCAACACCCAGCGCATCATCGACGAGCCTTATTTCCACGACCCCGATTGGCAGCCAGGGGGAGGGCGTGTGGTCTTTCAGGCCAAACGAGGGCCGCACTGGGAGATCTTTGCCGTTAACCCAGATGGCACCGGTTTGACTGCTTTGACCCGGCCCAAAACCGCGCTGGTGGACCAGATGCCGAGCAATGTGGCCCCGGCCTGGAGCCCGGATGGCCAATCCATTGTGTTTCTGAGCAACCGCGAAGAGGATGGCGAAGCGGGCCGCTGGCGAGTCTGGGTGATGAATGCCGATGGCAGCAATCAACGTCCGCTGGCGCTCGACTTGCCATTTGAGTATAGCTACGTTGCAGAACAGATGATTGACTGGGGGAATTGAGGCATGAGTAGCGAAGGAATGGTCTGTCTCGCCAATATCAGTCCGCGTGAACGCCAGAAGCGTTTGCTAAGCGGGGTGGTAGCATTTGTGATTGCCATGGTCGCGCTGGCAGGAATGTTGGCTTTGGATCTGACTCTATGGTGGCGGCTGCTCTTGTTGCTCCCCTTTGCTGGGGCAGCATTCGGTTATTTTCAATGGCGCGATCAGACATGCGTCGCACTGGTGGCCCGGAACGAACGCAAACTGGGCGACCAGGCTGAGACAGTTCAGGACGAAAGCGAGCTGACCCAGCTTCGCGGTCAGGCCCGGCGGGTGCAGTTCAAGTCCCTGATCGCCGCTCTGGTCCTCACCGCAGGGACCTTTCTTTTGCCCTAAAGACCTATCCGTGACCTGCGTACGGCTCCCGAAACTGGGCTTACCAGCATGGATTAGGGCAGAATTACGGGTAAGCGCTAAGTCGCACATTGTTCCAAGCTCAAAAAATCTCTTCAAACTTATGCTTGCAGGTTTGAAGAGATTTTTGGATCTATAGAAAATTCACGGTAGAGTGCTCGGCACGGAAAATCGTTCAAAAGTCCCGTGCCCTGCTGGTTGTGCTGATCAAACAGACGCAAGCCACAACCAATTTTGAGGTGACCGCTCGTTACAAGGTTGCTCTGGAAAGGATCTGATTATGTCGCGCCGGCGCGTGCTTGTTGTGGTTGCTGGGATTATGCTCAGCCTCTTTATGGCCTCGATGGAGGCCACGGTGATCTCCACCGCGATGCCCACGATTGTCAGCCAGTTGGGCGGCCTGGAGATCTATAGCTGGGCCTTCTCGATCTACATGTTGGCTTCAACGACCTCGGTCCCGATCTATGGCAAACTTTCCGATCTCTTCGGGCGACGGCCTGTCTTTGGCGCGGCGATGCTGCTCTTTTTGTTTGGCTCGCTCCTCTGTGGGCTGGCCCAAAGCATGGAACAGTTGATCGCGTTTCGGGGCTTGCAAGGGTTAGGCGCGGGCGGCGTGATGCCGCTCACCTTCATCATCATCGGCGATATTTTCACCTTTGAACAACGTGCACGGATGCAAGGCTGGTTCTCCGGCGTTTGGGGGGTTTCGTCGATCATTGGTCCGCTGCTGGGTGGCTTTTTGGTGGATCAGATTTCCTGGCACTGGGTCTTTTTTGTCAATATCATTCCCGGCGTGATCGCGCTTGCCGTCGTTTGGTTCTCGTTGCAAGAGCGCCCCCGCGAGCCTGGAATCCGCCCCACGGTGGACTATCTTGGCGCGATATTGCTGAGCGCTGCGGTGATCAGTCTGCTGCTCGGGTTGGCCGAGTTGGGGACGCCGCAAGGCTGGGGCCTGCTTGCCGTGTCGCTGCTCTTGCTGGTCTGGCTGCTCTGGGTCGAGACTCACGTGGCCGACCCGGTCCTGCCCATTCGCCTGCTGAAGGAGCGCCTGTTCAGCGTGGCAACTTTGAATGGTGTGCTCTCGGGGTGGGCCATGTTTGGTTGCCTCTCCTTTGTGCCCCTCTTTGTGCAGGCCGTGTTGGGCACGACCGCCACCGAAGCGGGCTCGACCCTCACCCCGATGATGCTCACCTGGGTTGTCGCCAGCATCATCGGCAGCCGCTTACTGTTGCGAATAGGCTACCGTACGGTTGCCATCGCGGGCATGGTTTCGCTCACCACAGGAGCGTTTTTGCTCACCCTGGCCGATGATAACGTAACTCGTCTGCAATTGATGTTCAATCTGGGGTTGATGGGCGCGGGCATGGGCTTGTCGATCTCGCCCTTCTTGATCGCGGTGCAAAGTTCGGTCAACAAGCGCGATATGGGGACGGCCACCTCGACGCTCCAATTCAGCCGCAGCATTGGGGGGACGCTCGGCGTCAGCGTGATGGGCGTCGTCCTGAGCAATCGATTGGCAGCAGCCCTGATCGCCAGCGGGTTGGATCCGAACACGGTCTCGATCAACAGTCTGCTGGAGCCACTGCCGGGCGAAAGCACAGCGGCCCTCACCGACACCCTGCGCCCGGCGCTCGCCATCTCCATTCAAGGCGTCTTTTTGATCGCCTTTATCGCGGCCGCGCTCGGGTTGTTGATCACCTTGCTGGCTCCTGGCGGGCGGATCGCCCAGATTGCCGAGCGCAATCAACAGGGCGACCCAGCCAACTCCCCGGTCGCCCATTGAGTCTTAAGCAACATCAAAAAAGTGATAAGCATCCGCAGATTCACAGAGTATCCAGATTTCTTATATTCATCTGGAAACTCTGCGCAATCTGCGGAGAAGCCTCCTCGATTGGCAAGAAAATCTCAACTGATTGCCAATGCGGCGTGGACCACGCCAGTCTCGCGATCATGTTTCATTGCAAAGCCGAGACGGCTGCAAATGCGCCGCATCCCCTCGTTTTCCGGCAGAATTTCGGCCACAATGTGGTCTAATTGCTCGTCGCGGCCAATTTCGATCAACCGTCGCAGCAGCTCGGTACCCACCCCGCGCTGTTGGAATTCATCACTCACCAACACAGCAAATTCCGCGTCATTCGTGCCATGTAGCTTGGTCAACTGGCCGATGGCAACGATCTCGTGGCGACCATCAGCCAATGTTCGTTCGGCCACCAAGGTCATTTCCCGGTCGTAGTCGATAAAACAGAGCCGGGCCAGTTGCTCATGCGTGGCCAATTGCGCCACCGCCACCGGATGGAAATAGCGCAAATAGATGCTCTCGGGCGAAAGCGTATTGTTAAACGCCACCATCTGCGGCTCATCTTCCGGGCGGATCGGGCGGATCAGCACGTCGATGCCCTCGGGCAGGGACCAGGTCGCCACATAGTGCGCGGGGTAGGGCTTGATCGCCGGGCCGGGCCGGTCTTCTTTGCGCATCGTCACATCATGCAGCACAATGCGCGCATCCAGCGCCAGCAAGCGATCGGGCGAAGCCAGCAACGGGTTGACATCGATCTCTTTGATCCACGGCTGCTCGACGACTAATTGGCTGAAGCGCACCAATAGCCGCTCCAGGGCTTCGATATCCACCGCTTTGCGCCCGCGGATGCCCTGCAACGCCTCCCAGATTTTGGTCTGCTCCATCAAACGGCGGGCTAATGTTGTATTGAGCGGGGGCAAGCCAAGCGCACGGTCGCGCATCACCTCGACCAAAACCCCACCGGCCCCAAAGAGCAGCACCGGCCCAAATTGCACATCCATACTGCTGCCAATGATCAGCTCGTACCCATCCAGCTTCTCCATCGGCTGCACGGTGACGCCCTGAAAATGTTCGCTTCCCACACGTTCACCGACCGCGGTTTGGATCCGCTCATACGCTTCACGCACGGCCTCGGCATTGTTCAGATTGAGTTGCACGCCATCCACATCGGTCTTGTGGGTGATGGTCAGCGAGTTGAGCTTGAGCACGATGGGATAGCCAATCTGCTCGGCATAGGCCAACGCCTCATCCAGCGTATTCGCCAGATAGGTCGGCACGGTTGGGATGCCATAGGCCGCGAAAATCTGCTTGGACTCATATTCGGTCAACAAGGTGCGCCCGGTGGCGTGGATCTCTTCGATCAACTGCGTGGCGCGCTGCTGATTGGTGGCTTCAGCGGCATTGAGCACCGGCAACGAAGGCGTTTCATAGATCGCGCTCAGGTTGTAGGTGTATTGCCACATGTAATTGAAGACCTGGGTTGCGGTGTCGGGGTAGGGGAAGGTGGGAATCCCGGCCCGGTTGAGGATCGCTTCGCCCGCGGCCACGTCGCTGCCCCCCATCCAACTCGCCAGGATCGGTTTTTTCTGCGGCGGCTCGGCCACGCGGCGCAACGCTTCGGCGGTCTGCGTGGGGTCGGTCATATCCTGCGGGGTCAGGATAACGAGCAAGCCATCGCTGTTTGGGTCGGCCGCGGCGATCTGCAACGTCTCAGCATAGCGTTCGGGGCTGGCATCCCCCAAAATATCAACCGGGTTATTGTGGCTCCAGGGTGGCGGCAATTTTGCATCCAGCGCCTGCATCGTTTCCGGGGTCAATTTGGTCAGTTGCCCGCCACCGGTGACGAGCGCGTCGGTGGCCAGCACACCCGGGCCACCCGCATTAGTCAGGATGGTCAGGTTGGGCCCGGCAGGGCGGGGTTGTTTGGCCAAAACTTCCGACATGTAGAAAATCTCGGCGATCCGCTCAACGCGCAGCACCCCACAACGCCGGAAAGCCGCGTCCAGCACCGCATCACTCCCGGCCAGCGAGCCAGTGTGCGAGGCCGCGGCTTGCGCGGCCGCGGCCGTGCGCCCCGCTTTGATCACGATGATTGGCTTGGTCAGCGACACTTCGCGTGCAGCCGACAGAAACGAGCCAGCATCGCCGATGGTTTCCATATAGATCACAATACTGGCCGTCTGCGAATCCTCGCCGAGATAGTAGATCAGGTCGCCCCAGTCCACATCCAACATCGAGCCGATGGAGACAAAGGCGCTAAAGCCCACATGTTCACGCAGGCTCCAATCCAGGACCGAAGTCAATAAAGCGCCGCTCTGGCTGATAAAACCGACATTGCCGGGCAAGGCCATGCCTTTGGCAAACGTGGCATTGATCCCGGTCAGCGGGCTCATCACCCCCAGGCAGTTGGGGCCGATGATGCGCATTTTGGCCTGGCGCGCCTTCTCAAGAATCTGTTGTTCGAGCCGAGCGCCTTCTGCCCCAATCTCCTTAAAGCCCGCGGAGATGATGATCGCGCCTTTGACCCCAGCCTGGACACATTCTTCGATGATGCCGGGTACGGTGGGCGCGGGCGTGACGATCACCGCGAGATCAGCTGGTTCAGGCAGATCGGCGATGGAGGGGTAGGCGCGGATCCCCAGGACATTGCTGCGCGCCGGGTTGACGGGGAAGATCGTACCGCCAAAAGGGTTGCTAATCAGGTTCCACAAGAGCGTACGCCCAACGCTGTCGGGCCGCTCAGTTGCCCCGATCACCGCGACGTTGCGGGGCGAAAAAATAGCGTCGAGGGGGTGACGGCGATAGGCACTTGTCAGTTTATCAGCAGCAGATGGCGGCATAGAGTCTCCTTGTTCGGGTTTGGGTCTCTCTTACTATACTGGTTGACAGCTTACCACTTTCCCAGTATTCTAGCACACATCCTGGCGAGCCCACTCAAATCAGCGACAACCATCCGGTTAGCGTGGCGCTCTCTTGCCGCGTCCGGTGACCGACCAAGGAAGGGTTTTATGCAAGCGATCCACCCGGAGACTGTTGGTCTCTCCCCTGAACGTTTGGCCCGCATCCGCCCAGTGATGCAGCGCTTTGTGGATGAAGGCAAATTTGCTGGCATCCTCACCCTCATCGCCCGCCATGGTCAGCTTGCCCATGTGGAAAGTGTCGGGCAGCGCAATCTCGCCACCGGCCAACCGCTGACCAGTGACACCATTTTTCGCATCTACTCGATGACCAAGCCGATCACCAGTGTAGCGCTGATGATGTTGTATGAGGCGGGCGAGCTGTTGCTCACCGACCCTGTGGCCACCTTCATTCCCGCTTTTGGCGATCCGCAGGTCTTTCGGGGGCTCGGCGCGCTCGAATGGCGGCTGGAGCCCGCCAGGCCGATCACCATCCGCGACCTGCTCACGCACACCGCGGGGCTGAGTTATGGCTTCTTTGCCGACCTGCCCATCGAAGCGCGCTATCAGGCAATCCACAACGTCA
The DNA here is from genome assembly GCA_964541665.1 of uncultured Caldilineaceae bacterium. Lineage (GTDB taxonomy): Bacteria > Chloroflexota > Anaerolineae > Caldilineales > Caldilineaceae > CFX5. The sequence goes on along the minus strand of CAZIRP010000062.1, from coordinate 10,464 downwards.
CCGACTTTAACCAGGAACCTTCGCTCTACCCAACCGATTTGCCGATGAGCGAGTTGGTCGAAAAATGGGCGCAGATTCCGCTGGCCCACCAACCCGGCAGCCGCTGGCGCTATAGTGTTGCCACCGATGTGCTCGGGCGGGTGATCGAAGTGATCTCCGGCCAGACACTGGGTGAATTTTTCCGTACACGCATTTTTGAGCCATTGGGGATGCACGACAGCGGTTTTCGGGTGCCCGCGCACAAGGTGGATCGCTTTGCCGCGATGTATACCCACGAACCAGGCGGGCTACGGGAGATCGACGGCAGCAGCAATAGCCCATTCACGCGGCCGCGGCTGCTGGAGTCTGGCGGCGGCGGGCTGGTTTCGAGCGCAGGCGATTATTGGCGATTTGCCCAAATGCTGTTGAATGGTGGTGAATTGGCGGGAGAGCGCCTTTTAAGCCGCAAGACGATCGAGTTGATGCGCTCTAATCACATTCCGGCCGCGCAATTACCGCTGCGCAACGGGGATGATATCTTCGCCGGGGAAGGCTTTGGGCTGGGCTTCGGCGTCATCATCGACCCCGCGGCTTCACAATTGCCGTGGAGTCTGGGCAGCTATTATTGGGGTGGAGCGGCCAACACAACGTTCTGGATCGACCCTCGCGAGAACCTGATCGGCCTGCTGATGACCCAATTCATGCCTTCCAGCACCTATCCGGTGAATGATCTTTTCCGAGTGTTGGCTTATCAAGCCATTGTGGACTAGCCATTGCGGATAAAACGGGGAAACAAAAAAGGCGGCCCTTGCGGGTCGCCTTCGTGACTCAAGGAAGCCTAACGCGGACTGCTCGTTAGGTTACCGTCGCTACCGAAGCTTACTGGACTTTTTGCACGCCAGCAGCGGAAGGACCCTTCGGGCCTTGCTCGATGGCGAATTCGACCACATCCCCTTCAGCCAGCGTGCGGAAGCCAGCCGACATGATCGAGGATTGGTGAACGAAAACATCTTTGCCACCAGCTTCAGGCGTAATAAAGCCGTAGCCCTTGGTGTCATTGAACCACTTAACAGTGCCGCGCACGCGGCTGCCGAATGCTTGGTTACCCATTGTTGGAAACTCCCTTTTGTCTTTTACAGACGACAAACAAATACAGTGTTGACATACAAAACGTGGTCGTTCCCAACAAATAAAAAAGCCGCTAGCGTTGTAAGTCCGAGCGGCTTCCTACATTACTCGTAAAAGAACTTACACTATCTTGCGCAGGCAAGTATAGCGTAGTTCGTAAGGAGATGCAAATTAGGAAGAAGCAAGATTGCATTTATTTGGTGAGCAATCCGTGGACGATCAGCCCGCCGGTGTACACGCCCGTACAGCCTGGCCCATCTTCACGCCCCCTCACTGGGTGGCTTGCTCTGCGCGCTCAGCATTCGTCGCCGCTGGGGCGGGAACCCAAATTATTCCGCAACAGCAGGTTTCTGTAAGAGCCCATTAAGTCCCTCCTGAAATTCTGAAGCTGTCCGTCAGAATTCAGGAATACGCTTAAAACAAATATGAACAGATTGCTTGGTTATCCAGAACAAGGTACACTATAATACCCTGAACTCCCTGTGATCGGCAGAGACGACCCCTCTCTTCGTCACCCTGATTTCGGCATACACTCCCATCTCTATTATTCGCAAGGAAAGAGCTGATAGATGAATCAACAGCATCATACGCTAAGCCGACGAGCATTTTTGCAAGCAGCTTCCATGACAGCCGCTGGTGCGTTATTGGTTGCCTGTGCCCCTTCAGCCGGGCCGGGTGCGGGGAACGAAGCGCAATCCGGAGCGCCCTCCAGCGAGACAACCACCATTGCCTATTGGACTTTCTGGGCCGACCGCTGGGGTGAATTCCAGCAACAAATTGTCGATGGCTACAACGCTGAGAACCAAGATGGCATTCAAGTAGAAATGTTGATTGTGCCATGGGGTGATCTGGCAACCAAGCTGCTCACCGCGGTTTCCGCGGGCAACCCACCCGATTTCAGCATTATTGGCCGCGGTGAAGTTGTGGAATGGGCAGTGCGCGAAGGTGTACTGCCGTTGGATGATTATATCGCCGCGTCGGACGCAACCAATCCCGACGATTGGTTCGAAGTGGCCTGGGGCGAGTGCCAGTGGCAAGGGAAAGTCTATGCCCAGCCCTTTGAGAGCGGCACTTATGCAGCCTGGTACAACAAAGAATTATTTGAGCAGGCCGGGCTCGATCCAGAACAGCTCCCCGTTACCTGGGCCGATGTCGACGCTGCTGCGGACAAAATTACCCAGGGCAATGCCACCGACGGCTATTCGGTGGTCGGCTTCATTCCGTGGGGAGATCGGCGCGACCTGCTCGGGTGGCTCTCGGGCGGCGAGTGGTATGATGAAGCAGCGCAGCAGGTGACTGCGGTGACGCCCGAAAATATCGCGGCCATGGAATGGGTGAAGCAGTACGCCGACAAGTATAACGGCGAGGTGCTTGAGCGCTTCCGCCAAGGGTTGGGCGGCGGCGACACAGCCGATGATCCTTTCCTGCGCAGCCAGATCGCGATGGTCTGGCGGGGCAGTTGGTCACTTTCGGCCAAGCAGGAATATGGGCCGGATCTGAGCTTTGGCGTGGCTCCCCTGCCCTACCGGGGCGACGCCGGCAACGACAGCATCAATCAAGGCTCGGCCTGCGTGCTGCCCACAGGTTCACCCCAGCCAGAGCCCGCCTACAAATTCCTCACCTATATGTCGATCCAGGGCATTGCGCAATGGGTCCCCAACGCCGCGGATATGGTCTCGCGTAAGGATCAAACGGAAATTTACCCGAGTGCGCTGCCCGATAACGACGAATTCCGCGGCTACTGGAAGCTCTATAACGACGCGCTGGGCTACGCTCACCATGAGCCGTCGATGCCAGCCCGCCGCTTCTGGGGAGATCAGCTAAACGCCGCGGTCGATGCCGTTGTGCGCGCCCAGAAATCTCCAGAACAAGCCCTGCAAGATGCGCAGGATGCCACCCAGCGCGAACTGGATAAGGCCCTCGGCAAGGCGTAAACGTTCTTTGTCTGGGCGACTGCCTGGTCGTCCAGACTGAATTTCTGTCCGAAAATTCTGCGCTGCCCTTTGGTCGTAGCGCAAAATTCGGACATCGCACCGATTTTCGGACAGGCTCTGATTTCTTGATGGGCGGTCGCCCGGATACCTTCAAAACGCTATGGCAACTTCAACTCCTATCCCAACGTCAGCACCGCGGCGCAAATCCTCCCGCCGTGAACGGCAAGAGAATATCATCGGCTATCTCTTTTTCTCGCCGTGGCTGCTTGGTCTGCTGCTCTTTAATGTGATCCCCATTGTGTTAGCCATCTATTACAGCTTTACCGAATACTCGGTTTTGCAAGATCCCCGCTGGATTGGCTTTGGCAATTACCACGAGATGTTGGTGGTGGATGAGCTCTTCTGGAAGGCGCTCTATAACACTGTCTATTATGCTGCCTTCTCGGTGCCGCTCAGTTTGTTATTTGCGATCTTTCTCGCCATTCTGCTGAACTATGAAGTACCCGGACTCTCCTTCTTTCGGGCCACCTTCTTCCTGCCGTCGATCGTGCCTGTTGTCGCGGCTTCGGTAGTCTGGGCGTGGATGTTACACCCCGAGTATGGGTTGATCAATGATTTGCTCAGCCACTTTGGGATACCTGGCCCACCCTGGTTAACCAGTGAAGTCTGGTCAAAACCGGCATTTATTTTGATGAGCTTATGGGGGATCGGACCCACGACCATTATCTTTCTCGCCGGTCTGCAAGACATTCCCCAACACTTGTACGAGGCCGCGGAAATTGATGGCGCCAACGGTTGGCACCGGATGTGGAATGTGACGCTGCCTTTGCTCACACCCACCATTTTCTTTAACCTGGTGATCGGCCTGATCGGCGCGTTTCAAATCTTCTCCCAGGTTTATATCATTTCCTCAGGTGGCCCGCTCTGGTCAACCCTGTTTTATGTGCTCTACCTGTACAACCAGGGCTTCCAATATTTCAAGATGGGGTATGCCTCGGCCCTGGCGGTTGTGCTATTCATCATCATTTTGATCCTGACTGCCGTTGTTCAGCTTTCTTCGCGCAAGTGGGTCTATTACGAAGGCGCACAATTACGCTGAAAGCCGTTCCAGGTGTACAACAGGCGACGCAACCGTTGTCTGCCCATAGCTTTTCAGGCCCAGTTTGGGTGTTGTAATCATTGCATAGAGAGTCTGACCTTGAGACCATGAGCACGAATCAACTTGGGTTACCCCAGCAACAAGCAGCGCCCCAGTCTACAGCCACATTGATGCAAAGTCAGCGGACGCTGAGGCTCATCAATAAAACGCTGGTTTTTACCATTTTAGGCCTGGCCGCGCTGGCCTTTCTCATCCCCCTGGTATGGATGATCAGCACATCCCTCAAGCCCAAAGAGCAGATCTTCGCCTACCCATTGATCTGGATCCCGGATCCACCGCAGTGGGGGAATTACGCCAAGGCCCTGAACAATCCCTCTTTTAAGTTTTTGCTCTTTTTGCAAAACAGCCTCTATTACGCGGTTCTCTCGACAATTGGTGTGGTTTTTTCCTGCGCGCTGGTTGCCTACGCCTTTGCTCGCCTGCGCTGGTGGGGCCGCGACTTCTGGTTTCTCATCACCCTGAGCACCATGATGATCCCCTACCCGGTGACGTTGATCCCGCAATTTCTCATTTTCAAGGAATTGGGCTGGGTAGGCACCTTCCTGCCGCTGATTGTCCCCAACTTTTTGGGCGCGCCGTTTTTCATCTTTTTGTTGCGCCAGTTCTTCTTGACAATCCCGATGGATCTCTCCGACGCGGCGCGCATTGACGGGGCCAACGATTGGGAGATCTTTTGGCGAGTCATTCTGCCGCTGACGCAGCCTGCGTTAATTACGGTGGCGCTCTTCACCTTTCTCTCCTGTTGGAATGACTTTCTCGGCCCGCTGATCTTTCTCACCGATGGCAACAAATATACCTTAGCTGTCGGTCTGGCAGCCTTCCGTGGCCAATATCGTACCCAGTGGGATCTCATGATGGCTGCTGCCAGCGTGGTCACTGGCCCGATTGTCATCCTCTTCTTTTTCGCCCAACGCCGCTTTATCCAGGGCATTACCCTGACCGGAATGAAGGGCTAAAAACTAGGGCTGAGCAGTCGAAACTGGTGGGGTCGCCGTCCCATCCGGCGTGTTTGTGATCGTCTGGTGGGGGTTATGGTCGGGGTCTCGGCGAGCGGGGCGATCACCCATTGCCAGGTGAGGCCATAACTGGTGTGGTGTCCGCGTGCTGGGTCATCTACCTCGCCGAGGCCCATGCCATCGACCCCATCCGCCGGCGCACCATCCGCGATCTGCGCGCGATAGGAGGGCGCAATCGCGTACATGGCAAAGTCCGCGGCGTACTCCTCGTTTGGTTTCTCACCAGTCAGAATCGGCGGGATCGGTGTGCTGGCCGGCCAGCTGATCTGCACAGGCACACCCACTTGCCGGGTGCCCTCCGCATTCAACGCATCGACAAAGATATGATGCCGCCCCGCGGATTCAGCCGTATCAAACCAGCGTGCTCGCACCAATCGCCAATAGCCAGCCCCCGGCGTCACCGTAGCCGGTAACAGAAGCGCGCCGCGCTGGGTTAGGCGCGAGTCCCACTCACGCTCGGCAGGTGTCGCTGGGGTTGAGGATGGGGTTGATGGTGGGGAGGCGGTGGGCGGCGGCGTCTCAGCGTCACCGCCCTTTTGGATTAGTGGCAAAAAGAGCTGCCACTCCAGTGGCAGGACTGTCCCCTGACCGCGGCGCGGGGCATAGTGTTGCTCGTGCAGCAAGCTACTCAACAATATCCCTGCGCCGAGAAGCAACAGGGTAACGGGAACCCGCGGCCGCGGTGATGGGCTCACATACTCTCCGGCGCGCTCACTCCAATCAAGGACAAGGTTTTGGCCAAGACCAGTCGCGTGGCCCAGCAAAGCGCCAGGCGGGCATGGCTGAGCTCGGGTGCTGCCTCATCGACAATATGACAATCTCGATAGAAAGCATTAAACGAGCGGGCCAGTTCAATCGCATAATAGGTCAGGTTGTGTGGCGACAACTTGTCAGTTGCCAGGTCGATCTGCTCTTCGAGTTCGAGCAACTTGCGGATCAGCGCCAGCTCCGACGGGTGTTGGAGCAAGGCCAGCGGCGTGCTTTGCCACGTCTCAAAATCGGTCAACAAGCCGCTATCGATCGCCTTGTTGCGCAACGAAGAGATGCGCGCGTGGCTATACTGCACATAATAGACCGGATTGTCATTCGTCTGCTGGATCGCCAAATCAAGATCAAATTCGATGGTGCTCTCTGGCCCGCGGGTCAGCAAGTTAAAGCGCAACGCATCCGAACCGACCTCATCAACCACATCGTTGATCGTGATCAGATTCCCCGCACGCTTGCTGAGTTTGACCTCTTCGCCATTGCGGATCAGCTTGACGAGATCGTACATCAAGATGGTGAGCCGGGCCGGGTCGAGGCCAAAGGCCTGCATCATCGCAGCCATGCGCGGGATGTGGCCTTGGTGATCCACCGACCACACGTTGACGACCTGATCAAAGCCGCGCCGCACAAACTTGTCGTAATGGTAGGCAATATCGCTGGCGAAATAGGAGGGCGCCCCATTCGAGCGCACAACGACTTCATCCTTTTCGTTTTTGGGATATTTGCTGGCAGTAAACCAGATCGCCCCATCTCGGCGCACCAATTCGTCGCGCTGGTCGAGATATGCCAACGCCTGCTCGACCAGCCCTTCGTCGTAGAGGCTCTGTTCACTAAACCAGCGATCAAAGCGCACGCCGATGCGCGCCAATTCCTGCTCCAATTCGCCGATCACCAGCGCATGACCCAGCGGATGGAGTTCGCGCAGCGCGTCGGCCTTCTCCATCTGCAGGAAACGCTCCCCATGCTGCACCAGCAATTGGCGCGCATAATCCACCATATAATCGCCCAGATAGCCATTGGCGGGCAGCGGCTCATCATGACCCAACAGCTGGGCATACCGCGCATACAAAGTGGCAATAAAGGCTTCGAACTGCGTGCCGCGATCATTGACGTAAAATTCGCGCTGCACCGTATAACCAGCCGCGCCTAAGACATTGGCAAGGCTATCTCCCAGAACCGCGTTGCGCGCGCCGCCATAGTGGATCGGCCCGGTTGGGTTGGCGCTGACATATTCCACCTGCCAGCGAGCGCCCTGGCCACGCGTCAAATTGCCGTATGCCTCGCCAGCCGACAGAATTACCCCCACTTGGGCCTGCAACCAGGGTTCAGCCAGGCGAAAGTTGATAAAGCCTGGCCCGGCCAATTCGGTTGCGCCGAGCAGCGAATTGGCCGGCAGATAGTCCACAATTGCCTGGGCAATCTGGCGCGGATTGGCATTGCCACCTGCCTTGCGGGCCGCGGCAGCCGCGACCAGCGCCACGTTCGAACTATAATCGCCATGCTCAGGTTGTTTGGGGCGCTGAATATCGACAGCCGGAATCGCAAAGCTAGGCAACACATTGGCCGATTGGGCCGCGGCGAGCGCGGTAGCCACGAGGTGGCGGATCTGATCTTTGAGCATGGGTGTGCTTCTCGTCTGGCGTAACAAGCTGATGGGAATCACCAGCCTGGGTTAAGATTCTTCAACTACTTCTTGGTCATACCAGTTGGGGCCGATCTCAATTTCCACCTTGAGCGGCACAGACATCTCATACGCGTTGCACATGGTTTCGCGCACCAATTTGGTGAGCTCGGCCTGTTCTTCGGGCGGAAATTCCAAAACCAATTCATCATGCACTTGCAACAACATCTGGCTGCGCAATCCCCTGGCTTGCAATTGCTCGTGCAGACGGATCATCGCCAGCTTCATGATGTCGGCGGCAGTGCCTTGGATCGGCGCGTTGACTGCCTGGCGTTCGAGCGCGGCGCGCTGGTTAAACGGTAGCCGCGCCTCCTTGAGTTCAGGGAAGAAGCGTTTGCGCCCCAACAGGGTTTGCACATACCCATCACGATGCAACTGGGCGGTTGTTTCGCCAATGTACTCGCGAATCTTCGGGTATGTTTGGAAATATTGCTCCAGAAATTGGCCTGCCTGTTTGGGGTCCATATCCGTTCGCACGCTGATCCCAAACGCGCTGGAGCCATAAATGGTGGCAAAGTTGATCGTCTTAGCCAGCCCGCGCTGCTGGCGGTCAACCGCGGCGAGCGGCACCCCAAACAGGCGGGCCGCGGTCGCCGCGTGAATGTCTTGATCCGCATGAAAAGCGTCGATCAACGCTTGTTCTTGCACCACATGGGCCAGAATACGCAATTCAACCTGGCTATAATCCGCGGCCATCAGCAGCCAGCCGGGCCGGGCGATAAAGGCTCGGCGGATCTCGCGGCCCAGGTCGGTGCGGATCGGAATGTTCTGCAAGTTCGGGTCGCTGCTGCTCAGGCGGCCTGTGGATGACCCGGTTTGGTTAAAGCTCGTATGCACTCGGCCCGTCGTTGGATTGACCTGCGTGGGCAGGGCATCAATATAGGTGCTGCGTAATTTTTCCAGTTGCCGCTGCTCGAAGATGATCTCCAGCAGGCGCGCTTGTTGCGGGCTCAACTCGCTACGGGCCGCGGCGAGTTTGTCCAGCTCCGCGACCGCGGTGCTGTATTGCCCAGCCCGCGTCTTGGTGATCCCACGCGTTGGGAAACCCATCTCCTGGAAGAGTACCTGGCTCATCTGCTGGGTACTGCGCAGATTGAACGAATGGCCAACGAGGGCATACATTTCTTCCTGCAATTCGGTCAGGCGCTGGTTAAAGCGGGCCGACATCTCGGCCAGGAACTCAGTATCCAGCAAAACACCGGCCATTTCCATGTCGGTCAGCACGGGCAGAAGCGGCAACTCGAGCGTTTCATAGAGTGACCACAACCCAGCTTCCTGCACCTGGGGCACCAACAGATCGTAAATTTGCAGGGTGGCGTCCACATCCGCGCCACAATAGGCCGTGACCGCGTCAATCGGCACCTGATCCACCGTGATCTGCTTGCGCCCCGTGCCGATCAGGCTGCTGATCTCGGTCATCTGCCAGCCCAGCAAGCTGGCCGCCTGGGCCTTCAAACCTAGGGCGCGACTGCCGGGGTCGATCAACCAGGCCAAGACCATCGTATCGTGAATGGGCCCGGCGACCTGCAAGCCATGCCGCAAACAGACGGTCAGATCATATTTGGCGTTGTGAGCCAATTTGGGCAGCCTGGCTTCGGCAAAAAAGGGCTGCAAAGCGGCCTGGGTCGTAGCCCACGGCAGTTGGTGGCCCTGGGCGTGGGCGATGGGCACATAAGCAGCCTGGCCCGGAGCCCAGGCAATCCCCAGGCCGACCAACTCGGCACGCAGCGCATCGGTGCTGGTCGTTTCGACATCAAAACTCAGCCGTGTCGCGCCCTGCAACGCGCTGACCAACTGCGCCAGCGTCTCCGGGCTATCGACCGTGAGATAGGGAGACTCGACTTTCACGGGTTCATGTGCCGAGTCCGTGGCAAAAAGCGCCAGTTGCCCCTCTGTGGTCTCATCGGGCGTGGCCAGTTCGGCGCTCGGCCTGTCCGACAGCGGCAACTCTTTGATCAAGCTGCGAAATTCCAAAGCATGGAACAATTCGAGCAATTTTTGTTGATCGTAATCGCGCAGACGACAGGCGGTTGCATCATAGTCGAGCGGCAGATCCGTGGTGATCGTCACCAGGCGCTTGTTGCGTTGCACTTGCTCCGCGCTCTCGATCAGATTTTGTTGCAGCTTGGGGCCCCTGACTTCCTCAGCATGGGCATACAGATTTTCAAGCGTGCCATACGTTTGCAACAATTTGACGGCCGTCTTTTCCCCCACACCCGGCACACCGGGGATGTTATCGGAACTGTCGCCCGTGAGCGCCTTGAAGTCAATAAATTGGTCTGGCGTCAAGCCATAGCGCTCCTGGATCGCGTCCAGGCCATAGACCGAAGTCGTGGGGTTGGGCCCGCCCGATGTATAGAGGATCTGCACGCGCTCGCTGACCAACTGGAACATATCGCGATCGCCCGTCAGAATCAGGACATCGGTGCCAGTTTCCGCGGCCTTCCCGGCCAACGTCCCCAGGACATCATCCGCCTCGTAGTTGGGATAGGTGACGATTGGGATGTTGAAAGCTTGCAGCAATTCATAGATGCGTTCGAGCTGGGAGCGCATCTCGTCTGGCATCTGGTCGCGTGTGGCTTTGTAGTCGGCGAACTCGGCATGACGCCAGGTATCACCCAGATCAAACGCAGCAGCCACGCAATCGGGCTTGTATTCGCGCACCACACTGAGCAATTTGCGCACAAAACCATAGACCGCACCGGTCAATTCTCCGGTGCGGGTCGACAAGGGCGTTTTCATGCCAAAAAAAGCTCGATAGGCCTGCGAATGACCATCGATCAAAAGTAATGTAGCCATTAG
>CAZIRP010000061.1:0-36733 GCA_964541665.1 uncultured Caldilineaceae bacterium | reverse complement strand
TAGCGCCGCGCCAGGGGCGGCCAGCCAATTTCCTGTTCGATGCGTTGCCGGGCCGCGGCCCCGAATTGCTCGCGCAAGGCTGGTGACTCGGCCAGACGCCTGATCGCCGCGGCCAGCGCGGCTGCATCACCCTCCGGTGTAATCAGCCCGGTCTCGCCATCGACGATGGCCAGCGGATTGCCCGCCGCATCCGAGCCGATCACTGGTTTGGCGCAGCTCATGGCATCCAACACGCAGACGTTGAGCCCATCTGCCGGGCGATTGACCGCGGGGTTGATCAGCAGATCCGCCAGGTTGTAATAGACATTGATCTCGGTTTTGGGCACATTGCCCAGCCAACGGATGCGCTCGGCCACGCCCAGATCCTGCGCAAGCTGTTGCCAGGCAGCTTTGTCATCCCCCTCGCCGATCATCAGCACGGTCACAGTGCACTCGCGCAACGCGGGCTCGGCCAACGCCCGAATCAGCACATCGAAGCCCTTTTTGGGCACCATGCGCCCAACACAGAGCAGGATCAACGGTGGCGGGTCGGGCAGGCCGAGTTTGCTGCGCAATTCGGTCACGCCGGTCGTATCGGGCCTGAGCGTATTCGGGTCCGTGCCGTAGAGGATCAAATCAAACTTGGCGCGCAAGGCTTCATCCGAACCACCGGCAGCGCCGATCCGCAGCACGGTTTCGCGCAATTCCGCGCTGTTGGCCGTCAACAGATCGGCCTGGCGCATGGCAAACCGGGCCATGGCGCGGAAGAGGGCATTCTTCCCAGCCACCTGCGCGTCCGAACCAGGGATCGAGATCACCAGCGGCAAGCCCAGGCGTCGGGCAGCCACCGCGGCAATAAAGCCATTCGGCAGCAACCAGTGCGCGTGCAGCAGATCCGGGCGCCGGATTTTGGCCTCGCGCAGCACTTTGCCAATCCCCGCGGCAAAAAAGCCTGGGCTGAGCGCATAGGTATTGAGCCGCAACGCCAGATCGGACTGCATCGAGCGCATATAGCCGAGTTGGTGCAGGCGATCTGGCCAACTGTAGCGATAGAGCCGCAGCGCGGCCATACCCTCGTCGGCCCGCCGTCGTTCGGGGGTGTAGGCGGGGTCAAAGGGAGCCCAGATGGTGAGTCGCTGCCCCTGGTGGACAAGTTCATTGCACAAAGCCTCGATAAAGGTGCCACTAAAATCACCAGGAAAGCGGGGATAATTGTGCGTCAACACGCCAATGTGCAGCGATTTGGCCGTAGGTGGAGCATCATTCAGCGTCTTCATGGCTGCGATTATACGCCCATGCCAAAGAATCGTTGAAACTAGTGGGGGTGAAACCGTGAAATGTCATGCGTCAAACGTCATTCACCGTTCATTATTGATTATTCACTATTCATTATTTGTTGTTGATGTGTAATCCGTCGTCGGTCGTCACTCGTCCATCGTCTCCTCTCCAGACTACCGGAAAATCACCAATTGTGCCATAATTGGCAGAGATTGCCAGCCGGAAGTTGAACCATCTGCGGAGTAACCTTTGACTATCGAGCAGCGCAAAGCTGACCACATTCGGATCAATCTGGAAGAGGATGTGCGTTTTCCCCACCTCACAACTGGATTGGAACGCTATCGGTTTATCCATCAAGCCTTGCCAGAGTTAGATCTCAGCGAGATCGACCCCAGCCTGACGCTTTTTGGCAAGCGATTGGGGGCCCCGATCCTGATCAGTTCCATGACTGGCGGCACGCCGGAAGCCGAGCAAATCAATCGCAATTTGGCCGCGGCGGCCCAACGCCATGGGGTGGCCATGGGGCTCGGCAGCCAACGGGCCGGTCTGGAGCGAGCCGATTCGGCAGCTACCTTCCGCGTGCGCGAACTCGCTCCCGATCTGCTCTTATTTGCCAATCTGGGGGCGGTGCAACTTAACTATGGCTACGGCGTGGATGAATGTCGGCGCGCGGTCGAGATGATCGAAGCCGATGCGCTGATTCTGCATCTTAACCCCTTGCAAGAGGCCGTTCAGGCCGAAGGGGATGTCAATTGGCGAGGCCTGCTCGGCAAGATTGAAGCCGTTTGCCGCGCGTTGCCCGTGCCGGTGATTGCCAAAGAAGTGGGCTGGGGGATCAGCCAACAGGCGGCCACGCGGTTGATCAATGCGGGCATTGCGGCTATTGATGTAGCGGGCGCGGGTGGCACCTCCTGGAGCCAGGTGGAGATGCACCGTGCGCCGACCGAACAATTGCGCCGTCTGGCCGCGGCCTTTGCCGATTGGGGCATCCCCACAGTGACCAGTTTGCTGGCGGTGAAGCAAGTACGCAGCGAATTGGGCCAGCCCGAATTGCCGATCTTTGCCAGTGGCGGCATCCGCAGCGGGCAGGATATTGCCAAATGTGTGGCATTAGGCGCCGAGTTGGCCGGGTTGGCCTCGCCTTTGCTCAAACGGGCCGCCGAATCCGAAGCCGCGGTCCACGAAGAGTTAACGACGCTGATCGCGGAGTTGCGCATCACCATGTTTTGCAGCGGAGCAGGCACACTGGCCGATCTACGCCAGCCAGGCGTCCTCGAAGCAAGTTAAGGAAAGCACAGAAACAGCCTGAGAATCTACAGATTTTAAAGATGACCCAGATTTTTGGTTTGTCGTCTGGAGAATCTGCGCACGCTGTGGATGAACTTCCTGGTTTCACATCATGCAGCGCGCTCTTGAAAGGAAAAATTGTGTCCAGTACCGAATTGAGTGGGTTTTTGGGGCATTGGCTGCCTCGCCTCGAAAGCGAAATGCGCGAACAGTTGACCAATGTGGAACCAGCGGTCATGCCCTTTTACCAGATGATGCAATACCACATGGGCTGGGTCGATGAACAGTTTCGTCCCCATCCCGCGTTGACGGGCAAACGGCTGCGCCCCATGCTCTGCCTATTGGCTTGCGCCGAAGTCGGGGGCGATCCTGTGCAAGCGTTGCCCGCGGCCGCGGCAATCGAGATCCTGCACAATTTCTCGCTGGTACACGACGACATCGAAGATGGCGACGAGCTGCGGCGTCACCGCCCGACCGTGTGGAAGTTGTGGGGCAAGCCGCAGGCCATCAATGCAGGGGATGGAATGTTTGCGCTGGCCTATGCGTCGCTGCAGCGGCTGACCCGGCGAGGCGTCACCGCCGAACTGACGCTGCAGGCCATGGAATTATTCACGCAGACCTGCCTGGCCCTGACCGAAGGCCAATATCTGGACATGAGTTTTGAGGAGCGCACCGATGTCACGGTGGCTGACTATCTGCGCATGATCGAAGGCAAAACCGCCGCGTTGGTCGGGGCCAGCGTTGCCATCGGCGCATTGATCGGCGGGGCGGCGACGCCTCAGGTGGATTCCCTGCGCACTTTCGGCCAATCGATTGGCCTGGCCTTCCAGATTCAGGATGACATTTTGGGCATCTGGGGCGATCCGGAAGAGACGGGCAAAGCCGTGGGCAATGATATTTTGCGGAGAAAAAAGAGTTTGCCCATTCTGCACACCCTGCATCACGATCGAGCCGGCGAGCAGTTCGAGACGCTGCTGGCGGCTGAACCAACCGAGGGTCACATCGAGCGGGCGCACACACTGCTTGCCCAGGCGGATGCCCGCGCCTTTGCCGAGCGCCAGATGCGTGCCCAACATGCCCAAGGCATAGCGGCTCTCCAGGCTGCTTTGGGCGAGCGGGCCACCACATCAACGCTCTTCAGCCTGGCCGATGGTTTGTTGCAGCGGCGGGCCTGAGCCATTCCACTGGCCGACAGCACAGAACGAGCTATCCTGTACATCAGGTTTCCTGAACAAAAAATCACCCATCACGAGTGCCAGGCTCGGTGATGGGTGATTTTTTATAGGGATCAACGTGCCAGACGTTGAACAAGAAATCTGGTAGAGATTAGCTGAGGCCGGGGGTCATCTCCACCCGGTGGCGAAGACGCTCGCCAGTGTCGATCAGCCAGCCGCTGAGTTTGAGCAGCGCGCCATTCACCACGCCGGGCGCTTCTTCACCCTGGGCCAGAATGCGGCGCTCAAGCGCTAATTGCGACAATCGTTCTTCGTACTCAAATTTTGCAACATCCGAAACCATTAAATCGATCATATCAACCTCCTAATTGACTGCTTCTAAACAGCCAGGTTTGCCTGTTTTTAGAAATTACGCCCTCTACACTTGTAGAGGCGTCTCCATTACAAACCCAGGTTGATGATACCTCGACAGGGTTTCAATCCAGTTACAAATTTCACAAATACCTGTCTTCAAAAAAAGTCAGGCTCCTTGCGGAAGCCTGACCTATTGACTCGCATGTTACAGGAACGCTTTCGAACCAAACACTGGGGAATTATTTGTACCCTTCCAGCGCCTTTTTGACCGCGGCGCAGAAGGCATCGGCGGTGGCCCCATCCAGCACCCGATGATCATAGCTGAGGGCCATGGTCATCATCGGCTTGAAGGTGAGATAATCCCCCAAATTGGCTTCGAGTGGGCTGCCATTGCTGACCACGACCGGACGCTTTTCAATTGCCCCGGTACCCAGGATGCCCACCTGGGGCTGCACAATGATCGGCGTCTGGAAGACACTGCCCGAAGTGCCATAATTGGTCAGGGTAAAGGTGCCACCTTGCAGATCCTCGGCCCGCAGCTTATTGTTGCGCGCCTTTTCAGCCAGGTCATTCACTGCTCGCGCGATGCCCAGCAAATTCAGATCGCCCCCATTTTTGATCACCGGGACAATCAAGCCGCCAAGGCCATTCTTGTCCGCGGGGAGAGCTACGGCCATCCCCACGTTGTAATAGCGCTTGAGCAGCACGCCTTCGTCGGTATAGCTGGCGTTTGCCGCGGGCACAGCCTTCAACCCGGCGACGATCGATTCAACGAGATAGGCTGTCACGGTGAGGTTAACCCCAGCCGCGGCGTATTCGCTCTTGTGGGCCTTGCGGTGCGCCAGCACAGCCGTCATGTCCACATCCCACCAGGTGGTGACGTGCGGCGCGGTGAAGGCGCTCTGCGTCGTGGTGCGCCCGACCGCGGCACGCATACGCGAATGCGGGATCAGCTCTTCGCCGCCCTGGGGCTCGGCGGGCGCGCTTGCCGCGACTGCTGGAGCGGGGGCCGATTTGGCTGGGGCTGCCGCGGGCGCCGCGGGTTCAGCCGGGGCCTCCGGTTGCCCAGCAGGGGGCAGATAGGTTGGCTCGACCTCGACAGCTTTGCCCGCATCGCGGCTGGCAATGGCGCTCAGAACATCATACCGGGTCAGCGTGCTGAGCGGACGTCCTTGCGCAATCTCGGCCAGGTTCAGATTATTTTCCGCGGCCAGGCGTTTTACGCTGAGGTTGGGAATATCCGCCAGATCACCCGGGAGCGCTTCGGACTTGGCAGGTGCAGACGACGGGCGCTCGCCACTGGCCGCGGCCAGCACATCTTCTTTGGTGATCAGCCCATCGCGCCCGCTGCCATTCAGGCCACTGAGCGAGACCCCTTTTTCAGCGGCTACCCGTTTCGCTACCGGCGTGGCTTTGATCTCTGAATTACTCTGCTCGCTGGCTTCAGCGGGGGCGGGGGCTTCAGCCTGTGGCTCATCTGCCTGGGCTTCGGCAGCCGGGGCTGGGGTGGCCGCGCTTTCGGCGCTCTCGCCCTCGGCCCCCAAAACCGCCAGGACCGTGCCCAGATCCACGATCGCCCCTTCGCTGGCGTTGATCTTGAGGATGGTGCCATCGGCGGGGGCGTTGACTTCGGTATCGACTTTATCGGTGGCGACTTCCAAAATCACATCGCCAGCCTTGACTTGATCACCTTCTTTGACCAACCAGCGGCTTACGGTAGCATCTTCCACACCTTCGCCAAGATCGGGTAATTTGATTTCGGTTGCCATGCGTTTCCTCGCTGCTTTCTTGGTTATCTATCGGGAAGGTTTGCGTCAACGCAGATGGCGTCGCAACCAGCTTCCTGAGAGCCTCTTAGCCCAACATCTCCAGCACAGCCGCTTTCATGTTCTTCTTCCACGGCAGAATCTCTTCTTCCAGGGTCTGCGACACCGGGATCGATACGGGAGCCATGCCCAAGCGCCGGGCAGGGGCCTTGAGCAGATGCGGCGCTTCTTCGTAGATCCGCGCTACCACCTCTGCGCCGATCCCACAGTTGGACTGGGATTCATGCACGGCCAGTAGACGCCCGGTTTTGGCAACCGACTCAAAGACCGTTTCGGTATCAAGCGGGACAATGCTGCGCAGATCCACCACTTCGATGTCGAGCCCATGTTCGGCCTTGAGTTCCTCGGCAGCGGCGAGCGCTTCGAGCAGACAGTAGCTAAAGGTCGCCAGCGTCAGATCACTCCCGCTGCGCTTGATGTCGGCTTTGCCGAGCGGCACCGTGTATTCCTCGTTGGCATCTGGCATCTCCCCACGTGTGAAGTAGAGCATCTTGTGCTCCAACACCACCACAGGATTGGGGTCGCGGATGGCTGAAATCAACAGGCCTTTGGCGTCATGGGGGGTCGCGGGCGCAACGACTTTGATGCCGGGGAATTGGGCGAAAGCACTCTCCACCGACTGGCTATGCTGGGAGCCATATTTTTTGCCCGCGCCATGCTGACCGCGGATCACCAGCGGCACATCGACCAGACCGCCGGTCATATAGTGCATCTTGGCCGCCTGGTTAAAGATCTGGTCGGCGCAGACCATGAAGAAGTCCATATACATCAACTCGACGATTGGACGCATCCCCACCATGGCCGCGCCAATGGCCATCCCCATAAACCCTTGCTCGCTGATCGGGGTATCGACCACGCGGCCCTCGGGCTTCTCATTAAAGGCACCAAATTCGTCCATCAGGTTGCGGGTTACGCGGAAGAGGCCACCATAATAGCCAACATCCTCGCCGATCAGAAAGACGTTCGGGTTGCGCCGCATCTCGTCTTTCATCGCTTCGTTGACGGCTTGAATATAAGTTGTTGTACGCATAATAGCTAGAGCCTTTTCAGGTAAACTCTCATACGCTCGCCAGGTAATGAAACCAGCTCAGCGTTGCAGAGAAAGTGAATGGACGATTAAAGAGCAAAGACATCGGTGTAGGCTTCGGCGGGGTCGGGCCAGGGGCTATTTTGGGCAAACTCAACTGCCTCGCCCACTTCTCCCTCCACCTCGCTGCGGATCTGCTCGAGCACCTCTTCACTGGCCCCGCCCTTGAGCAGCTTGTCTTGCAACACGACCAATGGCTCATGAGCCCGTTGCGCTTCGATCTCTTCCTTGCTGCGATAGGTCTCCAAATCTTTGGCCATATGACCCGACAAGCGATAGGTAATCCCTTCGATAAAGGTTGGGCCTTCACCGGCCCGCGCTCGCTCGGCAGCTTCACTCACAGCCTGATAGACAATTTCGACATCGTTGCCGTTGATCTGGATGCCTTCCATGCCATAGCCATTAGCAAATTTATAAATATTCTCGATGGACGACGTACGGGAAGTCGGCGTCATCTCGGAATAGCGATTATTTTCGCAATAGAAAATAATCGGCAGCTTCCACTTGGAGGCCATGTTGAAGGTTTCGTGCATGACCCCCTGGAACATCGCCCCCTCGCCAAAAAAGGTGATGGCAATGCGATCTTCGCCGCGCATTTTGCTGGCCAGCGCCATGCCTGCTGCGTGTGGCACCTGGGCCGCGACGATCCCATTTGCGCCCATCAGCCCGAGCGACGGATCGATAAAGTGCATCGAGCCGCCCTTGCCCTTGGCAAAACCATCGGCGCGGCCTAACACCTCGGCAATCGCTCGTTTCGGGTCCATGCCGCGGGCGAGTGAGTGGTGATGCCCGCGATAGGTGCAGGTCAGATAGTCCTGGGGCTGCAATGCCCACGCGGTGCCGATGGCATTCCCTTCGTGGCCAATGGCCGTGTGCATGGCCCCGCCGATCAGGTCGGCCTCGGCTAGCGTCAAGAGCGATTCTTCTACACGGCGGATCAAGAACATGCGCCGGTACATTTCGTGTAAATCTTCAATATCCAGTACGCCTACATCATACGAAGTAGCGGCCTCGGAGGGTAGAATTTCCGCGACTAAAGAGGTCGTTGACATTCGAGATTCTTCCTTTTGGGGTGCTAAACATTTGACCAAATTTTTTCAGGGGATTATAACATAGGTGTAGCAAACAGCCTTAATTTTAGTACACCTATCCTACTTTAACTTTCTGTCCGTACATGTTGCGCCGAATCCTTTTGGCGGGCTTCCCCTTGAGAGTCGTTACCGTGTTGCGGATTAGTGCCAAGACGAGGAGATAACATGGCTGGTGAATCGAACGGCGTTACGCGTTCGCCGATGACCTCAACCACGGTGATCCACGCAGGTGAACGCCGGTTCCGCGCCCACCATAGCCTTACGGTGCCCATTGTACAGACCGCAGTCTACACCTTTCAAGACACGGCCGCGCTGGTTAATTACATCGAAGAGCATCCATTTTGGGATGAGCCGGAACGCGAAGAGTATGGGCGCTATGGCAACCCGACCGTGCGCGCAGTCGAAGCCAAGTTGGCCGAGCTTGAAGGCGCGCAGGATGCCGTCCTGGTCAGCACGGGCATGGCAGCAGTCACCTCCACCTTGCTGCTGCTGCTCAGCGCTGGCGATCATATGATCCTCACCGATGAATGTTATTACAACACCTTGCTCTTCTGTCGAAATTTCCTGCCGCGCTACGGCATCGAAGCGACACTTGTGCCCCACGGCGATTATGACGCGCTGGCCGCGGCCATCCGCCCTAATACCAAGCTGATCTTTACCGAATCGCCCACCAATCCGTTTAACCATTGCATTGACCTGGCGCGCCTGGTTGAGATCGCCCGCCCGCAGCGCATTTTGACCATCGTCGATACCACCTTTGCCACGCCGATCAACATCCAGGCCCTCTCTTTTGGGGTGGATCTGGTGATCCACAGCGTGACCAAATATCTCGCCGGGCACAACGATGTCATGGCGGGGGCCATTATCGGGCGCTTTGACCTGACCACGCGCCTGCGCCAGGCCCATAGCATGTTGGGCAATATTGTCGACCCCCATGCAGCTTATCTGATCCTGCGGGGCTTAAAGACCCTGGCGTTGCGAGTGGCGCGCCAAAATGCCACTGGCCTGGCCGTTGCCCGTTTTTTGGATGACCAGCCCCAGGTGCGCCAAGTCTGGTATCCTGCCCTGGAAAATCATCGGGATCACAAACTGGCCCGTGAGACCATGCACGGGTTTGGCGGTGTGGTCAGCTTTGAGATCGACGGAGATGGCGAGGCCGCGTGTCGCTTCATCGACGCCTTGCGGATCCCGACGATTGGGCCGAGCCTTGGCGGGGTCGAAAGCATGATCAGCCCGCTGGCGTTGATGGGCTATGCGAATCTCACGCCCGAAGAACGTGCCGCGCTCGGCATCCGCGACGAACTAGTGCGGCTCTGTTTGGGCATCGAAGACGCGGACGATCTGATCATGGATCTGCGCCAGGCCCTCGCCCAGGTTTGATCAATACTCGGCGACGGGCAAACCAGCCCACCGCATGATCTGCAGCGCGTTGGTGGTCGGCGATGGGCCTGGGTACAAGCGATAATCAAACGCCATTTGCCCGTCGACCAGTTCGTCGCGGAAATGAAAATTGGCGATCTGCGGCCGCTCTTCGGCCAGTTTCACCAGATCCAGATCGTGCGTAGCCACGAGACCAACGCCCGCCTGGCCAGCCACGGCGCTGAGGTAGGCCCGGCTGCCCAATAGTCGCTCTCGATTGTTGGTGCCGCGGAAGATCTCATCGATGCAGAAGAAGAGTGGCTGCTGGTGGGGCGTTTCCAGCGCGCTCAACAAGGCTTTCAAGCGCCGCACCTCGGCATAAAAATACGAAACCCCACTGGTCACCGAATCGCTCACCTTGATGCAGGTGAAGAGGCGGAACAGGGTGCTCTCCAAACAGGTTGCATCCACCACTCCGCCGGCCTGCGCCAGGGCCAGATTGACGCCGAGCGCCTTCAAGAAGGTGCTCTTGCCAGCCATATTTGAACCAGTCAGGATTACCAATTCGCCCAGATCGGTAAACTGGAAATCGTTGCGCACTTTGCCCGCTTCCGGCAAGAGCGGATGGCCCAATCCTTCTACCCGAAAGACCGGCGCGTTCTGCGCAGCCCGCAACTGCGGAAAGCTCGCCTGCGGGTGCAGATAAGCCGCATTCGCCAACGCGCTCAGCGCTTCAACCTCGTACCAAATCTCCAACCAGGCTGGCAGATCCGCGGCTAGCTGGGCTTTTTGACGATTCAATTGCAATGCAAAAAAGAGCCCCCAGGGAGCGGCCAGGTTGAGCGCCAACCCGATCAAGGGATTGGCTTGCAACCCGGTCGCGGCAATGATCCGGCCCAGGCGTCGCAACCGCTGTGATGGCCGATTGAGGGGATCCTGCAGGGGAGCGCAGCGTTGACGCAGGCTCGGTGTGTGGACAAAGTGAAAGCGCTCCAGATGGCGCAAAACACCCTGTAGCCGCTGCAATTCATCGCGCAAGGCAGCGGCTTCATGAAAGGTCGCGCCGATCGTCGTGGCCTGCACCATGTAGAGCGCGGTGTAGAGGATCAGCGACCAGCGCCACCACGGTGCGGCCCAGCCCTGCCAATCGCCCAGCAAGAGCAACCAGTTGACGCCAGCAAAGATCGACAGGCCGATCAGCCAACGTTGTATACGCGCCGGGTCTTCGCGTTGTGCCAGCCAACCGAGCAGCCTGGTGGCATCCCACCCCTGTTCATTGGCAACCAGCAGACGCCCATCAACGGCCAGGCGATGCCGCAGCGAAGTGAGCAGGCTTACTTCGCGCACGGCCTGCTGACGCGCCTGGGTTTGGGCCAGATCGGGCGCAACCAGGGTCAACCAATCACGCAGCCGCGCACTGCTGGCCAGCGCGGCACTCGTGTCGAGCAGCCGGTGCAGCGAACGCTCACCAACCAGATCGAGATCCACTTCGTAGGGATGCTCATAGCGCAGATCGCGCAGGCGCGCGGCCGGTATGCGCTCCCAGGCCAGTTCCAGGCGCGCAATTTGCTCATCCACAAACTGGCGCAGGCCGATGAAGCGCTGCAAGCTGGTTTCCACCCGCTGATGCAGTTGAACGACCACGCCAAAGAACAGCACCACCGCGGCCAAAGCGAGCCAAAACGCAAGCTGACCGACCAAAAAGAGCAGGGCTGCACTCCCGGCAACCCCCAAAGCAAAAAGCAGCAAACGGGCCCACGAAAACCGCAGGCTCCGCTGCTGCCGTTGCTCAATCTGGCGTTGCAGGCGGGCGCGATGCTGACGCAACGCCCGCAAACGTTCACCTTGTGTCAACTATTTCCCCAGCCGATGAAGGAGTTGACAGTACGCGCCTTGTCCTTTGTCAAAGCTGCTCAGGCGGAAAAATTCATTGGGCGAATGCTGTTTTTCATCGTCGAGCGCAAAGGCAAAGTTGACCGTGTAGACGCCAAGCGTGTTCAGGAAGAGCATACAAACAGGGATGCTACCACCGGAACGCACATAATAGGGTTCTTTGCCATACAGTTCGGTCAGCACTTCGCGGGCCGCCTCATTGCCGGGATGATCCGCGGGCATCAGATAGGCCAGCGAGGCATTGGGCAGCGTATTGACGTTTACCTTGACCCCAGCAGGCGCATGGGCTTCGACGTGCGCGGCGATCAATTCACCGATCTCAACCGGGTCTTGATCCGCCACCAAACGGCAGGTGATCTTGGCGTGGGCCTCGGCGGGCAACACTGTTTTGGTGCCTGCCCCTTGAAAACCACCCCAAATCCCGTTGATCTCCAAAGTGGGGCGGGCCCAAACTCGTTCGCGGATGCTAAAGCCCGGTTCGCCAAAATCCGCGGCAATATCGACCTGCTGCTTGAACTCGGCTTCATCAAAGGGCACTGCCGCGATCTGCTCGCGCTCGGTTTCGCTCAAGTCGCGCACGCGGTCATAAAAACCATCCACCAGCACACGACCATCCGGGCCGCGCATGGTCGCCAGCAATTGCACCAAAGCATGGATTGGGTTGTGTACCGCGCCGCCGTACATGCCTGAATGGAGATCGTAAGCAGGGCCTTGCACGTCGATCTGCAAGGCGGACAAGCCGCGCAAGCCCACCAGAAGTGCGGGTTCGTCTTCGCTGTATTGGCTGCCATCCGAGCTGATCACCATGTCGCAGGCAAAAAGCTCTTTATGGGCAGCGATAAAGTTCGGCAAGGTTGGGCTACCGATCTCTTCCTGGCCTTCGAAGAAGAATTTCACATTGACCGGCAATTTGCCTTCGCTTTGTAACAACGCTTCGACGGCCAGAATCGGCACCAACATGTTGCCCTTGTCATCGCTGGCCCCGCGTGCATAGAGACGCCCCTCTTTGATCACCGGTTCAAAGGGCGGGCTATCCCACAGGTGGAGCGGATCCACCGGTTGCACATCAAAATGGCCATAAATCATGATTGTTGGCTTGCCCGGCGCGTGGAGCCATTCGCCATAGACCACAGGGTGGCCGCCGGTTGCCAAAATCTGCACCCCTTCAATGCCGGCGGCCTGCAACCGTGTCGCCACCCATTCAGCCGCGTGCTGCACATCGCCAGCATGTTCTGGCAAACTCGAAACACTCGGAATCCGCACAAAATCCAGCAATTCAGCCAAAAAGCGGTCTTGATTTTCCGCCAAATATTCCCGCCAACCCATCACAAACTCGCTTTCCACACCTGACAACCTGAATTTGAACGTTGAGCCCCGAACGCTGAACCCTAGGGGCCGGGGATAATCAACTCTTGCCCTACATAAATCGCATTGGGGTCCGAGATATTGTTGAGACTGCGCACCGCATCCACCGAAACGCCATATTGATTGGCAATGCTGATCAGCCCTTCGCCCGCCTGCACCACATGCACTCGCCCCCGAACCCGGGCAGCGTCCTGCGGCGTCAGGCCGGGGATGATCAATTGCTGACCGGCGCGCAACAGGTTGCGATTGGTGATGTTATTCGCCTGGGCCAACACGTTCACATCCACCCCATAGGCTTCGGCAATTTCCAACAGCCCTTCGCCCGGTTGCACCACATGGGTCACGCCACCGGCTGTGCTGGCTGCCGTCTGCCCTGGAACCGGCGTCCCGTCTGGGCTTTGGCTGACACCTGACGGCTGATAGCCAGGGATCACGATCTCCTGGCCAACGATCAGGCTATTGGGATCCAGCAGACCATTCGCCTCGATAATGGCGACGGTGGTCACCCCAAATTGAGAGGCAACAGTGCTGAGCGTATCTCCCCGGGCAATGGTGTACACAAAGGGAGCCGGGGTGGGGGTCGGCGCGCCATCGGCGGTCATCCCCTCTTTGTAGGGCACTTGCAACACCTGCCCGACAAAGATGTTATCATCAACCAGAAAGTTGAGTTGACGAACCGTTTGCACATCGGTTTCAAATTTGAGCGCGATCGAGTTCAGTGTGTCACCAGCAGCCACCGGGTAATTAAAGGTCTGTGGAACGGCCGGGTCCAGCGTGGGTGAGGCATTAGGATCAACCGTAGCAGTCAGCTCAGTGGCTGGGGCCTGCTCAACCGCGGGGTCGGAGCCGGTCACTGGCGCGCTTACTGGTGCGGCAAGGGACGTGGCAGTCGGCGCCGCGGTCGATGTTGCACGCTCGCGCGTACAGGCAACGAGTAGAAGCATTACCAGGGCCATCAGTAGCCAATGCAAAAAGTTACGCACGTCTATTCCCCTTTTCTGCCCCTTTTTGTGCCTAATCCAGAAATTTTGCGCTCGTCTGTGCGGGTGACGCTAGCGTCGGGCATCGGAACCATTTTCAGGATAGAGACTGATTCAATGAGGGTGAGCTTGCATTCGATGCGCTCATTATACCATAATTCTACTTGTGCTATAATCCATTGTTATGATGAACAGCCGTTGGCCCGATCCGCTCCAACCCGTCAGCGCGGCCCGTGTGGCAACCTGCCTGCAAGATTTCTGGCATCAGCTCGCTCCTTTGGCGGACTTATTGAACCGTCGCGAATATTTATTGGCCGAACAGCAGATCAGCAGCCTGCGCCAGTTGGTGCTCGAGTTGATGCTGGCGCTGAATGGCATCGCGCCGCCTCCCCAGACTCGCCATCTCAATAGTTACCTGAGCGCGAGCCAGCGCGCCGCGCTGCAAAAAACATTGATCGTCCCGACCGTCAGCAGTGAAAGCTGGCTCGGCTGTGCGGTGGCGCTGGTGGTGATCTATCACTGGTACGCGCCCCAATTGGTCGCTCGCTTTGGCGTGGCTTATCCACAAGCGCTCGAAACGACCACGCTGACTCAGTTGCACAGCAGCCTGGCCGACTGGCCGCTAGCCATCACCACCGACGCGGTTGCACCGGAACAGAGACCGGGGTAGATGGCGACCATTACTTTTGTGGCCCCCTTTGGCCTGGGGCAAAAGACGACCGTCTGGGCGCGCACATTGCCGCTGGCTCAGCAACTGGCCCAGCGCGGCCATCAGGTCTCGATTGTGATCCCGCCCTGGGACACACCTGCGGACGCGGGCAAACATTCCCACCAGGATGGGGTTGCGTTGATTCAAGTTGCGCTCGGTGGTGGTACAGCGGCCATTGTCGGGCGGATGCTGCGCGTCGTGGCCGAGCAACGCCCGCGCATCGTCCACATTGTCAAGCCGCGCGCGCACGCGGGGCTGGTGCACTGGTGGCTTTGGCAGCAACGGCGCTTGTTCGCGCGGACGACGAGCCGGCCAGCCCTCTTGCTCGATCTCGATGATTGGGAGCAGGCCTGGGCACCGATCAACCAATATGGCTGGCTGCTCAGCCGCTTTCTGGCCTGGCAGGAAGAATGGGGCATCCGCCACAGCGATGGCATTACCGCGGCCAGTCGCTGGTTGGTAGCGCGGGCGCAAGCCTATACACCGCACACGCCCGCCCTGTATCTGCCCAATGGAGTAGCATCGGGCGGCCAAAGTCCGCTCCACTCCCCGCGTGAAAGACGCACGACCATTGACACAGCGCAAGAGGTTGCCCCGCAGATTCTCTTTTTTAGCCGCTTTGTGGAAGTGCCGCCCGCGTGGTTGGTCGATTTTTGGCGCGCACTCACCGAACAATTGCCGGGCGCGCGTTTGCTGGTCGCTGGGTCGCCCTTGCAAGCCGGGCGCGATCAGCTCTTTCAGCAGGCAATGGCCGCTGCCCAGTTCCCCGCGGCGGCGCAGGTGGCGTGGTTGGGTTTTGTGAGCCCAGCCCAGCAAGCGACGCTCTTTCGCACAGCCGATTGCGCCATCTTCCCTGCGCAGCCGGTACCTTTGCAACAGGCAAAATGCAGCGTCCGTTTGGCCACCACCCTTCTGCAGGGTGTGCCGGTTGTAGCCAGTGCTGTGGGCGAGCAGGCCAATTATGGGGGCAGTGGCGCAGCGTGGCTGGTCGATCCGGCTGCCACACCCGCCGAATTTGCGCAGGCGGTGATCGCGCTGCTGGCCCAACCCGCCGCGCAACAGGCGATGATCCAGCAAGCCCAGCAGCGGTTGACCACCGAATATGCCTGGTCAACGCTGGGCGATCGATTGGCCCATTTTTACGCAGCGTGGCTGTAGCGCCCCACACTCGAAAAACTTTCAGGCATGCCCGGTTGTTGCGCGGCTGCCCAGTGCAGTACAATGCAAACCATGAACCAGACCACTCTTTCGCTTCGTGCTGTGATTTTTGATATGGATGGCTTGATGCTGGATACCGAGCGCATCTACCACCGCGTGTGGCACACGGCTGGGCTCGAAGTCGGCCATCCGCTTCCGCCCGATGTGATCCAGGCCACCACCGGGCGCACCTTTGCCGATTCTTACCGGCTTTTCGCCGAGGCTGCGGGGCCCAG
The DNA here is from genome assembly GCA_964541665.1 of uncultured Caldilineaceae bacterium. GTDB lineage: Bacteria > Chloroflexota > Anaerolineae > Caldilineales > Caldilineaceae > CFX5. Next base: position 20,917 of record CAZIRP010000061.1, on the reverse strand, counting down.
CTTCCCAATGGAAGATTTTTTGGCCTGCTGGCCGCGCCACTGGCAGCAAGCCATTATGACGGAAGGTATCCCGCTCAAGCCCGGATTGCTCGAATTGTTCGCCTGGCTGGAGGCTCAGCACATCCCCAAAGCTGTGGCCACCTCGACCAGCAACGCGGAAGCGCACTCGACCTTACACCATGCAGGCATCGCCAACCATTTTTCGCTGGTGGTGACTGGCGATCAGATCGTGCATGGCAAGCCCGCGCCCGATATCTATCTGCTGGCCGCGGAACGGATTGGGGTGGCGCCGAGCCATTGTGCCGCGCTCGAAGATTCTGAGGCGGGTGTGCTGGCCGCCGCGGCCGCGGGTATGTATACGATCATGGTGCCAGATACCAAACAGCCCACGCCCGAAGTGGCCGCGCGGGCCCAGCATGTCGTACCCTCGTTGTTCGAGGCCCAGCAGTTGCTTGCCCAAGCCTGGGCGGCAAAATCATCATGAAACCTTCTCAGCCGCGTACAGCCAGTGAAATTCGCCGCTACAATCGCCAGGCCTGGGATCGCGCCGTGGCTCGCGGCAGCGAATGGACAATCCCCGTCAGCGCGGCGGAGGTGGCCGCGGCCCGCCAGGGGGATTGGCAGATCCGCCTGACGCCGACACGGGCGGTGCCTCGGCAGTGGTTCCCGCCGCTTGCTGGTTGCGCGGTGCTGGGCCTGGCCGCGGGTGGCGGGCAGCAAGGGCCGATCCTGGCCGCGGCCGGGGCCACGGTGACGATCTTGGATAATTCGCCGCAGCAATTGGCGCGCGACCAACAAGTGGCCGAGCGCGAAGGGTTGACCATCCACACGGTTGAGGGCGACATGGCGGATCTCAGCGTCTTCGCGGATGCAAGCTTTGATCTGGTCGTTCACCCGTGCTCAAACTTATTTGTGCCCAATGTGCGCCCAGTCTGGCAGGAGGCCTTTCGGGTTTTGCGCCCGGGCGGTACGCTCCTGGCTGGTTTCTGCAACCCGGCACTCTATATCTTTGACCAGGCCCTGGCCGATGAAGGCCAGTTGCGCGTCCAGCACAAATTGCCCTATGCGGATACCATCAGTCTTTCAGCGGAAGAACGGCAACGCTATCTGGATGATGAGCAGCCGCTCGAATTTGGGCATACGCTGGAAGATCAGATCGGCGGCCAACTCGATGCCGGTTTTGTGCTGACCGGCTTTTATGAAGATGGCTGGCCCGGTGTGGCGCTGGCCGAGTATATGCCGATCTTTATTGCCACCCGTACGGTGAAACTATGACAGGTCTACACAAAGCAATAGTGCGCTGCACAGGGGCTCGGTTGAGCATCCTCGCCGCGCTGCCCATTGTGCTGCTTTTCTGGGGACTGACCATAAACAGCGCTGCGGCCCACGAAAACAAATGGCCGCCGCCCGAATCTCGCCTGCCAGCCTGCCGCGTCAGCGATGTCTCCTGTTCGCTGGCCGACTTCAGCCGCCGCGATTGGGGGGCCATCCGCCCATTTCCGCCCACCCAATCCCCCGGCGATGTTGCGCTGGCCATGGATCGCTGGCAGGTGCGCGATGTGTATCAGCCCCTGCGCGATGTCCCCTGTGTGGATGGCTTTGCCGACATCTATCCCTGCCACAATGTCGATCTGCTGGCCTTTATTCCTGTGACCGACATGGGCGATGTGGATGGCAACACCTTGTGGGGCTGGACTGACCCGGCCAGCAATCAGGAATATGTGATCGCGGGGGTACGCAATGGCTCGGCATTTATCGAGATCAGCGAGCCGACTGCGCCGCGTTATGTGGGCAAACTCCCTTCGCAGACCGCGTATTCAGCTTGGCGCGATATGAAAGTCTACAACAATTATGCCTTTATCGTCGCCGACCGCAACGGCCCCCATGGCATCCAGATCTTTGATCTGACTCATCTGCGCACATTGACCGGCACCACCCCAGTCACCCTGACGATAGACGCCCATTACGCGGGGTTTGATCAGGCCCACAATATCGTGATCAACGAAGAGACCGGCTTTCTCTACGCGGTGGGCACCGAAACCTGTAGCCAGGGGATCCATACGGTCGATATCCGTGACCCGCTCCGCCCGACAGAAGCAGGCTGCTACACCGAGGATGGGTATATCCACGACGCTCAATGTCTGGTCTATCGCGGGCCGGACGTGGATCATCGGGAGCGGGAGCTCTGTTTTAATGCCAGCACAGCCCGCATCAGTGTGGTGGATATGGGCAACAAAGCCGCGCCGCGGCGGATTTCCGAAATCCAGTGGCACGGGTTGGGCTATGTACATCAGGGCTGGCTCACGGCGGATCAACGCTATTTTCTGGTCAACGATGAGTTCGACGAGTTGATCTTCAACCACTCGGCGCGGACGTATGTGTTCGATCTGCTCAACCTGGATGCGCCGGTGCTGCTCGGCTATTACGAAGCCGACTCACCAGCCATCGATCACAATCTTTACATTCGCGACCACTGGGTCTTTGAGGCAAATTACACCGCGGGATTGCGGATTTTGGAGATGCGGAATTTGCAGCGGGCGCGGCTGGCCGAAGTGGCCTATTTTGACACCTACCCCGGCGGGGATGAGCCAGAATTCACCGGGGCCTGGAGTCCCTATCCTTTTTTTGCCAGCGGAGTGGTTGCCGTCAACACGATCGACCGAGGGCTCTTTTTGTTGCGCCCGAACCTGCCTGCGCCCATCGTCGAGCAAGAAGTCTTCTTACCGTTGGTCGGGAGCAGGTGAGGAGTCAATCGGCACTGTGCCACTGACTTCTTACCGCTCCCCTAACCCTGTGCTACTCGTGATCAGCTAGCCAACCTGGACAGCCGATTGAGCATGTTCGAGCATTTCGGCAATACGCGTAAACTTGACGCGGGGTTTGCGATGGGCCACACCGGCAGCCAGCTCTGCCTGATCGATCAAGTGCCAGCCTTCCGCCGTAACAAATTGCACCTCACGCGCCCGCAACAGCTGCTCGATTGCTGCCGGGTCGGCCACAGATGGTGGGGGCAATCCGGAAATATCGCTTAACAAACTCTGCACAGTCTCCACGGCATCGGGCTTGTTGGTGCCAATCACGCCGGTCGGGCCACGTTTGGCCCAGCCGACCACATAATCACCGGGCAGGATCTGCTCCGTGATTGGGTCGATCATGCGGCCAGCGATGTTGGGCAGTGTCCCCGTGCGTTCATCATAAGGCAGGCCACTGAGCGGCAAGCCCCGATACCCAACCGCGCGCAAAACCAACCCGGCCGCGATGGTCTCGAGCTGGCCAGTGCCACGCGCAACCACCGTGCCATCCTGTTGCACCTGTAGCTCATTGCGCTCGACCTGCACACCAATCACTCGCCCACCTTCGCCGATGATCTCGCACGGTGAGACCAGAAAGCGCAAATGCACGCGTCGTGGCTTCCCCGCGAGGGGACGTTCCGCCAGCGCCTGCAGATTCGCCAGGTTGCGCTGCGCTTCAGGATCCGCCGCGACCTGGGCCGCGGTGACAGGATCCAGCACCAATTCAGCAGGGTCAATAATGATATCGGCGTCGGCCAACTCGCCAAATTCCTTGATCTCGGTCGGGGTGAACTTAGCCTGCGCGGGGCCACGCCGGGCCAGGATGTAAATATCGCGGATACCGCTGGCCGCCAATGTCTTTTCAGCATGGAGCGCAATATCGGTGCTCGCCAGTTCGGCAGGCGAGCGGGCCAGGATGCGCGCCACATCCAACGCCACATTGCCCACACCAATCACCACAGCACTGCTCGTTGGCAGAGGCAAGGCCAAATCCGCATAATCGGGATGCGCGTTGTACCAGGCCACAAATTCGGTCGCGGACAGGCTGCCCTGCAGATCCTCGCCCGGGATGCCCAGGCGCCGGTCCGATTGGGAGCCGATCGCGTAGATGCGCGCGGCATAATGCGCTTCCAGGTCGGCCACGCTCAACTCTTCGCCAATCCGCACATTGCCAAAGAAGCGGAACTTCTGGTCGGCCATGGTCCGATCAAACACCTTGGTCACCGACTTAATTTTCGGGTGATCAGGTGCGACGCCATAGCGTACCAGCCCATACGGCGTTGGCAAGCGGTCAAACAGATCCACCCGCACGGCTACTCGCTGCTGATTCAGCAACGCGCCCGCGGCGTAAAAGCCCGACGGCCCCGCACCGATAATTGCCACAGACAACGGATTGTCGGGACTGCCCAATATGTCATCCACAAGGAACTCCTTTCTACCCTCTATTCTTGCAACAAGGCGCGACACACCGAGTAAACTCAGTGATGCGCCGCGCCTTGTTCTCTGCCAAAAATTGCGGGGGTGCTTATTGTTTCTTTAACATGCTGCTAAACTGACGAACCAACGTTAACAAGCTGATACCCAATTGTACATAATCACCCGGCCCCAAAGCAGCCAACCCTACTGGCTCGCCGGATTCGCCCGCTTCATCATTCGTGGCGATCCATGCCAGCGCCGCGCCCAGGAATGCCCCTGCGAACAAGCCAACTGCAATCGCTTTCCCTCGATAACCCATACGATATTCTTTCCTTCAGCATAACTATCCCATGACTTCGTTTCCATCAAAGGTCAAAAAAAATTCAGACTGGAATATGCGACAGGCAATGGTGCGCGCTCCCGTTACATGGTGCGGTTGCTCCACAATCGGTCTAACGCGGTGCGCCAACGTGTTGCCTTGCCCTGGGTGCGGATCAACGGTTCAGCCACAGCGCGGCTAACCCGATCGCCCTGCTGGCGAAGCTGTCGGCTATATGTCTGGCCCTGACGAAGCACCCCAGCCGTCTTTTGATGCAGGCTATTCAAGCCGCGCACCACAAAATAGAGAGCCACCAGCGGGATCGCCAACCCGATCAAACAGAAGAGGCTTAGCCAGACAACGCTGATATCACGCCAGAGTGAAAGCGCCATGCGAGATCATCCTATGGTTGGGAAACACGCTACGTAATTGTTCGGCAGCCCCATGCACCGCTGAGTTCGCTCACGATTGTGAAGCAGCGCGGCGGCCAGCTTTCAACCCCGCCTGGAGTTCGGCCAACGCGTCCCAACGCCCGGCTGCGGCCAGGGCTGCTTGTTCCGGCCACGTGCTCGGGTCATGAATACGCAAGCCCGCATCCACCAGAACCTGCTTGAGAACAGCCGCATCTGCCCGGGCGACATCGGCATAGGTGCGGAAACCATTGGTATGCAGCAACGCATTGATCTTCGGCCCGATCCCTTCGATCCTGGTCAGATCTTCTGGCTCGGCCAGCTCAGTGGTCGCCTCTGTTGGGGGCAATACATCCACCACGGTGCTGCGCGTGACCTCGACGGGTGGGGGCGCTTGTGGCTGACGGTTGGGTTGCGGGTCGGCGGGCGACGCGGGCAATGGCGTATGCTGTTGCCCTTCACGGCCCAGGAACCAGGCAACCACGGCACTAGCGATCAACAATAAAAATACCCAAAGCCACAGGCGGTTGCGTCCTGCGACCGCGGGCTGGGCATGAACCGACAAGTGAATTGTCATGAAGATTGCAGCGAGATTCAGCAGACTTGAATAAGCCATAAGAGTAAGCTCCTTCCTCTCTATCCGTAAATTGTGCGCCCAGCGCGCTGGCGGGGCTAGCAGTGGCATGATTAAGCTTCTACGGACAGGCACTTGGGTTATATTCTACCGCATTTCATGGGTGCGCAGGTAATTGAGCGCGTCTTGCTCGTCCAGATAGCCCTGTTGAGCCAGCCATTCCGCGGTGCGCCGCATCCCTTCAGCCAGCCCCACCCGCGGCTGCCAGCCTAAACGCTCCTGCGCCAGTGCACACGAAAAGCTATTGTTGCTGCGTAACGTTCGCACAACGCGCCGATTAAATGGTGCGGATCGTCCCCGCCAGCGCGCAACAGCCTCGATCAGCGCGGCCCCCGCCCAGGCGACCGCAAAGGGTACAGATCGCAATCGCTTGCGCCCAAGCATGTCGGCATAGGCCCCAAAGAAGAGTCGCCACGGCACCGGCGCTGGATCAGCAAAGTTGAACGCGCGGCCAAGGGCATCATCCACCGAGGCGCAGAGCAGCAAACCATCCACCAAATTGTCGATGTAGATTGGCTTGCACAGGTGGCGCCCCCCGTCGATCAACACGAGTTGGCCTTTGCGGATCATGCGCAGCGGGCGCAGCGTGAATTGGGGCGAGCCCAGTCCGTAGACTTGTGAGGGGCGGGCAACCACAATGGGTAACCCATGTTTGCGCTGGGCCTGCCAGACCAATGACTCAGCATCCACCTTGGAATCCGCATAGAGATCGCCCGTCTTCCGCATCGGCGTTGTTTCGTCGATCCCGCGGCGTTGCAGCGAGCCATACACGCCGCAAGAGCTGATCTGGATAAAGCGAGAAACACCCTGGGCGATGGCAGCATCCAGCATGGTTTGGGTGCCAGCCACATTGACGGCCCAGATTTCATCGCGATCGCCCCGTTCGCTCACCCACGCCGCAGCATGATAGACCAGGGTGCAGCCTTGCATGGCCTGCTGTACCGAAGCCGGGTCGGTGACATCGCCAGCAACCACTTCACAGCCGAGCGCAGCCAGCCCAGCCGCCTTGGCTGGCGTCCGCGCCAGTACACGCACGCGGGCCTGGGTTTCGCGCGCCAAGCGCTCGGCCAGGCGCCCCCCAATGTAGCCGGTTGCTCCGGTCACCAAAATCGTTTGTTCGTCAAGCGTCACATTCACTCCCTATTGTCCCGGTACCCTGCCTGGCTGTTGCTGGCGATTATACCATAGACGGTGGACGCGGGATCGCGGACCAGCGCTGATCGCTGGCTCGCCGTGCGTCATGATTTACTCGTCACTATAGTAGACAATACGATTGGAGCCAAGTTCAGGACAACGGTATAATGGGCAAAAGCAGCCCACGAGGAAAGGGAAACCCATGAAATTTGGTGCGAATACATGGATCTGGTGCTCGCCACTCACCTCCGACGAGTTGAGCGTTTTGGTGCCGCATATTGCCCAGCTTGGCTTTGATTGGATCGAATTCCCGATCGAAACGCCGGACGGGTACGATTATGCACTGGGCGGCGAATTGGCGCGTGCGCATGGGCTGCAAGTAAGCATTGCTGCGGCCATCACAGCGGAGCGCGATTTGCTCCATCCCGACCCCGCGATCCGCGCCAACGGGGTCGCCTTTGTCGAACATTGCCTCGCTGCGGCGCGCCTCCTCGGCGCCAGCCGGGTGATCGGCCCGCTCTACGCGGCGGTGGGACGCACCTGGCAGGCAACACCCGCCGAACGTGAACGCGATCTCGAACTGCTGGTGGGGCAATTGCGCCCGCTGGCCGCGCGAGCGGCGGATCAAGGCGTGGTGCTCTGTCTGGAACCCCTCAATCGGTTTGAAACCAGCTTTCTCAACCTGGCCACGCAGGCCATCGAAGTGGTTGATCGCGTTGATCATCCAGGCTGCCAATTGATGCTCGACACCTTCCACATGAACATCGAAGAGCGCTCGCTGGGCGAGGCGATTCGGGCTGCGGGGCCACGGCTTCACCACTTTCACGCCTGCGAGAATGATCGTGGTGCACCGGGTTCCGGGCATCTAAACTGGCCGGAGATTGCCGCGGCGTTGCGGGCGATCCACTACGATGGGCCGATTGTGATCGAATCATTCACGGATCAGGTGCAGAGCATCGCGCGCGCCGCAGCCATTTGGCGCCCCCTGGCCGCGAGTCCGGATCAATTAGCCAGCGATGGGTTGCAATTTCTGCAACGATTATTTCAGGATCAACAGACCCAACTTTGACTTAAAGATGCGCGGTGGCTCCGATCATGTGCAGCGCCACCGCGCCACAAAAAGGGAAAAAGCTTATGCCATTTATTCAGCGAGAAGACGCATTACAGCGGCTGCGACAGACAGTTGCCGCGGGCCAGCCGATCATCGGGGCCGGAGCAGGCACTGGGATCTCGGCCAAATTTGCCGAGCGCGGCGGCGTTGATCTGATCATCATCTACAATTCTGGGCGCTATCGCATGGCGGGGCGGGGCAGTCTGGCGGGGATGCTCGCCTATGGGGATGCCAACGCGATTGTGACCGAGATGGCGAGCGAAGTGTTGCCTGTGGTCAAAAACACGATGGTTCTGGCTGGCGTCAATGGCACGGATCCGTTTCGTTTAATGCCGGTCTTTCTGCGCCAACTGCAAGCGATGGGGTTTGATGGTGTCCAAAATTTTCCCACCGTCGGCCTCTTTGACGGTGTCTTCCGGGCCAATCTGGAAGAGACAGGCATGGGCTATGGGCTCGAAGTGGACATGATTCGCCAGGCACACGAGCTGGGGATGCTCACTTGCCCGTATGTTTTCAATCCGGACGAGGCCACGGCCATGGCGCAAGCTGGGGCGGATGTGCTCGTGCCGCACATGGGGCTGACCACCAAGGGGGCCATTGGCGCGTATTCCGCAGTCACCCTGGCCGAAGCAGCCGAGCGAGTGCAAGCCATGCGCGATGCGGCAGTACGCGTCAACCCGGAGATCCTCGTGCTGTGCCACGGCGGGCCGATCGCCGAGCCGAGTGATGCGCACTATATCCTCGAACATACGGAAGGAATCGCTGGCTTTTTTGGAGCATCGAGTATCGAACGACTGGCCGTCGAACCGGCCATCGAAGCGCAGGCTCGTGCCTTCAAAGCAATTCCGATTGGGAAGGGATAAGGGGCTCACGCATCGCCGCCGGGAGCGCGGGTGGATCAGCGGGGGCGGGCCAGCGTTGTTATGACTCGGGCCCAGGGTGAGCCGGGGTTGCCAATGCCAGCGCGTAGACTTCGTCTGCACCGGCAGCGAGCGCGGCCGCGGCACATGCGTTTAGGGTGGCCCCAGTGGTATAGACATCGTCAATCAATAACAAACGTTTGCCACGCACATCCGGCGAGGCGATAAAAGCATTCTCCACATTGGCCTGGCGTTCGCGCACATTTAACCCAACTTGCGAATTTGTGCTCCGCTGGCGAACCAGTAAGTTGGGTTGAAAGTTGAGTCGGCACCGCTGGGCAAAGGCAGCTGCCAACAATTCCGCCTGATTGTATCCCCGTTCCAGACGACGCTCGGCATGAAGGGGCACCGGAACGACAACATTGATCCGATAGCGATAAAGTGGCCACGGTGCTAACAGGAATGCCGCGGCTAAATACCGAGCCAAAAGGGGAGCCAGGTCAGTCACACCGTTGTATTTTAAGTGATGGATGCCCTCACGAATTGGGCCATGATGAATGGTAGCAGCGCATGCGATGGTCAGCAAGGGCGTGGCTTGCGCCGCACATATCGAGCAACTGGGCGTGGTGGCGGGTTGGGGCCGGCCACAGCGCAGGCAGATCGAATTCCCAACGGGCAGAGCCAATTGCGCACAAGCATTGCACAGGAGTTGCCCTGCCTGCTGGCAATTCACACACGTGGGCGGAAAGAGAAGATCCAAAGCCCGAGTGGGTAATTGCCCTAGCCATTCGGTTGGCTGAATAAGACGGTGGAGTATCATGCAGCCATTGTACGGCTGGAATATTACATTCCATATTAACGGGAATCCGGGTTACGTAAACCCCAGAATATTTTGCAAAATCCCATTCATAGAGCGTACAGATTAAGTCAAACCCAGAAGCTGCCTTGAAACCGCAGATTCTAAAGATTCCGCAGATTTCTGGCTTTTCTGTTGTGAAATCTGTGGATGGGATAAGGCCCCACCGTGGTTTCTCGGTGTGCCTGGTCAATCGCTTGTTGCGAGCTGCGCAACCTCAGCTATACGCTCAACTTTCGCTGGGATCTGGGGCGATCACTGGCTGGGAAACCAGGTTTGCAAGAGATCGTTGATGAAGGTGCGCAAATCGTCCCCCAAGATCAAGAGTAACGAGAGCAGCACAATGGCAAAGAGGATAATCAACAGGGCGTACTCGACAAAACTCTGACCGCCCCGGTTGGAAGGCAAACGTGACATAAGTTGTTATGGTTTCAATCTAAGGCCACTTGATTTGTGGCAACATGCGAGTTATTCGGACGAAAGGGATAAGCGCCCAGTCTCGTCAAGGCGAATCCAGCCACGCCGTAAGGCTAATACCGCGGCCTGGGTGCGATCTTCAACCCCTAATTTGCGCAGAATATTGCTGATATGATTTTTGACCGTCTGCTGGCTGATGCTTAGCTCGTGGGCGATCTCTTTATTGCTCGCGCCGCGCGTGATATAAGTCAGAATTTCCATTTCGCGCTGGCTGAGCGGCGCAAACATTTCCAATGAATTTTCTTTGTCCGGCGAGAACGCTTCCAGGGCATTCAACAACCAGCGAAAGGCCTCCACCTTGTTCATGACGGTGGTGTTGATCACAAAACGGCCGGTCGAGGTGGCGCGAATTGCCGGTAACAATTCATTCGGGTGGACATCTTTGGGATAATAAGCAGAGGCTCCGGCGCAAAGGGCATGAAAAAGCTGCTCTTCATCGTTATAGGCCGTCAGGATGATGACGCTTATTTCATCTTCCCCGTGGATGGTTTTGATTTCACGGGTGGCTTGAAGCCCATTTTTGCGGGGCAGGTTTATGTCCATCAAGATCACGTCGGGCTCGACTCGCAAGGCTTGATCGACGGCCTCCTGCCCATCTGTGACCTCAGCTACGATTTCCATATCACTCTCGCCCTCGAGAATCCGCCGCAAGCCATGAATCAAGAGCGGATGGTCTTCGACGATCATGACACGAATTTTTCGATCGGAGAATGCGCGGTCAAACGGGAGATGCATCATAAACTGGCTCGTCTACTAGACGCGATTCCTGAGTACAAACTTAGCTCAGCATACAGAACCTACGTTACACAGGTGGTGCGAGAGGGGCTGTCAGCGGATTTTCGGGATGAATTGGCCGGATTGTACGGCCACAAATCCGTTGACAGGGCTGGCTGCGCCCCACCACTGCATTATTTTCCTGACGAAATTATAGTGCAGTATATCATTGACTATTTATAGATTCAACTCTGACATTTTCAATATTCGACCGTTCTGTTGGAATTTACTGGGGGAAATGGTATAGTTAAGCGGAATCACTGGTCAAAATCGATTAAGAACCGATCCGCAAAAGGGTTGCGATCCCGCAGATGGGCTTACTCGGCCACTTGGGCGCAGCATTTACAGATAGACGCTAAGGAGACAGGATCATGGCTGACGTTGCCAAATTGTATGATCTGCAAAAAGTAGATACGCTCTCGGAGCGCATCCGCCGTCGGTTAGCGCAATTGCGGACGCTGCTTGCTGAAAGTGATGAACTCAAGCAGCAACGCAAAACCGTTGAAAACATAGAGGCTGCCCAGCAAAAAAGTCAGACGACCCAACACGATGCCGAGTTAGAGGCCCAAACGCTCACCACTCGGATCAAAACCACCGATCAGCGGCTGATGAGTGGGGAGGTCCGCAACCCCAAAGAGCTTGCCAGCCTCCAGGAGAATATTGCTGCCCTGCACCGGCAGCGCGAAGCTGTAGAAAACACGGGGGTGGCAGCGCTACTCGAAGTCGAAGAACTGACGAGCAGCCTCGCTGAAGCGCGTGCTCGTTTGCAGACGGTGGAAAGTCACTGGCAGACCACCCAAGCCGAGCTCTTGCAGGAAGAGGCAAAACTCAAAAAAGCTTTTGTTCAGTGCAAGCGCCAACGGGAACAATTGGTGGCCGCGCTACCAGCACCCTTGCTCCATCAATATACTGACTTACGCCAACGCAAGGCTGGCGTAGCGATCGCAACCATCGACCGCAATCTTTGTACGGCTTGTCATGTTGTGGTACCCACTGGGATCATCAGTGCAGCCCGCAATCAAAGTGGTAACTTTGCCTTCTGCCCCAGTTGTGGCCGCATTCTCTATGTAGCCTAAGAACCGGGCCATAAAAGGGGTGCGGAGCCCAAAACGGGACTTACCAGAGCGCTGTGGCGCAGTATTTACACATAGACGCTACGTGAGTGCTGCTCGCTAGCGACGCACAAGGGGCAAATAGAGCCTGTCGGGCCAGAACGCAGCGGGCACGATCCGCTGGCTGCGAGCATTGCCAATATTATGATGGTACAAAAGGAGCAAGCCCCGCGCGGTTGAATCCGCGGCCTGAATCTGCTGCCAATTCACCCGGAAAGTTGTCCCCGGCTGGGCGATCATTGTGGGCAATGGGCCATCGGAAAGATTCAGCGTGACCGCGGGTTGCGCCAGATCATACCGGAGCCAGGCCGTGTTATCGATCAGGCGGCGCTGTCCCTGCCCATCATACGCGAGATCCCGGCTGTAACTCTCTATGCGAAAAGCGAAGTGGGTCTGCCCAGGTGGAAGTGCAAGCTCGGCCAGAGAGACTGGCAGCAGCAATACATTCGTATCGTAGAGGGCTGTATCATAATACTCTGGGCCCACACCATTCAGGGGTAATTGGAGCCGAATCTGGTTACTGTTCGGTGCCCGCAACGCCGTCATAAAGACATCATTGCCACCCTGTCCGCCAAAATTTCCATCACTGGTCGTATTAAACAAGACCCACTCGGCCACGCCGTCCTCATCATAATCCAGCAATATTTGGAATTCCACCTCGTTCGGGCTTGACCAGGGTTCGTACACAGTCACTGCAAAATAGAGGATCGCGGGAACCGCGGTGCTGGTTACGCCAATCTCTTTTAAGTCGGCAAATCCCTGAGCAGCGCGTAGGCCTCCGATCAATGGCAACCGCCCACTTTCAGCATGCAACTCGGTGATACTCAGCAGAGAAACAACGTCGGTTGGCGGCTGCCCGCCCACCAGGCCGCTACCAGCCAAACGGAATGTCTCGGTGAGGGAAGATTCCCCGCCGACGGATGGGGCTGGCTCCTGCCTGACCCCATGAAGTGCTGAAGCCGGACGCGGCGCGGCGTACACTGGCACCCGCAAGGCCGTCAAAGGCAATGGCAACGTTGTACTCAAGACCTCGGTGATTGGCCCCCCCCCAGCATCCCCCCCATCAGCCCCCCCATCAGGTACTGATTGCACTAAGGTGAGGCGCACTGTCAGCGCGTCGGTGGACAACCAAAACTGATCCACCGGGCCCAGCGTCACTACGCCTGTCAGCCATTGACCGACAGCGAGCGGAGTCACCAGCTTGTGATCGACCTTCTCTGAAAACCATTGCTCATCGACTTGCCACCCGACCTCAACCGCGGCCACACTGACTGGAGCCAGCGCGGTCACCGTGTAACGAAGCTGCTCGGTCAGGGGAAGATAGTCAACCCGCAGCTCGGCCTGCTGCCCCTGCGAATTGTGCAAGAGAAGCGGCGGATGGGTCTGCTGGGGCAGCGCGACAACATAGCCGCTGGCTTCGCTCAGCCAATGACGATGCAGCCCGGCCTGCGTAGATGGCATGGTAGCATCACGCACGCGGCGCATCGCGGCGGCCTCTGCCCGTAGCTCGACGGGGATCAACACCGAAGCTTGCGGGGGAACCTGAACCTCAGCAACCGGCAAATGGAACGCTATGCCAGGCGGATTGGTGGCGGGTAAATAGTGCAGCGTATACCGCAGCGGCTCGCTGGCGCGATTGGTCAACCGCAGCGATTGGGTCAGGTGCAATGTATCTGTAACCGGTGGTCGTCCGAAAGACAAGCTCACCAATGCGGGATTCGCAGCATTGGTCAGGATGCTTGTGCCCAGCGCGGCTTTGGGCAAATCGATCCGTCCTGCGCCCAGCCGCACGGGGCTATACTGGGCATTGCCAAGGGGATTCAGCATCACATCCGCTGAATTCATCAGCAAAGCCTTAAAATCAGCCGGTGCCCAGGTGGGATATCGTTGCTGGAGCAAGGCCAACGCGCCGACCACATGAGGGACTGCCAGCGATGTCCCGGAGATAGCCGCCCCCCCACTGCCCGTACCAGCACGCGCCGTAAAAATTGCGGACCCAGGCGCGGTGAGATCAGGCTTCAACATGCCATCAAAGCGCCGCGGCCCGCGAGCCGAGAAGCTGGCCACCTCGGTGGCACCCGCGGCCACACCGATCACGCTGTCACCCACGGCGGGCGAATCCACCACATAGACCGTGTCGCCCCCATTGCCGGCCGCGGCAACCACAATCACGCCGGCAGCGGCAGCATTCTCGGCGGCAATCGTCGTCATATCAAAAGGCGAACCAAAGTCGGAACCAAGCGACAGGTTGATCACATCCACATGATCGGAGAAATCGCCATCCCCATTGGGATCCATGGCCCATTCAATGGCCAGATCCACCAATTCGCTGCTGCCTTGACAGCCAAAGACCTTCAAGGCATATAATTGCGCATGGGGGGCCACGCCTGGGCCAATTTTCAGCTCGGCCAGATCACTATCCGACAGGTAGGGGCCAGTGTACGTGGTGTTGGCTCGGGTGACGCCATAACCGGCAGCGGTGCCAGCCACAGCGGTGCCATGCCCGTAACAATCCATCGGGTCGGGGTCGGGGGCTGGGATCGGGTTGTAGCTCGCCTGTTTGGGATTGGCATTATAGGCGTCGCCCGCAAAATCATACCCGCCGATCACCTTGGCATTGGGGAAATGGATCCATTCCTCTAGCTGCGTGGGATCATTTGCTGTGTACAGTGTGCCGGGACCGCCAAAATCAGCGTGCAGATAGTCGATGCCAGTGTCAATGACCGCGATGGTGACACCTTGGCCGGTTTCGCTGAGACCATTGGGCAAATGCCAGAGCGCCGGCGCGCCGATCAGCGGGAGGCTTGAGCTTGTTTGTGGCGACTTTGCGACCAGGTGATGAACGGCTCGGACGCCCGGCAATTTCGCCAGCTCGTCCAGCCTTGCCTCGTCAAGTCGTAAGGCAATCCCGTTATAGACCCGCTGGTTTCGGTAGAGGAGTTGCGCGTCCAACTGGTGCAGCGCAGGCAAGAGCGCCACTTGCGCGGCCTCCAGCATGGCAAGCTGATGCTGCGTTGCAGCAGTCAGGGCAGCCGCCGAGACCTCACTCTGTCGCAAGCTTGCGTAAATTTCGCTAGCTGACGGTTCGCTTAATTCCACCACCACACTGATCGGGCCAGATTGGGCAATTGCTGCGGCCGTACCGCTCAAAAAGAGCAGGCACAGAAGGAAAAACTTGCATACCCAATAGTGATTCCTCACCAACCACCATACTTTTTTAGCTATAATTACATTTTCTTTAGTTAGCATAGAGAGATACCACAATTGTTGTAGCAAGCTCCCAACGTTTAGCCGTTGTTGAGTTGTATTATGCCAGAGATAATTCGGATATCACCATTCATGAGGAGCAAATCATGGATAGCGTGCAGACAAATTGTGCCAGTTTCTCTTGTTGATTACCCTATAGAGCCGGATCGATGCCGATCAGGCAGCAAAAATGGCGATCTATGAGCATTTATTCCATCAAACCGACCAAAACCCATACCCTACTCCCACTTTTGCTAACGATCACCTTAATTTTTGGTGCATCCACCGCGGCGTGGGCGAATGATACCTTTGAGATCATCCCCATCTACCGGATTCAAGGGGACGGTGCAGCTTCTGCCATGGTCGATTGGTGGGTCGATACCTACGGTGTGGTCACCGCGGTCACGGCTTCCGGCTTTTACTTGCAGGATCCACTCGGCGATCAAAACCCGGCCAGCAGCGACGGCCTGTTTGTTTACACTCATGGCGCGCCCACGGTCAGCACCGGTCAATGTGTCTTTGTGCAGCGCGCCCTGGTGAGCGAATTCTATGAGAAGACTGAATTATCGCGCGCAAAAGCGATTTTGCCATCCGACATATGTCCTAACCTGGTGATCGCGCCAGTACCTGTGCCTTTGCCCGCATTTGGCAGTGCGCCAGAAACCTTGTATGAGCCATATGAGGGAATGCTGGTTACCCTCACCGGGTTGACGGGTGTGGTGCAAGGCCCAACCAAACACTTCAAAGATGGGGGCGCAGAGCTTGCACTCTTACCGGAGGCGATTGCCCCTTACCTTGCTGGGGGGCGTGTCTTTCAAGCACAAACCGAAGCAACAACAGCATTGGTTCATCTCTCCAACGGCGTAGGCGCGGTTTTGCCCAATGTGAGTTGGGGCACGCGGATCGCGGTTGGTCAGCCACAAGCGGGCCAACTGCAAGCAACCGCAGTGCTCGATTACAATTTTGGCAAATTCCAATTTCTTCTCCTGCCGGATCAACCATTGAGGGTCGAGGGAGAACCTGTTGCTGCTGAAATGGGCCAGGAAGAGACACCCGACAATTTCGGCGTCTGTTCGTTCAATCTTTATGGGTTTGGGCGGGGATCGGCTCAATTCGTGAACGAGGTGGACTATCGCGCCCAGTTACGCCAGCGGGCGCTGGCCATCCATGAACGGCTGCCGGGCTGCAGCGCGATCGCCTTGCAGGAGTTGGGCACACCAGAAGATGGTGACCGACTGGTGGCGGAACTCCATGAACAATTTGGGCAACATTACCAATTGACCGCGCTGCCTAGTCCGCAAATGGAGAATCCGGAATTTCCATTGACCAATGGGCTCTTGACCCGGCCAGAGCGGGTTCAGGTGCTGGCCGCACATGCGCCCCAGGCTTGTAGCGAGCAGGATTATCAGGTTCCAGCTGGGGCCTCTCCCTGTCCGCTCAGCCAATTTCCACTCTTCGACCGCTTACCGCTGGTGGTAGATTTGCATATTACGGGGGCTTGGGGGGAACCTTACCCACTCCAGGTGATTGTCAATCATTGGAAGAGCAAAGCGGGCGATGAAACGGTCAATGGTGTGCGGCGCAATGCCCAAGCCACCTTTGTTGCCAGCCTTGCCCAACAAGCAGTCGCAGCGGGTCAACAGGTGGTTGTTCTGGGCGATCTGAATGATTATTATGGCAGCGAACCGGTGGAACGCCTGCGCACTGGCGTCACCCCGGCGTTGCTCCACACCTTTGATTATCTTCCCGAGCTGGACCGGTACAGCTATATTTTTAATGGTGCAAGCCAGGTGCTGGACCACGCACTGATCTCGCCCAAGCTGGCGGATATACTGATCAGCGTGGATTTGATCCATTTTAACGTCAATTACCCTTACCGCACGCAGGCAAACTTACAAGACACGCGCCACACCAGTGATCACGAGCCCATCCAATTGCGTTTTCGGCCCGCCGGGGGCGCGATGCTGGGCGGAAATGTGCGCCACCCAGGGCTGAGCATTACCTTGCGGGAGGCATCAGGCCAGACATGGACCACGACCAGCGATGCGCTGGGGGACTTTCGCTTCTGGAATTTGCAACCGGGCCTGGTCTCAGTCCACTTTACGGCCCCCAATTTTGTCGCATTGGCCCAGGCAGACATGGCTTTGTCATTGCAACCGGGGTATAATCAGGTAATGACGCCAGCGGTGCAGCATCAGACTGTAACCTTGGGGATTGCGGCTGCGCTCAGCAGCGCCGACCTTGCTGGTGTCCACGCCACGCCGCCATAGCTACCTGGGGAACTTACGGATGAAGCACGTCTATCTATCTTGGTATGATCTGGAAGAACTGGTCAGCGCCTTGATCTTCAAACTCAATACCCCGTACGACACGATTCTCGCGATCAGCCGGGGGGGCATCATTCCAGGCGGAATGATCGCCGAAGCGCTGAAGATGAAACAATTCTTAACCGCTACTGTACAGTTTACAGAGAACACGAATACAGCGCCGCGGCTCACCTGGCCACAATTTACGCAATTTCCAACGGACAATGTGCTCAATGGCCGCAAAATTTTGGTGGTTGACAACCTGTGGAATCGAGGGCGCTCGCTGATGGCGGTCAAAGGGCGGATTGAAGCCGCCGGGGGCTTTCCCGAATTAGCCGTGCTGCATTGGCGCCGCGCCAGCAGCACCTTCCCGGATGATAAACCCGATTTCTACGCTGAAACCACTGAAGATTTTATTCACTATCCCTGGCAGCGGATCGACGATTCGGACTATCGCATCCTTGCCAATCCAGTGATGCCTTTGTCGTAGGCTGGGCCACAGGAGTATCCAGTTCTGGCCTATAGGCAAGAAGGAGAAGCCATGACCGAGCTAGCCGCGACTGCACCAGCAGAGCAACGCATCGGTGAGATATTACAGCGCTTGCATCAAGCATATCCCAACGCAACCTGCGCCTTGACGCATCGCAACGCGTTCGAACTCCTGGTTGCAACCATCCTATCTGCGCAGTGCACAGACGAACGGGTCAATAAAGTGACGCCAGCCCTCTTCGAGCGTTTTCCGACCCCTTTGGCCATGGCGCAAGGTGAGCTTTCCGAGATCGAAGACCTGGTCCGCTCAACGGGCTTTTTTCGCAACAAGGCCAAGAATATCCAAGGGGCAGCCCGTCGGCTCGTCGAACACTTTGACCACGAAGTCCCCGCCGATATGGCAGAGCTATTGACGCTACCCGGGGTGGCGCGCAAGACCGCGAATGTCGTCCTGGGAACCATTCATGGCATTGCGGATGGTGTGGTGGTGGATACCCATGTGCGCCGCCTGTCGAATCGCTTGGGCCTGACCACCCATGACAACCCAGAAAAGATCGAGCGCGATCTGATGGCACTGCTACCGCGCGCCGAATGGATTGTCTTTTCGCATCTGCTGATTCTGCATGGCCGCCAGATTTGTGATGCCCGCAAGCCGAAATGTTCGCTTTGCACACTCAACCATCTCTGCCCGTCGGCCCAGTTGCGTAATTGATGGTCCGCAAGCCGCCAAAACCTTGTGATTGCGCACTGTTTCTATCCCGGGGTAGAGGCCCATGAGCAGTGGCAGACGCTGCGTAATGTGCGTGGTAATTGAACCTTATCTTCAGCAAAATGGAACGAATGATGAAACGTTGGCTCTTTAGCTTGATCGGAATTGGCCTGATTGGTGTCATTGGGGGGAGCCTGGCAACCCGTTGGTTTACGCCCGCGGCCGCGCCGACACAGCCAACACCAGTGGCAGCCACACCGGTGCCGACTGCTGTGGCGCAATTATTTGTTCCGAACGATCAGGTACTCGATATCACCAGGTTGGTCGAGTTGAATTTGCCAACCGGCTGGAAGATGGCGGCCGTTGATACCGCCACATTAGCCAGCAAATTACAGACCGTTGCCGCGGATCCCCAACCCCAGCGGCGCGAGGCAGCACAACAATTGCAGGCCGGTTTGGCCAGCAATGCAAGTATGATCGCTGCTACCCTGACCGATCCGGCTGATGCGAAGCTGACCTTGTTTGCCTTGGCGCGCAACGAGTTGTCGCTGGAGCGTTACCTGGAGGAGGCCCAAAGCCTATTACAGAGTGGCGGCAGCCAGGTCGATCAGGCATTCATTGCCCCAGGCCTGCGGGCAGATCAATTACCAGTGGGCCAGTTGCATTACACACTGAGCGATGGCTCGGGACAGCGCGGCTTACAGCTTGTGACATTCGACGCCGGCGCCACCCGGCTGATCGTCTTTACCTTTACAGCACCCAGCCCGACCTTTCAGCAACTAATCCCCCAGTTTGAAGAAATTATCCGAACGACCCGCTTTCTCCCCGTCACCTAATCAACCTGTGGCTTTATTCAGAAAGAGCCTTTGCTTATGCCAGCACCAGTCCCACCAGGCTTCACACGCGGCCCAATCTTATTCCTGGGCACACCACACAGTATTGCTGGTGAAGCCCAACTCTTGCAACGGTTTTGGAGCGAGGCGGGCGGTTATGGCAGCCGCATCTTGTTATTGACGAGCCAGGCTGACGACCCGCGGCTCATGCGCTATCAACACCAGTTGCAGGCGTGGGAGGTCGATACGATCTCGGCGCTGCTCATCGAGCAACGAGCTGCGGCCTTTGCCGAAGAAGCGCAAGCCCAGATCGAACATGCGACGGCGATCTTGTTTTTGGCCCAGGATGCCCGTCGCCTGGCGCGGCTCCTGGGTGGCACCCCCTTGGCGCAAGCGATCCGCCGGGCCAACGCGCGGGGCAAAACAATCGGCGCACTCGGCGCGGCAACCGGATTGTTATGCCAGCATATGCTATGTGGTGACCAAGCGGAAAGACTACAATTTTACCCGGGGTTGGGCGCGGTCAATCGCCTGACCATCGTACCATCAACGGTCATACCGGCTACCGAAACGGCCAGAAGTGAAGCGCTTCTAGCCGCGATTACGCCGAACCCCTTTCTGGTTGCGGTGAGTTTGGGTAGCGACACGGGGATCGTGGTCTACCCAGACAGTACACTGGAGGTGTTTGGCAATGGCGAAGTCTGGTTGATGGACGGGGCCGCAACCTCCACCGCGGATCTTGGTCAATTCACAGATGCAGCTGCTCTGGCAGAACAGGGCATCCAGATGTATCGCTTATTGACTGGTCATACCTTCAGCTTTGATCAGCGTACAGTCACACCGCGGCCAGCCAGCGATACACCCGGCCCTGTCCTGCCACCCAAGAGCAAAAGCCCTTTCTGACAGGGTCTCGCGCTCACCGCTCTTCAATCGCCAAAATCCTCAATCCCGTCCTGTGCTTCGCCAACAACCCGAAATTGCCGTGGGGGTGGAAGTTGGGGCGGGAATTGTTCCAGCGACTGGATGGGAGAACCCTGCGTTTGCACGGGCAGGCCATTCCCAGCCAGGATAATGACCGGTGGGGACCCTGGCAAGCCACCCCATGGTGCGCCATACCCAGGTTGCTGGCTACGCCGCGCCGCATACCGAGCTTCATCCTGTTGTTCACGTCGGCGACTCGCGGCCAACATCAAAAGTGCCATCGGAATCCCCGCAAGGATCCCAAAGAGGACACCGAGCCCCATGCCAATCGCGTCGGGGCTGAGTCGCTCTAAAATCCGAAACAGAATCAAGCCAACGATCAGAATCGTCAGGATGAGCAATAGTCGTTTCATGGTTTCGCTTCCTTACGCAAACAACCTGTGCAGGTTCAGGGGATAATGAGTTTATAGAGAAATTAAATAGAGATCGCACAAATAGCGAGCAAGTAGGTGCGGTTT
>CAZIRP010000060.1:3016-37067 GCA_964541665.1 uncultured Caldilineaceae bacterium | reverse complement strand
CGCAACTGCTTAGCCGTCTCGGAGAATGGGCGGGTCGCTCTCGTCAAACGCCACAGATCAGCGAAGCGGTGCCACTCGTCCGCCCACGAATGGTTGACGTCGATACCGGTGGCATCCCGGAACTGGCGCACCCTCTCAGCCAGCTGCTCAGCCGACTCCTTCGAGAAAAGCGCCTGACGGTTGATCTGCTTCTCCATCTGCTCCCGCTGAGACGCCAACCGCTCCGAAATCAGCCTCTCGAACTCGGCACCCTCAGCCCGTCGTTGACGGCGATCCACCTGGGCCAACCACCCGACCCACCACCACACCGGGACAGCCTCGGGTTCACGGGCCGGGGCCTTCACCACTTCCGTCACGTTCCCCTTATCCGACACCGACAGGAGCCCCCACGCAGGCGGGATCTCCGGTTTGCACTCCCGAGCCAGCTTCGACGGCATCACGACCCACCAGCGGCGACAGAACCGGGCGAACGACTCCGCTTTCGACGGGTCCGCCAACTCCCGTTTCCAATCCGCCGCCGACACCTTGATTTCGTGGCCGATCACGTTCATCCCCTGTCCGGGGAACGTGTTCACGACGAGGTAGTCGCATTGACGGTTGTTCCCGTCGAACCCTGCCCCGGATCGGGCCTCACGAATCGCGATCCACTGCTCACCCTGACGGGCATTGTTCGGACCCTGCCCGTAGCGGCGATCCAACGCAGCGGCGATATCAGAGGACTTCACGACAAGCTCCCCGGGTCCACCAACAGACGCTCAACCATCGAACACGGCTCAGGAAGCGGCATCACCACGGCAAACCCAACGCACGGCCGATCTCGTTGATGTCACCGTGAAAGTGCCACAGCATGTAGAGGATCAGCGCGAACTCGACCAGGGTGTACCACCGGAATCGGTTGAGTTTGTCCTCCAGTTCGGCGATCCGGCGTTCGATCTCGACGGGATCAGGCATTGCTCGACCAATCGCTCAAAATCCCGGCGATGAACCCTTCTAGCTCGTCGGCCCGTACCACGATCAGCGGCATCGAACCGTCAGCGGCGAAGATGGCCGCGAACGTGCGGGTGTCCCCGATGGCTTTCGCAGCGTCCGACTGTGCCCGAGCGGCGAGGTACCGTGTGGCTACCGGGTTGGCTTGGGCGCCGGCTTTCGACTCCCAACGCACACCGCTCGACCTCCACGACTCCTCGTTGTGGGTTTTAGTGCTGAAACGTTCCGCGGCGATCCCCGCCAGTTTGCGGGCACGTCGCTGCGCTTTCGTGCCTTTCGACTGGTTGCGGGTACCACGACACTTCGCACAGCCACAGGATCGGACGGGTTCGCCAGAGTCGCAGAACTTGGTTCCGGCTTGTAGGCGCTTGTCGAACGGCAACAGGTCAGTCGTGTCCATGCCCGTATCCTAGCCGCCTCGGATCACCTTCCGCTAGCCATTCGTCGTCGGACGGGGGCAGTTTCCACGCATCCCATGCCAGACGGAAAGCGAAGATCAGCAGCCCCACCGTGAGCGCAGCGACGGACAGGACGAACCAGGCCCACGGGTTCATTCCGCCGCCTCCCTCGTCCACTGTTCCGCCAACTCGACCACCCGGCGTTTCGCCCAGCGGCGACGAGCGACGTACTCGACCAGGACCAGCAGTCCGAACAGGCCGAGCAGAGCCGCCCATATCCCTCCGAGGATCTGGAGTATCAGCATCAGTCCTCGTTCCATTTCCAGGCTTCGGACTCTCTCACCCACACATGCGGGCTAACTTGCACTAGCGGATTATCCATGATGGCTCCTTTCATCCGCAGTCTTTATCGGTTCGTTTCGGGGTCGGCTTTAGCGATTCTGTAGCGGGTCAAATGGTGGCGGTGGTCGTGCAGGCGGCAACGGTCCCGCTCCAGTTTGATTCCGAGCCGGTCCTCGATCTCTGAGATGCGGTTGGCAAGCTCGAAGATGTCCGCCATCGCCGCTGTCCGCCTACAAATCCCCTCCGGTCGTTTCAGTAGTTCCCACACGGCCCGCTGGGTTGGCGTCAGAAGCCCCTCAGTGGCGCCAGGATCGACGGGAAGGACGCCCTGGCCGGTCACGTCAACCCCCACCTTCCGGTCTTGTCACGGTCCACCAGGCCGCTCGCCGCCATACGACTTAGCGCACGCTCAACCGCTTTGCGGTCACAGTCGGCAACCCCGGCAACGTGAGAGGTCACCGCGGCGGTGGTGTGGCGGTCCAGCGGGAACGAGTCGAGGTAATCCCATATCCACCAGGCGACCGACCGGTACATGACACCGGGCGGTCCGTTCGGGCAGTCGGGGCAGCGCCGCGACGTCAGGAGGCGGCCGCATGTCGGGCAGGCTTCCTGAGCGGTGAGGGTCACGGCTCCCTCCGTAGGTGGCGGCCCCGCGGCATTCCACACTTGAAGCAGGGGGCCAGTTCGTCGCGGACCGTGTCCAACGGAACACGGCGCATTTTGTCTCCCGGCAACGGCACCAGATCGGCGACCGCCTCCACGATGGAACCGGTCATGGTGGCGGCGACCATCACGTCGTGGCGGCAAGTACGAGTCCACATCATTTCGGTTCCACCCGGTAATCCGACGTCCACACTTCCCCGACCATCGCCTCGTCACCGTCGCCGATCTCGTGGTGCGCAACCGACAACATCACGTCGTCTTTCGCCGCCAACGCCCGCAGCGGCGTCCACCGCCACGACAGGCGGACCACGTCCTCGCCGATCAGGTAATGCAGCGTGTCGTTCACGTCTCCCCGCCAGAACGCCGACAGGATCGCCGAATCGTTGAACGACCGTTTAGCCGACCGGGACTCGACGATCCGATGCGTGCTACCGGCTACCGGTTCGGACACTTCCGACATGAGCATGCGGCGGCACTCCGCCAGAGTCCGTTCGGCGGATTGCAGGTCGGCTACCACGTCGGGGATCTGGTCGGCGGCGGGCGGTTCGCTGAGCAGCGTTTCGGTGAGGGACTTCGCCCACTCGTAAGCGTTCATTCGTTGACCTCCAGCGTCGCCTGCCCGGGCACCTGGTCGGCGTCGGCGGCGATCTTGTCCAACTGTTTGTCGAGGAAGTAATCGCCCTGGGACCACAAGTGCAGACCCAGGCCCTCGCGCATCCAGCACCGCTTCACCGCGTCGGACACGGCGTCTTTCAGGCGGGCGCCGTTCGTTTTCTTCTGCGCCGGGTTCTCCACGTCGCCGGCTTCCTCGATGAACACCATGCGCCCGTCGATTTCCACTTCGATGCGCAGCACCACGCCCGTCACGACATCGCCGTCGTAGATGACCTGGGCGACCGACTGCGAGTACGGGCCGACCACCGACAACGCCCGTTCGGTAACGGTGGAGTGGGCGACGTAATCGCCGTACTTGCCCGCCGGTGCCTCTTTGACGTACCGGCCGTGGAACGGGGTGGACAGTTCCCTTAGTTGACTGGTCATCGTTTCTCCCTCCCGCACCTGGCGCACGGACCCCACCAGGTCGGCTGACCCACCGCGCCGCAACCCCGGCAAGCCAGCACTTCCCAAACTTCGATCTCCCGCTCACCGAACGGGACGTGACAGCGGGAACAGTTCAACGGTTCGTCGCCGTGACGTTTCCCCAACGACGTACCGCACGTGTCGCAATGCCACTGGGTAACGGTTATCAGGTTCACGGATCGTTCCTCTCACAGTCGGGGTCGGTGCACGGCTCGAGGATTCGCAGCCAGTCCACCGAACCCATCACGTACTGGGCTTTCGGGTGGTCGGCCCGGTCGCAGGGCATGACGTCGGTGCTGTCGCCCTCGAGGTGGTGGTGGTGGGTCACGCTTCCTCCCACAACTCGAACGTCAAACCGGCGTTCAGGGCCGTTTCCGACCCGTTCAGGGTGATGATGTACCCGGCGGCTTCGACAGCACGCTGCATCCGGTACAGGGCGTCCCCGTCGATCTCGGAGGGAACGGCAAGAGCTCCCAGCGGCTTCACGACCTGGAGTCGGGAAAGGGCCACGTTGTCATGCAACGAAACCTGGCGGAAGGGTGCGGGTCCGGCGATTACCCAGCCGGAGGGGTTCGATGTGTCCATACCCGACAACCTACAGGGTTCGGGGTGGGGTTGTCAAGGGGTTGGCGGGTGTTTCATGGACACGTAGTCGTTCCGGGTTCTCCCCGGACACCATGCCCGCCACCCCTCGACGGGGCGCATGATACTCGGGGTCGGGTCACGGTTTTTGTCATCCTCCGACGTTCCGTTTCAGCTCGGCGACCCATCCGCCTTCGGGTTTTTCGACAAAATCGGCCTGGTTCTTGATGGTTCCTGATGGTTGGGGTGCAGCGTCCTGCACCCTTTCGCGCTCCAGACTGCACCCTTTCCTGTCGCAGACTGCACCCTTTACAGCGAAACGGTGCACCTCCTGCACCCTTTCCCATTCATCGGGATCGTCCTCGTACAGGTCCGCCCAAGTGCGGATCAGGGCGGTGTTGAGTACCCAATTGGTGGCGTGGCCCCGCCCCCCCTGGCGGTACCCGTTCGCGGCGATCAGGCGATGGGCTTCGAGATGCTTCAAGCATTCTTGGACGGCGCGTCGGGATAGTTTGGCCTTCGCCCCTAACCGTTTCAGCCCGGGACGGGCGGCGCCCCCTTCGTCGTTGGCGTGGTCGGCCAGGGCAAGCAGCACGAGAGCCGACGAGTGATCGAGGGGGACGTAGAACACACGTCCCATGAGAAGGGCGGACAATGCGGTATCCTCTCACCTAGGCGATGTAGCTTGCCCAACCTTAGACGCCCCGGCTTCGGCTGGGGCGTCTTTGGTTCACCCGATCCGGTACTCGGCGCGGCGGTCCCCGCTGGCCAGTTCCACGATCCGGCACACCACCGAACCCCGATCCGTCATCCGTTCCATCAGTCGTTTCGTCGCCGTCGGGTTCGACCCGGTCCGCATCGCCACCTCAGCCGGCGTCCACCAGCCACCCTCGATGTCCAACAAGTCAAGTACCCGATCCGACGCTTTCACGGTCCCCTCCTTCGCCCGCCGTCGCTGCCGTTGCCTCCACCGCCGATCCCAGGTACGGACCCGGTCGCGGTTCTCGTCACGCCACGCCTGGGTGAACTCGCGCCTCACGGTTCGGCAGGCTTCGCAGATCGGGGTTTTGCGGCGGACATGCTGGGACCAACCCCGCAGCGTTCCGTGTTCTTCGGGTAGCGGTTCTGGCCCGGGCGGCTTGAGGCGGGTGGGGGGCGCACCGTCCCATCGCTGAGTTTTCCAGCGGCGGTTGTAGCAGGAGCCGCACAGGCCGCGTCCGCGGTGGGGGCGGTCCCGTTCACAATCCCGGCAGGTCACGCCACAGACTTGTGCCGTGGCTTACGCAGAGCTTCCCGCGGCAACGACACGCCCATCTGGACAGCGGTTGCTTCCCACGCGATCCGATGCCAACGCACCGCCACTGTCGCCGACGGCAGCGACCTGATCCGCTTTCGTATTTTCCGGTTCATTGCAGGCTCCCTTCTTTCCGGAACATCCGCCCACCGTGAGCAGACAAACTACGCATAGCCTCGGCGACCATGATCGGCTCCGACCCGAGTTGCAGAGAATTGGTCAGGTGGGCGAGCAGCGATCCGGTAACCGGGCGTTCCTCCCACGCACCGTTCACTGTCGCCACCCCATCGGTGGCGATGTGGACCCGATGCCGGAACGACGCTTCCCCGCCCCAACGGTCAACCTGGACGTAAGCCATGTAGGGGGTGCCGTCGTCGTGAACACACGCCGACGATGCGACGACCGTGTCCGACCCCCACGCGGCGAGGATCACCGCACCCATGCAAAGCGAATTCACAGGGTCGGCCCGATCGGCGGCGACGGACCCGACGGGTTCGCCCATCAGGAAACCGTGGATCATCGGCCACTCCCACGCAGCATGAACGTGGCCGTTGTCGAGCACGCCGGTGTAGACGATTTCGGCTAGCGGTAGACGTTCCATGATCCCTCCATGACCTCCCCCATCCCTCTCCACCAGTCCACCCAGGCGCCCAGGCTTTCACCTAAGGCCCCCACGATGCGTTCTAAGCGACGCCAATACTTCACAGGCTGTCCAGGTAGGTGGAATCAGAATAACGCTCCCAGTCGGCTTCGCCTGCCAATTCCTCGAGCCGGTAGTCGTGGCACGATTCGCACAGGGGAGGGCGGTCCTCGTACTCGAACAGAGCAGGGTCACCGCAAAGGTCGCAGGAAAGATTCGTTGTGTCCATGACACCGACCATACAGGACGGCTACCCGAGTTGTCTACCCCCCGCCATAGGTCTTTCGGCCTACGCGGACGACCCCCACCCGGAAGGAGATTCGGGTGGGGGTCGTAAGGTCTTGGGCGGGCCTGGAGCCTGGGGGGAGGGAGGCATCCGATCACACCATGGGTCTTATTGAACACCCTTTCGGTGATTGGTTGTCAACCCCTGGCCCGCCCAAGCAGTTAGGACGTGACGTTCGCCTTCGGTCCACGATTCGGGATCAGGTACGCCAAAAGCGCCGCCACCGCGGCGGGTACCAGCACCTCGACCGTGTCAGCGAAATCCCCTACAACTTGGGTAACGAAGCCGGTAGCACCGGCACCGATAGCGGCCCACACGGCCTTTGCGGCTCCACGTAGGAAGTCCATTGGTCAGCCTCCTATGGCTTGGTCAGTCTTACCGTACTCCCCCAAGGGATACCCCCTTGGGTTTGTTGGTTCTCCAAAGATGCGAGACGGGCCGACAGTCCGCGGATCTCAGCGGCTTGCGTCGACAGTTCCCGCTCCAAATCCGAAACCCGGTTCTCGAGGGGGCGGATCACCCGCGAGTACACCCAACCCAAATCCTCGCGGTAGAACGTCCACCCACGCGACGAATCGTCAGTGTTGGACCGCTCCACCCACTGCGCCCACGTCGCTGTCCCCCAGTCGCGGGGAAGCTCCGACGGCATCGGCGTGTGTTGGTGTTCCAAGTCCCCTCCTAGATCCAGGTTCCATTCGCCCGACCCGGCGTCCCGGTTCACCGAAACGTGCACGTGGTTCGTGTGCGGGTTGTAACCAGTGTACGGCCCCCAGGCCCACGGCGGGCGGCTGGCGGTCTTGTACGAGGCGAACAGGCGGCTCTCGTGGATAACGTATTTGATGCGCGGGTCGCGTGACTGTCGGAGCGCTTCGGCTAGGACGATCCCGTCGTCTTCGGTGACTTCCCCGACGTCGATGGCGTACACGACTCCCGACCCGTTGAACGGGAACGGCCGGTGATCCGAAGTCGGGTTGTTGGCGTCGTGCTGTTTCGACGCGACGGTCCCGTCGGCGCCGTGCGATTCGGGCCAGTACCGCTCCACCAGGTCAGCGAGGGAAGCCACCGCCGGGTTCACGACGAACGAGCGGCCCTCCCAATTCCGCCCCGCCCTCGAGAACCGAGTCACCCCGCCCCCACGCCCCTGAGGAACGCCCACACGCCGCCGCCGCCCAGGATCAAACCGGACAGTCCGGCGCCGAACGTGGTCCACAGCATCCGGTCGACCTTCTTCTCGATGGTCAGCAACTGCTCCCCAAGTTCCACTTTCACTTCGTCGATCCGCTGGTGTGCCCGCTTGTCGCCTTCGTTGCGGCGCTCTTCGATGGCGTAGTGCATCGTCTCGACTTCTTTAGCCAACGATTCGAGTTCGTTGGTGCGCGCCACCAACCCTTTGTGGCCCAGCCGGGAGTCGCCGATGATGGCCGTGTGGATTTCCCGCATCGACTCTTTGAGGGCGCCGATGTCGTCGCGGAGCGGCTCTAGTTCGATGGAGAGGTCGGTCACGGTGTTTCAGCGTACCCGACGAACACTATCCGTGACCACGACCAAAAGGACTAGTCACGTGACTAGGTGGCGAAGTTGTCGCCGTACGTGGCATCATCCGGCCACGCTGTGTGGTGACAGACGACCGCTTTGATCGGCCCCCAGTTGTCCGATCCCCGCTTGTCCCATCCCGGCTCGACGTGAACGTCGAAACCGGCGTCGGTGAGAATGTCGGGGAGCCACAGTGCGCGCATGGGGGCCTCCTAGATCTGCCAGTTGGTGCCGATGCGGGTGTTGGTGCCAGAGTTGTTCAGGGTGCCGGAGCCGTAATCGGCGGCCGTTCCGAAGTCGATGGCGTCCACGATGGCGTCGATGACACCCGAGGCGATGTTGACGCCGTAACGGGTGGTGGTGCCGCTGGACCGGGACCGCAACGGGCCGATCTTCACCCCGCCGCTAGTCATCGCGGTCGGTTGGGTGACGAGCACGTTGTCGAAGCTGCCGGCTCCCTGCCCCGATTCGGCCACCGACCCGACCACCGACACGTCCTTGCTGTCCTCGATCTCGACGCCGTGGCCGTCGGCCTGGTAGATGTCCACGTCGGCGTTCACGTCGGTACAGCCATCGACCACCAACCCGAAGTCCTCGCCCACCGAGCGCAACTCCACGTCGATATGGGCCGAGCCGATCAGCTCCACGGTGCCGTTCACGTCCAGGCCGACGTTGTTGCCGCCGTCGACCGTTACCACCCCATCGGCGCGCACGTCGGCTTTCAAGGAGCCGTTCAGGTAGACGGACCCGTACACCCCGGCAATGTCGATGCTCTTAGACCCCTCGTCCCACACGTCACCCGACACCCCGTCCACGCGGGCGTCCACTTCGCCTTCGATCCGTACCGCCCCGACGATGGCGTTGAGCTTCAGGCCGACGTTCCCCTGGGTGTAGACGACGCGGGTGGCGCTGCCGGGGCGGACGATCCGCTCGACTATCGGGTAGCGGCACCCCTCGACCCGCATTTCCCCCGTGCCGGTGAACTCCAGGTCGGACGCCTGTTGTTCGTTGCCGCCGTCGAGTATCAGATCGCCTGAGCCTGTGAACCGTGCCACTACATCCTCCTATGTCGCTACCGGCGGCGGCGTTGAGTCGGTGTCGCCCAGGCCACGGATGCGCACACCGTTGCCCCACACCGACACATCGCTGTCCAATTCGAACTTCCCGGCCATCCAGATCGTGCCCGAGTTGCCGAACCCGTCAATGATCGCCGTGAGCGCCGTCGACGAGTTCGACGACGGCACCACGAAATCGGCCTTCGCCTGCACCGACTGCGGCTCCGAAGTAGACACGATCAGAATGTGGGCCATGCCGCCGCCGCCGCCCGGGTCCATCGTCGAAGGTGCCTGATAGTCCGGCAACCTCCTACGTTCGTCCAGGTACAGCCGCGCCGCCTCGGCGACCGGGGCGATCATCGACCCGGTGTTGCCGATCCCGCCGCCGAACACGCCGCCTTCCCAGCCGACACGTTGCGGACCCTGGAACGTCGGCGTCCCGAACTGGGTAGCCCACACCAACCCTTCGACGTCGCCGTCACGGAACCCGACCACTTCGACCGGGCGGACCACGCTACGGCCCCGAATCGCGACGGTGATCGTGTCGGCCAGGTTGAAATCAGCCAACGGAACCGGCCAGTCGGGACCGTCCGCCAAGTCGAAGCTCGGTGCGAACCCGTCGTCGAGTAGCCGCTCGAGCTTCTCCGTCGCCCACCCCGGCAGCGAAGAGCCGAGGAACGTCACGTCTCCCACGTAGGCTTCCCGCCAACCCAACGCCGTGATCGAATCCGCGCTCGATGCGGTGGCGAACCGCTGGCCCCCACCTTCAGCCGTGACCACGTTCGCCCTCGGCACACTCTGACGGGCGGAAGCGGCGACGACGTCGCGGCCCAGGATCACATCGGCGGAAACCGCCCCGCCCCGCGACCCCTTCTGCCAGAACTCCAACTGCCACACCCCCGAATCCCCGAGGGGGTTCAACGCCCACTCGTACCCCCGCGGCTGGAACACCCGCTCCAACACCTGCCGCACAGTCAAACCCCGCTGAATGTTCACCGACTCGTCCACCGCCCACGCCGTCGGAACCGTCGCCGAATCGAACGCCGCGTCGAAACCCGGCTGGATCATCGGCAAACCCGGCCGGCCCACGAAGTCGGTCTGGATCGAATCGAGAATGTCGATCATGATCTTGCCCGCCGTCGCCGCCGGTTGACCCTCGTTCATCTCCGGGCACGCCACCCAAAAATCCACCGACGCGCCCACCGCGGCGACCTGGGCGAGCCGGAATATCACCGTGTCCACACCGTCGGGAACCATCACGTCAGTGATGGGAATCCACGTCCACGTCGTCGCAGGCACCGTCACGGTCGGCCACGTCGACGAAGCAATCAAAGGTTCCTCCGTGATCGGGCGCACCACCAGTCGGAAGTTGCCGCCCGCCGCCGAGTAAACCCATATGCCCGCCTGATACAACCCGCCGCCGATAACCCTCGGCACCGTTTGGATGCCGGGGAAACTGTTGGGACGGTCGACGGTGCCGACGATGTGCATCGCCTGAGTGCCACATGGCGGGGCGCTGGGCGGGGTGGCGAGAGCGAACGTCGTGTAGTCCCCGAAGTTGACGGACACCCCGTACCCGACCGTCTGGCTGGGCGTGTAGCCGGTGGCGGTGATGGCGCCCGTCTGGATCAGGGTGGCGTTCAAAGGCGCGTTCATCGTCCCCGTCGCCACCGAATAGCCGGTGGGAACGCACGGGTCGTTCCACACGACACGCCACGGATCATTCTTCGCGCCACTACCGGAAACGAGGACGTTGGTGAC
This sequence comes from uncultured Caldilineaceae bacterium, assembly GCA_964541665.1. Lineage (GTDB taxonomy): Bacteria > Chloroflexota > Anaerolineae > Caldilineales > Caldilineaceae > CFX5. Next base: position 26,446 of record CAZIRP010000060.1, on the reverse strand, counting down.
GCCGGTCATCCCTTCGATGGCGTTCTCCAAAGTGGTGGCGTCCACGTTGAAAGCCGGGTTGATGGTGTCGCCCATCGCGTTGAGTACCCAGGCACCCGAGGTCGCTTCGGTCCAGAACTCGGAGATGCGCGGCTCACACTGCGGGTCGGAGAACTCCGGGTCGGGCAGAATATTCCTACCGCCGTAGATCCAGTCGGGGAACCGGGAGTAGAAGTCGGTGGTGCCGTCCCAATCCCACGGCTGGACGATCCCCAAGTCCAACAGCGCTTCGATCGCGCTACCCGAAATACTGGTGGGGCCTTCCGACGCCGAGTCGGGTTCGTCCGAGGCGATCCACTCCGCGATCAGTTCCTTGCCCGAACCGTCGTTGGCCCGGTAGTGGCGGATCACCGAATCGACGTCGTTGGTGTGGTCGTCGGGGTCGACGTACACGACGTCATCGGCCGAGTCGTACGGCTTCAAAGTGAGGGAGCCGCGGCCGATTTGGCGGCGGTAGTCAGTGAACGAACACGCCGAGCAGTCGAGGACGCGTTTGCGCTCGAACGTCCCGGTGGCCGGGTGGCTCCACGCTTCCGTGATGATCATATGTAGGACTCACGCCATTGGACCGTGACGGCCCCACCCGTAGACGTCAACGACACCGACGTGGCCGGTTGTAGCCACATCCAGAAGTCGGTCGCCGGGGTGAACGCCCCCGCCACAGTCACGTTCCGTACCGGACCGGTGGTGACGGTGCAGGCGCCGGTCACGGTGAGAATGTCGGGGCCGGGGTTGGTGTAGAACGAGTTGGTGAGCGTACCGGCCGCACCGAACACGTAGGACGCCGCCAGGATCGGAGCGTTACCGCCCTGGCGGGTCAGGTTTTGTGTGCCCGTAATCGACTGTGAGTAGGTGGAGATCGAACGCCACAGCGGGAACGGGGCGATGCAACTAGCGACGATCGTGTAGAGGGGGGCTTGGGCTGCGAATAGCGGCCCCTGGTTGAACGTGCCACCCCCCAGGCAGATGACTTCGAGGTAGCGTTGCGTGTTGTCGGGCATGGTTCGGGTGAGCAGGAACGGCGCGCCGCCACCCCCCGCGCTCGCACCGTCCAGCAGGCCCAGGAGCGTGTCCTGGTTGTCGCCCAAGTGCTGGCAGTTGCCGTCCGGGTCAGTGATCTGACCCGTCGAATCCCTGTCCGTCACGGTGATCTGCAACGTGAGCGGGCGGGCGGCGTAGTTCAGGCGGCGCGGAAAGTAGGAGCCGGGGTTACCGAGCAAAGGAGTCCCGACGGCGCGGTAGCCGGGGTGACCGACGATCCCACCCCAGTCCGCCACGCTTATCGCCTGCGACGTGACCGACGTGGCACCGGTCAACGTTGAGCCGGTGAGGGTGCCGCCGAAGTGAAGGGCGAAGGGCATGGGTTTAGTTTACGAGCAGCGACGATACGGCGGCGATCTGCTGGGTCGCTATCGCCACGCCGGTCCCGAGATCGGGTTCGATCGGGTTGTTGATGTTCACTTCGTAGTTCACGTTCGGGGGGATGCGCCCACCCCCGCCGGTGCCGGGTGCGTCGGTGCGTCCACCGGGGAGCGGGATCTGGCCCGTGTTCACCACGCCCCGCAACTGAATGTTGTTGAGGTCGAGGACCAACTCGGGGTCGAACCCTTGAGTTACCGCCTGGTTGAGTAGTTCGGCTATCTCTTCGCCGCTGTCGGCCAGTTGCCCGCGGATGGCGTTCGACAGGAGGTTCTCGGGGCCGAGCGCGTTCACCGCTGCGAACTCTTCAGGGGTGAGCGTTTTCACCCACTCGGCAAACGATGACGCCACGGTGGTCGCCATGCCTTCGGTGCCGAGGATCAGCGCTTCGGTAACTTCCGCTTCGTCGAGGTTCGACGCGAACGCCGAGGCTATCTCGGATGCGGACAGGCCGGCGTCCCGTAGCAACTGCTCCAGGTTCGGCGCAACGACCGAGATCTTCGACAGGTCGAAGTCGAGTTGAGCCAGTTCGGTCGCCCGCTCTTCGATGAACTCTTGGAACCCGCCGATGTCCCCTTCGATCTGTTCGATGTCGTCGCCCATCGTGGACAGGTCGAACCCGGTGATGACCGCTTCACGCAGACCGGGGATGGCCTCTTCGATCGCGGCGATGGTGGCGAGTATCCGCGTTTCCGCTTCGGTGAACACCCCGACGATCCCGTCGGCGTTCAAATCGGTTTCGAGGAACTCTTGGAGCGAGATCCCGGCGTTGGACAGCACCGCCCGCAGCGACTCCAGGTCGCCGACGACGGTCGGCATGTCGGGGAACAGTTGATCCAGTTGAGCGTTCGCGGCGGCAAGGGAGAACTCTTCGAGCGAACTGGCGAGGTTGCGGACCCCTTCGGCGTCCTCGTCGAACGTGCGGCGACCACCCCGGCCACCACGTCCGAGCGTCTCGGCCTCGGCCAATTCCCGCAGCAAGTCCAACAGCGCCTGAGCGGAACTGGCTGTCAGGTTCAATCCTTCCGCCTGGCGCAACGTGGTCGCCAGGAAAGCGATGAACTCTTCATCGGTGGCCCCCGCCGCCTGGCGCAGAGCTTCGAGCGACTCGGCGGTGAACAGGACGTTTTGTCCGGTGAGGGTCGTGAACGCAGCGTTCAATGCTTCGACAGCGGTGGCACCGTCGGCCACGTCATCGACGGCCCGGTTGATCGCGTTGCGGAACACCTCGAATTGGCTCGACGCGGTGCCGAGGTTGGGGAGCAACTCGGCCAGACCGATGAAGCGGGCGGCGCTCTCACCGAACCGCCCGAGGGCGTCGTCGGCTCCCTGTACCTCGTCGACGAACGACGTGAACACGTCCTCGATGTCGAGGTCGACCGACCGCGCCCCCACACTGAACAGGTTGATAAGCCCCTGGGTCAATTCGATGATGGGACCGGCAGCGTTCGCGGCGTCGGTCGCCAGCCGTCCGAGCGACGGGCCTAGTTCCTCGACGGCCTCCAACAACTCGGGCATGCGGTCCATCAGCGTCTGCACGGCGGGCAGTAGCGCTTCGCCGACGGCAGCGCGGACGTTGTCGAACTCGCCTCGTATCCGCTCCCACGCCCCGGCAACCGTGTCCGCCTCCCGGGCGAACTGGCCTTGTGCAGCGGCGGTCTGACGGTACAGCAACTCCAACCCGACCACGGCGCGGGTCTGGAGATCCAACTCGGACGACGACTTGATAAGCCCCTGCGCCAAAGCCTCGTTGGCTATGGCGGTCTGGTTGAGTGCCACGCCGTAACGTTCGATCGGGTTCGTCTCACCCCGCAACAGCGCCGAGATAGCCCCGACCGCGTCGGACACCGGCCCACCGAACGTCGCCGCCAGGTCAGCGCCCAACTGGATCAGGTCTTGGGTGCGGGCGGCTGTCTCTTCGATCGAGAACCCGAACGACGTCAACTGTGCGCCCAGGGTGGCGCCTAACTGGTTGGCGGCGTTGGCGGACAACCCGACGGCTTGGGCGGCTTGCTCACCGAAACGGAGCATGTCGTCGGCGGCTTCACCGAAGATCGCCTGCACACCCCCGATCGACTGCTCCAACTCCGACGCCGCCTGAACGCTCGCCCCGAGTTGTGATCCGATGGCGGCAATCCCCGCGACGGCAACGGCAGCGCCGATAGCCGCTATCGCCGTGCCGACACGACGGAACGCCGTCGCAGCCCTCGAACCCTCACGGTCGGCGGTACGACCGAACGCCGCAGCATCCGCACTGGCCTGGTCCAGTTCGTCGGCGACATCAGCCGCCGCCGTCTCCAACGAATCGAACTGGCGGACAGCCGACTCGACCCCGTCGGTTTCGACGTCCGCCACGACCGTCGCCGTGGTCGTCCCCGAAATCTCTTCGAGCCTGCGGTCGACGTCATCCAACTGGCGCAAAGCCGCAGCGGAATCAACGACGATCTCGGCGGTGAGCCGTTCCCGGTCAGACATCGCCTGTCATCCTACCGACGCCGACGGTTCGCGGCCGCTTTCTCCGCTTTCCGCCTCCGAGCCTCCCTGTATTCGGGGTTCTCGTAGTCCGCTTTCGATTGGGCGATCACATCGGCGGTCGTGTCGTCCTCACCAACCTCGTACAAGTGTAGCCCGCACGCCGCCGCCAACTCCCACAACTCGTAACCGTCCGCTTGCGGCAACGTGATCCCTACCCGGTGGATAGCGGCGATGATGTCCGCCTCCGTCCGCAGTCCTAACGCGTCGAGCGGGGAGCGTCTACGGCCGGGGTCGTCTACGACGGCGGGTCGGTCGGGCCAGAAGCTTTTGGGCGGCGAGTCCAATATCCCGCAATGTCGATCGGGACCATCATGTCGTTCGCCAGCCACGTCGGCCAGTCGTCCACCGACTCCGGCAGGCCGCCCTCATGCGGGACCGCTTCGAGTATCCAGCGGACCATCGGCTCGACCACTTCCACAGCGGGTTTCTTACCTTCCGTGTCGAGTAGTTGACGGGCGGCTTTGCGGTCCTTGTCGGACGACTCCACCAGCAAGGTTCGGCGGGCGTCGTTGAGCGAAGTGATCGCCTCCAAGTACGGCCGCAAGTGTTCGTTGACGGCGCGCCACTGACCGAACTTCGGACGTGAGAACTTCACCAACTGTTCCCCGTCGTCGTCGACGATCGTGACAATGCCGAGCCGATCGGCGTGAATACCCGGTTCCATGAGGATGCTCCCTTCCTAGCTGGAAGGGACAGTACAGAACGCGTCGGTCACGACGTACCCGATGGCCGACACGATCCCCCCCGACCGTTGCTGTACGGTGATCCGGTCGGGTCGCCACGTCTCACAGTCCGCCGGCTTCGGCCCGTTGACGACAGCGCACCACACCTGCTGCACGAGGGATTCGAAGTCGTCGGCTACGTCGGCGTGGGATTCGTCGTTGATGGTTTCGCCCAGGTCGTCGTCGGGGTAACACACCATCACCTCGAACGCTATCGACGCTTGGGATCGGACGAAGTCGTCGGCGGGTCCACCCTGGCGCACGTTGAACGTGTTTTCCCACCACACATGCACCCGGGCGCCGTCACAATCGCCCGCGTTCGGGTGGGCGGGACGCCCCGCGGTCTTGACAACAGGGACGAGTACGGCGGCGTCGATCAGGTCGACTACATGCTCGGTTAGTTCGGAGATGGTCATCGACCCCACCTCGAGCGCAGCGTCCGGTTGGCTTTCGTGAAAGCGTTGCGGAACCACGGGTTAGGTTGGGTGCCGGGATGGTTCACCCGCATTGCGAACACGGTTTTACCGCCGACGGTGAACCGCAACGCCCGAGCCTGGCGGGGTCGGATCACATGCGGTCTTGTGCCGGAGGCGACGAACCGGGCGTAAGGGGTGTCGGCTTCCGCTTCGATCCGCCAGCCGGACAGTTCGGGGGTGGCCCGCACGGTGGTACGCGCCCGCATCAACCCGGTGTCGACCGGCGACGTGTTGCGGACGTCCTGCGCCCAATCCGCCGCGGTTTGTTCCACTGTCCGGCGCACATGCGTTTCTAAGCGCCCTCTGAGGCTCACAGCGGCACACGGATCGACGGTGGCGACGTGGCGGGCGAGTACACCCCCGTCAGCACTGTGCGCCGTGTCGGGTTGTACGCGGCTACTACCGAATCCACGTCCGGGAGGCCCACGCCCCCTTCGGTGAGGACGATGGCGAACGCTTCGGTGATCCCCTGGCGCGTCACGGATTGCAGACGGATGGGGAGTCGGCAGGCTTTGCGGTCGGCGTCGGAGCCGCAAGCCTTCAACAGTTCCCACGCGTACGCCGCCGCCGCGTTCTTCAACGCCACCGGCGGCGCCGTCCCGTACTCGACGGTGATCACGAACGCGCCCGGTTCGCCCGGGTCGGCGGTCATGTCCTGACAGCACGGCCACGTCTCCCCGTCGATGCGGACCAGCCACCGCCCCGAATCCAGGCGGTACGACGAGGCCGGAACCGTGTCGGCGCCGATCTGGACGGACACGATGTCGGTCACGTCGGAGCGGCCCAGGTCGACGGCCGGGTAGCCGCCGCAACCGCACACCTTCCAATGACAGCCCCCGCAGGTCATGTTCCAGATTTGCCCGCCGATCTCGAACGGCCGGAACGGCAACCGCGAACTGGTGAGCGGCCACCCGATGGGAGCGCCCACCGGCCCGCACGGGCGCACCTGTTCGGAGCATTTGCCGGGGTATTGCTGCTGTGTGAGCATGTAGAGGGTTTCGGAAGCGGACCACAGGGCGATTTCGATGGCGTCGGACGAGAACGCCGACAGGGTCGCACCGCAGAGGGTGAGGTCTGAATCTTCGATCCACGGTTCACAAATCATCTTGGGTGTCCTCCCCGGCGTCGTATCGCACCGGTACCGCCCATCCTATTGCCCGATGACGGTGTGCATGCGTCCGTCGTCGTGTTCACCACGGACGACGGTGGCGAGTCGCCCACGTTGTTGAACGCGAACACCCGGTAGAAATACTGCGTGCTGCACGTCAGACCATTGTCGCCGAAATCGGTCGGGTTAGCGGGCAGGTTCCCGGACACGTCGGTCCATCCGGTCGTCCCGTTCGCCGAGCGCTCGACCCGGTAGCCGGTCGCCCCGGTCGACCCGTCCCATTCGACAATGATCGACGATTCCGCCTGTGGGGATGCGGTGGGGTTGGTTGGTGCGGGCGGTGGCTGCGGTGCGGCCTCCTCCACGAACACGCCCCGGATCGAATACGTCGAAGTGGTGGCCGTGATGGTTGCCGACGAGTAGTCCCCGTCCGTGATTGTACTGGACCCGCCGCCGATCGTGTGGCCGTCGCCAGACGACCCGCCCGTGTCGACCCGAATCCGGATGTCGCCCACACCGCTAATTGAAGTCGCCCCAATGTGATATGCCCCAGCGGTGACCCAATACATGACCGGGAAGGTCACAAACCGGGGGGTGGACGACATCGCATAGCCGACTGCAGAGTGACCCCACACGGCCAGCAGTTCGCCCGGTTCGCCGCCGCTGTCGGCATACAACCCGACACCGATCCGCCCCGACCCGCCCCCCGAGTGAATCGCCACCTCGATCGCTGTGAGCCAACCATCCCCCGGGGCGGTCATCGGGACCGTGTAAACAACGTTGGCGTTCGGATTCTGATCCGACGCGCCGATCGTCGTGCCGCCCAGATAAGTGACTTGAAGGCTCACGACAGCAACACCGCGTACATCGAATACGCCCGCGTGCCGGCAGTCCAAGTCCCCGAATCGGACAGTGATGCGCGGCTGCCGCCGTCACCCCCGGTCGTCTCGTAGGCGATGTCCATCGACTGGTTCCCGAACAGGTTCAACCCCGCCCACACCGTCTCAGACGCGGCGAACCAGCGGCCAACCGGAAACGACCACCAGCGGCCAGTCGCTGTAACCAGTATCGCCGTTCCAGATTGAACACCAGCGACGATCAACTCCCCCGGCGACCCCGAATCGTCGTCGTACACGTAGGCGGCCAGATTCGGCACATTGGCCACGTCGTGGCGGACGTGCGCTACCAGCTCGGAGAAGAGCCCCTCGACAGTGAACGACTGCAACAGAACCCCTGCATGGGCTATCTCCAGCCATTGCGAACCAACCGACGTCACACCGGAAGTCGTGGCAGTGATCATGTGATCACCAGCCCACGCACAGACCAGTCGTTCGTTGTCGCCGCCGAAACCGTCGTGCCCGATGCTCCTTGCTCACCAGTCCACACCGAACCGGTGGTGATCGTCCGATCCGTCCCGCCCGTGGACTCGTAAGCCAAAGTCGTTGACACCGGGCTGAAAACGTGAACTCCGACCCAAACGGGTGTCGCCGTCGCGAACCACACACCGACCGCGGCACCGAACCAACGGTCAGTCGCGCCGACCAGTACCGACGCCGACGGTTGGTACAAGCCGACCAGTACACTCGGACTGCCCGAATTATCCGCCCACACCCCCACTCGAAACCCTATGGCGTTCCCGTCGGTCAAGTTCATGAACGCTTCGACGCGGGCCAGCACCGAATCAGCCGGGATCGTGACCTGCTTGACGTAGGCGACGTTCGTGGCGAGCGCCTGCGACGACCCACCGGTCGTGGTGGTCCCTACATACGACGGGGTGAGCGCCACGTCACGCCGAAGCCGGGGTGTCGATCATGCCGCACACGTCCGACTCGCCGTTGTACGGCGACACGTCCGGGTCGGGAATGTCATCATCCAACCAGGCGATCTCATACGGGTCGTTCGTGATCGCCGGGATGTCACCGAACCCGCCCGTCCCGATGTTCCCGTTCGTTGTCGCCGTGCCAGTCAACACATAGTTGAGCGGGTCCGACTGGAACGTCTTGGAACCGGCCGTCCACACCACATGCGGGTAGCAGACGTGATACCACTCGTTGGGGGAGGCGACACGGGTAGCGCCGCCATCCTGAAAGGCCTTCGTCCAAATGTGAACTTCGGTGGCGGCGGGGGTGTCGGTTCCCAGCGAATAACCGGGGAGCGAGCCGGGGCCGGTGATGACCTCGGCGCCGGTCAACCCGGCGATCGTCTCCAACTCGTAACGGGCCAACGTCAACGTCAACGTCGCACCGGTGCTGGTCGCGGGGACCGAACGGGTGTAGTAGATCTCGCCGCACGCGTCCCTGAACGTCGTGTTATCACCGGCGTCCTGAGTCGGGGCGACCTGCAGTGAAATCACCTTCAACGTGTAGACGGTGCCCAAGGCAAGCCCGAAATCGGGCGACCCGTCCTCTTCCAGTATCGAAGCGCGGAACCCGCAAAGGTCCGCACTCACGTAGCAAACGCTCATGGGTTCCTCCTAGTCGTTGCGTTGCTCATGCTTCCTCACCACAGCCAGGGCCGGGGTTCGGTGTGCACATCAAAACGGCGAGATGGGCGCAGTCGTCGAACACGACCGCAGCCGCCCGCTCAGCGATCACCGACTTGACGTTGGTGGCCGGGTCGAGGAACGGGATGATGGTCCCCTGGTCGTTGTCGTCGAGACCGGGGATCGTTATGGGGGTTTGGTGGACGTCGACGTGGCCGGTGCCGTATATCCACGCTTCGCCTGTTCCGGGTTGCGCGTCGGCGGGGCCGGTCCCGTCGTAGCCGGCGCCGGCGATGAACCGGTGGTCGGTGTTCGCCACGATCAGTTCGCTGTTGTTGCGGACGGCTAGCCCGTAGAAGGTGAGGTAGGGGACGGTCCAGCGGGGCACGTGAATGTAGCCCCGTCCGCCCAGCATGTAGTCGTCGAGCGCTTCGATCATCGCCGAGATGGCGGGGACGACGTCGAGCGCCGAAGCGGAACCGCCGACCACGTCCACACCGGACGATTGCAGGTAGGTTCCGGTCGGGTCGGCGTCCGGTCCGCCGGTGAGTAGTAGCTGCTCGGCCAGCACGGTGGATGACACTTCGAGCAGGCGGATAGCTTCCGACCCGTACAAATCCAGATCGGTCACGGGTGATTCGCATTCGACCGCTTGGATCAGCCACGCCCCATCCGCGGACGCCAAAGACCCTTCGGTCGTGAGCTTCGTGTGGGACTCGCACAGCGAGTAGAGGCCCGACGTGGGACAGGGGAGGTTCCGCCAGTCGACCCGGTCGTATTGGCGGTTGTCGGTGTACACCGTGGCGGTGGCATACAGCGACCCGGTGGGGGTGGACCGGCGTTCCGGTGTTGAAACGTTAGACGGCACGCATCACCTCAAAGGGTGTTCGGTTGGCTCGGTGGCTTCGTTCTTTGCGTGCCGCCTCAGAGACGGTCTAGGGGAATGTAACACACGGGCGGTCGTGTCGGCAACGACCGATACGATGCGGCACCTATGGCAATCCCTGAGACGATCTGGCGTTACTGGACCGGAAGTCCCGAACCGGAATGGATGGTCCAGTGCGGCCGCACCTGGGACCGGGACGGTTGGGAAGTCGTCACCCTCACCGAACCACCGTGGCCGCTGGTAAACCAGCACCTGTTCGACCAGGCCGAAGAACTCGCACCGAATCACGTCGGACAACTCCGCGCGGACATTCTGCGCCTCGAAATCCTCGAGCGGGAGGGCGGCGTATGGGTGGACACCGACTTTCAACTGCTCACCACTATCGACGACTTGTGCGGGGGTGGGCCGTGGCTCGCCTGGGAACTACAGAACCGGGTACTCAACCAGGCGATCGTGGCCAGTCCCGCGCACGACGCTTGGATTCAGCACCTGATCGACCGGTTGCCCGCCTCGGCGGAAGCCCGGAAAGGCTCCAAGCCGTCGGTCATGACGGGGCCGCATTTCGTCACCCGCGAGTGGAAATATGCGAAGGGGTGGACGGCGCTCCCGGAACGGTGGTTCTACCCGTTGACGTGGCAGGACGCAGCGAAGGGACTAGCGCCGGTTCGCTACGGTAGGGACGTGCGGGCCGTGCATTACTTTCACAACAAACGGCGGGAGAAGAACAAGGCTATGCCCGACCCGACAGCGGTGCAGTCGTGACCCTCGCAGACCTTCAAGGGTTGATCCCCGACGAACTCGGCGAACGGCTCACCCACTACGCGTCGATCACCGAAGGGTCCGTGTTGGAGGTCGGGTCGTTCAAAGGCAAATCCACTTGCTACCTCGCGGAAGGCGCGAGGGGGCGCACCGTGTACGCGGTGGACCCGTGGGGGTTGGAAGGTAACGAACCGGGCCGGTTCCGTTTCGACCTGGCCCGCGATGACTTCGACCGCCAGACCGCCCCCTACCCGAACATTCAGGCGATCCAGGGGTTCTCGTTGGACGTGGCCGCAACATGGACGGAACCGCTGGGCCTGGTCTACATCGACGGGTCGCACCACTACCGCGACGTGATAGCCGACTTGGACGCTTGGGCGCCGCACTGTTCGGGGCCGATCCTCTGCGACGATTGGGGGACACCACGCAATCCCGGAGTCGCCAAAGCCGTGTCGGAGTTCGCCGAACAGACGGGCAGGCCGTGGCATGTGGAAGCCGAACGGCTCGCCGTGATCTTGCCGTGATCGGGTTCATGCACATCCCCAAGACGGGCGGCTCCACCATCCGCAAAGCCATGACCGAAGCGGGCCTGTCGGTGTGGACGCCGCGGGGGAAGTGGCGCAACTACATCGCACGGATCGGCAACGCCCCCATCGGGCCGGTCGAAGCGGACGTGGTAACCGGCCACCTACCGCACTACCTGCGGCCCAACCTCCCCGAAGTCGAGTGGTTCACGGTGCTGCGTCACCCGGTGGAACGGTGGCTGTCGCACCGCAACGTGCTGGGCCACGACCCCGAACCGAACCTGCTCACCGAATTCGTCGGCGACCTCGACACCTATTTCCACGTTGGCCGCACCGACCGCCTCGACCAGACGCTCGACGTGTTAGGACTGCCGCATGTGGAACCCGAACGGGTCATGGACCGGCCCCGCGGCCCCGACGTAGATCCCGACTTGTGGGAACGGGGAGTGGAAGCGAACCGCGCCGACCTGGAGTTGTGGGATGCCTTTGCCTGAGCCGTCAGACCGCATCTTCGACCTGGCCGGCTACCGGATGCACGACACCGGCGGCAGGGTCGGTGTGTGGTTGGCGAAGGGCGCACCGTACGAACACAAACTGCTCTACCACATTCGAGCGAAAATCCGCCCCGGGGTGGCGTTCGACGTTGGCGCGCACGTGGGTAACCATTCGCTGTTCCTCGCCGCCGCCGGCTTCACCGTTCACGCGTGGGAGCCGTACGGCCCCAGCCGGGACTTGCTGTACGCCAACCTGGAGTTGAACCCGCACCTGACGGTGACGGTGTACCCGTGGGCGGCAGGCGACCGGGACACGGTCGGTCGGTTCACGAAGGGCATGTGGTTGGAGTTCGACCCCGACCGCGAGGGCGAAGCGCTGAAAGTCGACCGGGGCGACATACCCGTCCACCGGATAGACGACCACGTCGATGTGGATTCGTTGGCGGTGGTGAAGATCGACGTCGAAGGGATGGAACCGCACGTCCTCAGGGGCATGGAAGCCACGCTTGCCCGTCATAGGCCCGTGGTGTTCGCTGAGACGCACGACAGCGGCAAAGAGGCAGAGATCCGCCAGGTTCTCGAGCCGATCGGTTACAAGCTCACCAGGCGGATGGGGCAGGGTTCCCCGATGCACCGATGGGACGCCCAATGAAGGTCAGCTATCGGATCATGGCGGTGCCCGAACGGGGCGAATGGGCGGAAGCCCTCGCGAAACGGTTGAAGTGTGGGATCACCTGGGACGAAACCCGCAACGTGTGGGACACCGGACGACGGGCTTTGCTGGCGCACGGCGACACTGATTGGCATGTGGTGATTCAGGACGACGCGCTGCTATCCGAGCATTTCTCGAAGACGGTGGTGAAGCAGGCCCTCGCCCATGTGCCCGAGCACACGCCGGTCGCCTTCTACACCGGAGCCGCCGCCCGCTCACGACATCCGCAGATCGTGGTGGCGCACAAGGTCGCCGCCGAAACTGGAGCCGGATGGGTCACCTACCGCGGCCCCGTATGGGGACCGGCCGTTGCCGTACCGACCGTCGACGTGGAGCAGATCGTGAACCATGGCGATCGGGACATTTCGAAGGGGTACGACACGAAGATCATGAACGCGTACCGGGGTATCTGGCGGTCAGACTGCTGGTACACGTCCCCGTCTTTGGTGGATCATCGGCCCGTGTCGGAGAACCCGTCCGCCATCTCAGCGTCAGGCAGGACAGCCGACCGGCGCGTCCTCGCACTCGGTGAGCCGAGGGATTGGACGGTCACGCAATCAGCGGACAGGGCGGTCCTGTACCCGTGGGTGTGGATGACCGACGGCCGACGAACCATGCATGTCCGCCAGGGCACACACAAACACGGCCGGTTGGTGCAGAAGGGGTGGGAGCAGAAAGAACCGGCCCCGTAGGACCGGCTCTCTCGTTCCCTGGCTTTAGTGCCAAGCGCCCCGGCAGGTTAGCCCCACCGGGAATCCTGAAGATACAGGAAAGCCCCCCGAAGGGGGCCGTCCCGTTGGGAGAGGCATCCCGAGGATGCCCGATCTCCTCAGGCTATCAGGCGGACGAACTCGAACCGCACTCGATCGTCACGTAATCGCCAACCGCACCAGTGGCGCAAGCCGGGATACCTTCGATGTGACGGGCAGGGATACCACCCGAGCACCACGACCGCGTGTACTCGAAGAACGTGGCGTACTGGTTCGACGCGTTCAACGTCGAATCCCGGTACGTGCCGACGTTGATGTCGCCGCCGTCCAACTCGAACGGCCCACCCGGGCCCCACATGAGAGCCTCGGTGGTCGCGTTGAAGTCGATCCCGTTGGTCGGGTCCAGGTCGTTGACCCACTGGGTACGAATCCCGAACTGGCCGAGGGTCGCTTCGACCTTCGACACGACCGACTGGTAATCCACGGTCGAACCGCGGGCGATCGCATCGGCAGCCCAGGCGTCCGGCAACCACACAGGCAGGGCCACGTCGACGGGGGTGCGGCGATCCAGGGCGTTCGCCTGACGGAACCCGGCCGCGTTGGAGGCGAGGGCACGGACACCCTGCACCAGAGCGCCGCCGCCTTCGTCGTGGACCGTCACCGACACCGTGTTCGACATGGCGATCACCGCGGCGATCCGCTGGTAGTTCAAACGCCGCTCAGCCAGGATGGCCGACTGGCGCAGAATGTTCGCAACGGACTCGGAGTGGAACTTCCCGTGGAAGTTGTTGAACACATGCTGGATGACGTACGCGCACAGCGTGCAGTCCACCGCGTCGGGGCAGTCGTGGGTGTACTGCGGCTTCGGGTTGTCCTCGGCCGAGCACCACTCGTACAGCAGGCCGTCCGCCACCGTGGTGGTGGACGCCAGGTCGAGCGGCGATGATGCGGGGAAGAACGACAAAGCGCCGCGGGGGGCGTTCATCGTCGGGAGCCGCAGAATCCCGTTCACCGAACCCACCTCGACAATGTCGTAGGTGATGTCCCCGGGGGCGCACAGAGCGGCCACGACCGCGTCGGGTGCGTACCAGTCCGCCCACATGTCCGTCAGGGCCGACGTGAAGTCGCCGGAAGCGGTGACCGCGTGCGACTGGCGCGACTGGAGGGTGCCGAGGGGCTGGCGGAACTCCGAAGCGGAACCGACGATGCGGTGCTGCTCGGCCATCAACGCGGCGAACTCTTCGAGGGTCACGTCGGTGCCCTGTCGGGGACCGTACGAGGCGACGATGGTGGCGCCGCGGTCCTCGGTCACGTCGATCGTGTCGGCGGCTTGGGCAGCGGGGATGGACGCGCGGGCACGGTCGAAACGGGCACGCCGCTCTTCCGGTGTCTCTGCGGACGCAGCCACGGCTTCCAGTTCCTTGTCCTCGCTGGCTTCGGCTTCGGTGGCCTCTTCCTCTGCCTCTTCGGCAGGCTCTTCAGCGGCGACGCCGAGCTTCTCCCGAACGCCGGCCAGACGACCGGCACGCCCCTCGGCGGCTTCGGTCAGGGCGGTTTCACGGGCGGTGAGCTTGTCGGCGAACTCGGTGAGGTCAGCGGCGAGCGCTTCGTCCAGGTCGGCGTCGGCGGCTTCGATCTCGGTAGCGAGCGTGGCGATTGCCTCGCGGGCTTCTGCGATCTCGTCGGCGGTGAACGCCTCGATGATGGTCGGATCGGCGATGATCCGGTCGAGAATGGTGTCCACGGTGGGAGTCCCTTTCGTCGGCTAACAGGTTCCGACGGTGAGAGCACGCCCGGTGTTCACCTAGTCCGAGAGCATCGGATTGTGGTGGATGCTAAGCGTCGGCGTTCTTCGATTGCAAGTATTGCGCCAACGCAGCGAACGGAGCCGGTTCGGGATCGGCTTCCGGCTCAGTGTCGAACGTGACATCAGACACGGTGTTGTCGCCGGGTTCATCGATGGCGATCCCGCTGGTTTCCTTCGCCCCGAGTAGGGACTCCAACGTGCCGACCTTCTCGGTGAGTAATGACAAAGCGTCGGCGACCACCATTAGGTCGGTTCGTTCGTCGGTGGAAGTGCATGACCCGTCGCAGCCACAATCAGCACTAGCGGCGATCGGTGATGCGGGGGTGGGTACGGAGTGGACGGAAAGCAACTCGTACAGCCCCGATTGCGGCGAGCGCCACATCTCCACAGACCAACCGGCGCTTTCCATCTGGGCCACGGTTCGTTCGGGTAGGCCCGGAACCAGCGACCCGGTCACGGCGATGCCGTAGGGGGGGTCAGGCCAAGCGATCACCCTGGCTACCACATTTGACGAATCTTCGTGGCGGGCGCGGCGGGCCTCGGCCAACGTCAGGCGGCGATCCAGGTGCAACCCGCCGAACGTCATCGGGCCGGTGCGAATCTCGGACCCGTCATCCAACTCGACCGGGCTGCCGATGTGGAAGCCCCCCACTAGCCCCGACTCGGGGATCAGCCGGCACTCGTTGGCGCCTCTCATGCAAGTGCCGTCGGCGGTGACGTGACCCCAAATCCGTCCGTCCTCGATGCGGATCGGTTGGCGTTCAGTGGAAGTCCAGCGCTGAAAGTGGCTCGCGGGCAGCATGGCAACAGCCTACACCGTGGATAGTCGGGTGGTGTGGGTTGGAGTGGATCGGTTTGTCGTCGTGGGCTGGGGTGTGGGCGGCAGGGGGGGATACGGGCGGTCGGAGCGGGACGGAATGGGAGGGAATGGGAAGAAGAGGGAGGGGTGGTCGGGCTGGACCGGAGCGGGACGGGCAGGTTTGGCGAGGACGGGGTGGTCGGTTGGAGTGGCACGGAGCGCGGTTGGTCCGATCCGGTTCGTCGGAAGGGAGGGGATGGCCCGGGAAGGCGGGGGTGGACGGGGGATGGATGGTCGGTTGGGGCGGAACAGGGTGGGCCGAGGGGGCTTGGAACGTCGGGAGGTCCGGGCAGGTAAGGCGGGGGCAGGATAGTCGTAAGGGTGGGCGCCTATCCGGAGTTACCGGAGTCGGCACCCCACCCTACAAGGCCGACCAGCCAGTCACAGCGAACCGACCGAAACCCATCGACCGGGAAGCGCCCAAGCCGTTCTCCTCGGCCACCGTCCACACGGTCGGCCAGAAATCCTTCGGCCAGTCGAAGTCGGTGAGCACCGTGAACGACACTTTCGCGTCGAGCACGAACTCCTCGTACTGGATGCCGTTGCCGCGCCAGGTGTGAACGAACCGCTGCGAAATACCCGACGGCTCGGTTACCCCGATGCCGATCTTGTCCTCGGCGACGAACAGGTGCTCGGCCAGGAACCCCAACAGACCCTTGTTCGTCTTGCCCCAACCTCGGGCGTTCAGGTGCCCGCCGGCCACGGCAATCGACGCGGCCTCTTTCAGCATCGCCTTGACCTGGCGACCCTCGATGCACAACTCGCCGGTCGGGAGCCGCTTGAAAGCGTTCAGTTGCTTCAGCTCCACCGTGTCAGCGATAGCCGCCTCCATGTCGGCGGGCGACATCGACGCCGGGTCGATCCCGCGGGTCGTGAGAGCGTCCACGATCATCTTCTGGATGACCTCGTCGGTCGCCTCCACCTTCGACTCGACCCAACCCTTCGCCTTGTTCTGATCGACCGGGGTTCCGCCGTGCAACTCGTACACCAGCAGGTCGGCCTCGTAACGGGACTTGTACAGCTTCGTCTTGAAATCAGCGAACACGGAAGCGGTCACAGCGCCACCTTCCTTTCAGCGATCAGCCGCTCCAGCGCAGCCTCAGAGAACACGTTTCGGGTGAGCTTGCGGCCCACCTTGTCGGCCAGGTCACGATGAAACGCAGCGAACCCGCGCAGGTCGTCGGCCTGACGGTCGTAGGTGGCAGCGACGAACCGGTGGTCAGCCCCGGTCATATCCCCGAGCGGCTTACGGGTGAACTCGTCGTCAACCATGAACGACAGGTCGAACACGGACACGCCGGCGGCGGCACGTTCGGCGAGGATTTCCCTCGGGGAACGGCGGCGAGCCTCGTGGCGGTCCTGGCGCAGCACCGTCCCCACGAAGTCGGACACGAACGCTGTCCGGTACTCCGAAACCAGATCGTCGACCAGGTCGGCGTGGTTGGACAGCAGCAGGTCCGTGATAGCGGCCACCGTGTGGCCTGGGGATTCCGCTTCGCCGCGGATGACTTTCGTCAGCAGTTGTCTAGACTCTGACATGGCACCTCCTTCACAGGTGTCGGACCGTATTCCAGCCTTTTCTGGATGCGGTCTCCCTTGCGGGTACGTCAAAGATAGGACGGCGTTAGCGGCCTGTCAAGTACCAAGCTCGGACGCCGGTACGAGCACCGGTTCGACCCAGCATCGGCATCCGCGGTGATCGCCGGGGTAGTAGAAAGCGGACGCTGGGAAAGCGCCGGCGTTGTCCAGGGCGGGCGACTCCCAATCCGAGAACACGGTCCCAGCTAAAGCCTGATGCGGCTCGAACGGTTCCGGCGGATTCCCCACATACCAGCGGCGAGCTTCCACGACGTAGCCGTCCTCTTGCGCCCAATCCACCGCGCTCGAGGTGATCCCCCGGTACCCGGCGACTTCGGAGGGGGTGGCACCGGCAGCGTAGGTGAGGGTCGCCCAAATGTCCCAGGCGTCAACGTCCACCAACTCGGTCCCGGTCGATACGGCTTCGAGCAGGGTGCCGACCCTGCGGTGTGCCGAATCCGCCAGATAATCCACCGCCCTAGCGATGTCCTCGGCGTCGGGTTCCCCCCTCCCGAACAAGCCACGAGCAGCACCTACAGCACCGGACAGGATTTGTGCGGCACGTGCCCGTAGACGCTGCCAGGTGGATTCGGGGACCAGATCAGTCTCGGTGAGTCCCGCGGCGCTCAGATCGTCGGAGAGGGCAGCGAGAAGGGCAGCACCGTTCAAGTCCCTCAACTGGCCCGCGATGTCGGGGACGCCCTGCAATGCGGAGCGGAGCTTGTTCGCCGCCTTTTCGGTGGCGCGGGCGATCTCCGCTTGCGCCAACTCGGCGAGGGCGACGAACGCGGCACGGTCGATGTCGGCCAACTGGGCGCCCATGTTGGACACGGCCGCGGTGACAGGCGGGTCGCGCCGTTCCGACAGGCCCACTTCGACTTCGGTTGAGACTTGCGAACCGGCCGAGCGGCGCGGGTTCGGATCATCGTCGGTTGACGCGTCATCTTCGGTGAGGTCGGCGATACGACGGACAGCGGAACCGGAGATGACCCCTTCGACGTACATGGCTATCGCCTGCTCGACCGTGAGTTGGCGGGCGGTCAGGTCGGAGAAGTCACGCCAGATCATGTACTCGCGGGCGTTCGGCACGCCACGCGCTTCGAGCATCGGATGCAGATACCCGGTGTCCAACGAGCGCAGGAGTGCGAGGACGGCGGGGTCGACGTGGTTCACCCGGGCGGATTCGTCGACGAACCATTGGCCCCAATGGTTGATGTCTCCCATTCCCAGCAGGATTTCGGCGGGGAGGTCCATCGACACGGCGATACCCCGCAAGGCCTGTTCCATGAGTGCCAGCGCCCGTTCGGGTATGTCCCTAGTCAGGTCGACGTGGCCGTTGGCGAATGCTTCGATGGCGTCGGCGGGACCGTTCACGAACGTGGGCACCAGACGATTAGCAGCGTCCCTCGACCCTCGGACTTGGGAGACGGCGCGGATGATCCCGGCCGCTACCTCGTCCAGGTGCGGCCATTCCTTGTCGGCCCGGTTGTTGAGCATGGCGTCGGGGATCCCCTGAATCCCCGCACTAGCGGTGGACCACACCACAGCCTGGACGACTTCACGGGCAGCGAGATAAAGGGCGATGTCCTCGGAGGCGGCACGCACGCTGGAAATAGCTTTCTCGCGCCATTCGGGGTCGGGTCGCCACACCCGGAACGCGTAGTCGTCGTCGGTGATCCGCCCAGCCGAATCCCGGTGGCCTCTGGATTCCCACTGCTTGTTCGACTTCGCCCACTCCGACGTGGACCAGATCGACCAGTTGACGTCGTTCGGGTTGCCGACCACAGCGCATTCGCCGACCACTTCCCGCTGTGTCACCAGTTGGCCCATCGCGGCGGACAAACCACCGTCGAACCCCTCGTCGAACTCGTCGAACACTTCCTGCACCACCGGAGGAACGTTCGGGTCGGGTTCCTCTTCCTCGGCGATACGAGCCGGGTAATAGCGGATCTTGGTGGCGGCGCCCGCTTTGAACTCCACCCCGTACTGTACCGGCCCGCAAGCCCGGTACATGTCCCACAGTTCACCGGCGTCCTTCGATGTGGGTTTGGTGGCTTCCCCACGGTCGATCTCGATCGGCGAAGCGGAAGCAACAACGGGGTCGGGGCGGCGTCCTATGACGGTCACGGCGAGAATCCTACATGCCTGGTCACGTCTTGTCGGCTATCAGGGCCGCAATGGCGGAGAACGCCAACGGCAACGCTACCCACCAAGTAACGGTGGGGAGCCAGTACCAGGCGGCAGTCACCAGGGCGGCAACCCACACGCTCGCGCACCAACTGCATGAGATGAGGGTGCCGAACCAGGACGCTTCGACGGGGAAGTACCGACCGGGTGCGGACTCGAACAGGGCACGCCCGTAAGCGTTCGTCGGGGATTCGACGCCGGGGTCGTCGGCGTACTCGGTGTCATAAGCGGGGAACCGGGCCAGGACTCGTTCGCGGATCGGTTCAAGGATCGTGTCGTCGGTCACCAGACGGGTAATCCGATACACGGCCAAAGCGACGACGACGGCTTCGAAGGGGGTCACTTGTCGAGCCAGCCAGCCTTGTCCGCCGCGACAATCAGACCCAGGAACACGATGGTCCCGACCGCTACCGCGCACACGACCGCCACAGGGTCACCCATTCTTGCGGTTCCTCCGTTCGATGCGGGCACGTTTCGCTTCCTGCTCGGCGCGTAGTTTCTCCTTCGCTGCCGAAGCGCGTCGGTGTTTCGCCATCGGATCGGTTTTCTTCTTACCGCAATTGCAGGCCATGCCAATGATTCTATCGGGGGAGGGTCATCGGTTGAGGAACCATCGACTCGACCGCCGCGGCAATGTTCAACTCGGTCAACGCCCACACCAAAGCGTCCAAGCGGTTCGGGGACCAGTCATCCGCTTGCGTCCAACTGGTTAGCTCGTCCTCTAACAGCGGGAACGCACCGACGTGATGCACCCTGGCCTGGGTCCACGTTTCCGCCCTGGCGGGATCGCCGTACAGGCCGGCGATCGGCTCAGCCCGCACAGCCTTACCCCTAGAGGCGGTGACCTTCGACGTGTGGACCGTCCCGTCCGTGTTCGCGACCGTGGCCAGCACCATGTCGCCGCCGTAGTTCGTCTCAGCGACCAGGCGGTCCGCCCGGTGGTCGTGGTACGCAGCCACCGCTACCCGGCCCCAATGGTTAGGCCCGGACGGTTTCAACGACTCGTCAGCCAACACGGCGGCGTGGGGTAGATCCTGACCTCCGCACGGGCACGCACCCCGCACAACACCGGCCACGACGATTCCGGCTTCGGTGGCGCCGCCGGGGGGGTCCACCGCCACCACAATCCGAGAACAGTCGGGGGTTTGGTCGAGGCGGTTGGCGTCGATCTGATCCTGCGTCCACAACGCCCCTTCCACGTCGGTGAGCAGTTCACCTTCGATCTCCTGGCGTCCCAGGGCGGTGTTGCCGTAGGCGGATTCGATGGCCTGACGGAACGACTCGGGGTTGTGGGGGTTGTCATGCAGCGAACCCCTGGTCACTTCCACGTCGGTGCGTTCGGTCACTTGCCGGTAAGCCTTGCGCCGCTTCGGGGTCGTCGAGGCGATCCAGCGGGGCGACGGTCCCACCCGCAAACCGAACTCGAGGTTTGACATGGCGTCGGCCAGGTCGGGGATCGACGCCATCTCTTCGACCCACACCAGGCACGAGTTGCCGGCGGCTCGCAGCGTGTCCACCGCTTTGCGGTTCGGGATACCCACCAGGCGCATCTCGGCGCCACCCTCCCACACGAAGAACACGATCCCCTTACGCTCAGTCAACCTGCCGTCGGGTCTGAGAGACTTCAAACACGTCGGATGGCGGATGGCGGATTCGGTGGCGTCGGCGAGGGACGGGGCGACCAGCAGCATCTTGTGAGGCATCGCACCGGTCAGACACGGGGCGCCTTCCACATGGTCGGTGACGTGCTTGGCCATCGCTGCTGTCTTTCCCGAACCGCGACCGGCCTGGAACACCCAACCGCGCCAATCCCCTAACGGGGCTTCCTGGTGGGCTTCGAGGGTGATCGACTGTCGGCCTACCGCACGCAACCGGTCCCGAACGGCGATGGTGCGGCGTATCTCGTCAGGTGTCAGAGCCAGCAAGCTCGGCCTCTAACGCTGCGACCGTTTCCATAAATTTGTCGCGGGTGATGACCTCTGTGGTGACCTTCCGCCCGTACTGTTCGGGTAGTACCCGTTCGAGCCACCAGGCGGCGGCTTGCCATTGGCCAGAGTTGGCGGCTTTGCGGATGACTGCGAGGTAGCCGACGACGGCTTCCGCCCGCGCCTTTTGTATGGCGTCCGAAAAGTCCTGATTGTCCTGCATCCAGCGGTGGTAGGTGGAGCGGGCTATGCCGACGTAGGCGCAGGCGTCTTCGATGCTGGTCTGGCCGAGGCGGAACACTTCAACAAGGCGGGATTGGAGTTCGGGGGAGTGCTTGGTGGGTCTACCCATCTGAAGCTCCTAGAGCGGATGCCGGGGATCGAACTCGGCCCTCTTGGTTGGAAACCAAGCGTCTCGCCTCTGAGACTTCATCCGCATGGGGGTACGGTAACGCTAATTCGTTGACACGGCGGCGCATTGCTCGGTCGAAGGAGTAGATATAACGGAACTTGCCGGGCATTTGACGACGCGGCAGGCCTGCTCGTTCGCTCTTTGGAAGTCGCGATGGGCCCGGATATGTCCCGAAACCTGTGGGGTTGAGATTTCGGGGATGCCACCAGCGCCCCTCGAAGTAGACCCAACTACTTGCGCCGGTCTGGCCCGTATACGCCCAATTCCCAGCCTGATAGATGGTTCCTAGATGGCCCTGTGCCGGGTCAGCGTAGCTGACTACTGCTCGCAGTCCTGGCGAGCCCTCAGACAGCCTTCTAAGCGCTCTGGCGACGATCTGAGACACAGGCGAAGCGTGGTTAGTGAGAGCGATACGCACCAACTCGCAACATTCAGTCTGTAGCAAGCCGAGTTGGCCCGCCATTCGATTGTTACCGCCGCGCCCAAAGATAACAGCACCGATGAACTCGTCGGCCTCCCACACTCCCAGCGTGACCAACCTGCCGACTGGCATCTGCTTGGAGTAGTGCCAATGCATGACTGCATACTTCGCTGCAGCGCGAGAACAGTCGGCAATTAGCAGACGTGGGGGCATGATTCCTTGTGACATTGCAACTCGTCTAAGCGAGCCTCAGACGGTTCAGGCCTGAACGTACCAGGCTCATTCAAGTCAGCGAGCAACGCGTCTAATTCCTCCTCAGTCCACCCCGCACCGTCAAGGCGACTAGGGGAACCGACTAATTCCTCAAGCAGAACTGCTAGGGCAGAGTCGTCGTAGGTGGCGAGGTCGTTGGTGCGGTTGTCGACGAGCATGATTCGGAGTGCTTCCTCGTCGTCCACGTCGATGAACGTCGCCGCAACCTTGTCTGCGCCGAGAGCCAGCGCCGCTTTGAGGGTGTGGTTGCCGGCTAGGACGTACCCGGTGGATTCTTGCACAACGATGGGGCGGTACTGGCCGTGGGCTTCGAGGCTGGCCGCTATGGCCCCCACGTCGCCCTGTCGCACGTTCCTGGGGTGCAGTTGGAGTGTGGCGGGGGGAACCGCTTTCTGTTTGGTGGTGACGATCCTCATCGGAGTGTCATGCTATCGGTGAATGCCATCCCCGAATCCTACGCCACGGGGAACGGCAAACGATGCCACCCCGGCACATACCAGTCCGGCATGGTCGGATACTCCCCGAGGATGGTTGCTACAGCACCCCACAGGACAATGATCGGCATCAACAGAACCAGCGACACCAGCTCACCCCATATCGGGTTCTTGGTTCGTCGGTTCGGTACGACGATGGTTGCTGTCAGGTAGATGTGCAGGATCATTCCGAGAGTGGTCACGTTTGCCCTTCCTCGTATCGGCGGGCAGCGATCAGGGCGGTGCGGGCCTTACGCCGACAGGCCACTTCGATCACGACCACGTCGCCGATTCTTTTCGTCATTCCCCTTCTCCCTTCTCGGACTGGTCATCGCGGCCAGCCTTGGGCCATACCCGCACACGGGAACCGCCAGGGGCAGCATGCCAGTCTCCGCAGAAGTCGCAGCAGCACGGCTGGGCGCTCGGTGGGGCTTCATCGAACAGCCACAACTCCCCGCCCTCGTCGGCCAGGTCGAGCAGGAAACGGGCGACCTCGGCCAGCGTGTCACCAGCGGACTCACGGGAGCTGCGGCCCGGCAGCGAGAGCGGGGAGCCCCATTCGACGAGGGCACCGCGAATCGCCGGGACGGGTGGAAGGTCGATGTCACTCATCGGACCCTCCCAACGCG
>CAZIRP010000060.1:0-2916 GCA_964541665.1 uncultured Caldilineaceae bacterium | reverse complement strand
CGAATCGCCGGGACGGGTGGAAGGTCGATGTCACTCATCGGACCCTCCCAACGCGTCGAGGAACCAGCGGACACGCACGTCAGCGACCGTCGTCACGTCCTGCATCACCGAAACGTTCTCGACCACCCGTTCGGGGTCCAGGACAGTCTCAGACCCGCCAGGGCAGCGGTGGGCGTCGCCCCTAAAGAGAGCGCATTGAGGATGGGCCGCACAGCTATGCCCCCATGTAGACCCGTGCTCGCACTTCTCCCTCAGCACCAACTCACGGTCAGGCATCAGGGACTTCCCTCCAGGCTGTCACGACCGTTTGAGTCTTCCAATCGATGTGAGCCGCAAGGACCGCGCCCGAGACGTCATCGATCGCAACGACGACGGAGAAGATTCGGCGGTCATCGTCGTCGGTGCCGCTGATCTCGCTCTGGCCCGCCCCGAAATCAACCATCGCCTCGTAGGTGCTCGACGCAAGATCGCCCGTCGTGAACTCGTCGTCAGTCGTCGGACGCCACGTCATTGCTCTCCCTCCAAGGGGACGAGAAGGTGGGGGCCTTCCATGTAGGTGCCGAGGACGTGCGGGACAGTGACCCGCCACATCAGCCCGCCGATATCAAGCGGCTCCGACGACAGGTGCGCTTCCACTCCCCGCTGTTGGGCTTCCAGACCCCAACGGGCAGCCAGGATCAGTTCGGTGGGATGGTCAGCGAATGCGAACCACTCCACGAACAGGGACGGGTCGTCCGGCAAGTCCGCGACGTCGGCGGCCACCTTCTCCCAGTCCACATCAGGCATCAGGACTCCCGCGGCGTTTCGAACGCGACCTTGATGTTGTAATGCGACGTCCCGGTTCGGATGAACTGCGCCACCATCTCGGAAGCGATCTGCTTCTGGACGGCCTTCGTTCCCAACTGCCGCTCAATCTCGGCACGGATCGTCGGGACGAGCGACCCAACCCACTCCTTCACCACATCCTGGGTCGCCTTCTGGATCGTGTCGCGGGCGAGCTTGTCCAGGAACGACACCTCCTTCCAGCCGTCCTTCACTTTGGCGTTGAGTGCGACCCCCACGACCCGTTCCACGATCCCGTCGCGTTCCGTCACCAGCGATTCGGCGATACTCGCCTCGATTCGCTTCTGGACGGCCTCTCGGATGATGTGGTCGAATCCGTCGATCTTCACTGTGTCGCTCATGCGTCGATTCCTTTCATTTCACTCACGGGTTCTCTCCTTCCACGCCCACGTACTCGTCGTGATCGGCGAGCCGGGCCACCGACCAGCGATGTCCGTTGTGGCACGTCACCACCCCGGTCACGTTGTCGTCGGAGTCCACCCCGCCCGGCTCGAACACGGCGTCAGCGCCGCACAGTTCGGCGGGGTAAGGGCAACGCGCCCACGTCAACGCGAACGCCTCACCGAAGTCAGAATTGGGATCAGGTAGTTCCATCAGTTCTCTCCCTCCACGGGGACCAGGCGGTAAGGCTGGCCTTCGATCTCGACGGTGCCGCCGTCCAGCAGCACGAACAGGGCGTCAATCCCGGTTGCCACTAGTGCCTCATTGAACGTCGCTGGTTTGCCCAACTGCTCCCTCGCCTCCTTCATGTGAGCGACCGGGCCGAACACCCTCATTCGTCCTCCTCGTAGGGCATCAGCCACGCCAACGTCTGGCCGCCACCAGCGCACCGGGCGCACTCCACGACGTGCTCGCCCCAGTCCCGAGGGTCGGCGCACACGTCGCAGTCCTGGTCGGGGTGGGACAGGTGCTCGCCGTTGCCCTCACAGCGAGGACACTGGACGGCCACGGCTTCGTCCCGGCGTATCAGCGTCCATCCCTCCCCAGCGAGCGCAGCCAGGATCGAGTCAGCGGCCGCGTACGGGCGCAGGCTGAACACCTCGTTGGCGGGGAACAGACTGGCGATGATGTCGGTGGGGGAACGGGTCACGCCGCCCTCCGAAGATGCTCCAACAATTGGGTCCCAATCCAGCGGGTATACGCCGGGGGGATCGCCTCGGCTATCGACTTACGGGTGTCGGTCCAATCGATGCCCATCGCTGTCTGCCACTCGGACACGGAGCCCTTGCCGCCGCCTTCACCATGCACAGCGAGGTATGGCCCGTCGAAGTACTCGCCATGACGCCAACCTCGGACCCGGCCGCGATGCACGGGGTGGTGCGGCTGGTCGACCGTCCAACCGTTGACCTCGAAGTAGCGGTGGCGGATCACGCCGAGCCCGAACATCTCACCACACAGCATCAGGTCCTTCTCGATGGGTGCGCCGGCGACGTTCTCGATCACAGACGGGCAGGTGGACCCGGCTGGCCTAGAGCCGATCCATGAGCCGATGACGACCCGCGCCTCGTCAATCAAGTCGGGATAGGAGCGACCCCCGTTGGTGCCCTTCGTCAACGCTGAGTGAGCCTGACATGGCGGCGATGCATGGATGGCGTCGATCAGATCCCAACGAGACAGGACCAGGTCTTGGGCTGCGCGGACGTCACCCTGGATGAACTTGAACGGGTAATCGGGTTGCGGTTCGATGTCCACGCCGACCACCTCGAACCCAGCCCGGTGGTAACCCATCGCCGCGCCGCCGGCACCACAAAACAGATCCAGCAGGCGGGGGGAACGGGTCACGCCGACACCCCCTCCGCAGCAGATAGGAGCAGCGGGCTGACCAGCGCCCGGATCAGCAACGAATGCTTCTCCGAGTAGTGCGCTTCCATCAGACCATGCGCCTCGTCCGGTGACGTGCCCTCAACCGTGTACGGGCAGGCGAAACAGTGGACCGTGATCAGATCGAACAGGCGGGCGCTCACTGGAGGTTCCCCGGGTCCACCGCAGCGAGTTCGTCAAGCGCATCAGCCGCCGTCCGCAACTGCTTAGCCGTCTCGGAGAATGGGCGGGTCGCTCTCGTCAAACGCCACA
>CAZIRP010000059.1:0-37098 GCA_964541665.1 uncultured Caldilineaceae bacterium | reverse complement strand
TCAACTTGGTTCCATTCGTATCCTTTTGCGACATTATTTTTGAGATGACTTCTAGAGATGGTTGGATATTTATCACATTGTTGTGGCTATCCTATACCGCCTACACTTTGACCAGACGACCAGACCCTCTTTCGTTCTTGCTGGCGTTAGTCACTATTGGAGCCGGTAGTTATGCTGCTTATCAAACAAGACCAATAACTCAGCAACGAGAACGGCTAATATTTTGGCTTGCTGCCTTAGTCATTTTGTTTGGCCTGAATTATTTGGCCTGGAGCAATGGCTAGAAGCCTCCGACTAAAGACGAGCGGGACAATTCCCCCAGCTCGTCTTTAGTCGTGTTGGCAAAGATCCTCATAGCAGAGAAGCAGTTCGTATCAAATCAGGGCGAACGGGATCCTGGCCGAAGTAGCCGACCGATTGTAGACAAACTTTAATCTGGCTTGCACGGGAAGCACAAGCGAAAAGGATTTGTTTGTGACTACTGCTGTCCACCTAAAACAACCCGTCAACAGTCTGTGATCTTAATCGTAGGCTGTTGAGTTTTTGGCAGACAGTTGATTCAAACTCGACGGCGGCAACTTGAAAGTCTTGCTGCCCCAGGGGAGTTGACTCAACTCTTGGACGTTGCCAGCCTGTTACCTTATGTTTAACATGCCCGCGGGAACCCGCTGAAGTTTAATGACCCGCCAACGCCAAGACGGCCTGCCACTTTTCGGCATCCACCGGAATGCCGTGGGCGAGATTTTCCTGGCGGGTCTGCCAGGCTCGCTCGCCGGGATAGAGGATCGACTCACCGTCGCTGACCGGCGTGGCGCTGTGCAGATCAGCCAAAACCTCGGCGACCGCCTGCTGGAGCAGTGTGGCTTGGCCATCACGATTCAGCGCAAAGGCAATAAAGACTTGCGAGACGCCATACTCGGTCTCTCGCTGGCCGATCTGATAGGTGCTCAGGCCACCCGCCAGCAACATGGCCAGCAGATCCAGCAGCACAGCCAGCCCCGAACCTTTCCAATAGCCAATGGGCAACGCTCGCCCGCTCGCCAAAATCGCCGCGGGATCGCGGCTGAGCTCACCGGCCTGATCATAGCCACCAGGCACGGGTAAGGTCGCGCCTGCGCGCTCGGCGATCTCCAGCCGCCCCATCGAGAATTGGGTGATGGCCATGTCCAGCACGATGGGCCGATCGCCGTGCGGCACCGCCAGGACGAGCGGATTGTTGCCAATGCGGCTGTCGGTCGCGCCCCAGGGCGGCGCGTTCGGTTTGGTGTTCGTCCAACTGATCAAGCCATAGCCGGCTTGGGCCGCCTGCCAGCCAAAATAACCGCCGCGCATCCAATGATTGGTGTTGCGCAGGCCGACACAGCCAATGCCATGTTGATCGGCCAGTTCGAGCGCGCGGGCAGTGCATTGTTCAGCGTTGAGCGGGCCGGGGCCCAAATTGCCATCCCACTGTTCCCACGCCCCAAACCCGGCCACCAAGGTCGGCTCCGCTGCGGGCTTGACCAACCCCCGCCGCACAAAATCGACAAAGCCGGGGAAGCGATTCAGGCCATGCGACGCTACGCCCACCAGGCTGTTTTCAGCGAAGATCGCGGCGCAACGCGCGGCCCGCTCTGGCGTAAAGCCATGCCCGCGCAAAACCCGCTCAAACTCGGCCCGCATCTGCTCGAAAGGTACCCTCATTTACTCCCCCCCATCTCAAGTCGCGGTAATGGCAAACACAGTGATGAATGAATTTCATTTTTTTACCACGAAGAACACAGAGAACACGAAGTTTTTCTTCGTGGGCTTCGTGACCTTCGTGGTTCAACTCATTCGATGCAAATCAACGAATCATTGCCACTACGCCCGTTCTCTAGAATGCAACTATGCTTACCAGGGCAGCGGCACGCCGAGCCGTTCGCTGGCCGCGATGGCGTTTTGCTGCTCCATTTCGCCATAGCGGATGCCCTCGCTGCGGTGCATCTCGATGATCTCCTCTTCGACCGCACCGGGCAAGCGGGCGCGATCATTGCCGGGCATGGGGCGATAATGTTGCTCGACATCGCGCGCCAATCGGTCGGACTCGGCGCGGAAGAGCGCTTCGGGCACCACGCTGCCCACGTTGATCGCCAGGATCATGCCGCCGTGGCGCGCCGACGGCCAGCGATTCCAGCTTTCGTCCGAAAGGGTGAAGCCAGTCAGGCCGCCGCCGAGCAAAGTCGCCACCGCGCCATAGCCAATGCTCTTGTAAAAGGCCGCTGGGATCACCGAGAAGAGCTCTTCGTATTCGGGGCCGCGCTGCAAGTCGGTCAGGATACAAGTGGCCGCATCCAGCACCACGGGCGGTTCTTCGCCGCCAGGAATGGCAAAACAGATCGGTGGGTTGCCAAAATAGCCCAAGTGCGCATTCGGATTGTTCTCCGGGCCGCCGCCATCGGTCTTTTGCTGACCCTGGTTGCGATACCCTTGCACCGAGAAGCCAATACAGCCGTCATCCATACAGATGCGCGCATAGTGACCGGCTGATCCATAATGGCCGATGTAGCGCACCAGGCCCATGCCGATGCCCACTTCTTTGGCCTTGGCAATGGCGTGATGCGTGGCCTGCACCATTGGCCAGTAGCCCAGCGTGCCATCACCTTCCAGCACCACCGCGGTGGGCGTCTCGTGGACCAAACGAATATCGGGTTGCGGATTTAGCTTGCCCTCGGCAAAGGCGAGTGTATAGTTGTTGACCGTGCGGGTGCCATGGCTGCGCACCCCGCGCAGATCCGAGTTGACGAGTAAGCGGCTGATGGTGGCGGCGTGTTCATGGCTCAACCCGACTTTTTCAAAGCAGGCAGTGACAAATTGCAGCAATGCCTCTTCCTGGACGCGCACGAACTTTTCTGGTGGACGATTCATGCTAGCTACTTTCTTGATTGAAGATGTGGTTCAGAAACAATGCCAAACGTGGGGAATGTTGATGGCCCCCATTGTAGAGCGAATGGGATCCACTGTCAAAGGATACGGAGCAGACAAGCCTCTGGGTCGCAGCTTGTGTGTCAGGAATCTATCCCGAACTATAGTCCCCGCGGGGATTTCCGTTTACCCTGGGTGTAATTCATGCGCAAAAGGATCAACCATACCGATGGCTAAAAAATCAACCAAACCAGCAAAACCCAAAGATCATACAGCGGAACCTCGCCCGCCTGAACAGCAACTGGGCGATACTCCAGTCGCGCCGTGGGAGATGCCGACGCCCGCGGAAAAAGCCGCGGCCGAACCAGTGCGCGCGGCGCTGCAGGCGGCCCTCGATGAGGTGGATTCGCCAGCCAAAGCCGAGCAAGTGCTCGATGAAGTGGAACATGTGGCCGGGGAGCAGACGGTCGGGGATGTCGCTGACCGTCTGCCAACCCCGGCTACCCCAGCAGAGGCCGCGCATCAGGTGCAGGACGCGGCAGAAAATGCCCAAAGTGGTGACCGGGCCGCGACTGTGCTGGCAGAGACAGCGCGGGTGGTCTGTGGCACGCAAGGCCGCGAGCGCGAGGCGATTGCCGAAGCCGCGCAGGAGATCCTCAATCCTCAGCAACAAGGCGAACCAGCCGCGGCCCAGGAAGAGCAACGCGAACATCTGCGGCAAGCCGTGTTGAACCGGCTGAAACCCTTGGACGCGCTGGACGCGGCCCTCTTTTTGCGCATCAATCACCTGCCTCACCCGCGCTTCCTGAACCGTTTCTTCTATGCCATCACCTACGTGTTTACCGGTGGCGTGGCGTGGTTGGTCTGGATGGCTGCGATCTTGCTGGTCAACCGGCCATTGGGCCTCCGCATTGCCCGCCATAGTGTGGCCCCGCTGATCCTGGCGACTGGCGTGGTGGAATACCCGATCAAAGCCTATTTCCGCCGTCGGCGGCCATTCATCACCATGATCCAGGCGGTGGTGATCGGCAAAAAACCGGGGACGTGGTCCTTCCCGTCGGGCCATTCGGCCACGGCCTTTGCTGGTGCCTGGCTGCTGAGCCATTATTTGCCCAAGTGGCGGCCCCTGTTTTATACGCTGGCCAGCCTCGTTGCCTTTTCGCGCATTTACCTGGGCGATCACTACCCGGGGGATGTCGTTTCCGGCTCCGCGAGTGGGTGGCTATTGGCCCGCTTCTTTCATCGGCTGCCCTGGCCCTGGAAACAAGACAAACCGCGCAAATAGCACGCCCCCCATTTCCCCGCTGCATCCACGCCCTAACCCCATCGTTCTCTCCCCGCCCTGCTGGCGCTGACATTCAAAACGGCCGGAAGGATTCTCCCCTCTGCAAAAAAGGAGTATAATGAGCAGCAACGAAATTGTGCTCGTTGTTCCATTCTTTTGAACAATCTATCCTCCAACCGTTGGGTATATCCATGCCCTAGCAAAGGAAGTATCAGCGCTCATGGCCGATTTTTCAGAACGTATCCCCATCGGGCTGTGCATTTTTGGCATTGCCTACACCGCTGGGTTCACCGGCAATTGGCAGGAGCGGACCGATGGCAAGCCGCTCAGCCCGACTGAATTTCTTGAACTTGCCGCTCGCCTCGGTTTGAGTTCGGTGGAAGCTCCGCCCCGCTATATCGACAAGAACGAAGATGAACAAGCCCTGGCCGCGTTTGTGGATCAGGCCCAGCAACTGGGGCTGGACTTTGTCTTCGCTGGCCCCCGCATCGACCTGGAGGCCTTCCGCCAGGCCTTTCCCCAAGCCCGGCTGCTCGGCGCCAAGACCATCCGTTGTGTGATCAGCGGCGTGCTCTGCGGCGACCGCCGACCGATTGGCGGGTTGGATGGCTGGCGGCGTCATCTTGAGGCGACCATGCAAACGCTCAAGCAGATCGCGCCCATGGCCGAAGATCACGACATCCGCATCGGCGTCGAAAACCATCAGGATGCCACGTCGGACGACTTGATCTGGCTCTGCCAGGAAGTGGGCAGCCCGAATGTGGGCATCACGCTGGATACGGGCAATCCGCTGGCTGTGGGCGAAGACCCGGTGATTTTCGCCGAGAAGATTCTGCCCCATTTGGTGCACGTCCACCTGAAAGATTATCGCATGGCCGCCACCGAGGAGGGCTATCGGCTCTTCCATTGCCCCATCGGCTCTGGTGTGGTGGATTTCCCCGCGCTCTTCCGCTTGTTCAAGACCAAGCCCAATTTGCGCACACACATTGAAATGGCCGCGCTCGGTGAGCGTCACATCCGCATTTTGAGCGATGAGTATTGGGCCAATCTGGACCCAGATCGCAAAATGGCCGACATGCTGCCCGTTCTGCGCCACTGGCAAAATGCCGAGGTGGATGTCGAGTGGCGCACCCCATGGGAGACCGGCGACGAGGCGATCTTGCCCCAATGGGAGATGGAACGCCTGCTCGAAAGTGTCGATAACATGCGGCGCGTTGTGACTAATGGTAAATGCTCAACGGTAAATGCTCAACGGTAAATGCTCAACGGTTAATGAAACCGCATCGTGAGCGGCGAAGCCTCATTAACCATTGACAAATGAGCATTGAGCATTAACCATTTATTCGGAGGAACTATGAAAATCACCGATATTACCGTCTTTCCGGTTTGGGGTGGGCGGCGCAACTTTTTGTTTGTGGTGATCGATACGGACGAAGGCATTCACGGCGTGGGCGAAGCGGGGATTGTCAACCCCGCGGTGGCCACGGCAGTTGAACACTTCAAGCCGCTGCTGATCGGCCAGGACCCGATGCGCATCGAACACATCTGGCAGGTGCTCTATCGGGGCGGCTTCTTCCCCGCGCAGCGCATCCTCGGCTCGGCCATCTCGGCCATTGACATTGCCCTGTGGGACATTCTGGGCAAAGCGCTCAACGTGCCGATCTACCAATTGCTCGGCGGCAAAGTGCGCGACAAAGTGCCTTGCTACCCGCACAACGTGGGCCACGCCATGGAGATCGAGCCGCTGGTCGAGTCGTGTTTGCAGACCAAGGAAGAGGGCTGGAAATTTGTGCGTTGGGGGCTGCCCAACGACGGCGAAATCCTGGAGCCGCGTCAATCTGTCCTGACGGCCATCAAGCAGATGCAGGCGGTGCGCGAAGCCGTGGGCGACGAGATCGAGATCACCTTCGACGTGCACACCCGGCTGGATCTGCCCGACGCGGTCTGGATCTGCCGCGAGATGGAACAGTTCCGCCCCTACTTCATCGAAGACCCACTGCGCTCGGAAAACCCCGATTCGTTCAAAACGCTGCGCCCGCGCGTGCATGTGCCGCTGGCCGCCGGCGAACAATTCAGCTCGAAGTGGGAATTCCGCCAAATGATCGAAGAAGAGTGGATCGACTATGCGCGCATCGATCTCTGCATCTGTGGCGGGATCACCGAATCGCGCAAGATCGCCAATTGGTGCGAGACGCACTACATCAAATTGGTGACGCACAATCCGCTCGGCCCGATCTCGTCCGCGGCCTGTCTGCAACTGAACATGGCCGTGTCGAATTTTGGCGTACAGGAGCAGCCGCGCAAGCCGAGCGAAATGTTGCCCGAAATTGTGCCGGTCTACCCCGAATGGCAAGATGGCTACCTGCTCCCGCCGGATCGACCCGGTTTGGGCATTGAGTTTGATCGCGAAGCCGCGCGGCGCAATCCCGCGCAGGAACAATGGCGGCGCACCCATCTGCGCCGGTTGGATGGTTCGTTTACAAACTGGTGATTGGGCGGGGGACGGTGGACAGTGGACGACGGTTACTATCGTCTCCCGTCCGTCGTCCCTCGTCCCCAAAAGTGAGCAAAGAGAATGACAACATCAAAAATTCGAGTTGGTTTGATCGGCGTAGGCGGGATCTGCGCCGCTGTGCACTACCCGGGCCTCTCGCGCATTGGGGACGCCGAGATTGCCGGGATCTGCGAGCCGAGCGACGCGCTGCGTGAGCAACGGCAGGCAGAGTGGGGCATTGCCAAGGCCTATGCCGATAGCGAAACCTTTTTCCACGAAGTCAAGCCCGACGCGGTCGTGATCGCCACGCCAAACAAGTTTCATCGCGAGCTGATCCTGGAAGCCTTTGCGAATGGCTGTCATGTCATCTGCGAAAAGCCGCTGGCCATGAATTATGCGGAAACTGTGGAACTCTACAACGCGGCCAAGGCTGCCGGTGTGGTCCACATGATGGCCTTCACCTATCGCTTCGTGCCCGGCATGAACTTCTTGCGCCACCTCGTCCACAGCGGCGAGCTGGGCGAGATCCGCCATGCACGCTTCCAGCGCCTGCAGGATTGGGGCGAATTTGCCATCGGCTGGCGCCAGTACAAAGAGGCCGCGGGCTCGGGCGAACTGGGCGATATGGGCATCCACCGCATCGACTTTGCGCAAGACCTGCTCGGGCCGATCACCGCGGTTTGCGGCGCGACGCGGCAATGGGAGGAGCGCACCCGCACCTACGACGGCCAGACGGTACCCCGGCAGGATGTGGAAGATTGGGTGGCGTGGATCGCCGATTTTGCCAGCGGCGCGACCGGCGTCTTTGAAATGGGCAAATTGACCCGAGGCCACGGCCCCGGCGGCGACCATGATCTGGCCGAGATCAACGGCACCAAAGGTTCGGCGGTCTATCGGCTGCACACACCGTACGAAGTGTTGATCGCCAAGCCCGGTCGCGGCGAGGCCTATCAGCCCGTTGAAGTGCCCGATGAATTCAAGAAGCGCCCCGGTTCGCCGCGCACTCCTGGCGAGGGCGATCCTGCACGCGAGTTCCGCTACGACCAGGCTTGGGAGTTCATTAGCGCCATCCGCGAGGGCCGCGACTCGGTGCCTTCGTTCTACCACGGGATGCGCGCCCAGGCCGTTGCTGACAGCATTTTGCAGGCCGCCGCGGAACGGCGTTGGGTGGACGTTCCCCAATGAGTTCTACCGCGCAAGCGGAGCGACACTCGCCGGTCGAGCGGAACGCGGCAACCCAGCCCGCCGCTCGGCCCTCATCTGCCGCGGCGAATCGCATCCTCATCAGTCTGATCTTCCCGACCATGCTGATGCCGCTGATCGACTCGACGATCCGGGTCGCGTTGCCAGTCATGCGCAGCGACTTTCAGCTCCAGGCCGATGTCACCGCGTGGATCGATGCCGTTTTTACCCTGCCCTTTATGTTGCTGATGCCGATCTATGGGCGGTTGAGCGACGGGGTGGGCAAACGGCGGCTGATGCTGGCCGGTTCGCTGATCTTTACGCTTGGTACCGCGCTGACGAGTCTGGCGCCCAGCCTCGCGCTCCTGATGGTGGGGCGGGCGATCCAGGGCGTGGGTGTCGGCGGGATGATGCCGCTGAGTATGGCGCTGATCGCGGCGATCTTCGCGCCGCACGAACGGGGCAAGGCGCTTGGCACGTGGAGTTCGGTGGGGCCAGTGGTCGGGTTTGTCGCGCCGCTTGCTGCGGGGTTTGTGGTGGATCACTGGGGCTGGCGGATTGCCTTTGTGCCCTCGCTGTTGCTGGGGGTTGTCGCCTGGGTGGCGGTGGCCAAAGGGGTGCCCGCGGGGCTGAGCCAGATCAAGCCCAATTTTCTGCGCACCTTTGATTGGGTGGGCGCGCTGCTCTTGAGTTTGACGCTAACGACCTTGATCGTCTTTCTCTCCAGCCGCCCAGTCACCGGCGTGCCCGCGCTGCAAGATTGGCGCTTGTTGGTGCTGGCATTCGTGTGGGGCAGCGCCTTCCTCTGGTGGGAACGGCGCCATCCGCAGCCATTTGTGGAACTTGCCATCTTTCGCAACCGCATGTTTAGCCTGGCCTCCTTCTGCGGCATGACGCGCATGGTGATCATGGCGGGGCAGGGCTTTCTCGTGGCGCTCTATCTGGCCGACGTGCGCGGGTTTGGCGCAGCCCAGATTGGCGGAATCACCATGTTCAGCGCCGGGGCCATGGTGCTGATTGTGCGCTTTGGCGGGCAAGCAGCCGATCAATGGGGCAGTCGTTGGCCGTCGGTCATTGGGCTGAGCGTGCAAGTCTCGGTGATGGTCATTCTGGGCCTGTTGCCGATCACCACGCCTGTTTGGCTGCTCGCGCTGGTCCTGGCCTATTATGGGTTAGGCGCTGGCTTGGTTCTGGCCGCCCTGCACCGTGCGGCAATGGGGCACGTGGCTGACAGCCAGATGGGCATGGCGGCTGGCCTCTACAGCATGAGTCGTTTTGCCGGGGCCGCCACGGGTACCGCGCTCGGCGGGGTGATCTTGCAGCAAGCCTTTGACCGGGGTCTCTCGTTGATC
This sequence comes from uncultured Caldilineaceae bacterium, assembly GCA_964541665.1. Taxonomy (GTDB): domain Bacteria; phylum Chloroflexota; class Anaerolineae; order Caldilineales; family Caldilineaceae; genus CFX5. The sequence continues at coordinate 27,902 of CAZIRP010000059.1, read as the reverse complement.
GCCGCCTACCAAGTCACTTTTCTGCTCTTTGGGCTGCTTGCCTCGGTGGGGATCGTCGCCGCTTTTGGCCTGCACGAACCCTAAGCGCCCAGACCTATCTGAGTTGGCAGTGTGAAAAGCCAGCAACCATCTTACAATCTACCCAAATAGACTTGCGCGGCACCTGAGCCGATCATTCCAGTTCAGGCTTGCGCAAGGTCTGCAAAACGAAACCGCAGGAGAGAAGCAAACCATGTACGTGATCATTGCCCCGATCCAGATCAAAGAGGGCTACAAAGAACAATTTATCGAGGCCATGTTGGACGACGCCAAAGGGTCGGTCAACAATGAACCTGGCTGCCTGCGTTTCGACGTGATCCAGGATGCGATCGACCCCAATCGTATCTGGCTCTACGAAGTCTATGTGGATGAAGCAGCTTTTCAGGCGCACCAGCAAGCGCCGCACTTCCTCAAGTGGCGCGAGACGGTGAAAGATTGGCGGGCCGAAGCGGTGGTGCAGGGCGCGGGCCGCGGTGCCTACAACATCTGGCCGCCGGATTCAGCATGGCAGCGCTAGCCACCAGCCCTACCGCCTGATGCTCCCCACTCCAGCGCGTGCTTCAGGGGAGCCGGTGGGGGATCATCTGCTGGAAACACAGACGCCACAGAGTTCTCTGTGGCGTCTGCTTTAGACTCTGTGGATTTCCAGGCAGTCTCTGTATGCTGGCGTTTCCTTAGCGCAACTTGCCCCGCCCCAGAATCGGCCAGATGGCTTCGACGATCCCATCGCGGACGCCATAGAGCTGATCGTGCAGACAAACCGTGGCGTCGCTATACCCCACCACCAGATCCAGCACATCCCCAATGCGTAAGGTTTCGTCCGGCTGCTCCAGGGTGATGATGCCATGCTCCGCTGAAAGGACCACACTCTTGATCCCAGCCACGTCAACCACATGAGGAGTGGCAAAACCTCGCGGCAGGGTTTTGAACCCTGCATCGATGATCACCCGCTCCGGTGTGGGGCGGCTGGTGACCATGCTCTGGACAAAGAGGGCCGGTTCGGTGGGCACGCCCCACTCCTGATAGGTTACATCGCCATAGATGCCACCCCCCGCCTGGATCTCGGTGATGCCCGCAATGGTGGTGGTGATCTGATAGGTGCCGCTGCCGCCACAACTGACAATGTCGATGGGCAATTCTGCCCGGCGACACAGCTCAGCCGTGTCCAGCAATTGGCCAATGCTCCGTTCGATGCTTGCCTGTTTGTCCGCCGGGGGCAGGGTGATCGTGTGGCCCTCCCAGGTCATGAGGCCACGCAAGGCCACCCCAGGGGTTTCGTGCACCAATTGGGCCAGCCTGACAGTGGCTTCGCCCGGCGCAGTGCCCGCTCGATCCATCCCCGTATTGACTTCGATCAGGATGCCAACCGTCACGCTACGGGCATGCGCAGCCGCCCCAATCGCCGCCACATTCGCGGCATTGTCCACAACCACTTTGACATCTGCCTGGCGTTGCAAATTGACCAGCCGGGTAATCTTGTGCGGGCCGACAATCTGGTTGGCCACCAAAATGTCGGTGATGCCCGCGGCTGCCATCGCTTCCGCTTCCCCCAGTTTGGCGCAGGTGATGCCGATCGCCCCGGCAGCCAGGAGCTGATGGGCGAGGGCCGGCGTCTTGATGCCTTTGGTGTGGGGCCGCCATTGGATGCCCGCCTGGCGACAGTGCTCTGCCAGATAGGCAATATTCCGCGATAAGCGATCCAATTCCACCCAGAGAATCGGGGTGTCCAGGTCACTCTTTTTCAGGCCGATTTCAGTCACGGTCATTCCTTATTGATCGAGTTAAACCAAATGGGATTGGACCATGCCCGCCCGCCGCGCTCATCACGCACAGTGATCCGGCAGAAATCGCTCGGGAAGGCTGAGAGATCAAACTCGGCGGAGGTGATGCCATTGCCAAAGGCGATGCGGCTGGCGCTGGATTTGCCAGTCACGAAGATGCGGTTGGCCGGTGAACAGCGCACTGTCAGGATGCGTTCGGGCGAAACCCGCGCTTCATAGAGCTGCGGGCCGGTGCTGGAATAATAATGACCCGCCTTGAGCGCGGCCAGCAGCGCATCGGGTTCCAGCGACGTGCTTTTGACATGCACCCAGCCCAGGCCAAAATCGCCTCGCTCGGCCTTGCCATGATAATCATCCGTGGCACAGCAGCTGTAGCGGGCACCACGCCCAAACATCACGTCGGTGATGGCCCAGCTATCGGCATTGTCGTTGTGGTCGACCGCGGTGCCATTGAAGATTTCGATCGCATCCACCGCGCCCAGATCATAGAGATCATTCTCGGTCAACCCATACCAGCGGGGATGCGCAGCCGCCACGAACGCGCCCGCATTCAACGCCCGTTGCGCCAATTGCGCGGCGGTTTCATTCTCTTCAGTCTGACCAAAATCGGTTGGCAAGCCCACGGCCAAAATGTGCCAGATGCTCCCCAACTCCATCTTCACGTTGATGGTGTGCAGCTCAGCACCCAGGATCGTGGTAAACCGTTCGCTGCGATAGGGCCGCGTGTCGGTGATCGGATAGCCATACCGGGGCAGGAAGTGATCGGTCAGGGCGATAAAGTCGTAACCGGCTTCCTCGTAGCGTCGGCAGACCTCGGCAGGATCATATTGGCCGTCGGAAGCGGTTGAATGCGTATGCAGATTACCCTTCCAAAACCGGCCGGGCAGATCAAAGGGAAGACTATGCATGAAGCTCCTCTCATGGGCATAAATGATAAATGGTGGACGTTATCAATGATCAATGGTGAATGATCAACGGTGAATGGTGAATGATCAACGGTGAGTGGTGGATGAATAGAGCAACGCGCCTTATTCACCCCAGGCCTGGCGCAGCAATCGCAACCAGTTGCCATGCATCACGGCTTCGATGTCGCTGCTGCTGTAGCCACGCCCAGCCAGCAACTCGGTCACCACTTGCAGGTCGGCAATGGTCTCAAGGTCGCGCGGGGATTGCTCCTTGCCATAGCCACCATCCAGATCGGTGCCAATCCCCACATGGCGCGTGGTGCCTGCCAACTGGCAGATGTGATCAATATGATCGACCACCGTGGCAATGGTCACATTTTCGTTGGTTGTCTGGCCGACCACCCACCCGGGCTGCAACATCCACGCATCAAAGGCTACACCGATCACGCCGTCGTGCTCAAAAATTGCCTGCAATTGGCGATCACTAAACTGGCGTTGATGGGGCACCAGCGCTCGGCAATTGTTATGGCTGGCCAGGACCAATCCTTCATAATACTCCAGCGATTCCCAAAAAGCCTGGTCGGAGAGATGGGTCAAGTCCAACAAGATGCCCAATCGCTGCATTTCGCGCAGCAGACCTGGGCCCAAATCGGTCAGGCCCAATTCGGTGGCCGTGCCGCCCGCATAACGCCCCGGCCCATAGTGGGTCGGGCCGATCAGCCGCAGCCCCGCCTCGTACCAGGATTCTAACTGTTCGGGGTGCAGGATCGGGTCTGCCCCTTCCATGCTGATGACAAAACCGAGCGGCGGCGTATCTTCGGTCAGGTCGGCATTGGCCGCGTCCCACGCTTGCCACTCCGCGGTATGGTGATCCAGGCTGGCGACATCGCTGATGATCCGCACATGGCCCATCTGCTCCAGCGCGCGGTAATAAGCCAATTGGCCGTGTGCCATGCCATAAGCCTGGCTGGGCGAACGGAAGTCAATGTGCGGGGCGGGGCGACCGGTCGAGCGGGCGATCAGGGTGGCGACGCTGAGGAAGATCCGCCCGCGGCGCATTTCGGGGTACGCCACCACGCCTTGCGCGCGGCCCTTGCCCTGGACAAATTGTTCCTGCGCGCGGATGGTATAGACCGACTGCAAGAGGTCACGATTCCACTGGAGCGCGTTCATCGACAGATCGAGATGCGCGTCAATAATGAGCATGGTTGGTTCCTTTAGGCCGAGACTAGATGAATCAAATGAATAAATGGTCGTCAAACGGTATGCCTGATCCGGAATATAGTCACCGTCAGGCGTTGGTTGTCAATCTTCAACCGGGGGCAACACCAGGCCAGGCACGAAGCCGCCATCCACGCGCAGCGCGGCGCCGGTAATATACTCAGCGTCGTCGCTGCACAAAAAGGCCACGGCTTTGGCAATATCGTCTGGTTTGCCCAATCGACCCCACGGGATGCGCCGACCGCTGCGCTGCATCTCTGCTTCACTGGCAAAATTGCGCTCACCCGGCGTGTCGATCCAGCCCGGATTGACCACGTTGACGTTGATGCGATGCGGGGCCAGTTCCACTGCCAACGTTCGGGCCAGATGGTTCACCGCGGCTTTGGCCATGTTGTAGGCTGCCGAATTGGCTGGAGCCATATCGTAATGCACCGAACCGATGATCACAATTTTGCCACCGTCTCCCTGACGCACCAGTTGCTGGGCCGCCAGTTGACAGGTGTGGGCCACGCCAAATTGGCAAACCTCCATGGTGCGCAGGGCATCTGCCCAGGCTTGCTCAATAAAGGGCTGGCGATAGGAGAGCCCGGCATTGGCGACTACAAGATCCAACCGGTCAAAGTGCGCGATTGCCTGGGTAAAGAGTTGCTCGACTGCTGAGCGTTCACCCACATCAGCCGCCACAACCACCACGCGTCGGCCAAGGGCTGTGATGGCTGCCGCGACGTCCTGAGCATCCTCGCTTTGAGCGCGGTCATTGATCACCAGATCAGCGCCCTCTTGGGCCAGCCGCAGGGCAATGCCGCGGCCAATGCCTCGTCCTGCGCCGGTTACCAACGCTACTTTGCCTGCAAACCGAGTCACAAGTCGCTCCTTATGGGAAATTCATGGGGAATTTGTCGATTCATGATTGCATTCATTGCATTATATGTCGATTATATGCCGTAGACCTAGACGGGGTCAACCAGATCGGCAATGGAATTGGCGTAACGTCTCTGACAAATCAAACGTATACCCTCTCGCGCACACCAGCAATTGGGTGCGTTGCTGCGCAAAGTGGCACAGTGTCGTTGATGTAGTGGTTTGCCGAATGCGGGTGGGATCAACTAGAATGGCGGTGATTGCCCAATCAGGTGCGCGCTGTCTGCTCATAGCCCGCCATTTAGGTTCTATCTCAAAATTTTATGCCACGCTCAGCGGACAGGGCTAAATTCGGGCACCGCGACCATCTTTCTTTCGGACAGGCTCTTGCGATATCGGTTGTGGGCTGGGGCTCACCCAATCCTCCGGGTAAGGATTTAAGGCGCCCAGAGCAACCCAACGCGGCTGAACAGCAGGATTTGATCTCAAAGACCAATGGCCGTAACGCCTGCAAAACTTGAGGAATTGCCGATGGTACGTTTCGATTTATTCCAGCGCTCCCCGCTAGTAACTGTTCTATTGGTTGGTTTGCTGGTCAGTCTGACCGCCTGCCAGGTAAATCTGATCCCAACGCCGGTTGCTGCCGACACTGAGCCAACCCCAGCGGCGATCGAAGCGGTGGTGCCTGTTTCGCTGACGATCCCCGCGTTGGCGACGGAGTTGCCGATCACGCCGATGGGGTGGGAAATTGTGGACATTGCCGGTGAGCTGACCACCCGATGGGTGCTTCCCGAAGATGCACTCGGCTGGCATATCAACAGCGCCGCAGCTGGGGATGCCGGACGCACCATTCTCTCGGGCCACCAATTAGCGGGCGATGCGCCCTTCGCTCCCCTTGCCCAGGGGGCCATCGAAGTTGGTCAGGAGTTGCTGCTGACCGATAGCACAGGCGCGACCTTTACCTATGAAATTGTGGAGGTCACCGAGCCGATTCCGCTGCTGGGGGCAACCGCGGAAGAAGATGCCCTGGCCGCAAGCTATGCCGAACCAACCACCACGGGCACCTTGACCTTGATCAGCGGCTGGCCCGATTTTTCGAACACCCATCGCATCTTTGCCGTGGCTGAATTGGTCGCCGACTAACTCCCTTACGCAATCTTCCCGGGTGCAAGGCGAGTGAATCAATAAGGGTGCGCAGCGTTTGGCGGATCAGCTTGCAACGCTTCGCAACATCGGTGCTACACCCGATAGCGTTTGTTATGAGCACTTCATCAGCAGAACCAACTCAGTCGGCTCCCTTGCGCTGTTCGGTAATTGTTCCCGTTTACAATGGCGCAGCTACGATCGGCGCTTGTGTGCAGGCTTTACTCGAACAGACGATTCCCCCGCCAGCCTACGAAATCATCGTTGTGGATGATGGTTCGCAAGATGCGACAGCCGCCATTGTGCAACGCTTGCAGGCGGATTATCCGGCGCATCAAGTGCAGTTGGTGCAGCAAGCCAATGCTGGCCCTGCTGCTGCCCGCAATCACGGGGCTCGGTTGGCCCAGGCCGATATTCTGCTCTTTACCGATGCCGATTGCGCGCCCGAACCGGGGTGGATTGAAGCGCTGCTCGCACCCTTTGCCGACCCGACCGTGGCCGGGGCCAAGGGCGTCTACCTGAGCAAACAATCCGCCCTGACGCCGCGTTTTGTCCAGGCCGAGTATGAAGACCGCTACGACCGGATGCGCAACCAGCCGCAGATCGATTTCGTGGATACTTATTCGGCGGCCTATCGCCGTTCGATCTTTCTGGCCAGCGGCGGTTTTGACAGCACCTTTCGCACCGCTTCGGTGGAAGATCAAGAACTGAGCTTTCGCCTGACCAGCCAGGGCTATCGACTGCTCTTTGTGCCCGAAGCCCGCGTCTATCACCAGCACGATCATACGATCGGCGACTATCTGCGGCGCAAATTTTACATCGGCTACTGGAAGACGTTGGTTGTTCGTCGTTACCCAGAGCGTATGGTGCGCGACAGCCATACGCCCCAAAGCCTCAAAGTGCAGATATTCCTTGTGGCGGGGTTGCTGGGGTTGCTGCCCTTGAGCCTCGTGGCTGGTCGCTGGGTCTGGCGGCTTGCCCCCTGCGGCATCGCGGGTCTCTTGTTCAGTGCCGCGCCATTCCTGCGTAAATTGGCGCACCGGTCGCCCGCCCTGGCCCTCCACGGCGCATTGATGATCGTCCTGCGGGCGTTGGCCCTGGGGAGCGGGCTCATGGCTGGCAGCCTGCAACTGCTTGCCAACGGCAAACGACCACGGAAGGTGGATGACAAACGGTAAATCGCAGCGTTCAGCGCCGGTTCGCTGTCAGACATCACGCATGATACATCACTTGTCACGCATTATTTCCGGGCAAGTATCATTGGGAAAAGGATCCATGCCACAGCAATCTACTAACTTGCAGCGCTCGCAACTTATTCGACAACGCCTCGGGCTTGGGCTCGCAGGTCTGCTGATCATTACCCTTGCCAGCCTGGGTGGGAGTCAACTGTGGGCAGCCCCACACGCCCAGACCGTCCCCCCGCCGACGCCGCCACCAGGCACGACCGAAGAGCCACGCGCCACGGCAACGCCCGTCCGCGATCGGGGTGAGGATGACGACGACGATAACAATAGCAGCCCCGCCCCAACTGCCACCGCAGACGCGGCCGCCCCGAGCAGCCCGCCGATCACGGGGGTGGTTATGGCGAATCGGCTCAATGTGCGCAGCGGCCCCACAACATCCGCCAGGGTGCTCGGGGTGGCGACCAATGGCCAAACGCTGACCCTGTTGGGACGCAACGCGGACAGCTCGTGGTGGCGAGTCTGCTGTGTGACCGACACAACCACCGAAGGCTGGGTGAGTGCTGATTTTGTCCAGCTTACGGCTGAGGCCATCACATTGAGCGAGTCATTGCCCATTGCCGATGGCACAATACCCGCGCCCACTGCTACGAGCAGTGCCCCAATCACCAGCACAGCTACGATCAGCGCAAGTGCCGCGTTGACCGCGACTTCGGCTGCGCCTTCGCTGGAATTTGTCATGACCCAGTCGCCAAGTTTCGCCTGGCAGGGACAGGAGTTGGTCCTGACCCTCACCGTTACCAACACTGGCGAGACAGCAGCCTCTGCGCTCGAAATGCGCACAGAATTACCCTCCGTTTTCCGTTTCAGCGAGGCCTTTGTCACAGAAGATGGTGAATTTAGCGAAGAATTGATCGGCAGCGACCAGGTTGCGCTTACCATCGACTGGCCAACCATCGCGGCTGAGGCAGCGGCCTCCGCGAATATCCGCATACAAATTGCCGACGATCTCGCCGATGGTGTCGTGCTCGACATCCTCGCGGTGGTGAATGCCGCCGGGGGCGAGCCAATCACCGCTGGGGTGAGCATTGGCATGCCGCCCACCACACTACCAACTTTTCAATAGAACCTATTCGTAGCGGATGGCTCCGCCCGAGGCTGAGTGTATCAAAAGCGTTGGCATACGGATAGCTAGCAGGTGTACCAAAGCGAGGCATGGCTCGTTCGACACAATCGTCTTCTGAAGTAAGCACACACTGGCGTGAAGCCCTGCGGACACCGGCCCTGGTTGCCTGGGTGTCGGCAGGGTTTGCTTTTACGCTCTATCTGTGGACGCTTGCCCCCGGGTTGACGTGGGCCCACGAAGCCGCCGATGGGGGCGAATTGCTGGCCGCGGCCCTCACCAATGGGGTGCCGCACCCGCCTGGCTATCCGCTCTATATGCTCTTGTTGCGGGCCTGGGTTCAGGCGGCGCGCTGGCTGAATCCGCAGGTCAGTGTCGCTTATTCGGGGAATCTGCTCAGTGCGGTTTGTGGCGCGGGTAGCGTCGGTGTGACTGTCCTGGTGGCCTATCGTCTCTTGCAGCCCAGTTTGTTGCGCTGGCTCTGGGCCGGGCTGGCTGGGCTGGCCTGGGGATCGAGTACGCTCCTGTGGAGTCAATCGATTGTCACCGAAGTCTATGCCCTGCACGCGCTGTTCGTCGCTTTGCTGGGGTGGGCCTTGTTCAACCGAGCCGGACAAGCGCGCTATCTGATCCCACTTGTCGCTTGTGGGGTGGCCCATCACCTCACGTTTGTTTTGCTCCTGCCCGCCGCGCTCTTTTATCTTTGGCAGGTGCGCGGGCGCAACCGTTATGCTTTTTTCAGCGCGGCGCTCACCCTGACCGTTGGGTTCGTCCTGGGGGCGCTCTGCTATTTGCGCATTCCGCTTGCGGCCGCGGGCGGCGGCACTCCGCCACCGATCAACTGGGGCTATGCCGACAATTGGGCGGGCTTCTGGTGGCTGGTCAGCGGCGCAGCCTATCGAAGCTATCTTTTCAGCGCCAATGATCAATTCCTGGGGCGCCTGAGCAGCTGGTCCTACACCATTACAACGCAATATAGCCCGGTTGGGCTCGCCCTGGCTTTGATCGGCCTCTCCAGTTGGGATCGACAACAGGGCCACTTGCGCACCTTTAGTGTGATCTGGCTCGTGCCGGTCAGCCTCTATGCGATCAGCTACTACACGCGCGACAGTGAAATTTACTTGTTGCCTGTCGCCTGGCTGATGGCGCTCTGGCTGGCGGAAGGGCTCCAGGAATTGGCGACTGTAGGGGCCCAACGGTGGCCGCGACTGCCCATCTTGAAGGGCTTGACCACAGTCTCGGCCGTAGCCTTGCTGCTGCTGGTGCTGATCCGCCTGCCCGCCATCTCGCTGCGTGACGATCAGCAGGCCGAAAACTTTGTCCGCAATGCAGCCACCGTCCTCGAGCCAGACAGTTTGATCATCACCCTGAATGATGCTGAAACCTTTTCGCTCTGGTATGGGATGTGGGCGAGCGAAACAGTGCAACAAGCCGCGCCCAACGCGGTGTTGATCAATTATTCGCTCTATCAATTTGAGTGGTACCGGCGCTTGTTGCGCGCGCAATACCCGACTGTTGTCGATCAACAAGCAACCGTGGAGATCATCCTGGCCGAACAGGCAGCCCTCCGGCCCATCTTTTTCAGCGAACAACTTACCTACGTTCCGGCCGACCGGCTTGAACCAGTGCCGCCTCTCTGGCGCTACCAGCCCTAATCCATTCGTCTCTTTTGTAAGGCAGGCAGAGTTCTATGCAACCACCCTTTTCTTTCCTCACTCGACCTGGCACCACCAATCGCGCACAACCCGGGCCCCGCGCCCGTCGCTACCTCCGCGGCTTGCTCGCTCTGTTTGTGCTCTGGGGCATGCTGATTCCGCCGAAGGCAGAGGCGGCCAGCGCGCAACAGTTGCCGCCTGCCGCGCTCAGTAGCCTGGGCCCGTTGCTGCCCCAATTATTGGGCATGAATGGCCCGGCCACCTATCTGATCGTCGTGCAGAACAACGACGAATTGCGCCCAACCGGGGGCTTTATCTCGGCAGTGGGCACTTTAACATTGGAACAGGGGCGGATTGCCGCGCTCGATTTTGTCGATAGTTATGACTTTTATAACGCGGCGTTGGCCTATCCCCCGGCCCCCTTGCCCATGCAGCGCTACATGAATATTCCGATCCTGCTGCTGCGTGACGCCAATTGGTCGGCTGATCTGCCAACCACGGCCAAGCTGATCCGCAGCATGTATCGCCAGCACACCGGGCAGGACATCGACGGCATTATCACGGTGGATCTGCACGCGGTGGCGCTGATCATCGGCGCGTTGGAGCCGCTGGAAATCCCCGAAACCGGCGAGCCGATCACCGGTGCCACGGTGATTCAGCAGATCAAAGAGATGTACAGCATCCCACCAAGTATCGATGCCAATATTGCCGAAGCCGGGCTGGGCGCGTGGTGGCGTCGCCGCAAGGAATTTATTCCGGCGCTCGCCAATGTGATCCGCCAGCGGATCGAAAGTGGCAATGTTGAGTTGTTCAAATTATTGGCTGCGGGCCAGACGGCTTTGGGCGAACGCGCTGTCCAGGTCTGGCTGGCCGACCCAGTTGCCCGCGCCGAGATGGCCAGTTTGGGCTGGGATGGAGGATTGCAGCCGCTCGACGGTGGGGATTATCTGGCGCTGGTCGACATGAATATGGGCTACAACAAGGCAGATGCCGTGGTTGACCGCGCGCTGGATTACGAAGTCACCTGGCCCAGCGGCGAAGCTGAGCCCGCGGTGGCCACGGCTACCATCACCTACACCCACACGCTGGATGTCGCTGATGAGGTTTGTGAGCCAACCCCGCGCTATGGCAGCGATTATGATGACATGACCGAGCGCTGCTATTTCAATTATGTGCGGCTCTATACGCCAGCCGGGAGTCAGCTGATCCGCATGACTGGTGTCAGCAGCAGTTCAATTAGCAGTCAGCGGGGCGAGATGAAGACGCAAGTCTTTGGCGGCTATTTTATGCTGCGCCCTGGCGAGCAGCAAGTTGTGCGCATTCAGTATTCGCTCCCGGCGGCCATCCGCGCAGAGGATTATCAAGTGCGGGTGCAGCGCCAATCTGGCACTCGCCCGCTGCCTCTCACGATCACAGTTGCAGAGGAAGCGACCAGCACGACCCTGAGCCTGGGGCGCTGGGAGTGGTCGCTCGCGGAATGAAGTCCGGAAGGGCAGGCCGACCCCGCCTTTCCGGAGCATCGCTACGCGCCAAAGCGCTTCAAGCGGCCTGCATGGGCCATCGCTTGCGGCAGCAGCGTTGTGGCATGAAACAAACCGAGATGGCCGGTGGCACAGCCTCGTTCGCCGAAGCCTTCGATGCCATCGGGCATGGCCCGGCGGCTCCATAACAAGGTGGGGACGGGGTGCCAACTGTGGCTGCGCAACTTGGCTGGCGTGCTGTGGTCGCCGGTCACGATTACGCAGCCAGGGTTGAGCGACAAAATGCGCGGCATGATCGCATCCACCGCTTCGATCTCGTGGACTTTGGCATCAAAGTTGCCATCTTCGCCATAGCTATCCGTCTTTTTCACGTGGATAAAAAAGAAGTCGTGATCATCCCAGACCTTTTCGAGGACATCGATCTGATGATGGGGGCGATCACCCGCGAAGTCGATCACCTCCATGCCCACCAACCGAGCCACTCCCTTATACATCGGGTAGACCGCAATCGCGGCGGCGCGTAACCCATAAATGTCACCAAATTGGGGCAAGCCCGGGTCTTTCGCCAGCCCGCGCAAGTTGAGCGTATTCGCTTTGGGCTCGTCGGCCAGGGCAATGCGCGCGGCTGCCACCCAGCGATTGACCAGCTCCGCGGTCGCTTGTCCCTGCGGTGTGCCGCTGGTATCTTCCACGGGCAGGGGAAGTTTGCCCACCGAACCGGGATCGGTCTCGGTCAGTTGCCCGCCCAGATTGGGCCCGCGCAAGACAAAGACAAAGCGATGCTCCTGCACCGGCTCGATCAGCACCTCGTAGCCTGGTAGCGCATTGGCAGTCGCGGCGCGCAATTTGTTCACCAGGCGTACACATTCATCGGTAGAGATGCGACCCGCGCGCCGATCGCTGATCGTGCCGTCGGGGGCTGCGCTGGCAAAGTTGCCGCGGGCCGCCAGGTCGTTTGGGCCGAGCGGAAACCCAATCCCCATGGCTTCCAACACCCCGCGGCCGATCTCAAACCGAATGGGGTCATAGCCAAAGAGGCTGAGGTGGGCTGGCCCGCTACCCGGCTCGATGCCAACCCGCACGGGAATGCTTAGCCCACAAGAACCTTCGCTGGCCATACGATCCAAATTAGGGGTGTAAGCCGTTTCTAGCTCGGTTTTGCCATCTGGCGTCAGTGGCAACCCACCCAGCCCATCCATGATCAGCAACACAATTTTGTCGCCAGGTTGCTGGTATTCGTGCATCAGGTCGAACTCATTGAAGACGATCATCTGTTTCCTCCAAAGCTTGCGGCACTTTTAATTTGGATCAGCGCGGCTGGGCAACCAGCGACTTTCCCCGCCCTGCCCGGTCTGCACCCACCCTGTTTGCGTTATGTTGATCCCAGCGGAGCAGTAAATTCACACGACTGACGCGGCGCCTAATAGAGAAACCAGATAAATATCGCATAAATCGTAGGTGCGGTTTCTAACCGCACAGGTAGGCTAGGGCCAGAATATGCGGTTAAAAACCGCACCTACTTGCTCGCTATTTGTGCGATCTCTATTTAATTTCTCTATAAGCAAGTTGAGGGGAGATACCTGCCTGCACCAATCCATCTCTTGTCAAGGCGTACGTAAGTCCTGCACAAACCAGGTGCGCAGATTATAGTCTTGGGTAAGGCAATATAAAAAACAACCGGGCTAGCATTTGCTGGCCCGGTTGTTTAACATTTTACGCTGCTGTAGACAGCTAGCCATTCCTTGCGGGCAACCCCTCTGGGTCGACTAATGGCTGATTTCGATCAGGAAACTTAGCCAGCGAGGCTGACTTCGGTCTTGGGATCGAAGATATGGGCGTTGGCCATGTTGACCGACAGGTCAATATCGGCCCCTCGTTCGGTCTTGACACGAGGATCGACGCGCGCAATGAACTGCTTGTCGTCGGAAGTGTTGAGGTACAGGTAAATTTCGTTGCCCATCAACTCAATCACATCGACCTTGGCGCTCATGTCAGAGACCAGAATGCCCGGTGCAGCCAGATCGCGGAAGTAGATGTCTTCTGGGCGGATGCCAAAGATCACTTCGCGGCCCTTGAATTGGCGCCACTCACTGGCCTTGGGCTCCGGCACTGGCATTCGGAAACCACCGGCGTTGACTTCCAGGCGCCCGTCGTTCTCGGTCAGGGTGGCGTCGAAGAAGTTCATGCTCGGGCTGCCGATGAAGCCAGCCACGAAGACATTCTGCGGGTGATTGTACAGATTGGTCGGCGTGTCGATCTGCTGGAGGATACCATCCTTCATGACGGCGATGCGGCTGGCCATGGTCATGGCTTCGACCTGGTCGTGCGTCACGTAGATGAAGGTGGTCTGCAAGCGCTGGTGCAGGCGGGTCAATTGGGCCCGGGTCTGTACGCGCAACTTGGCATCCAGGTTGGAGAGCGGCTCGTCGAAGAGGAAGACCGCGGGTTCACGCACAATGGCGCGACCGACAGCCACGCGCTGGCGCTGACCACCAGAGAGCTGCTTCGGCTTGCGGTCGAGAAGGTGGCCGATGTCCAGAATGTCGGCGGCTTCCTTCACACGGCGGTCGATTTCAGTCTTCGGGGTCTTGCGCAACTTCAGGCCGAAGGCCATGTTGTCGTAGACGCTCATGTGCGGGTAGAGCGCGTAGCTCTGGAATACCATGGCAATGTCGCGATCTTTCGGCGGCACATCGTTGACGATGCGGTCGCCGATCATGATGTTGCCATCGGAAATTTCTTCCAGACCGGCCAACAGGCGCAGGCTCGTGGTCTTACCACAACCAGACGGGCCGACGAAGACCAAAAATTCCTTGTCCTCAACATGAATATTGAGGTCGTTCACGGCTACAACATCGCCAAAGCGTTTGTAGACGTGGTCAAAGGTTACACTGGCCATATACTTTTTTCTCCTTAGCTTACGGGAAAACCACAAAATGGAGTATGGTTGGGCCCAATGGGCAAACCTTGCGCAAGTATAACACGCTTCAACAAAGCGCGCAACTGTCAAAAAACCGCCGGAAAACCAAGTTATTCGGGAATAGAGCGCGGGCAAAAAATACGGGGATGAGCCGTTGAACCAGACCCATCCCCGGTTATTGATTTGGACGTCCGGCTTACCAGAGCGCCCAGATGGTTGCTGTCATCTGTGTTCTCTGAGGTACCGGCCGGTTCCCTTCGCCTTTAGTGGCGCTGCCAGTAGAAATGGATCCCCGCGCTGCCAGCATCTTCGAAGAATTCAACTCGGATCGTGTGGTAGCCTTCGTTGAGGTAAATATCGCCGAAGTAGCTGGTCGAGGGTTGCACCCGCCAGCCATCGATCACCAACACGTTGTCGACATAGACGCGCACACCATCATCGACCGTGGCAAAGAAGCGATAGTTGCCGCTGCGCAGCCATTCGTTGCGCTCCCAACGCACGCTAAAGTTGTCCTCGCCGATTCCCGACCCCGGGCCCCCAAAGGCCCAGCCGAAATTGATCTCATGGTCGTGGCGGGTGAAAACGGGTGAGCCGCTCAGCTCTTTGTTGTTGTAATACGAGCCAAACCACTGCCCGCTCGGTGGAGGAGGTGGAGGAGGTGGCGGTGGTGGCGGAGGGGGCGGTGGTGGCGGAGGGGGCGGTGGCGGCGGACAGGCCGCAGGAATGCGCAGCACCTGCCCCACATAAATGTGATTGGCATCGTGCAGGCCATTCAGCCGCATCAACGTCCAGATATCTGTGCCATAGCGGCGAGCGATTTTGTTCAGCGTGTCCCCATGCCAAACCGTGTGATGCCCAACGTCACAATGCGTTGGCGGTGGGGGTGGCGGTGGCGGCGGGGGCTGCGGTGCCACATACCCGGGAATACAGAGCCGTTGGCCTACATAAATTTTGTTCCAATTGCGAATATTATTGGTATTTGCTAGTCTCTGGATCCCCACCCCGTAGTAGCGGGCAATGGCTGAGAGCGATTGTCCCCGTTTGACCACATGAATGGCTTCGCAGCCATACCCATGAGCAGCCGGGGCCTCAACCGGCGCTGCCTGGGCGACACTCGGCAGGAGTGTCACACTCAGCAGGAGCGCCACCAGCAAGGCCAGCCCCCCCAAAAGCCGTCTCGGCAACCAGTGTTGCTTCTCTTTCATAAATTGCTCCTTCACTTCGTTGATAAAAATCTCAATGATGCAGCTGCATAGAAACAGATAGACACCATAAATCAAGGTGGCACAATCGCTGATGGCTGCAAGCTCTTGTCCATCCAACCCCAGCTTCTTTGGACGCGACGTTTTATGGTCTATCTATACGGAATAGCGGAAGGTTGATCAGAAATGATGATCATGCGCACACCTGCACAAGTCACCATTGCTTTCGCTGAATCGAGTGAGGTTCAACTAGCTGGGGTTGCGCTGGCTCAGCCCACCATGCTAATAGATGAACTCGACTAAGATTGGGTCACAAGCGAAAGTCTGAGTTTCATTCAGTAGGACGAAAAACATCCAAAAAAGTTCTGCGAGTTTGGCTAAAACTCGATGCGTTGTCGCCGAACGGGAATCGTCACCTTGGCTTGTTGCTCGGTCCGCAACTTGCCTGCCAGGGTGGCTGCCGGTTCGGGCTCGCCATGGACCAAAAAGATCTGTTGCAGGCGATCCCGGCGGAAGCCAGCCGCCCAATGCAACAATTCAGCCTGGTCAGCATGGGCACTGTAGCCATCGATGCTGACGACGCGGGCGCGCAGATCATATTCTTCGCCATAGATGCGCACCGGGCTGACCCCATCTTTAATCCGCCGCCCCAGGGTGTGTTCGGCCTGGAAGCTCACGATCAGAATGGTATTGTCGGGGTCGCCGATATTATTTTTCAGATGATGCAGGATCCGGCCACTTTCAGCCATGCCACTGGCCGAGATGATCACCACCGGATCGCTCAGGAAGTTCAATTGTTTGCTGCGGCGCACTTCACGAATGTACTCTACCTGGTCATAGTCAAATGGGCTGCGGCGATTATCGGTCTTGAGCAGAAATTGTTGGACTTCCTCGTTCCACTCTTCGGGGTGGAGGCGAAAGACATCGGTCGCGTTGACCGCCAGCGGGCTGTCGACAAACACAGGAATTGGCGGAATATCCCCCGTTGCATCCAACTGGTTGAGGGCATAGAGCAACTCTTGCGTGCGCCCCACCGCAAAGGAAGGGATGATCACCTTGCCGCGCCGTTTCGCTGTCGAATTGACAACATCGCGCAACAGGTGCCGGGCCGATTCATAGGTGCCGTGCAGGCGGTCCCCGTAGGTGCTCTCCATGATCAGCAGATCTGCCGCATCGATGCGTTCGGGCGCGTGCAAAATCGACGCTTCCGTTCGCCCCAGGTCCCCACTGAAGACCAGGCGCCAGTGTTTGCCGGTTTGGTGCTCGCGTATCTCCAACACGACCGACGCCGCGCCGAGAATGTGGCCAGCCTCGTGAAAGGTCAGATCCACCCCATCGGCCACCGAGACTTTGCGATGCAGGCCCACCGTGACAAATTGCGCCAAACAATGTTGCGCGTCGCGTTGGGTGTAGATCGGCTCGATCGGCGGTTCCTTGTGCTTTTTGCGGATCTTGTTGACGTAGACTGCATCCTGCTCTTGGATGTGGCCGCTATCCAACAACATATAGGTGCATAAATTGCGCGTGGCCGAAGTGGCCCAAATGTTGCCGGTGAAGCCCTGCTTGACCAGGTTGGGGATATTGCCTGCATGGTCAATATGAGCATGGCTCAGGATCAACGTGTCGATTGTCTTTGGGTCAAATGGGAAGTTTAAGTTGCGTTCGTACGTTTCAGCCCGATGGCCCTGATAAAGCCCACATTCCAGCAAGATGCGCTGATTGTTGACTTCGAGCAGATGCATCGAGCCGGTGACCTCTTGAGCTGCCCCACAAAATGTGATTCGCATTAAATATTCTGGTCGCTTGTCGAAAAGAGAGAATAGTAGATGGCTCTATTGTACGCTCATTTGCTGGGAAACTCAACCCCCCAGAACGGGCTAATTTAGGGGCTGTATCAAGATAAGAAATCGAAAACAGATGCAATGGATATTGTAGGAGCAGCTACAATCTTCGCTATATTCGATCTCACTGTACCAGCTTTGCATGAATCCACTGATACTTTTGGGAGCCGAAAAGCATTCTGTTATTGAATTTCCGCAACATCCATTGCTCTCTAGTAAGAAATCATACCTTGATACAGCCCGAACTAAAACTGGGCTTCGGTGGCTATCTACGACATGCGGTGCGTCTTACTCTCCCTTGTCCACACTCCTTTAACGCCCATACGCGCCATTGTGTCGCCCTTACTCATTTGATAGCGCAGGATACCGCCCACATGTAAAAATAACAATACGAGGAAGCCCCTGGACATTACGCTATGCAGGGTACGTGGTGGCACGTCGGCAATCTGCACTGGTATCACCGCCCATGGCCAAAGTTCCATACCACTCAAGAGTAACATGCTGACGCCACTGCCGACCATGAGGACAATAACCACATAGAGCAAGGTATGTATTGTGCTGAACAGCAGTTGATTGAGGCGTGATAATCCCTGCGGTGGGTCAGGGTATTTGCTAACCAACTTCCAGACCAGGCGCGCCGCAGTCAACACTAAAACCACCAATCCAATCCCCACGTGAGCCTGATATAGGAGTGTTTTAGTCGAACCATCACCTACCCGCGTCATCAGTACCCCCAAAGGCCATAATAGCAGGAGTAGCAGGGCGCTGATCCAATGCAGTACTTGAGCGACACGTCCATAGCTCGCATCAATTTGCTTCACAAATACCTCCAATCAGTTGCTGTGGCAACTATTGTGTCAAAAAAAATAGGAGAACGCTATTCCAAATTTGTATATACCTGGTTCAGTAAGTTAATAAGCATATAGACCTGTTCTTCCTGCAGGCCTTGCTGCGCACGAGTGAGCACTTCCCTGGCTAGAGGCATTAACTGTTTATGTAATAACTGTCCTGCCTCGGTGAGGTAAATTTGATGGAAACGCTGATCTGTCTCACTCCGTTTGCGTACGAGCAATTGGTTACGCTCCAATAACGCAAGGATACGAGCGATGTTGGTCTTATCCTTAAAGGTGCGATTCGCTATTTCATTTTGCGATAAGCCATTCTCCTCCCAAAGGCGAGTGAGCACCATCCATTGCGGTGCTGTAATTTCATAGCCGTGCCTCACAAATGTTCTTTCTAGTTCGCCTTGCAAGCGAACTGCTGTGCGATTTGTGATAAAGCCGATAGAATTATCAAGAAAAGATTGTGGCATAATATTAGTCCAGATTGGTTGCTGTGACAACTATATTAGGGCAAAATTTATGATTTGTCAATAGCCAACTTTGTGGATCAATCAGACGACTTTAAGTTGCATTTAAGTTGCAACAACCCTCATCCAGTACAATTTTGCCCTCCGGGCTAATTTGGTGGAGCTTGGAGGCTGGCGTTTGTGCTTTAGCCTAGAAATCGTTTGTATGAGGAACGTTTCTCTCTGGAAACCCACGGGACATTCTGCAAGCCGTAGTTGTGCTATAATGGCTGCACGTTTTGGGGAGGATGCCCTATGAGCATGTCGGAATTACTCGCTGTGGCCCGCGGCGATGCCCCCGCCACACTACTACTGCGTAATGGACAACTGATCAATGTCTTTTCTGGTGAGATCGAGCAGGCTGATCTGGCGATTTTCCGCGGACAAATTGCCGGGATCGGGCCGGGCTATGTGGGCCAAACCGAGCTCGATCTGGCGGGGGCGTTTGTCGTCCCGGGCCTGATCGATGCGCACGTCCACATTGAAAGCAGCCTTTGCACGCCCGCCCAATTTGCTCAGGCCGTGCTGCCCTGCGGCGTCACGACAATCATCGCCGACCCCCATGAGATCGCCAACGTAGCCGGGCTGGCTGGCATCCGCTACATGGCTGACCAGAGCCGCGGATTGCCCCTGACTGTCCAGCTGATGGCTTCGTCCTGCGTGCCCGCCACCCACATGGAAAGCAGCGGCGCCCGTCTGGAAGCCAGTGACTTAGCCAGCTTGGTGGCCGATGATAGCGTGCTTGGCCTGGCCGAGGTCATGAACTTCCCCGGTGTGATCGCGGGCGACCCCGCGTTGCTGGCCAAACTCGCCGCGTTTGCGGGCCGCCCGATCGATGGGCATCTGCCGAATGTATTGGGGCATGGGCTCAATGCCTACGTTGCCGCGGGGATTGGCAGTGAACACGAATGTACCAGCGTGGTCGAAGCTGCCGAGAAATTGGCCCGTGGTCTCTATATTTTGGTCCGCGAAGCAACCATTGCCCACAATCTGCACGCGCTGCTGCCGCTGATCACCCCACAAAATGAGCGCCGCATCTGTTTCTGCACCGATGACCGCATCCCCAGCGATCTGCTCGACCAGGGCAGTATTGATTATATGGTGCGCGAGGCGATTCGCTTTGGGCTGGCCCCGATCATCGCGATTCGCCTGGCCACGCTCAACAGTGCTGAACGGTTTGGCCTGCACGATCGTGGCGCGCTGGCCCCCGGGCGTGTGGCCGACTTTTTGATCGTGGACGATCTGCATGATTTTCGGCCGCGACAAGTCTATGCCGGTGGACAATTGGTGGCCGAAGCTGGGCAGATGCTCAAGCCCGCCCCAGTCGCGCCGGTGCCCGCGGCCATCAGCGGCAGCGTCAGGCTGGCCTGGGAACAGCTCGATCTGCGCATCCCGGCGCGTGGCTCACAGATCCGCGTGATTGGCACCATCGACGAGCAATTGCTCACGACCGAGCAGATCGTCGATGCGCGCATCGAGGCTGGCGAGGCCGTGGCCGATGTTGCGCGCGACATACTCAAAATGGCGGTGATCGAACGGCATCGCGCCAGCGGCAGGTGTGGCCTGGGCTTCATCCAGGGGATGGGCCTGCGCCGCGGCGCGATTGCTGGCACTGTCGCGCACGATCATCATAACCTGGTTGTGATCGGCGCGGACGATCCGTCGATGCTGCGAGCTGTGCAGCGGATTGCCGAGTTGGGGGGCGGCCTGGTCGTGACCGAAGGCCAAACCGTGCTCGCGGAGTTGGCGTTGCCCGTGGCTGGGCTGATGAGCGACCAGCCGATTGCCGAAGTGCGTCGCCAGTACGATGCGCTGATCCATGCGGCGCGGGGGCTGGGCTCCGAACTGCACGATCCCTTCATGGCCATGAGTTTCAAGGCGCTGGAAGTGATTCCCAAACTCAAACTCACCGATCATGGTTTGGTGGACGTTGAACAATTTCAACTGGTGGATTTATTTGTGTAATATGAGTGTAGGATCCGGGAGTTGTAACCCGGCTTCACGTTTTCAGGGAAAACACAGAAACCATTTGGGGAATCCGCTGACAGCTTCTCTGTACGCTGTCGATGAGTTTCTGAAAGAGTGTCTAATCAATTTTTGAGCCTTGAGCAAGGATCTTATTTATGTTTGAAGGGGTTTCGCCGGCACCGCCGGACGCTATTTTGGGGCTGACCGAAGCGTTTCGCAAAGATCCCAATCCCAAAAAGATCAACCTGGGTGTGGGGGTTTATAAAGACGAAAGTGGCCGCACACCGGTATTGGATTCGGTCAAACAGGCCGAGGAGCGCCTTCTGCAAACGGAGGCGACCAAAAGCTATCTGGATATCGCGGGTTCGCCCGAGTATGCTGCTGCTGTGCAAAGTCTGCTGTTTGGCGATGACCACGAAGTGCTGAAGAGCAAACGGGCCGTGACCGCCCAAGCACCGGGCGGAACCGGAGCCCTGCGCATTGCCGCGGAGCTTCTCGCCCGCCTGGCACCCGGCAAACGGATCTGGATCAGCGACCCAACCTGGCCGAACCACCCCAGCGTCTTCCGCGCAGCCGGGCTGGAAGTGGTGGTCTATCCCTACTTTGACGCAGCATTGAACGGCATCAACACCGAGAAGTTCATGGCCGCGCTCGAGCAGATCCCCGAAGGCGACATTTTGCTCATTCATGGCTGTTGCCACAACCCCACCGGCAGCGATTTGTCGCTCGAACAGTGGGCGCGCGTGGGCGAAATTGTGGCCGAACGCCAGTTGTTGCCGCTGATCGACTTTGCCTACCAAGGGTTTGCCAACGGTCTGCGCGAGGATGCCGCTGGGATGCTCAACGTGATCTGTCCGGGCAGCGAAGCCCTGGTTGCCAGTTCCTTCTCGAAAAATTTCGGGCTGTACAACGAGCGAGTGGGCGCGTTGACATTGATCGCCCGTGACGAAGCAGCCGCGCAAAGCGTGCTGAGCCACCTCAAACAGACCATCCGCGCCAACTACTCCAATCCCCCTGCTCACGGTGCGGCAATTGTTACCACGGTGCTAACCGACCCCACCTTGCGCGCCCAGTGGGAAACAGAAGTCAGCGCGATGCGCGAGCGCATCAATACCATGCGCCATCTTTTTGTTGAAACGCTCAACGAAAAAGGCGTGGATCGTGATTTCTCGTTTATTGCCAATCAGCGCGGCATGTTCTCTTTTTCCGGCCTGAATGCGGATCAGGTCAAAGCGCTGCGCGATGAGTATGCCATCTACGTGGTCGGCGGTGGCCGCATCAACGTGGCTGGCATGTCTGAGGGGAACATGGATTATCTGTGCGGTGCCATTGCCGAGATTTTGAGCCGAAGATGATCAACTTTGGGATTGATGCCCTCCTCACCAATCACCTGGATGCACTTGCGGGGCGGCGGGTTGGCCTGATCACGAATGATGTGGCTACGACCGCGGTCTCGCCGCAGCCCTTGACGCCTACCCGGCTGGCCTTGCAACAGGCCGGTGTGCAACTGGTGGCCCTGTTCTCGCCCGAACATGGGCTGGGCGCGGCTGCCGCGGATGGGGCCGAAATCGGCGATGCCGTTGATCCGCTGACCGGGCTGCCGGTCTACAGCCTCTATGGCGAGACCTATCGACCCACCGCGGCGATGTTGGCCGATCCCGACCTGCTGTTGTTTGATATTCCTGATGTCGGCGTGCGTTTTTACACCTATATCTGGACGCTTTCACATGCGCTCGAAGCTTGCGGCGAAGCTGGGCTGCCTTTGTGGGTGCTCGACCGTCCCAATCCACTCGGTGCGGACTTGGCCGAGTGCGAAGGTCCGCTGCTGGCTGCAGAGATCTCGAGCTTTGTCGGGCGCTGGTCCATGCCGATCCGCCACGGCCTGACTGTTGGCGAATTAGCGCAACTGTGGAATGCAGAGCAAGGCCTCGGCGTTGATCTAACGGTGATCCGCACACTCGGTTGGAGCCGCGCCGAACGGTGGTCGGCCACTGGCTTGCCTTTTCTGCCGACTTCCCCCAGCCTGCCCAGCTACGAAACCGCCTTGATCTACCCGGGAACCTGTCTCTTTGAGGGCACCAATCTGAGCGAGGGTCGGGGCACAGCGGCCCCCTTCCGCCAAATTGGCGCACCCTGGTTGGATGCATTTACCATTGCCAATCGGTTTAACGACTTGGGGCTGCCCGCGCTGCGCGCCCGCGCCGTACAATTCAGCCCAACAGCCAGCAAACACGCAAACAAACTCTGTCATGGCGTGATGCTGCACTTGCTGGACGAAACCGCCATTCGCCCCGTTGCCGCGGGGTTGCACCTCTTGCAGCTGATCATCGAGCAGCACCCAACCCAGTTCGAGTGGTTGCCCTACCCCACCGCTGCGGCTGGCCAGGGGTATGGCCATTTTGATCGGCTGATTGGCGATCTTGCCATTCGCCCGGCGTTGTCGCAACCGGCAACCATCACCCCGCAGCAGATCGACGAATGGACTGAGGCGGCTGGGTGGTCGGCGCGCGTCAAGCCATATTTGCTGTACGACTGAGCGCAGGCAGGTGAAGAACTCACCTGATGCCGTAGCCGCAGGGAGAAACTGTCAGCGGATCTGAGGATCCAGCTGCGCCCATGCATCCGTTGACAGTGCCCGCTGTATAGCATCCCAATCTCCCGTAGCGCTATGGGCCGGTAACGCGATCTGTAGCACAATTTTTTGATAATCCCCATGGAATCATGTACACTTTGCCTGAACTTTGTTAGAGTCTAGCCTGAAAATGGTTGCGATGGCCGGTTTTGCCTCCGAACAAAGAACGGCGCAGCATTTCAGGGTAGACCTGAAAACGTACACACATCCTGAGCAAAAATCGATTCATCGAGGAAAGCTCTGCCGCTGATTTAAACAGGGGCATGGTGTACTGTATGTTTGCTGATGCCACGTAGCTCGTTTCCCGATTCACCGATACGATAGTAGTTCACAAGGTTGAGCGCCGCTGGCTAGTATCCTAATATGCGATGCTAGTAGTTGGTTGCCGCCGGTATAGAACATACAAAATTTCGAGAAAAAGCTTATGTTCAAGGTTAAATACAGACCGCAGGTTGTGGGACTGCCGGATTCGCAGCGGCATATCAGCTTTGGCATCAATGCCATTGCCAATCTTCTGGCACCTACGCTCGGGCCAATTGGTGGCCATGTTGCGAGTGGGCAAGATACGGGGAACCGCGTCGAACTGATCGATGATGCTGCCACCATCGTGCGGCGTATTATCAGTCTGGGCAGTGCACAACGCGACGTCGGCGCGATGTTGATGCGCAGTATGATCTGGCGGGTCGGCCAACGGGCCGGGGATGGGGGAGCGACCGCGGCTGTTTTGGCACGCGCCATCTATTGCGATGGTATACGGATGATCACCGCGGGGGTGAACGCTACCCGTTTGGCCCGTGGCATCGAGAAAGGGGTGCGCATTGCTACCGAAGCCTTGCGAGCCCAAACCAATGCAATTGTCAGCGAAGATGAACTGGCCGCACTGGCCCGCACCATCACCAAAGATGATCAGCTCTCCGCGGTCCTGGGCGAGATGAGCTATCTGCTCGGCCCCGACGCCTATGTGGTGATCGAAAAATTTGTGGCGCCCTATTTGCATCGGCGCTATGTCGACGGCGCTCGGATCGGGGCTGAAATCCAAAGTATGTATTTTTACACCGAGCCGGAACAGAAAAAGACCGTGCTCACCGCGCCCGCGGTGGCGATCCTTGACGAGCGCCTCAAAGAGACCGACCAGGTGCTGCGCCTGATGGAGGGCGCGGTGGCGCAAAACGCCAAATCTTTGGTGATTGTGGCGATGGAAGTCAGTGGCGCGGCATTAGGTGCCCTGGTCACCAATCACCGTCAGCCCGAAGATAAACGCAAATTGCAGATCTGCGCGGTCAAGTTGAAGCCGGTCGGGCAGGAATTGCGCTGGGCAATGACCGACCTGGCCACGTTGACTGGGGCCACTGTGTTGGGGCCAAACCAGGGGCGCAGCGGATCGCGCGCTCGCTCGGACGATCTGGGCCAGGCGTTGCGCTTTGAATTCTCGAACAACAGTGCCGTCTTTGTGGCGCACGATAATCAACGCAGCGAGACACAGGAAGAAATTGCCAGGCTGCGCAAATTTGTGGCCGAATTGCCCCTGAGCGACGAAGAACGGCCTAAGTTGATCAAGCGGCTGGCCACGTTGACCGGTGGCGTGGGTGAATTGAAGATCGGCGCGCACACCAAGGGCGAACGTGAATTGCGCCAGGTTCAATCCGAACGGGCCTTCAAGGTGTTGTCCGAGGCACTGCGCGGTGGGGTCGTCGCGGGCGGTGGTGCGGCATTCCTCCACGCCAGTTCCTCCCTCATCACGGCTGCCGCAAACGAGCCCGATGAAGATGTCGCTGAAGGGATGCGCGTCCTGGCGCGCGCCTTGAGCCAGCCCTTGCGCCAGATTGTCATCAACTCGGGGCATACCGCGCCCGAAGTGGTGGTCAACCAGGTGCGCGAAGGGGATGTTAAGGCCACCTACAATGCACTCAGCCAGCAAGTGGTCTGCTCGCAGGAGTCTGGGATCCTGGATGCGACCGATGTTCTGGCCAAGGTGCTGCATATTGCATCCAGCGGCGCTATGATGGCGCTCTCGACTGATGCCATTGTCTATCACAAGAAACCCAAAGAAGAGATGACGCCCTAATCAGGTTGCATTCCGCGGAGGGCCAGCGCGCCGATTCTGGCGATCTGCACGCTGGCCTTTGCCCAGAACGCGAGTCATTTTCAATTGTTTAATTCCTAGCTTGGATATGGTTATGCCAATCATTCTATCACTCGCCCAAACTGAAACGGGACTCTGGGCCGCGGGGCCCGAGGGTCTCTTCAAACTAAATGGGCATGGTCTAGAGGCCGTGCCACAACCCCAACGTGAATTAGCTTGCTGCGGCACCGACGGTTCGCGCATTTTGGTGGGTGGTATGCCTCACGGCACAGCCTTCAGCCTGGATGCAGGTGGCAACTGGCAAGCTTCGTGGATGGATGGGGTGCAGACCGGTGTGCTCTGTATCACCGCGGACCCGAATGTCGGCGAAAGCGGCGTTTTGCTGGCTGGCAGCGCTGGGGCGGGCATTTTACGGTCGGCCAATCGCGGGTATGGCTGGCAACTCTGCAACTTTGGCCTGCAGGATTACACAATCCTGGCCCTGGCCTGGGCACCTCCCGCCCCCGCTAATACCTGGCCGCGCTGGGAGGTCGTTTTTGCCGCCACGGAAGAGGGGATCTATCGCTCGCCCAATGGCGGGCGCGGCTGGCGACGCGCGGAAGGGCTGAGCGGGATCGTCCAGGCCGTTGCCGTCGACCCCAATTTTCATCAGAGCGATATTGTGTTGGCGGGTACTGAGGACCAGGGGCTCTGGCGCTCGACCGATGGGGGGCGCTCGTTTGCCGCCGTAAGCGATGGCCCGACGCGGGTGGATGCGATCTGCGCCACTGCAGACGGGTGGTTGCTGAGCGATGCCGAGGGCCTTTGGCGCTCGGACGACAGCGCAACCTGGGCGCGGGTCGCAGGTAGCAAACCCGCGTTGGTTTTGCTCAACACGCCCGACGGAGTCTGGGCCGGTGGTGAGTATGGCGTGGAACGCGTAGCCATTGGCGAGTAGAACAGCGCTGACAGGCGCTCGTCTGCCTCATACATTTCTCTAACAAAACGTTAGCAAAGTGCTTATGCGAAATCGCCCAAAAGTGCTCTATATTTCGATATAAGATTTGCACAAGCGCTGACAATACGGTATAGTACAGTCCATTAGCACTCTCCACCTTTGAGTGCTAATGGACTGTTTTTTTATAAATTTGTATTCCGTCCAGATTGATTGTTCAAGGAGAACAAATCCATGAACCTACAACCGCTCGGCGACCGCGTCGTGGTGGAACCGATTGAGCAGCAAGAACAGACCTCTTCCGGTATCTTCCTCCCCGAAACCGCCAAGGAAAAGCCCCAAGAAGGCAAAGTCGTGGCTGCTGGCCCCGGCGCTCGCAAAGAAAATGGTGATCGCATTGCGTTGGATGTCAACGTTGGTGACACCGTGCTCTACGCCAAGTATTCCGGCACCACCATCAAATTGCATGGCAAAGAGTATTTGATCCTCAAAGAGAGTGATGTGTTGGCAATTGTGACCAACGGTGCGTAATGGTGATGGCTGGCGAGCAAACCAAATTCGGCAGGCCAAATTTAAACAAATCTCTGCTTAGTTGAGGGCTCGTCTGCATCGTTCGGATTGTACTTTCGTTTTCAGAAACATTGACTGTTCGTACAGGAGAGATAAAAGATGGCGAAGCAAATCGTTTTCGAGGATGCTGCGCGGAGGAAGCTAAAGGCTGGTGTCGATGCGCTGGCTAATGCCGTTAAGACTACGCTTGGCCCCAAGGGTCGCAACGTAGCGTTGGACAAGAAGTGGGGTAGCCCCACCGTTACCCACGATGGTGTGACTGTTGCCAAGGAGATCGAACTCGAAGATCCCTTTGAGAACATGGGCGCCCAGTTGCTGAAGGAAGCCGCCACCAAGACCAATGATGTCGCCGGTGATGGTACCACCACAGCCACCGTTTTGGCCCAGGCCATCGTTACCGAAGGCCTCAAGAACGTCACCGCTGGTGCCAACCCGATGCAGATTAAGTGGGGCATCGAAGCCGGTCGCGACGCCGTTGTCAAGGCCCTGCGCGAAATGGCAACCCCAATCTCCGGCAAGGATGGCATGGCCCAGGTCGCCTCGAACTCGGCCCAGGATAAGTTCATCGGCGAATTGATCGCCAACGTGATGGACAAAGTCGGCAAAGACGGGGTCATCACCGTTGAAGAGAGCAAGGGCCTCGAATTTGAAACCGAATATGTCGAGGGTATGCAGCTCGACCGCGGTTACCTCAGCCCCTACTTCGTCACCAACTCGGAGCGCATGGAAGCCGAAATCCAGAGCCCCTACATCCTGATCACCGATAAGAAGATCAGCAGCGCGCAGGACATTGTCCCGACGCTGGAGAAGTTGGTGCAAATCGGCAAGCGTGAACTGGTTGTCATCGCCGAAGACATCGACGGCGAAGCGCTGGCCACCCTCGTGTTGAACAAGCTGCGCGGGATGATCAACGCCGTGGCCCTCAAGGCCCCTGGCTTTGGTGACCGCCGCAAGGCCATGCTGGAAGATATCGCCATCCTGACCGGCGGTTCGGTGATCACCGAGACGCTTGGC
>CAZIRP010000058.1:0-37605 GCA_964541665.1 uncultured Caldilineaceae bacterium | reverse complement strand
CCAGGCGATAGCCGCTGACCTTGATCACATCGTCCATGCGCCCGATGATCCAGAAATAGCCATCTTCATCGCGCCGGGCGCTATCCCCGGTGGCATACCAGCCCTGCTCGGCAAAGTCCTCCCAGTAGGTCTGCTTGAAGCGTTCCGGGTCGCGCCAAATGGTGCGCGACATACCCGGCCAGGGGTGTTTGATCACCAGGGAGCCATCTTCGTTGTCATCCGCGGGCGTGCCATCTTCGCGCACCACATCGGCGAGGATGCCTGCGAAAGGCAGCGTGCCACTGCCCGGCTTGAGCGGCACCACCGGCGTCGGCGTGATCATAAAACCGCCGGTTTCGGTCTGCCACCACGTATCCATGATCGGGCAGCGCTCTTTGCCCACATGTTTGTAATACCACCGCCAGGCTTCCGGGTTGATCGGCTCACCCACCGAGCCCAGCAGCCGCAGAGACGGCATTGGGTGCTTGTCGGGCCAACTTTCGCCCAGGCGCATAAAGCCGCGGATGGCAGTGGGCGCGGTATAGAGCACCGTGACGCCGAACTTTTCGATCAATTCCCACCAGCGGTCGGGGTTGGGGTAGCCAGGCGCGCCTTCGTAGATCACACTAGTGGTGCCCAGAATCAATGGTGCGTAGACAATATAGCTGTGACCGGTGATCCAACCTGGATCCGCGGCGCACCAATAGCGGTCTTCTTCTTTGAGATCAAAGACATAGCTGAGTGTGGCCGCGATATGGACCTGGTAACCGCCACAGGTATGCAACTGCCCCTTGGGTTTGCCGGTGCTGCCACTTGTGTAAAGAATAAAGAGGGGATCTTCGGCATCCATCTGTTCGGTGGCGCATTCGCTGGAGACATCTTCGCTCAGTTCATGCCACCAGTGGTCGCGATCCGCCACCCAGTTGATCTCCTGGCCGGTGCGCTTGAGCACGATCACACTTTCGACGAGCGGCGTGTGCTCTATCGCTTCGTCGGTGATGTCCTTCAGGTTGACGGTCTTGCCGCGCAGCCAGGCTCCATCGCAGGTGACAACTACCCGGCTTTCGGCGTCGTTGATGCGGTCGGCGAGGGCCTGTTCGCTAAAACCGCCGTAAACCACGCTGTGGATGGCCCCGAGCTTGGCCGCGGCGAGCATGGCAATTGGCAATTCTGGTACCCGACCCATGTAGATGGTGACGGTGTCGCCTTTGCGAATGCCTTGCCCTTTGAGCACATTGGCAAACCGATTGACTTCGCGCCAGAGGTCGTAGTAGGTGTATTGGCGCACCTCGCCATCTTCGGCTTCCCAGATGAAAGCGACCTTATTTTTGCGCCAGCTCTGCACGTGCCGGTCGAGTGCGTTATGCACAATATTGGTTTTTCCGCCCACAAACCACTTATAGAAGGGGGCGTCGCTGCTATCCAGCACCTGGTTGTAGGGGGTATACCAATCAAGCAACTCTTTGGCACACTTATCCCAGAAGGATACCGGGTCGGCCGCGGCCTGGCTCAGTACGTCCAAATAATTGGGAACGTTGGCCTGCGCGGTGATGATTGGATCAGGCGAATAGCGTTCACTTTTCGCCGCAGCTACGTCGATGCCCTCAGTCATAGGGAAAGCTCCTTTGCTGGATCAAAAGTAAGAAGGGACAATTGGATACCCGAAGTTTACTGCGATCCGCAAAGGAGGTCAAAACGTATAGACGCTCTCACTAGCCGTGGAGCGGTGTGGGCAGAAGAATGGAACGAAGATTAGGCGTTGCGGTCGTTCTGGAGTTGTGCTTCTAGTTGGGCAACTTTATCATTCAGGGTTGCCAATTGGCTTTGTAAGGCGTTCAAAGTTTGCAGCAATTGGGCCTGATCACTCGCTGGTGCTGGCCGAGGATCGGGGGCGGGTGCTGCGGCCTGAGGGGATACCGGTAACCACCAGGGCCTCATGGCCTGCTCCATGGCTTCCCCCATTTGCTTCTGCAAGGCTTCCGACTGTTTCGCGGTTTGCTGCATGGCTTCCACAATCATGCCCGTATAATTTTGAGCAAACTTCTCCCACAGTTTGAAACTCTCCTGCATTGCCTTTTCCTGATACACCTTGTCCTCCTTCGGGACACAGTCCATCGTCACCTTGAGCAAGGAAGCCTTGATAAAGGACATGGCTTCGGCTAAGTCGGTAAAGCGTAATTCTTCGCCATCTTGGACGCGGCGGACCTGACCGCGCCAGGCAACGTGTGGCTCACCCTGCTGATCTTGCCAGAGGTCGTGAGTGAACCGCACCACAAACGAAGCGATTTCACGCTGAGCTTTCATAGGCGAACCTTGGGAAACGGGACAAAATCTACCCAGCAGACGGATCGGGCGCGTACAATCAGGAAATTACACAGGTAGCGTCGGAGCGCGAATGGCTGGGCGAAACAGTATGGTACGTTGAATACCGTGGACAGTGGCAACTCGGTCTGTTTTATAACCTGAACAGAACTTTTGTGCAAATCATCAAAATCTCGATTGCATAAAGTAAGGTTGGCCATTGGCACTGTAACGACCGTTGGTTACAGTTCAGTTGCAATTTACAGGCAATTTGCAGAAATTTTGGGCAATTGTGTAAGTGGAACTCAGAAACGCTTCAAAATTCCATCCGCAGATGCGCGCAGATTTCACAGGAGCGCCGCCAGAAATCTGTGGTTTCTAATAGAGAAACCAGATAAATGTCGCATAAATCGTAGGTGCGGTTAGAAACCGCACAGGTAGGCTAGGGCCAGAATATGCGGTTAAAAACCGCACCTACTTGCTCGCTATTTGTGCGATCTCTATTTAATTTCTCTATTAGCAGTTGCTGTGTTTTACGTACAGCCAGGATTCGGGATAAGAGTCAGTTTATCCCCGAGAGATCGGGGCCGTGCTGCGTGCGAGCACGCTGGCCAGAGCCGCTAGCGCGAAAAACTCTGCCCAGACGCGGCAATGGCCAACCCGCTGACCACGCTGCTAAAAGCATCGGCCTGGCGGATCTGCGCCTGGGGGAATTCACGCTGCAACATGCGCTGGAAGAGCGGAATGGCCGACGAGCCACCGGTGGTCACAACCCGCTCCACATCATCCGCGGAGATGCCCGCCAGCGTGAGCACCGTGCGGGTGGCCTGGCGCGCTCGGCCTAATGCTTCGCCAACAGCCAGGTGAAATTCTGCGCGAGTCAATTCAATATCCAGATCAATGGCATCCACGTGCATGGTCAACCGCGTGGCCTCGCTGGCCGAGAGCCGACGTTTGGCCTGCTCGATCCGCTCGAAGAGATCAAACCCATGGTTGCGGGTGACCAGCGACTCCAGCGCGGCAAATTGTTCGGGCGCTGATCCATATTGTTTGGCGCGCTGGATCGTTGTCAGTGCGTTGGGGCGCGAAAGTTGCGGGATTGTCTGCCAATGATCGAGCAAAAGGCGCAAATCTTCGGGGAAAGGCATGGCGCGGCCATCATAATTGCGGTCGATCATCGCTTCGCTGCCAAAATGAGGCGCGACAAGATGGTGCATCACGGCACTGTCCAGATCGTCGCCGCCCACCCCAATCCCATGCGAGGCCAATAAGGTGGGCTCGCCATGTTCATCCACACGCATCACCGTGAGGTCCAGCGTGCCGCCGCCAAAATCAAAGACCAGCGTCGTAGCCGCGCCACGATACTCATTCAGATCCGCATGAGCCGCGGCAACGGGTTCGGGCAGGAAATGGACTTCTTCAAAGCCGGCCAGGTGGGCAGCCGCCAATAATTGCTGCTCTGCTTTTTGATCGAGCGCTGGGTCTTCGTCGAAATGGACGGGCCGCCCGATGACCGCATCGCGAACGGGTTGCTGGAAGTGCGCTTCGGCCTGCTCGCGCACATGCCGCAGGATCAGCGCAATCAATTCTTCCAGGGTGTAATAGCGGCCAAACAGGTTGGTGCCCGCAAACGCGGCTGAACGCAACCCGGTTTTGATCGATTGCAGCAAGCGGCCCGGCGCGCCCACATCTTCGGCCACGGTCACATCGTAGATGATGGTGATGGGTTCATCCCCCTCTTGCGCCGCGACCGTATTTTCGATCGTGCCGACCATTTTGTCTTCGTAGATGACTTCACGCCCGGTATCTTCGCTCAAAAATTGATGCACCGCGGCCTGGCCCAGGAAAATGGTCTGGTCGCGGCGCACATAAATCATCGAACGCAGGAGGGCTGGGTTGGCATTGAGCGGGTCTAAGGGGACAAAGTGCAACGTTTGCCCGTCATGATAGGCAGCCGAAGTGTGCGTAGTTCCAAAATCGATGCCGATCTTCATCGTGATAACTGTTCATCTCGCAAAATTTTTTCGTAGAGCTCGCTCGTTTCGGGCAGCGGTTCGACGCCAAATTCTTCATCCAAAACGTGTACGCATGTTTGGTAGGTTTTGAGCGCCATGGGCCGATTGCGTTGCGTGGCAAAGGCGCGCATCTGCAAGCGATAGGCATCTTCCCAGACCGCGTCAATGGCCAGTACCCGCTGCGCGAGGCGCAAACTTTCGAGGGGCGTGCGTTCCAGCAGCAATTCCCCCAGCGCCACCATCGTGTTCAACGCCAACAATTGGAGGCGCTCGCGCTCGGCGCTCGTCCAATCTTCATAGCGGCGTTCGGGCAGATAATCGCCATTGTAAAGCGTGATCGCGGTGCTATAACAGCGGATCGCCCGGTCAACTTGCTGTTGCGGCTGGATGAGCGCCTGGTTGCCAGTGGCGATCAGCTGCTCAAACGCTTCGGCATCCAACCAAACCTGCTCGAAATCCAAACCATAGGCCAGACCATACCGTTGGCTGAAGCGCGCTTCTTGGCGCGGGTTGCGGTTAGGCTCCAATGCTTTGTTGAGTGCGTTGAGAGCCACCTTAAAATCCCGATCCCCCCGATCCAGGTCGATGTCGGGCCAGAGCCGGTCGATGATCTGTTCTTTGTGAACAAATTGGCGGCGCATGGTGATAAAAAATTGGAAGAGGTGAATCGCCTTCTCTCGACCCCAGCTTGTACTCGGCAACTCTTCGCCATCGCACCAGACGCGAAAGCCCCCCAATGTTTGGACGCGTAAAGCCGCCCGCTCACTGGGGTGGGCAGGCGTTTGGGCGAGCAAGCTATCAATTTGGGGCAAGAGCGCGAAATCTGGCATAGTGCTTGGCATGAACCATGATGAGTGATGAGTGAAACATGATTCTGTTCGTATCACTCATCATTGATCATGGCTAGGACTTATCTCAAAAATCTCTGTATCACACTGGTTGGGCTACCTTTGTTCCTAGGAGCCACAACCGGTTTTTGAGATGACTTCGTCTACTCAAAAATCCACGGATCGTTGGCGCGCGTCCAACTGACCAGATCTTCGCCAAACCAGAGCGCGATCTCGCTGGCTGCGGTGTCGGGGCCATCGCTGGCATGGACCAGGTTGCGGCCAATCTCCAGGCCAAAGTCGGCGCGGATGGTGCCGGGCGCTGCATCCGCGGGCTTGGTGGCACCCACGGTGTTGCGCACAGCCGCGATCGCATTCGTGCCTTCGACGATCAGCGCCACCACGGGCGCACTGGTGATGTATTGGATCAAGCTTGCAAAGAAGGGGCGTTCGGCATGGACAGCATAATGCTGGCGCGCCAATTCCTCGCTGACCTGCAAGAATTTCAGGGCCACGAGCTTGAGTCCCCGTCGCTCAAAGCGACTGATGATCTCACCGACCAACCCCCGTTGGACAGCGTCCGGCTTCAAAATAATAAAAGTGCGTTCCACGATTTACTCCTTAATTATTTATTTGTTTTGAGATGCCCAGCGGTCAATAATGCTGCCTCTTCTGGGCTAACCACCACTTCAACCCGACCCCGCTCGTAGGGTAGACCCAACCACGCCCGCACAAATGCCCCATCGGGATCCATGGTCGCGAGGGGGTTGCGCGCCAATGCCCGATCATCGGCATCGCCCAGATCATCTAATACGCTCCAGGCCAGCAAGAGGTGCGGGTGTTGCCTGGTCAGATGGCGAGCGAGATCATACGCTTCTTGCCGGGCGCGCTGCTGCCAGAGCGCAACCAGCAACCCCAGCAGGAAATCGATCCGCCGGGGATCCGCCTGAATCAACTGGCGATAGACGGCCGCGGCTCGCTCCCACCGGTAGCCCCGCAAATAGAGCTGCGCCAGGCAGGCCAGATCGAGCAACAACGCGTTGGGATCATCCTCAACAAGGTTGTGATCCTTGCCGGTGCGCAAGGCTGTCCGGCTCAGCCCAGCGCGGATCTCCGGCTCGTATGGCGCAGCTTCAAACGCACGTTGCCACGTCGCGTGGGCTTGCGCGCGCTGTCCACGCTGCTCCGCGGCCTGGGCCAGTGCCCGCCAGGCCAGGGCGTTGCCCGGGTCGGCCCGCAACAACCGCCGCCCCCAATCTTCACCCTCTTCCCAGCGATTCAACCGCCAGGCAACGTGCAAAAGTTGCTCATAGGTTAATAGATGGCGCGGCAAGCTTTTTAAGATCACTTGCGCACGGGCTACCGCGCCGAGTGGATCATCAGCTTGCAAGCGCGCCGCAACCTCCCTGCTCCATTCGGCCAGGGTTGTGCTGATCAGTGCTGGTGCTTGTTGCGTCTCCGCATCCCCCGAACGCTTATTCACAAGCGTAAAGTATCCAAAATGATCAGCAAATTGTCAAAAGAAATGGCTGTTAGGCGAGATGATGCAGTCGGCGCAACCGGTTGATCAATGCGCTTATATCGCGTTCGAGGTTGGGGGAGGTGCCGAATGGATCGCTCACCCCGGCGGGGTTGCCTTGCAAGGTGCGCAGCGTACTCAACACGCTGTGGGCCAATACGTCCAGGTGATAGCCACCCTCCAGCACACAGACGAGCTTGCCATTACAGAGTTCATCGGCCAGCGCGAGCACTTCGGTCACCAGCGCGGCATACCCGCTGATGCTCAATTGCATGTTGGCCAGCGGGTCAAGCCAATGGCCATCATAGCCAGCCGAGAGGAAGATCACATCTGGGCGGAATTCGCGGGCCGCGGGGGCCAACAATTGCCGAAAGGCGCGCAGGTAGCCTTCATCGCCCACATAGGCAGGCAGCGGCACGTTGATCGTCGTGCCGTGGCCCAGTTCGACGCCGACCTCGTCGGCTGCCCCGGTGCCAGGATAGTGAGGGTATTGGTGGGTGCTAAAGAAGAGCACAGTCGGGTCGTCGTAAAAAACATCTTGGGTGCCATTGCCATGATGCACATCAAAATCGACGATCAGAATGCGCTCAACCCCGTGGCGATCCTGCGCCCAGCGAGCGGCAATCGCCACATTCGACAGCAGACAAAAGCCCATGCCCCGCTGGACAATGGCATGGTGACCCGGCGGGCGGATCAGCGCAAAGCCGTTGTCCGCACGGTCAGTCAGGACCGCATCTGTCAGGTTGAGCAGATCCCCCGCGGCCAGGCGGGCAGCCTGAAAACTATCGGGGTTGACGTAGGTATCCCCGTCGATTTGACCGCCACCCGCTTTGGTCAATTTGTGCAGTGCTTCTATATAGCGCGGGGTGTGGACCCGCAAAATCGCATCCAGCGGCGCCGGGCTGCTGGGGAGGCGGATCAGGCTGGGTAGAATGCCAGTCTGTTCGAGCAATTGCCAACTTTGATCCAACCGGCGTCGGTTTTCGGGGTGACCTTCCAGGGTGTGGCGCAGATTGAAGGGCTCATAGACCAGGGCCGTGCGACGCATCATTCAGACCCCTGCTCGCCAAAAGTGGGCTTGAAGCGATGGATGTGGGGCTGATCTTCGAGCATCTGTTGCACCTCAAACTCCAGATCAAACTCGTGTTCATCGGTCTTGAGCGCGCGGATCTGCGCAACGACCACCACTGGCAGGCCCGTATGCACTGGTTTGGTGGCATAGAGCGTTGTGCCATCCCATAGCAGGCTGAGTTTCCCGTCGCCCAGCGGCAGATCCAGCAAGGCCCACCATGACCACTCCTGCGGCCAGGTTGGACGTACAACCAAGCGTTTGCGTTCCTGGCTGACGCCACACCCCCGCCAGACAGCTTGCCCAGCCAGGGCAATGCCTGCCCAAGGGTCGGCAAAATGCCACGGTTGATCGTCCGTGGTTTGCCAGCCACTGGCCGCCAACAGCGCGGCGCTATCAAACACGGGCGCGCTGATCGGCACGTGCAGCGCCTCGGCTTTGCGTTCCATTTCGCAGGCTTCGCTTTCCCAGCGCACCATGTTGATGCTGTCCAAATGCTGCATGGCCAACCCCAGCGCCCGGCGCAAGGTCTTGCTGATTGCGGCCAGCGCGGGGCCATCCTGGTCGGTCACGGCCTGCCAGCGATATTGGATCAACGCGTCCGCGCAGAGTTTGACCGCGGCATAATGTTCGCCGAGAAATTCACTATCTGCCCGCCGCTTGAGGTGCTCGTAGATGGCGGTCAGGTAGGCAGCATTGGTGTTTGCCAATTCATCGCCGGGGTCGTCCGCGGCATCCTGGGGGCGGATCGGCAAGGAGATGGGCAAGCGGCCTTGCGTGCGTTCGGCGACACGGCGGGCATGGGCCAACAGATTGCGGCTCTGGGTCGGGTCGAGCACATCCATACTCTCGACCAACTCGGGCAAGTGGCGCAGGTCGCGATCACTGGCCGCGAACCCGGTACGCAGGCGCTGGATACGGCGCATTGTTTCCACTTTGCCCGCTTGCACAGCCTGATTCAGATTAACGTCGGGTGTCCATAAACGACCGGTTTTGAGCCAGTCATTCCAGGCGCGGATACTCAATTCGAATGAGCGGTCGGCGTCGCGCTGCGCCAAAAAGCCATTCCAGGCCATCTGCTCGCCCACATCGCTGAGGGTGAGCAGCAGCGGCACCTCGACCGCGCCATTGACCAGGACATGATAGACCAGGCGCGCCCGTTGTGGATCCTCAATTTCGACTTGATCGGGGCGGCCAAAGGGGTTGCCAAAGACGCGCGTGCTATCCGCGTTGCTCTGTTCATAGATGCCACGCCCAGGTTGCGGATTCTGTTGCGCGACCAATAAGCCATCGACCATGCGCTGGCTGAGCGGTTGCCCCCAATCGATCTCAACCTCCAGCCGCAAGAGATGATCCCCCTCTGCCTGGCATTCCAACGTCCACAACACGCTGCGGTCGTAGCTGCTGTTGACCAGCGGGCAGAGGCGTTTGCTGACGATCATGCCTTCGTTGCCGAGGATGACTTCCTGATAGCCCGGGTAGAAGCGGGTGACCATGGCCATCAGCTCTTCGTCGCGCAGCGAAAAAATGCGCAGCCGAATGTAGCGGGCATAATATTCATTGGCCCATGGCCAGAAGAGATCGACCAGGTCGGTCGCGGCATCCGCTGTGAAAACCAATTCCTGGTTGGCCAGCCGATTGCGCAGCGCCGGTGATAACTGGTCGTGTTCGATGGTTTGGGGTTGATCAAGGATTGGGTTCATAACCAAAAGCTCTTTGCCGATTTACGGTGGCTTTGCACCTGGCTGATAGGTCTGTGCGCGGCGCGCAAGGAAATCAGCCAAAGTTGTCCGTAAATCGCTACGGCTGCACGCCCGCCATCAGCAGGCCCAGCGCTTCGCGTGTTGCTGCCTGGCGCTCCACAATGCTGATCACTTCCCCCTTGTAGAGCACGACGATCCGGTCGGCCAGGGCCATGATCTCATCCAGTTCGGAGCTGACCACCAAGACTGCCACGCCCGCATCGCGTTTGGCGACGAGTTGATTGTGGATAAACTCGATCGACCCCACGTCGATGCCACGTGTGGGCTGGGCAGCGATCAACAATTTGAGCGGGCGGCTGAATTCGCGGGCCACGACCAGCTTTTGCTGATTCCCGCCGGACAGACTGCCGCCTGCGGTGTCGATGCTGGGGGTGCGCACATCGAACGCCTCAACCAATTGGTTGGCATGTTGGCGAATCGCCGCCTGGTTGATGATGATACCCCGGGCGAAAGGTTCCTGCGCATAGCGGTTAAGCACCAGATTATCGGCCACGCTATAACTATCCACCATGCCATAGGCGTGCCGGTCTTCGGGGATGTGCGAGCTTTGGCCCAGCTCGCTGATCTGACGTGGCGAGGCATTGGTCAGGTCAATGCCATTGATGCGCACGTGTCCGCTATCTGCCCGCCGCAACCCGGTGATCACTTCGACCAACTCGGTTTGCCCATTGCCCTGCACCCCGGCGATCCCGACGATCTCTCCCGCGCGTACATCAAACGAAACGCCCCGTAAGGCGGGATGGCCCAATTCGTCTTTCGCCCGCACCTGGTGCACGTCCAACACGACCTCGCCGGGTGTGGCCGGCTGCTTATCCACCGTGAGGATCACTTCGCGGCCCACCATCAGCGAGGCCAGGCTGGCTTGCGTTGCGGTTGCGGGCTCGGCCTCACCGGCAACCCGGCCCTGGCGCAACACGAGGATGCGGTCGGCAATCCGCAACACTTCCTTCAGCTTGTGTGTGATAAAGATAATCGACTTGCCTTGTTGGCGCAACAATGTCATGACTTCGAACAGGCCCTCGATCTCTTGCGGTGTGAGCACGGCAGTCGGCTCATCGAGGATCAGCAGATCCGCATTGCGATAGAGCGTCTTGACAATTTCCACCCGTTGGCGCATCCCCACTGGCAGATCTTCGATCACAGCCGCGGGGTCAACGTCCAGGTTGTAGCGGTGCGACAATTCGCGGATGCGAGCCGAGACGGTTTTTATATCCAGAAATCCACCCTTGACCGTTTCGCTGCCCAACATAATATTTTCGGCCACGGTCATGGGGGGCACCAGTTGGAAATGCTGATGCACCATGCCGATGCCGAGCGCGATAGCGTCATTCGGCGAATTCAGGGTCACGGGCTGGCCATTCACCAGAATCTCCCCAGACGTCGGCTGGTAGAGGCCATAGATGATGTTCATCAACGTGGATTTGCCCGCGCCATTCTCGCCGAGCAGGGCCAAAATTTCGCCACGCTTCAGCGAGAAGCTGACATTCTCGTTGGCTATCACCCCTGGAAAGCGTTTGGTGATCTGCCGTACCTCTAAAATCGCTGGCTGCTCGTGTGACAAGCGCTTGCTCCCTGGTTCCATGACGTACAAAAATCTCGGACGAATGTCGCCGCAAACGATTTGGATCAACCATAAAAATCTGTGAAATCTGCGGAATCTGTGGTTAAGGGTTTGCTCTATTTATTCCCTTCGGTTTCATAGACTTGACCTTCTGCCGCGGGCGGACGGACACGCCCGACAAAGCCCGAAACAGCAACAATTGTGACAATATAGGGCAACATGCTGACAAATTGGCGGGGGACCGTGGTGACACCGGCCAGCAAGAATTCGTTTTGCAGAGCCTGCGTGTAGCCAAAGAGCAACGAGGCAAACATCGCGCCAAATGGATTCCAGTTGCCAAAGATCATCGCGGCCAGCGAAATAAACCCGCGGCCCGCGGTCATGCCTTCTTGAAATTGACCGACCGCCTCGAGTACCAAAAAGCCACCGGCCAGACCGGCCAACATGCCGCCGAGCACCGTGTTGACATACCGATAGCGGTTGACGGGAATGCCCACCGTGTCTGCTGCCCGGGGATGTTCACCCACGGCACGCGTCCGCAGCCCCCAGCGGGTGTGAAAGAGCGCGACATGCACCACAATCACCAACAAAAAGGTCAGATAAGTCAGGGGCGGGTTATTAAAAAGAACCCGGCCCAGCATGGGAATATCGCTCAGAAAAGGAATCGCAATCGCCGAGAATTTACCCTCGGCCACTGCGGAGCGGTCAAAGAGATAGGAGGAGAAGCCAGTTGCCAGAATGATCAGCACCGTGCCGGAGATGATCTGATCCATCCGAAAGCGGATCGACAGCGTGGCATGGAGCAAGCCGAGCAGCCCACCCGCGAACAGGGTTGCCAGCACGCCGACCCCGAGACTTGCCAGCAGCGGCCAATCGTTGGTGGCAACTTTGGCCACAAACCCGGCAAAGGCACCCGCTAACATCATGCCTTCGATGCCAATGTTGATGATCCCCGAGCGCTCACACAGGATACCACTCAAGGCCCCGAGGATCAACGGCACGCTGGCGCGCACCATAAAATTGAGCGCGCTGATGCCAAAAAAGAGGCGTAACCACCGCCAGCCCTGGGGCAGCTCGCTGGTATTGACCACAATCGCGAGCACGACGATCGCCAGTGTGATGCCACCACCGATCCACCATGTGGGTTTCCCAAACCGATTTTGGCTCATACGCTCTTGCCCCAGGTGACGGTCGGTGCGCTTTCGATGCTGTCTGGCGGGCGGCGCAGACGGAAGATCGTGCGGATCAGCAGCGGTGCCGCGACAAACGCCAGGACGAGTGCCTGGATCACTTGGATGATGTCGGCGGAGACACCGGAGTCAAATTGCATCCGGCTGCCGCCCGCGTCGAGTGCACCAAAGAGAAAGGCGGCCAAAATGACGCCGAGGGGATGGGTTTGGCCCAGCAAAGCCACAGTGATGCCATCAAACCCGACCGCGCCGGTGAATTCTGGCGCAAATTTGTGGTTCACGCCCAGGGTTTCAATCGTGCCGGCCAGCCCGGCCAGGCCACCAGCGATCATCATGGTGAGGACAATCGTCCAATTTACACGCATCCCCGCGTATTTGGCGGCCCGAGGGTTTTGGCCCATCGTGCGGATCTCGAAGCCGATGATGGTTTTGCTGAGCAGCCACCACATCAAAAAGGCCACAAGCACGGCCAACACAATGCCCCAGTGTACCCGATAGGGCGCGCCAAAAATGTAGGGGATCTGCGCGCTGGCCAGTACATCTGGCGTCTCGGAGATGGCCCGAGCTGTTGGATCCCACAATGGGCCTGGCGTTTGGCCCTGGGTGCCGCCTGCATAGACCAGCCAACCGGCGAAATTGCTCGCCACATAATTGAGCATGATCGTGACGATCACCTCGTGGGCGCCGGTGTAGACCTTGAGCAACCCCGGAATCGCTCCCCAAAGCATCCCCCCGACGATGCCAGCCAGTATGGCGAGCGGCAGGTGGATCACCAGGGGCAAGCCCTCAAAATTGATGCCAACCGCCACCGCGGAGACTGTACCCATCAAAAACTGGCCCGAAGCGCCAATATTAAAGAGCCCGGCCTTGAAGGCCACGGCCACCGAGAGCCCGGTGAGCAGCAGCGGCGAGAGTTTGCGAAATGTGGCGGCCCATCCGCGGGCGTTGCCAAAAGCGCCTGTAAACAACCCCTGGTAGGCCTGCCACGGGTTGTCGCCAAACAAAAGCATAATGAGTGCGCCGAGCAACAACGCGGTGACCAATGCTAAGATCGGGATGAGCAAGGCTCGCCCCAGCAATCGTAGCCCCCGAAGGTTCATAGGCTCGTTCCTACCCCCGACCAATCAATGAGTAGCATCCACAAAGAACACCGATCATCCAGATTTTGTGGCTTATCTGTGGATTCTGCGCAATCGGTGGCTAAGGTTTCGTAACTGGTTCTGGATTTCACGGAATGTCTGGCTTGTACGGAATTGGATCTGGCAGTTAGGAAAACGGGAGGCAGATTCGCCTCCCGTTTTGGTGCTGGTCATGAGACCCATTAGCCAGAAAGGTCGCTGTGCGGCTTATTGCGGGCTGTAGCCCGTCTCCAGGCTGCCATCGCGCAAGGCGGTGTCGATCTCGACCAGCGTGTCTTTCACTTCCTGGGGAATCTGATCTTCGAAGTCATGGAACGGAGCGAGACCCGCGCCACCGAAATAGTTCCCACCGGGGAAGGCGCCCTCACTCGCCAGCGTGATGAGATCCACCACACCTGGGGTGATCAGCTTCATGGCGCTTGAGACCAGGCAGCTGTGGGCAGCGGGCAAAGTCTCCCACTGGTCGCTATCCACGCCGATGCAGTAGACTGTGCTGCCTGCATCTACCGCGGCGGCCACTTCTTGCAGCGCCCCGTTACCGGTGAGGCCACCGGCCCCAAAGATCACATCCGCGCCTTGATCAAGCGCCTGGCGGGCTGTGCTGGCTCCCCATTCCGGGTCGGTAAAGGCTCGGTCCAAACCACCCGGGTGATAGGTCGAGATGAACTGAATGTCGGGGTTGATGTACTTGGCCCCCAATTCGTAGCCTTCCTTGAAAGCCACAACCGGCGGCACCAAATCGGTCCCCAACACCGCGGCGATGGTGCCGGATTCGCTCAATTGCGCGGCCAATGCACCGGCCAGGAAGCCCGATTGATCTTCGTTAAAGACCAGGCCTGCCAGATTGGGGATGGTTTCGACCTGGAATTGATCCACG
Source organism: uncultured Caldilineaceae bacterium (assembly GCA_964541665.1). GTDB lineage: Bacteria > Chloroflexota > Anaerolineae > Caldilineales > Caldilineaceae > CFX5. The sequence goes on along the minus strand of CAZIRP010000058.1, from coordinate 23,365 downwards.
CCGATAAAGAGAATGTCGGGGTTTTCCTGGGCGGCAGCAGCGGTGGCTTCACCCAAAGCAAAACCTACACTGACGATCACATTGAAGCCGCCATCGATAAATTGGGCGATGTTGTCGGCATAATCTGCGGGGTCCTGGGTTTCGATATAGCGGAAACCGTCGCCTTCGGTCAGACCGAGCGCGGTGCCTGCCTGCACAACGCCTTCCCAGGCCGATTGGTTGAAGCTGCGATCATTGACGCGGCCCACATCGGTGACAAGGCCAATTTTGATGTCAGCCGCGGCGGCGGGGGGCTCGGCTTCAGCCTCCGCGGGGGCTTCTTCGCTCGCTTCGGTGGCAGCCGGTTCCGCAGCTGGTGCGCTCCCACTCGGGGCCGCAGCTGGAACCGCACAAGCTGCCAGCAGCGCCATGGCGAGTAAAGCGGTAAGTATGCTCAACAAATGTCTGCGCATTACGGTGGATCTCCTTGCGAATTGGTGAATTGCTATAACACGATTGTACTTATGTTGACGTGACCGAAGCAACAGTGGTGTAATGTGGAACGGTACAGTCGTAACTGAGGTGAAGCAATGATTCGTGCCGCTGTGCTGATAATCTACACAGTGTGTAATCGGCACAGTGTTAAGTTGCCATCCTGAAATCCTGCGCGGTGCTTTGTTTGTAGGGCGAAGCTCGGGCACCGCAATCACCTTCAGGACAGGGTCTCCATGTAAGTGCATTATACTCAACCCGCTAGCTAGAGGCAAAGCGTAATTTGGGCAGGTTTGGACAATGACCCATACGACCCTGCCAGTAAACTGATTGCGCTCCTCGAAGCGAGGCTTACCACACTCAATGGGCGTAGAATTGATGGATCGAATTCTGGTCGGTATTGACGTTGGCGGCACTTTTACCGATTTTGTGGCGCTGGTCGATGGTCAATTGCGTGTCCACAAAACATCGACAACCCCCGCGGATCAGAGCGAAGCCATCCGCCGCGGATTGGCCGACCTCGGCATTACCCGGGCCGAGATTGTCCACGGCATGACGGTGGCGACCAATGCCTTGCTCGAACGCCGCGGGGCCAGGACTGCCCTGTTGACCACCAAAGGCTTTGCGGATGTGCTGGTGATCGGGCGGCAGAATCGCCCGCGGCTCTATGCGCTGAGCCAGCAACGCCCGCCCTCGCTGGTCGGTGAGCAGCTGCGTTTGGAGGTCAACGAGCGGCTGGATCACACCGGCGCGCTGATCGAGCCACTCGACACGAGTACGCTCCCCGCGCTGCTGACGCACCTCCAGGCCGAGGGGGTCGAGAGCCTGGCGATTGTGTTGCTCTTTTCGTTTCGCAACCCAATTCATGAACAACAACTGGCCGCCTGGATCCGCCAGCACTTGCCCGATCTGCCGCTTTCGCTCAGCAGCGAAATTTTGCCCGAATACCGCGAATACGAACGCACCACCACCACGGTGATCAATGCCTATGTGCAGCCATTGGTTGCCCGCTATTTGCAACGCCTGGCGCGTGCGCTCACCGGCAACAGCGATGAGCGGACTTCGTTGCGCATCATGCAGTCAAATGGCGGGGTGATCAGTCTGCATCAAGCCGCGGATCAGCCCGCGCGATTGGTCTTGAGCGGCCCAGCCGGTGGGGTTGTTGGGGGCTTTGCGGTTGCCAGACAGGCTCTGCCTGCCGATGAGTCCGTCAACCTGCTCACGCTGGACATGGGGGGCACCAGCACGGATGTGGCCCTGTGCCCTGGCGAGGTTCCAACCACGGCCGAGAGTTTGATCGATGGTCTGCCGCTGCGCCTGCCCGTGATCGATATCCACACGGTCGGGGCGGGCGGTGGCAGCATCGCCGAGGTAGATGCGGGTGGCGGTTTGCGGGTGGGGCCGCGCAGCGCGGGCGCGCAACCGGGCCCGGTCGCGTATGGCCGAGGGGGCAGCGAACCAACCGTCACCGATGCCAATCTTGTGTTGGGCCGGTTAGATGCAAGCGGCTTTCTCGGGGGAAGCGGGGACATCACGCTGGATCTGCCTGGCGCGCAACAGGCTTTGCGGAACCTGGCCGCGCGTTTGGGGCTGAGCCCAGAAGCCGGGGCCTTGGGCGTGCTGCGTGTGGTCAACGCGACCATGGAGCGGGCTTTGCGCCGAGTCTCCGTCGAACGAGGTCACGATCCGCGCCAATTTACCTTGTTGCCCTTTGGCGGCGCTGGCCCCCTGCACGCTTGTGATCTGGCCGACGCGCTGGGCATTCGGCGCATTCTGGTGCCGGCCATCCCCGGCGTGTTGAGCGCGTATGGCATGTTGGTGGCCGATGTTGCCAATGATGCTTCGCAGTCCATTCTGCAGACGGTGGATGCGCTGCAGGCGGATCTTTCGCCGCTCTGGCAAGCCTACGAAACGCTCGCAGCCCGTGTTTTGGCAGTCCTGCAGGATGAAAATATTGGGCAGCCCACCCTCAGCGCGGCGCTGGATATGCGCTATCGCGGCCAGAGCTACGAATTGACTGTGCCGCTGACCGTGCCGATTGATGCGCCAGGTTTTGCCCAGGCCGTGGCCGATTTTCACCAATTGCACGCGCAACGCTATGGCTACGCCATGGACGCCGAAACCGTGCAGGTGGTGACGTTGCGGCTGCGAGGTCACGGCGCGGGGGCTAATCCCGTCTTGCCTGCTGAACCCACTGGCCCGGCGGATGCCAGCGCAGCTCGGTTGGCCGACCGTTCGGTCTGGTTCACGGCCGAGGCACCTACCGCAACCCCCTGTTATGATCGAACAAGGTTGCGCGCTGGGCACCAGTTTTCTGGCCCGGCTTTGGTCATCCAATTTGACGCGACCACGCTGATCACGCCCGGCTGGCATGCCCGGGTTGATCCCTATCGCAATCTCTGGCTCACCCGCTGAGCCACGCGGCCATGGCGCGGATCTGCTCGGCGTGACCGGCTTGCCAACTCGTGGGCTGCTGCGCCTGCCAGAGCGGGCCCGCGGGCAGGGCTGCACTCAGGGGCAAACCGACCAACTGAATCACCGCTGCATCATCCGGGTTGTTGATCAGCTGGGCAGTTGCCAGCCCAGCGCGCAAGGCCGACAAACACGCTCGCTCTACCCGATCAAAATACGCAAGATTTTCCCGCAATAGTGCGGGCCCAATCGTCACCGGCGCATGACAATAGAGCGCGGCAGCGGGGTTGAGCGCGGCCAATTGCGCCAATGTCTGCCGCATGATTGGGAGATCGGCCTGGTGGCGCGCCAGCGGAAAGGGCAGCTCCGCGGCATCGCCCGCCACCAGTGTGCGGATTTCGGGGATGTAGAGCGCAATATGATCGGGCGTGTGGCCGGGCGTAGCAAACAATTCCAGCGTGAGGTCACCGCCGTCGATGCGCAGCGCGTGGTCAACGGTGATCGTGGGTGGCGTGAGCACAACCTCGCCGAAGAGTGCGGGTTCACGTGCCTGAAACGCTCGCAGCTCTGCCGCGGCTTCCTCACTTTGCAGCAACCAGGCACATTCCCGGCTCCCCACAATCGGCGCAGGATAGCGGGGTTGCGGCCCGGCAAAAATCTGGTTGCCCCAACTGTGATCATAATCCGCATGGGTATTGATGACCAATAAGGAGCGATTTTCAGCCAGGTAGGGCCGAGCAAGGTCGACCATCTGGCTGGCCGTGGTGGGGTTGATCAGTGTGTCGACCAGGACAACATAGCGGGTCGTGATGATGATAAAGGTATCGACCAGGGCCCCATTGCGGCAAACCAGGATGCGCTCATCCCAGCCCTGGTTCTCAACGTGTGTGATCTGATTGGTGTGCATAGCGTGTTCGGCGCGGTGCGTGGCGCTGATCGAGGTGGGCGCTTACAGGCGACCCACATCGTGCGAATGACTTTCGCGCACTCCCGCCGCTGAAATCTCGATAAATTCGGCCTTCTCTTGTAATTCGCTGATGGTGCGCGCACCACCATAACTCAGCCCCGAACGCAACCCGCCCACCAGTTGATAGAGGATCTCGGCGACGTTGCCGCGGTAGGGCACAACCGCTTCGACCCCTTCGGGCACCACTTTGTCCCAATCCGCCGGGCTTTCGGCGCTTTCGTCGTTGCTGCTCTCCGCCTGCCGCCGCCCGATGGCCGCGCCCAGGGACGCCATGCCGCGCACGACCTTCACCTTTTGCCCGTCGCGGATCACCGGTGCCCCGGGTGCTTCCTCACAGCCCGCAAAGAGGCTGCCGATCATCACTGTGTCCGCACCCGCGGCCAGGGCCTTGACCAGATCGCCCGAGGTTTTGATGCCGCCATCGGCGATCAACGGGGTGGCAAGGCCAGCGGCTTGCAGCCCGGCCCGGCTATCCATAATCGCGGTCAACTGGGGCACACCAAAGCCGGTGACAATGCGTGTGGTGCAGATCGACCCTGGGCCAATGCCCACTTTGACCGCATCCGCGCCTGCTTCGGCCAGTTCCCGCGCCCCATCCCCCGTTGCAACATTGCCCGCCACCACCTGGGCCTCGGGAAATTCCTGGCGCAACGCCTTGATCATCTGCAGGCAGTGTTCCGCGTGCCCGTGTGCAATGTCCAACACCAGCAGATCGGCCCCGGCGGCCAGCAGCCGTTCAGCGCGTTTGAGATCGCTCGGCTTGACGCCAATCGCCGCGCCAACGCAGAGTCGGCCTTTGGCATCTTTGGTGGCTTGCGAATGTTGCTGACGCTTCACCACATCCTGCGCGGTGATCAGACCGACGAGTTGACCTTGCGTGTCGACAATTGGTAACTTTTCCAGGCGATGTTCGTGCAGCAAGGCTCGCGCTTGCGCCGGTGTGATGTCGGGGTGCCCGGTGACCATCTCGGGCCGCGGGGTCATCACTGTGTGGACGGGTGCCTGCTCGTCGGGTGCCAACAGCAGATCGCGCTGGGTGATCAGCCCCGCCAACTGGGCCCGCTCATCCATCACCACCAGGCCGCCGATCTCATGCTGGGCCATCAATTTTTTGGCAGCGGCGATGGTTGCACTGGTCTGAATGGTGTAGGGATTTTCGACCACAAAGCCCTGCACCCGTTTGACCTGCTCGACCTGGGCCACTTGCTGTTCGATGGCCATGAAGCGATGCAGGATGCCGATGCCCCCGGCACGCGCCATGGCAATTGCCATCCGTGCTTCGGTCACCGTGTCCATATTGGCGCTGAGAATCGGTGTTTGTAAGCGAATGGTGGGCGTCAACGGGGACGAGACATCGACATCTTGGCGCGAAGCAACGGCAGAGCGTTGCGGAATTAACAAGACATCATCGAAGGTGAGACCTTTATTACGACGGATTTTCATGGCTTCCTTCCCGCGCTCACTGCGGCTGCCGCTACTGCCAGCACCCTGCGGAGCGAATCAAGATCGTGCATCAGGTATTTTCTCTATTATACGCTACTTTGTGGCCTTTCCGACAGAGCAGACAATCGACCCGATCCTGTAACCACAAAATAGGCCGAGCTGCCTGGACAAGCATCCGATTTTCCGCTATTGATAGGGGGTGAATCAATCGCAGAGAAGCAGGGGCACAAGCTTTTTTACCACGAAGGGCACGAAGTACACGAAGGAAAACTCGTGGTTCGGTAAAAATGATCGCGCAGCGACCATGCGCTGCCAGGGAATTTTTTAGGGATTGGCGGTTACGCAGGGCGCAGCAAAACGCTGTCCGGGTGCCAGGCCGCTGAAAGGAATGCTCATGAAACATTGGTTTTGGATCTCTTTATGGCTGATGGCTGGGTTGGCAGGTTGCACCATGCCGCCGATTGCCCAGGTGGTCGAGTCGGCAAATCCTGCCGCAGACGCCAGCGACGTGACTCGGCTGCAAGTCCCTGCGGGCTTCGCCTTGAATCTCTATCACGCCGGGTTGGATGAGCCGCGCCTGATGGCGACCGGGCCGGATGGGGCGCTCTATGTGGCCGAGCGCGGCGCGAATGTGGTAAGTCGCCTGCCGGATGCGGATGGCGATGGGGTGGCCGATGAACGCCAGGTGGTGGCGGAAGGGCTGAATGGGCCGCACGGCCTGGAATGGCACGATGGTTCGCTCTATGTTGCGGCTAATGATCAGATCGTGCGTTTGAGCGACCACAATGGCGATGGCGATTTCGCCGATGCCGACGAGCAAGTCACCGTGACCGACAACATTCCCAGCGGTGGTGGGCACAGTTCGCGCACCGTACACATCGGGCCGGATGGCTTGCTCTATGTGGCGGCTGGCTCGAGCAGCAATATTGATGTGGAAAGCGACCGCCGCCGGGCCGTGATCTTGCGCTTCAACCTGGACGGCTCGATCCCCGCAGACAATCCCTTTGTGGCTGATGCAGACGAGAGTCGGCATCCTGTCTGGGCCGAGGGCTTGCGCAATAGTGTGGATTTCCTCTTCTTGCCCGATGGCCGCCTGTGGGCCAATCACAATGGCAGCGATGGCCTGGGCGATGAATTGCCGCCCGAAGAGATTGTGATCGACGTTGAGGGTGGTCAACATTATGGCTGGCCCTATTGCTACACCAGCGAAATGGGCGTTGTGCCCGCTGATGCCACGGAAGCCCGCGATGAGCGCATCCCATTCGATGCCTATCTGGCCGATTGCAGCGCGGCCGTGCCCGCCCTCTTCACCGATCTGGCCCATCAGGCGCCTTTGGGCATGGTGCACTACAGCCACACGGCGTTCCCTGCCGATTATCAGGGCAATCTCTTTGTGGCCTATCATGGCTCGTGGGACAGCGCGGTCCCGCGCGATTGCCGGGTGCAGATGATCGTGGTGCAGGATGGTATGCCCGTTGAGGGACAACCCTTTGTCACCGGCTTCCGGGATGATGAAACGCAGAATTGTGGCCGCGCCTGGGGCCGACCCGCTGGCCTGGCAGTGGGTGCCAATGGCGAATTGTTTATCAGCGATGATCAAAACGGCAATATCTACCGGGTAGTGTATACTGGGGAGGAATAAGGCTGAGTAGACAGGTAGACACGCTCTGGCGACCTGTCTACTTGTTTACCCATCACCTGCACACTACATTCGGATGTTATGCCTGGATTGCCCGAGTATCCGTTGGTCTTTTGGCCGGTGGCGATGTTCGCCATCCTCTTGTTGGGGATAGATAAAGCTGGTTTCGGCGGCGGGGTTGGCATTGTGTCGACCCCGCTGATCGCGCTGACGATCCCGGTGCCCGAAGCCGCCGCGCTGATGTTACCCATCTTGTTGATTGCCGATTGCCTGGCGTTGCGCCACTATTATCGCACCTTTGATCGCGCCAGTTTGCTGGCGTTGTTGCCGGGCGCGATTGTCGGCGTCTTTGTGGGCGCGCTGCTCTTTGGCTATTTTGCCGAACATGCTCGCATGTTGCGCGTCTGCGTCGGCCTGCTGGCGATTGGCTTTGTGATCTTCCAACTGGCTCGAACGCTGATCGTCGGGGCATTGGCGCAAGCGCATTTTCCCGCGAGCATCGGTGCCTTCCTGGGGATTTTCACCGGGATCGGTTCGACCTTGGTTCATGCTGGCGGCCCCTTTGCCATCATCTATATTTTGCCGCAGCGTCTATCGCGTGATCTGTTTGTCGGTACCACGGTGGTTCTCTTTGCCAGCCTGAATGTGGTCAAATTGATCCCTTACAGCTACCTGGGTTTGTTGCGCGTGGGCAATTTGGTCACCATTCTGCTCCTGGCCCCGGTGGCGTTGTTGGGTGTGCAACTTGGCATCTGGCTCAATCGCCGGTTTGATAATACCTGGTTTCAACGCACCATTTATCTGCTGCTGTTTTTGACTGGCTTGCAGCTCATTGGGAGTTGAGCACGATGCACCAATTCTATAACATGCGCGTGGGCGCGAATGCTGTGATCGTCCGCGACGACAAGCTGCTGCTGATCGAGTTCCACGACGCGACGGGCCCGCACTTCAATTTGCCCGGCGGCGGCATCGACTCCCAGGAATCGATTGTCGCGGGCTTGCAGCGCGAAGTACGCGAAGAAGCCTGTGCCGAGGTGACGGTCGGGCCGCTGCTGCTGGTTGTTGAATACTTCCCACCCCACGATGAGGAACGCTATGGCCCGCTGCACAAACTGGGCTTGATCTTCCGCTGCGAGTTGCTGCCGGGGAGCGAGCCGCACTTGCCCGCGCAGCCCGACCCGCATCAAGTGGCCGTGCGCTGGATTCCACTCGCCGAGCTGGCCCAGCAGCCGCTCTTGCCGCCGATCCTCACCCGCGATTTGCCAGCCCTGTTGAACCCACCGCAGCCGTCCCGATTTGTGGACCGAATCGGCGCGCTTGATCCTGCGATCTACAACCCAGAAAGGAGGGCCCCATGACCAACGCAGCCCCTTTGGCCGCGGTTTTTGCCCATATCGATGCCCGGCGGCAACCCTTTATCGACCGTTTGATCGATTATGTGCGGCGGCCCAGCATCAGCGCGCACGGGACGGGGATGGCCGAAGTCGCTGATTTTCTGGTCACGCAGTTTCAGGCATTGGGCCTGGTAACGCAGACAGTCGCCACCCCCGGCTGGCCGGTGATTGTTGGGCGGCGCAACGATGCGCCAGGTAAGCCGACCGTGCTGCTCTACGGCCATTACGACGTGCAGCCGCCCGATCCGCTCGAGGCCTGGCATTCGCCGCCATTCGAACCGACGATCCGCAATGGTCGGCTCTATGGGCGCGGGGTTGGGGATAACAAAGGTCAACATTTTGCGCAGCTTTTGGCAATTGAAAGTTTGCTGGCCGTGCAGCAAACCCTGCCCTGTAACGTGATTGTGCTGTTGGAGGGCGAAGAAGAAGTGGGCAGCCCGCACATGGCCGATTTTGTGCGCGAACACCGCGATCTGCTGGCCGCGGATTTGGTGATCACCGCGGATGGGCCGGTGCACGAGAATGGGCAATCGTGCATTCGCTTTGGCGTGCGTGGCGTGCTCTCCTTTGAATTGCGCGCGCAAGGGGCCACCCAGGATCTCCATTCCGGCAACTGGGGTGGGGTCGCGCCCAACCCGATCTGGACGTTGGTGCATCTGCTGGCGACAATGAAAAACGAGCGTGGTGAAATCACCATCGACGGTTTTTACGATCAGGTTTTGCCGCCCAGCGAACTTGAACGCCAGGCCTTGGCCAAGTTACCCGTGGATGTGGACGAAATCCGGCAGACGTTGGGCCTGACCCACTTTGACCAGCCACACGCGCGCCCCTTTTACGACCGGTTATCGCTCTGGCCCACGTTGACGATCAACGGGTTGCACGGGGGGTATGGCGGCCCGGGTTCGAAGACGGTTTTGCCGAGCAGGGCCGTGGCCAAATGTGATATTCGGCTGGTGGAAGCGCAGACCCCGGAAGAAATTTTTGCCAAAGTGGAAGCCCACGTTCAGCAACATGCACCGGCTGTTGAAGTGGTGCGTCAGGGCAGCATGGCTCCCTCCAAAACGCCGCTCGACTCGCCGTTTACCCCGGCGCTCGTGGCCGCGCTTACCGAGGCGCAAGGAGTCGCCCCGCTGTTGATCCCATCGATGGGGGGCAGCCTGCCCGACTATGTCTTTACCAAGATTTTGGGCATCCCCGCGTTTGTCATCCCCTACGCCAATGCGGATGAAGCCAATCACGCGCCGAATGAAAACTTGGAGATCGAGCGCTTTATCGCGGGCATCAAAACTGGCGCGGCTCTGTTGACGCACCTCGCCGAAGTCCCCGTAGCGTAGGAACGCATGGCGGCGTTTGGTGTAAGTTACAGTTGAGCTTCGTGCTGCAGGGTGTGGATCGCCAACAGGATGTACTCGAAGCGGGTTTCCCCCGGCCCGGCAAAGTGGGCCGCACAGGCGCGCAATACGCTCGCTGTGGTCGATTGCCAGCGGTCAAGTGGCAGCGCGTGGATAAATTGTTGGAACGCGGCGATCCCCCGGTTCAGATCGTTCTGGGCGAGGGTGTCAATCGTAATTTGGAGCAATGGCTGCCAATCCTGTTCACTGCGGTTGCTCCTGCTCCATTGGCGCTGCAGCGCGGTCAATGCTTGCGCCAGCGGGGTGCCGGGTTCATCGCGGGTGGCCCGCAACAGCCGAATAAATGAATCTTCGCTGCCAACCAAACGGGCGACCGCCAGCGCCAATTCGTTCTGCGTACTTTCATCATCCGCTTCGCCCAAAAGCCTGAGAATCGGCCCAATGGCCCGGGTAGCGCCTACTTTGCCCAGCGCGGATGCGTAGGCAACCTGCAAACCATAATCACTTTCACCCGGTAACCGCTTGAGCAACAGGGGGATCATCCCGCGGTCGCCCAGGGTGGCCAACGAACGTGCGCAGTGGGATTGGATCGAACGGTAGGGCGAATGCAGCCCGGCGCGCAACGGTTCAATGGCGTTGCGGTCACCGATCCGCCCCAGGGCCCAGGCCGCGATCACACTGAGCGCGGGCGATTTGCCCTGCAAAATCTCGACCAGCGCGGTGGTCAGGCGGGCATCCGCGGGCATGCGCGAGAGCGCGATGATCGCTTCGTAGCGCACATTAAAGCGCGGGTCGCGCAGGGCATCCAACAGCTCATCAACGGCCAGCAGATTCTGGGCCTGGCCCAGCCGTTGCGTATTGAAGACCGCGGCGCGCTCATCGCGTGCCCGCTGGTAGCGCACAATCGATTCGATGGCGCGCAGGGGGTTGCCATGAAAAAAGAGCCCCGCAAATTGCCCGACACTCATGAGATTATCCGCCCGCACCGACCCTAACAGCCCAATCGCCAGACAGGTCAGCAAGAACGCGGAGATCATCAGGACGGTGTATTGGTCAACGGCAAACGGGCCAATCGCTCCCCGCACACCCGCAACTAGATCGAGCAATGAGCCGCCGAGCGCCTGGCTCAACCCGGTGATCAGCCCGGCCCAGGCGTAATAGAGCGCCATGTAGGCCATGCTTTCTTTGGCCGGTACCACGCTCACAAAGAGCAGCCGCGCCGAGCCGATGACCCAACCAACATCGCCAATGCCCTGCAAGGCGGCAATGCCCAGCGCAGCGGGCAAACTCCACTCGGAAGCGCGGGGCATCAGAAACCAGAGAATGGGGAGCATCAGGCGGATCGACAGCCCGCTCAGCATGACGGGCTTGCTGCCGTAGCGATCCGACGCCCAGCCCCACAGATAACCCGCCAGCAGCCCGCCCGCCAGGTTGCCATTGGCCAGGAGGATCACATAACTTTCGGGCAGTCCCACCTGTTCGCGCATAAAGAGCGGCAAGAAGGAGAGCAGCGGGACAAAGCCGACGATCACCAGGCTGACGCCGACCATGTAGCGGACAAAATTACCATCGCGCAGGGCCAGGAGTATCTTGCCCAGATCAGCCCGGGCCGCTTGCTGGGGTGCCCCGCCCGGCACTTGCGCATAGGAGATCACCGAAATCACGCCAAAGACCACCCCAACCGCAATCAGCCAGATAAAGCCGGTCAGCCCAGCGAATTGGTTGATCACAAACCCGGCGCTGGTCACCGTGACAAAGGCGGCGAGCGTGGTGAAGAGATTGCTCGTGGCATAATATTTCCCGCGCACACTGTCGGGGATATATTCCTGCACCCAGGGATAGGCCGCGGTGTCTCCCACGGCTTTGGTCAGGGCAAAGCCCCCGGTGATGACCGCAACATAGATCATGGCCCAGGTTGGGCCAAACTGGGTGACCACCCATGGCGTCAACAAGAGCCCGGCGGTGATCACTTTACGAATGCCAAAGAAGGTGATGAAGGTGCGCTTGTACCCAAAGCGCGCGGTCGCGGGTGCAATCAGCAAAGCGATCAGGCCGCAAAAGGGGATCAGCGACAGGAGTGAGCCGATTTGGGTCTTGTTGAGGCCCAATTCATCCAGAAAGAGGACAAAGACCGAACCAAAGAAGATCAGCTGAGCAAAGACAGTAACCGCTGCATCTCCGGCGATGCTCCACGGCAGGCCGCGTAATTTTTCGACATTGGTGGGCGCTTGGGGCACATTGCGTGTCATTGAACCATCACCATTGAATCAGCAGTCAACTTGAGTCGTTGCTCCATAAACCCAGAACTGTAAAATCTGCGTCACGCCGTGTGAGCTGCGCAGATTTCACAACAGAAAAGCCGGAAACCTGTGTCATCTTGAGAATCTGTGGATTCCCAGGCAGCTTCTGGGGTTTACTTAGCCAAAGACCACTTTGCGCAACGCTTCGCCATTGGTCTTCCACCACTGAAACAGAATGCTGATGTCGGTGCCGATACAAAAATGCTGCACCCCCAAATCCTGATAATACCTGGCCTCGTCCGCGGAATTGATCTCCGCGCGCGGTTGCACGCCCATTCGCAACGCGGTTTCGATCACCCGTTTCTCGGTGGCCTTGACTTCTGGGTCGCGGCGCTGACCAGCCTTGCCGATGCTCATGCTGTAATCGGCCCCGCCCCATTGGATCATATCGAGGCCGGGCAGGGCGAGGATCTCTTCGAGTTGTTCGACCGCCCCTTTCTTTTCGATCATCAGCATGACCACAATATCGCGCAGCGCCTGCACATAGTCGGGCGAGCCGCCATAGCCCATGTAGGCAAAACGCCGGGTGCCCACGCCGTACGTCCCGCCATCTTCCGGGGTGTCGGGCTTGACCGAGAGGATACAATCGCGGGCCTCGTCCACAGTGTGACAATCGGCAAAGAGCACGCTGCCAAAGCCAGAGCCCACCGCGCGCTGGGCCACAAAGCGATGGGGTTCGTAATCGACCTTGATCATCATGCCGAGATCGTAAATTTCCGCGGCTCGGCAGAGATTGTCCAGATCGTGCAGATCGTACGGGCCATATTCGGCCACAAATTCGACATAATCATACAGGCCAGTGTGCCCGACCGCCTCGATGAGCGAGGGCCAGGTGCCATGTACATGAGTGGAGATGCTGGGCTTGCCGGCTTGCAGGATCTGGCGCAGCTTGTTAGGACGCATCGTTGATTTCTCCCTGGAATCGATGGGTGCAGGAAATTTGCGCAAAAAACACTATCCATAAACCAGCGCGCCGCCCGGTGATCAGCCTGAAGGCCGGATAGTGCAGGATTTACGGATAGATCGATTAGATCAAAGCGTTGGATAAGGTTGCCCGGGCTTGGGCAATTTGGGCCAACATCGCCTCATGCAGGTTGGCCTGGCCGTTGCTGGCGACGAGTGTGCGGCTGGCAAATGTCCAGTCGGACCCGGTATAATCGGTAACCATGCCCCCAGCTTCGCGTACAAAGAGCACCCCTGCCGCAGCATCCCACGGGTTGAGCCAGGCTTCCCAATAGCCAGCCATAGCCCCATACGCGACATGCGCCAGGTCGAGCGCGGCCGAGCCCATGCAGCGCACCCCCTGGCTATGGCGGATAAATGCTTCGAATTCGGCGGTGTTGTTGTCGCCCTGGTGGGTCCGGTGATAGGGAAAACCGGTGGTGAGAAAGGCACGACTCAGTTGATCCACCCGGTTGGTCGTGAGCGGTTGGGCATCGCCCTCGGGTTCGCGCAGGAACGCGCCTTCGCCGACCTGGGCGGCATAGGTGCGACCGCTCGCTGGCTCGACCGTCACCCCGAGCAGGGCCTGCTCGCCCTGGCAAAAGGCCACGGTCACAGAGTAGAAAGCCAAGCCATTCGCATAGTTCACCGTGCCATCGATGGGGTCCACCAGCCAATAAAACTCACTGGCCGGGGCTTGATTGCTCTCTTCGCCCCAGAAATCGGCGGCTGGATAGAGTTGCCCCAATGCGTCGCGCAGATAAGCTTCGCTGGCGAGATCAGCCTCGGTGACGAGATCGATCTCGGTGGATTTACTCTGGATGTGGTGCAAACCGGCTCGGCGCATCTTGCGGACAAGTTGCCCGGCCTGCTGGGCCACCGCGATCACTGCCTCAAGCTCGACAGGTGGTTTCATGGGTCAAAACTCTTCGCGATAGCGCACACCGCGCCGTTCTTTCTCGTGGTTGGTGGCCGTACGGATCAACTCGCGCACCTGCAGCGGGTCCCTCACATTGTGTAACATAACTTCTGGCTGTGACGGGTCTTCGCTGAAGATCGTAATATCACCCACGTCCAACATGCGTTCGCCTATATGTTGTTTGACGTGCGTATCCTTCACCCGCACCAGTTCGATCTCCTCGATCGAGTTGCCAAATATCCCATGAATAATGCGCAAACGTTGGGTGGTCAATTCGTAGATGGTGCCGATCGAGAGATAAGGGCGACCCCGCCAAAGTTTTTCTTCTACGTCAGAGGCCTCGGTAGTAATATTAAGAGACGCCGTCCGGCTGGTGGCTGGTGGTACATCGGCTTCAGCTTCTATGGCTGCGACGGCAGCAAAGACGCCATCGGCCAAGGCATTGACGATCCCCTGTAGCTCGTTTTGGGGAATCGACTGCACTTGGACATTGTTCTCGGCAAGCGATTGATAGAATTGAGCGGTCAACACCTGGCGAACCTGGTTGCGATCCATAAACGATCTCCTCGCTGTCAATACGTTTGAATAAGCGTTTGTGCCTCGTCTGCGGGGAAGTGTCTGGGGTGACGCTCGCTCAAACAACACACCGGATCCTAGAGGGCTATGATAACACCGGGCTAATTTCGGCGCAACCGATGTTGGCAATGATTCCGCGCCCACAGAAAAATGAAAGCAACCAGTAAGCTCTAAAGTGAGATTTCTACCGTATAATCAGCATACCCTGGAAGGTGACTGAATTTTTTGTTACATCTGGGAAAAAAAATGCAATAAGAAACGGTAAGCTTTTTGCCAGCTAAGCGACGTATCTTTCCTCAGGCGAACTCGTCCTCTCAATCAGAGGCAGGCGATTCGGTTGCGGCTTGCCCATCTAACCGGCAGACATTACAGTTCCACGTTCTTTCTAGGAGGCACACTAACATGGCTGAGCTCATCAAGGTCTCTGCACAATCACGTTCAACGGCCGTTGCCGGCGCAATTGCAGGGGTAATGCGGGACGAAGGCTTTGCTGAAATGCAAGCAATTGGGGCAAGTGCTGTCAATCAAGCGATCAAAGCCATTGCCATTGCCCGCGGCTATCTGCAAGAGGATGGGATTGATCTGATGGCAGTACCAAGCTTTACTGAAGTAGATATTGAAGGTAATGAACGAACTGCTGTCCGTATGGCAATCTACAAACGCGGGGCCACAGTAGCGTAGGCTAAGACCCTATCCGTAACCTGGTTGCGGTTCCCGAAGCTGGGCTTACCCGCATCGATTGGCGCAGCATTTACGGATAGACTGAAGCCGGTGGCAATACACAGCTTACGCAAAGCCTTAATCCGCGGATTGGGCTAGCGTAAGCCAGTAAACTTGTACAGGAAACAGTGGGCCAAGCAAGGCGCGCTTCGTAAATTGGTTGTGGCTCGTCTCGGCTGGGTTTGTGGGGCTAGGGGCCATTAAGATTTGCGCGAAGATCCTATCCGTAGACTGGTTGCGGCTCCTGAAACTGGACTCACCAGCATCGATTGGCGCAGACTTTACGGACAGACTCTGAGTGCTGTTGAAGGTGGTTCACAAAGTAGATAAGAAAGCGGGAGCAGCACACACTGCTCCCGCTTTTTATTGAGGTGATTGAGCTATTTCTCTGCCCGATCCGACCGGCGACGACGGCGGCGGCCCGAGCGGCTCGCGGCTGGTTTTTCATCCGCCTGAGCCTCGGCGTGGCTCTCTTCCTGCTCGGGAGCCTGGGCAGCCATCTGCTGGCGGATGCGTGCATTATCCTCTTCGGCACTGGCCCGCCGCTTGACCGTACACCCCCCACAGGTGCTGCAACCACTCCCGCCGCTGCTCTTGTTGACGATCAGCTCTGCGACCCCAAATTCGGCATAAGCTCTGTTTTCGAGCACCACGGTCACCGTCTCTTTGAGCGGGTGAATATGGCGTACCCGGCCAATCCCTTGTGGGGTAACCACCTCGGCCCCGAGCTTGGGCATCTTTTTGTTTTGCTCTTTGTAATGAGCATCTTCGTAGGAGAGGCAACAGAGCAAACGGCCACAGACCCCGCTGATCTCTTCCGGGTTGAGCGGCAATTGTTGGTTTTTGGCCATGCGAATGCTGACCGGGGTGAATTCGCGTAGCCAACTGGTGCAGCAAAGTTGCCGCCCACATTTGCCCACCCCATCCAACAATTTGGCCTCGTCGCGCACCCCGATCTGGCGCATCTCGATGCGCGTCCGGAAGATGCGTGCCAGCTCACGCACAAGCCCGCGAAAGTCGATCCGTGCTTCGGAGGAAAAGTAGACGAGCAGCCGCCCGCCCGTGTAATTATAATCGCAGCGGACAATCTTGATTTCGAGTTGATGTTCGCGCGCCTTGGCTCGGCAGACTGCCAGGGCTTCTCGCTCCTTGCGGCCCCACAGGTCTTTCTGCACCAGATCCCACGCGGTGGCGCGGCGCAAGACATTCTTGATCTCCCCGACCACTTCGCGCGCTTCAATGTGGTGAGGAGGTTCGACCACCTGGGCGATCTCCAAGCCCTTGGCCGTATTGACGATCACAAAATCCTGACTCATTAAATCAAGCAAGCCATTCGGGTCGAAGTGATAGACCTTGGTGACTGGTTCAAATTGAAGACCCACGACAATGGGCATGAATTGGTAGACTCCTTTATGAACGTATGGTACGCAAGTGCCAATGAAGGATGCACTCATCAACAAGTGGGGCGCGTTGATGCTAAATCGGCGCTGCGTACCATCAGCTACGAAGTTACGCCAGGTTGGGGGGCCAGGCCGGGCATCTGCAAAAATAAGACATCCAGCGCCAGCCGAGTGTTCACCGTATGATGCAGATACCCTTCGATCTGGCGCAGCAACTTGAGATAGTGCTGGATTGCCGGTAGGGGCACCTGTTGCGCTTGTTGCTGCAACACGGTTAGCTGATCGAGATTGGCACATTGATCACCGCAGCCGACTTGGGTCAACAAGAGGTCGCGCCACCAGGTGAGCCATGTTTCCAACAGGCCAAACAATTGCTCATTGTTGCGATTGCTTGCCAGCTGTTCGGCAACCGCCAGACGCTCCACTCGGTCCGCCGCCAGCAATTGCCAGAGCAATTGTAACTGCTGCAAGCGGGTTTGTTGTTCGCTGGGTTGGGTCAATTGCTCCACGGCCCAGCCCAGCCGTCCATTGGCCAGACGCGCCAACAAATCGGCTTGTTCAGGCGTGGCCTGCCACCTGGTTTGCAAAGCCTGGGCGATTGTTGTGGGGGCCAGGGGCCGCAATTCGATGATGCGACAGCGGCTGATGATCGTTGGCAGCACGCTGGCCCGGTCCGTCGCGGTCAGGCATAAGACAACGTGATCCGGCGGTTCTTCCAAGGTCTTCAGCAATTTATTGGCGAAGGTATCGTTGGCTTGCTGGAAATCCTGGATCAGAAAAACTTTGTAGGCACCCTCAATTGGGCGCAACGCCGCATCGTGGATCAATTCGCTGGCTTGTTCGCTGCGGATCGCCCCATTGAGCCGATCGACCGTGCCATCCTTGCCCAGCGGTTGGATGAGCCGAAAATCGGGATGGCTTCCCCGGCTCATCAAGCGGCACGCTCGGCAGGCACCACACGGTGCGTGTGCACGATCCTGGCAGAGAATCAGTTGCGCGTATGCTTGGGCAAGGGTGCGTTTCCCGCTCTGTCGAGCACCCAGAAAAAGCGTCGCCTGATGGGGACGGCCTTGACCGTGGCCGGTGGGTGATTGCAGGGCGCGTTGGAGCAGGGCAAAGATAGACTCATAGCCATACACCAACTCAGTTCCACTCAATGTTGCCTACTTCCTGACTTATCCAAACCGAGTTAAACAGCAACGAGGTTCGCTCAGATGCAGCACAAACAGGGAACGAAATCTGTGCCTTCTTAACGAGCAATCTTAAAATTTTAACATAGGGTGATCTCGCTGCCAAATGACTTTACGCGTTCATGCGAACGTGCCGCACGGGCAGCGCGGTGCAAGGGGCTTGCGGAACTTATGGTATACTAGTCACAAGCAGATCCAATCTGGCTGGAAGTTTCGCAGTTGTTCGGGTGGAACTTCTCCTGTCTAGCACGCAAAGAGTTTGAATCACTTGACCCCATGGTGAGCTTTTTCCGCACCCAGCCTTTCCTAAAATTGACGTTGTTCGGGCTCTGTGGCTTGTTGTTGGGGCTGCTTAGTTGCCAGCAAGGGCCGCCCACCCTTGCGCCCTCTGGCCCAACTGGGTCGCCAACCGTGCAGCAAACCCCGACGGCCATTGCCTTGGCAACGGAAGCAGCTCTGGAAATGCGCCCGTTGACGGTTTGGGTGCAGGCGCCCTTATTGCCTGCTGCCGAGAGCGAGGCCGCGCAGCTCTTGTCCGCCGCGGTGGAGAATTTTGCTGCCCAGGAGCCCGATCTGATCGTAGAGATTGTGCCGAAGAGTGATAGGGGACAGGCCAGCCTGCTGAATTATCTGCGTTCTGCGCAACGGGTGGCCCCGGCGATCCTGCCTGATCTCATCTTGCTGGATGCGCAACAATTGTGGCAAGTGGCCGAATTGGGACTGATCCAACCCGTGACGCTCACCGAATTGGTGACCGCAGAGGGCTATTACCCATTCACGCTCGATGCCGTGACCATCAATGATAATCTCTATGGTTTCCCCTATTTTGCCGATCTCCTGCAGCTGGTTTACAACCCCGAGGTTGTGACCTCACCCCCGGCTACCTGGGCTGAATTGTTGGCGAGCGATGAACGGTTTGTGTTTCAGGGGGCAGGGCAAAACGGGTTGGTGGATGATTGGGTCTTTTTGCACTATCTAAGTGTAGGGGGCGAAACCATATTGGACGGCTCGGTCAATACCGCGGCCCTGGCAACCCTATTTACCGATTTGGTACAAGGCCAATCGGCTGGGGTCTTGCCGCCCGAATTGATGACCTATACCTCGGCCAATGCTATCTGGTCGGCGCTGGGCGCGGGGACAGCAACCCTGGCGAGTTTGCCTGCCAGCCAATACCTGGCTCAACTGGTTCCCGCCCCGATCTATCGCGCCGGGCCGTTACCGCGCTCAACTGATTCACCGCAGACCATTGCTCGGGTGTACGCCTTCGCCATTTTGACGAGTGATGAAAATCGGCGGAGCCAGGCATTGGCCTTACTCGACTATCTGCTTGAGCCTGCCTTGCATGGTGAGCTGACCTTGGCTACGCATTGGCTGCCGACTCGTCCCGTTGCCCTGGAAGAGTGGCCCGACACGCTCCCATTCAAAGCGGTGATTCGCCCCCAGTTGGAGGGGGCACTTGCCTTGCCGGGTGATCGCTCGCTCACCGACTTTGCCCGCCAATTGCAGCAAATGTTGTCCCGCGTCTTAAATGGGGAAATTACGCCAGAAAGAGCAGCTACCGATTTTCGCTGAGCCCGGCCTGAAGAAGCCCTGCTTTAAATGGTGAATGAGGCTGGGCTTGGCGGTAGAAACAAAACAGCCGGGGCAAGTTCTTGTGTAAACTTGCCTCGGCTGTTTATTTGTAAAGCGTTGAGTAAACCGTAGCTTACTTGACGTCGACTTGGGCGCCTTCAGCCTCGAGTTGCTTCTTGGCATCGTCAGCGGCTTCCTTGCTGACCGCCTGCAACACCGGGGCTGGCGCGCTCTCGACCAGATCCTTGGCTTCCTTCAAGCCCAGGTTGGTAAGCGAGCGAACAACCTTAATCACGTTGATCTTCTTGGCACCGACGTCCTTGAGGACCACATCAAACTCGGTCTGCTCTTCAACTGGGGCAGCGGCAGCAGCACCCGCGCCAGCAGCAGCCACGGCTACCGGTGCAGCAGCGCTAACACCCCAGGATTCTTCCAACAATTTGACCAGTTCGGCGGCTTCCAACAGGGTCAACGAATCTAGTTGTTCCTTGATCGCTTGCAAATCTGCCATGATCCAATATCCTCCAAAATTATTTTTCAAACTTTTTCGTTTTCAATCCACAACCATCAAATCACCAACGCACTGCTCGAACTATGTCTTGGCCACAACCCCCAATTTAGGCGGCTTCGGCTCCATTTTGCTTTTCGACATAGGCGTTGATCACACGCACCAGGCTTGATTGCGGCGCGTTGAGTATGCGGGCCAGGTTGCTGGCCGGGGCATTGATGGCCCCCAAAATCGAGGCCAATACTTGCTCTTTGGTTGGCAAGTCTGACAACGCTTCGGCTTGTTGCGCATTCAGGATGGCGTCATCCAGCACAGCCCCGCTGATTTCCACCAGCTTGGCCTCGCGGATCCAGTCCTTGAGCGCGCTGACACCTTTGCCGATATCTTCGCCAATAAAGGCGACCGCATTCTGCCCATCCAGCAAATCTGTTGGGACGGTGCGCCCTAATTGCTCGTAAGCAATGCCCAACAAGGTGTTTTTGACCACCACGTAGGAACTATTGCTCTCCTTCAGCTTGGCCCGTAATGAGTTGATCCGGGCGACGCTGACCCCCTTGTAATTCGTAAAGATGACGGCCGATGATTCACTGAGCGCAGTTTTGTAACTTTCGATCAGCTCGACCTTTCTATCGCGTGTAAGTGGCAAGCTACATTCCTCCCTTCCATCCAGGTTTCGAGCAAGAACCCAACCGGTTGCGCGGTGTGCTCTGCTCAGCTACTGCATTATGAAGATATACCAATCAAAAACTCCCCTACGGCAGACGTAGAGGAGTCAGTCACAAGAGGTTATTTCAAGCGGCGAGGGGCCGCTTACACCTATCTAATGACTTCGCCTCGGCAGGCTGTGCTGGAAAGCACATTTACGCTTGCACCTGCTGTCTTCAGCCGAAGATCGTTTCAATTGTCAGGTATCAACTGTTGCGCTCATCAAGTGCAGTTGCACTCGAGAACAACACACAGCGTTCAGCAACAGAGAGCCAAGTATAACTGCAATTGGGCGCTTCCACCAAATCTGCCCATGTAGCAGGTAGTTTAGTAGCTATCTGCCTTCATTGCCGTTGCCTGCGTAAGATCTACCTTTACGCCTGGGCCCATGGTGCTGGCTAGGGTGACGCGATGGATGTAATTCCCCTTGAGCCCAGCAGGTTTGGCCGCAACAATGGCCTCCATCAATGAAGCCAGATTCTTGAGCAATTTGTCGCTGCTAAAGCTGACTTTGCCAATCGGCACATGAATGTTGGAGGTCTTATCCACCCGGAATTCCACACGGCCCAAGCGGGCTTCCTGAATGACCTGAGGAATATCCTGGGGGGCTACCACGGTCCCGGTCTTGGGCGTAGGCATCAGACCACGCGGGCCCAGTACACGACCCAGGCGGCCAACAACACGCATCATATCGGGCGTAGCGAGGACAACATCAAAATCGAGCCAACCACCCTGGATTCGTTCCGCCAGATCTTCGGCACCGACATAATCCGCGCCAGCTTCCTGGGCCAACGCCGCCCCATCTGGGCCAGCAAAGACCAGGATCCGCACTGTACGACCTGTGCCACTCGGCAGCGTCACCACGCCACGCACTTGTTGTTCGGCGTAGCGCGGGTCAACACCCATGCGCAGATGGACTTCGAGCGTCTCATCAAACTTGGCGGTGGCATTTGCCTGGGCCAGTTGGATGGCGTCCGCTGGACTATAATATTGCAGCGGCACGACGTTGGCTTGGGCTGCTTTAAATCGCTTACTGTGTTTTGCCATTATTTTTCTCCGTGGTACGGACGGGGCCTGGCCCCTCCCACTTAATTTCTATCGAACGTCAATTAGTCAACAATCGTCACACCCATGCTGCGCGCAGTGCCTTCAACCATCTTCATGGCGCTTTCGATGCTGACCGAGGTCAGATCCTTCAGCTTCACTTCGGCGATCTCGCGCACCTGCTGGCGCCCCAATTTCCCAACCTTGGTTTTGTTCGGTTCGGAGCTGCCGCTGGAGATACTCACGGCTTTTTTGATCATATCGACAACCGGCGGCGTTTTGGTGATAAAGGTAAACGAGCCGTCGGTGAAGATCGTGATCTCAACCGGAATAATCTGGCCGATCTGGCCTTGGGTGCGGGCATTGTATTCTTTGCAGAAGCCCATGATGTTGACGCCTTGCGGGCCCAAAGCGGTACCGACAGGGGGCGCAGGATTGGCTTTCCCCGCGGGCAATTGCAACTTGACCAGTGCTTTTAATTTCTTTGCCATGATTTGCTCCTTCTAGCGCTGGTAAACGCCTTGCGATTGCAACGCACAGTTGGCGACTGTGGTCGGCTCCCAGCAGCTAGCTTCACGAATATGTTTTACGTAAAGCGCTCTAATTGTAAAAAGTCCACCTCAACCGGTGTATCCCGATTGAAGAAGCTGACCAGGACCTTGGCCTTGCCTTTGGCTTCGTCGATCTCTTGCACCTTGCCACTGAACTCGGCAAAGGGCCCGTCGATAATCCGGACTTGCTCACCCAACTGATAGGTGACTTTGAGGCGTGGTTCGTCCGACTCAATACGCCGGAGAATCTTTTCAACTTCAGTATCACTCAACGGTGTTGGCTTATTGCCCATGCCCACAAACCCAGTCACCCCGGGCGTGTTGCGCACCACATACCAACTCTCTTCATCCATGATCATATTGACCAGGACATATCCCTGGAAGAGACGACGTTCGACCTCGCGGCGTACACCGTTGCGAATTTCGATTTCGGTTACCGTCGGCACAACCACCTGGTGGATGCGATCAGACATCCCCATGGTCTCTGCCCGGTGCTCGATATTCTTCTTGACTTTGTTTTCCATCCCGGAGTACGTGTGGATGACGTACCACTGGCTGGAAGGTTGCTCCTGCTGAGCTTCCGCATCCAGTTGGGCGGCGATCTCAGCATCCAGGGCGGCGAGTTCTTCGTCGTCCAGCTCCACGTTGGGCTGATATGGCCGAGGATTACTATCCACGCTCGCTCCTTTGTCACACCCCAATAGCGTGACCTAACTCATGCACTGCTGATCGCGACTGCCCTCATACCCAGAGCAGCGCTAAATAATAAATCGAATCAGCAGACCAAACAGAAAATCAATGCCAAAAATGGCAATCGTTGCCAGGATCGTCACTACCAGGACAACCCAGGTTAGCCGCAACCCTTCTTCACGTGTCGGCCAAGTGACTTTGCCAATTTCTGCGCGTGTATCTTTGAAATAACGAACAATTGCGTTTTCTTCCCGGACTGGGGTAGCAGATCGACCCATGCGACTATATCCTATGCTGAAAACGACCACCGGCCCTAGTCAGCCGGTGGTCCGTCCAGGCAGGCGAGGCAGGAATCGAACCCGCAACCTGCGGTTTTGGAGACCGCCGCTCTGCCAATTGAGCTACTCGCCTGTATATTTAACTGAAGAACCCAGAACACAGGATACGAACTTGATGCCGTATCCTGTGTTTCGAATTCCGTATCTTACTTCAAGATCTCAGTAATGACACCAGCGCCAACGGTGCGGCCACCTTCGCGGATGGCGAAGCGACTCCCAGTCTCGAGGGCGA
>CAZIRP010000057.1:0-37684 GCA_964541665.1 uncultured Caldilineaceae bacterium | reverse complement strand
TTTTAACCGCACCTACTTGCTCGCTATTTGTGCGATCTCTATTTAATTTCTCTATCAGCTATCTACGCGGCCAGATCAGGCACGGCGTAATTTGCGATAGGTAATGCGGTGCGGGCGATCCGCGGCGGGGCCGAGCCGACGTCGCCGATCTTCTTCGTATTCGCTATAGTTGCCGGGGAACCAATAGACCTCGCTATCCCCTTCGAAGGCGAGAATGTGGGTGGCAACACGATCCAAAAACCAGCGATCGTGCGAGATGATCAACGCCGAACCGGCAAACGATTCGAGCGCATCTTCGAGCGCGCGCAGCGTATTCACATCCAGGTCATTGCTCGGTTCGTCCAGGAGAATGACATTGGCCCCGGACTTCAACATTTTGGCCAGATGCACGCGATTGCGTTCGCCACCGGAGAGCGCGCCGATCTTCTTTTGCTGATCGGTGCCAGCCAGATTAAAGCGGGCAACATAGGCCCGCGAATTAACCAGGCGGTTGCCGATTTGCAACTGTTCGTTGCCCTCGGAGATCTCTTCCCAAACGGTTTTGTTGGCGTCGAGCGACTCGCGGCTTTGATCTACATAGGCGAGCTTGACGGTGCTACCGATGGTGATCGTGCCGCGATCCGGCTGCTCCTGGCCGATGATCATCCGGAAGAGGGTACTTTTCCCGGCACCGTTCGGCCCAATAATCCCGACAATGGCGCCGGGCGGAACCACAAAGTCCAAATTTTCGTACAGTAGATTGTCCCCGTACGTTTTGCTGAGCCCTTCGGCTTGAATGACAACATCGCCAAGGCGAGGGCCGGGCGCGATGAAAATTTCTCGATCTTCATTGGCCCGTTCACGCTCTTGGGCCACCAGTTCATTATAGCGGGTAATCCGTGCTTTGTTTTTGGCCTGGCGGGCCTTGGGGGCCATGCGCAACCATTCCAATTCCCGCTGCAGTGTCTTCTGCCGGGTCGCTTCGCCCTTTTCTTCGAGGGCCAGGCGGGCCTGTTTTTGTTCCAGCCAGGAGGAATAATTGCCGCGCCACGGGATGCCATGGCCGCGATCCAGCTCCAGGATCCAACCAGCGACGTTGTCCAGAAAGTAGCGATCATGGGTGACCGCGATCACCGTGCCCGGGTATTCCTGCAAATGCGTTTCCAACCAGGCCACCGACTCAGCATCCAGGTGATTGGTGGGCTCGTCCAGCAACAGGATATCCGGCGCTTTGAGCAAGAGGCGACAGAGCGCGACGCGGCGGCGCTCTCCGCCAGACAGGACCGAGATCGAGGCATCGCCGGGCGGGCAGCGCAACGCATCCATCGCCAATTCGAGACGGCTATCCAGATCCCAGGCGTTGAGCGCGTCGAGTTTTTCTTGCACTTCGCCCTGGCGCTCGATCAGCTTGTCCATCTCTTCGGGAGAGAGTTCTTCGCCAAACTTAAGATTGATCTCGTCGAATTCGTGCAGGGCGTCGACCACTTCCTGCACGCCTTCCTCCACCACACTGCGCACGGTTTTGCTATTGTCCAAGAGTGGCTCTTGTTCCAGATAGCCAATCGTGTAGCCGGGGGTGAGCATGGTTTCGCCGTTATATTCCTGCTCGACGCCCGCCATGATCCGCAACAGTGTGCTCTTCCCCGAGCCATTCAGACCCAGCACACCAATTTTGGCCCCATAAAAATACGAAAGGTTGATATCACGTAAAACTTGTCGGTTCGGCGGGTAAGTTTTGCCGACCCCCGACATGGAATAGATAACTTTTGTGCTCATGCGTTACATCCAATGAATTGTTTCGTCTATTACAGTGGAACGTTGTAAATTTCATGCTAAGAACTACCCGCAAAAGGGTGCGGCTTCCGAAACTGGACTTACCAGCAGGAAGTGCGGATAAACTGCGAAAGAAAGCTATACTTATACCATATTGCTGTCAGCACTGGCACAGTACTGGCATGGATTCCAGACTCGTCAACGACAGTTGCCGCCCCCATCGTCTGCTTGATGTGTATCAGCAGGGTTTATTGTTATTCACCGTGGAGACGGGAAAAAGTATGATCTACGAATGGCACCAAGGCAACTATACGATTAGTTGCGACCGGAAGCGGCTGGACATTGCTGAAATCCACCGATTTTTGGCGGAAGAATCCTATTGGGCCAGAGGCCGCTCGCTTGCTACAGTTCAGCAAAGTATTGAACACTCGCTCTGCTTTGGCCTGTATGAACAAACCGGCAAGCAAGTGGGATTCGTGCGCGTTATCACCGATTATACCACGCACCTCTATATGGCGGATCTTTTTGTGTTGCGAGAGCATCGTCGCCGTGGGCTGGGCACATGGTTGGTCCAAACGATATTGGAGCACCCCAAGCTCAAAGCGGTGCCGGTCTGGCTCTTGCGCACCTTAGATGCGCACAAATTCTATGCACGGTTTGGCTTTGGCCCGCCAACACACCCAGAGACCTTCTTGCAGTTTGGTAACTATTCCGTCCATGACCTACCAGAGTAAAAATGAATTTTTACCTGAACCTGAGCATTGTCTTTTTTTTATAATTCAGCTACACTGTAATCATAGCACTGATTGCTGACTTCGATTGACCCAGGGCTTACGCAAGCCTTGACCGGAGAACGATCCGCTACGGGTGTGAGCGCTCCTGAAACTCAGGCCGCGCGGCGTAAATCGTGTGATCATCTATCCGTAAATTCGCCACACCTACGATTTACGGGTGAATCTTTATCCCTCCATCCAGCGCCAAAGGGGCAAGGTATGAACCGAAAACTTTTTATCTATGCCATAGTAGCCGCGCATCTTATGCTCGCCGTTTTTCTCTTACAGATGCCAGTAAATGCTGCCCCGCCCATGCAACTGATTCGTGACCTGCGCCCACCCACGCCGCAAGCCGAACCATTGCCCCAGCCCCTCACCGTTCAAGTGAGCCAGACCTTGCCCGTGACGCTAACGCTGGGGCCCGCAAGCGACATCACCACCACCACGCTTACCCAAACCATTCCGCTCACGTTGGTTTTGGATTTCAATTTTGTGGTCAGCCAGACCTTAACTTCCACGGTTGCCGCGTCGGTCACGCTGCGCCTGGCCGATGGCATCACCTTCACGCTGCCGATTTCGCTCAGCCTGGGGACAGTGCCCTCGACCACGTTGGTGGTCACCCCGTTGAGCCTGCCCATTACCAGCACGCTCACCGCAACGCTGGGGCTTACGGCCACCCAAGAGATCACCGACACCGCGGGCATCACGCCGGGTGGTTCGCTCACCGAAACGCTGACCCCGACGCAGACAGGTACACTCACCCCGACCGAGGAGCTCACTGTCACAGCGCCCACCACCCCAACCGGGGCAACGCTGCCACCAGCCGGAGGCATCGCCAGCACGGTCAACGTGACCGCGAATCTGCGTGCTGGCCCCGGCGTTGCCTTCGAGCAGGTCGGTCAGCTTGGGCCCGGCCAGCCCACGGTGGTCACCGGGGTGAGTGCCGATGGCACGTGGTATCTCCTCGACAACGGCGCGTGGATCGCGGTTGCGCTGCTGGATAATCCGCCCGCCAATCCGCCGGTGGCCGGCGACCCGCTGATTGTAGCGGTCCAGGCAACCGCAACTGCCCGTGCGGCGGCTCCTGCGCCCACTGAGGCCCCAGCCACCCCAACCGCGCCGATCCTCTTGCCCACCGCGACGCCCACCCCAGGAACGGCAGCGCCCGATGAGCCCATCACCGAGATTGTCGCCCCGGGCTTGCCCCCCACCATCACTGTGGACGCGAATCTGCGCAGTGGGCCCGGGCTGGAATTCCCGATCATCGGCGGGACGATCACCGGGCAAGCGCTCAACATCGTGGCCCGCAACGAAGCTGGGGATTGGTTCCTGCTGGACAATGGAGGCTGGGTAGCCAGCTTCCTGGTCGCCAACCCGCCCGCCATTGCCGACGTGCCCCTCTTTGATCCAAACCAGCCGCCCGCGGTGACCGAGCCTATCACCCCGACGACACCAATTACGGCGACGGAAGCGGTGACCACAACGGCCCCCACGACATCCACTACCGAGGCAACCCCGGCGCTTGGGGTGGCGGATCGACTCTATTTGGTTGATGTGGATGAGTTGTTGGCGCGCTACGAAAGTTCATTGGCGGAGATCGATGGGCTTTTGGCACGGGCCAGCCAAAATCAGACGCTGTTGCAGGATGCGCAGTGGGTCCAATCCATGACGACGTCGATTGCTTTGGTGCGGGCGACGAATACGCGCGTGCAAGCCTTGACGCCGACCTCCTTGTTGCAACCGGTACAGGATGCGCTGGCCCAGGCGGCCAGTGGCTATGATACGGCAGCAACCTTGTTGGCACAGGGCGTCGCGGACCAGGACACAACCCAATTCGACGAGGCGTTTATCGAACTGGCCCGGGGCAATGCCCGCCTCGACAGCGCGATCGACCTGATCGCTGCGCTCACCCAATAATCCCGCTCGACCCGCGTAGAGTCGCAACGGTTTGCGGCTCTACGCGATCAACAATCCCACCGCCAATAACAGGCTAAACAGAAAACTCAATTGGGCTGTGCCTGCCAAGGTTGCGTTGAAGACCGGCCCGGTATTGGCGCGCCACAGCGTACGCGTCAAGCGGATGGCGAGCGGCACAGTCAGCAGCGGCAGCAGGATCCAGGCCGATTGGCCTGCCAGCCCCCACAACCCCAGCACCACCAGATAGGCCCCACTGAGCAGCAGCAGATATTCATAGCGCGTGGCTTGTGCGCCGATGAAGACCGCCAGTGTCCGTTTATGGGCGCGGCGATCGGTCTCCAGATCGCGCAGATTGTTCACCACCAGGATCGCGGTGATCAGCAAACCGGGGGGCACGGCGGCCCACAGCACCAACGGCGTGAGGGTCAGCGCCTGTACATAATAGGTGCCACCCACAGCCACCAGGCCAAAAAAGAGAAAAACAAAGAGATCGCCCAGCCCGTAATAGCCAAACGGCAGAGGCCCGCCGGTGTAGGCCAGCGCGGCCAGGATCGCGCTCACACCAATCAGCGCAACCGGCCAGCCGCCCACGAAGAGCAGATAGAGGCCAATCAGCGCGGCGCTACCAAAGACCACGACCATCCCCCATTTCATGGTTGCGGGGGCAATCAAGCCGCTGGCGGTAACACGCAACGGCCCGAGCCGATCCTGCTGGTCGGCACCGCGGAAAAAGTCGAAATAATCGTTGGCCAGGTTGCTGCCAATCTGCAATAACAGGGCAACGAGCAGCGCGGCCAAAGCTGGCCCAAAGCGGAAGTGATCTGCGGCCGCGGCGAGCGCGCTGCCAACCACAACGGGGCCCAGCGCGGCTGGCAGGGTCTTGGGGCGGGCAGCAAGTACCCAAACTTGCGGGCGAGAGAATGTCGTCATCGGTAACTCAACGGTTTCTGGGGCGGGCTGATAAACGAGATGATAAATTCGTGCGCCGGTTGGGCGATTGGGCAAGCCGCTCTTCGACTTGTTGCAAGGCGTTTTGGATCGCTGGCAAGGTCGCAAAAAGGGGCAAAACAAGTTCAAGGATGGTCAGCCGGGCGGGATCAGCCTCGACGGTGATGGCATCCAGCAGCTCGGCCAGTCCCTGCTCGCGGCCCTGGGTGAGCAAAATGGTCACGAGGTACTGGTAGGCATCGACTTGCTGGGTGGTGCGCAAAAAAGTGCGGATGAAGTCCCAGCCGTACGGGCCGCTGCGGTGTTGCAGAAGCAGGTCGAACAGGCCGACCAGCACAACAGCATGGGAGCTGGTGCTGTACCGCTCGATCAACCCTGGCAAACAGGCTTCGGGCAGCCGCGTCAACCCGCGCAAAGCCTCGGAGAGCACTTCGGGCACGGGCTGGGCCAGATCTTGCATCACATAAAAATAGAGCACCGAACTTTCTTCGTACGCGGCCAGCAAACGCGCTGCGCTCAGGGCCGGTTCGCCCGACATCGGGTCGGTATGCACATTGGCGAACAGACGCAAAGCCTGGTAGCGCGCCAACGTCTCGTCCACTTCGGCCAGGGCGTTGAGCGCGGCTGAGCGCAACGCAGCCCCTTCTTCGAGCCGCGCCGGGGGCGGAAAGACATAAGTTTCAGCCGCCTGGAGCAGCAGCGGCGTATCTTCTGGTTGAACAAGGGGGCGCAGGACGCGCAGAATGTTGGCGCGCAAATTGGCAGCCGGGTCGCGTCTGCTCCCTTTATGCGTATAGGCCTGATAGAGCGCGATCAACCCTGGCCGCGCCGCTACCGGCGGATCCTGGCCGAGAACTTGCAGCGCGCTCATGATCACTTCGATGCCCAGGCGTTCATCGAGCAGGGTGGCCGCATATTGTTTTTGCGCGGCAGGCTGATTGGCGAGCGAGCGCAATTCTTGCAGGTGGGTCGACGCGTTTTTCCGCACAGGAATGGGCCTGGTGAGCTGAGTTCAGAATGCTACATGCCGGTTTCGGGATGCTGAGTTGATTATAAACAGGGGGCAGGTTCGAGGCAAACCGTTGCCTACTGATCGACAATCCACAAAGTGGCCCACGTGCGATGAGCGAATGAGGCTCAATCGAGGCAGCTTGCATCGGTCACCCGTGCGGGGCCCGCGTTGGGCAGGGTTGCGAGGCAGGTCACTTTATTGATCAAAAGTAGGCCAAATTGACAACTCCTGGGCATCTGACGATACTTCAAACGCTGCATTGCCATTTGTTCACAAGTGAGCCTGCACACGCAATGATCTGCCTCTCCGAAAGGGTCAAGCGTTGCGTAGGTTGTGGACAAAATCGACAACAAAGCTGGACTGGCTACACCTATCCTTTTTCAACAATTGATCTGAGCACTCCTCGCCGCATGAAGGAGAAAATGACTTGCGCCTGCTACTCAAGCTCTCCGCTGCTATTGATGTGTTTGCTGAATTTCTGGGCAATTTGGGCGCCATCCTGGTGACGCTCCTGCTGGCCGTCGGGGTATTTAATGTGGCCGCGCGGTATTTGTCGCGCGTGGTCGGCCAGAACCTCTCGTTCAACGCGCTGATCGAAGGCCAGTGGTATCTCTATTCGATCATCTTTTTGCTGGGGTTTAGTTTTGTCCTCAAGCGCAACAATCATGTGCGAGTTGATTTTCTCTACACGAAATTCAGCATCCGCCAACGCGCCTGGATCAACCTCCTGGGCACCTTGCTCTTCCTCCTGCCCTTTTGTCTGGTGGCAATTTATGTCTCTTACACACCGGTGATGGCTTCCTGGGGCTTGCGGCCGAATGGCACCTGGGGCATGTGGGAAGTTTCGCCCGACCCCGGTGGGCTCCCGCGTGCGCCACTCAAATCGATGATTATCGTGGCCTTTGTGCTGCTGATCATCCAGGGGCTCTCCGAGGTGATCAAGCACCTGGCGGTCCTGCTGGGCACGGTCGAGGCCGAACAACTCGCCCAATTAGAAAGCTACGAACAACAGGCGCTGGATTAAGCTCGCCCATTCCCAACACCCATCAGGGGAGGTTTGTGTGGATCTCCATTGGCTTTCGATTTTGATGTTTGCAGGCATCTTTGTCACGTTGGCAATGGGCTATCCCATCGGCCCCACTTTTGCTGGCACCGCCCTGCTGTTCGCGCTGACTGGTTTTACGCTGGGTATTTTCCGCCCCGAATTGATGTTGTCGCTGCCCAACCGCTGGTTTGGCACCATGAACGATTACACCTATTTGTCGATCCCCTATTTTGTCTACATGGGCGCACTGCTGGAAAAATCTGGCCTCGCGGAGGATCTGCTCGAAACGGTCGGCATTCTCTTCGGGCGCATTCCCGGTGGTTTGGCGCTTGGGGTGGTCGTTGTGGGCGCGCTTCTGGGTGCCGCGACAGGAGTAGTCGCGGCCAGCGTGATCGCCATGGGCTTGATCTCGTTGCCGGTGATGTTGCGGGCCGGTTACGACAAAGCCCTGGCCACCGGTGCCATCGCTTCCGCGGGGACGATCACCCAGTTGATCCCCCCCGCGACGGTTTTGGTGGTGTTGGCCGATCAACTCGGCGTTCCCCTGGGCGATCTCTTTATCGGCTCGGTGATTCCCAGCATCATCCTGACGGCCGCGTACGGGATTTACTGTGTCGGCGTTGGCTATCTAAAACCCCAGCTTGCCCCGCCCATTTCGTCGGATCTGCTGGTGGATTATGGCGGGAGTTTGTGGCTGCGGGTGGCCAAGGCCCTGTTGCCCACCCTCTTGTTGATCGTCGCCACCCTGGGCAGCATTTATGCCGGGTTAGCCACGCCCAGCGAGGCGGGCGCTGTCGGGGCGTTTGGGGGTATTTTGTTGGCCATGGCCTATGGCAAACTCAACTGGGCGCTGCTCCGAAATGCCGCGTTCGACACATTGCGCATCGCCAGCCTGGTCGTGTTGATCCTCTTTGGCTCGACCATGTTCTCGCTCGTTTTTGATGGGTTGGGGGGGACGCGCCTCCTGGTGGATCTGCTGACCAGTATCCCCGGCGGTTACTGGAGTTTCCTTATCTTCAGCATGCTCATTGTCTTTTTGCTGGGGATTTTCCTCGAATTTATCGAAATCTGTTTTATCGTAATGCCGATCTTTGTGCCCGTTTGCCTGGTGCTGGGTATCGACCTGACCTGGTTTGGCATTCTGATGTGCATCAACCTGTTGACGGCTTATCTGTCACCGCCTGTGGGCTTTACCCTCTTTTTTCTCAGCAGTGTGGCCCCGCCGGAAGTTACCTTGCAAGACATCTTTCGCGGGGCAATTCCGTTTATGCTCGTGACCGTGGTGGTCTTGATGGTGGTGATGATCTTCCCCGAAACAGTCACCTGGCTGGTGCAGATGTCGAAACAGCGGTAAGCGCGAAAAGGCAGAGCGCTGTCAACGGATTGCTGAACGGGAGTAGCCAGAAGCGCACCCAAATCCGTCGACAGACGCCGCACCAACCTGATGGCTCACGTTACAAGGTCATTGACTCGCAACTTGTCGCTTAAGTCGCTGCAAGCTTTTCACGCAAGAAGCGGCTAAAGCTCCCCTCGTTGGTGTCGTGCCAGGAGTGGATCTCCGCGCGGAAGGCCAGCCAATGCTCATACACGGCACTGAAGTCGGCATCGCTGGCGGCCAGCTCGTCAAAAATTGCAAACGAAGCCTCGTAAGCCGCATTCAGGATCTCGTCGCTATAGGCCGACAGGATCGTGCCGGATTCGACCAGGCGGCTCAAGGCAGCTGCGTTGCCCTGATCGTAGCGCCCCAACATGATCAGGTTGGCCTCAGCCGCGGCTGATTTGATCACCTCCTGATAGAAGGGGGGCAACTTCTCCCATTCACCCAAGTTGATCTGCACCTCCAGCGAGGCACCCGGTTCCCACCACCCCGGGTAATAATAGTGGCTGGCAACCTGGTTCAAGCCCAATTTTTCATCATCATAAGGGCCAACCCATTCCGCGGCATCGATGGTACCGGTTTGCAGCGCCTGGAAGATCTCCCCCGCGGCCAGTGACTGCACCGTCACCCCGAGGCGCGACATCACCTGCCCACCCAGGCCAGGAATCCGCATGATCAGCCCTTGCAGGTCGGCCACACTGTTGATCTCATTGCGGAACCAGCCCCCCATCTGCGCGCCGGTATTGCCCGCGGGGAATTGGATCACCCCAAATTGCTCGGCGTAGATCTTCTGCAACATCTCCAACCCACCGCTGTACAGCCAGCCATTTTGTTGTTGGGCGGTCAAGCCAAAGGGCAGGGCGGTGCCAAAGGCCATGACAGGACTGCGACCAATATAATAATACGAGGCGGTGTGGCCGATCTGCACGGCGTTCTGTTCGACCACATTGAGCACTTCGAGCCCCGGGGCAATCTCGCCCGCGGCGCGCGGGGTGATCGTAAACCTGCCCCCCGTCAGTGCAGCCACCCGATCGGCGAAATACTGGGCGCTGCCAAAAATAATGTCGAGCGAAACCGGCCAGCTGGTCGCCATATCCCACTGGAGCGCAGGCAACGCAGCCGCATCGTCCGCTTGCGCAATCGCCTGCGGAGATGGGACGGGCGCAACTTCCTGGGCGGTACAACCCACAGCGATGCCCAGAGCGGTGGCCGCGCTGGTACGGATCGCCAAATTCTGGATAAATTCGCGACGATTCATGCGGAATCCTCCTCTGTCCTCTCGGTCGAGCAATCGATCTGAAATTGTTTTGGGAAAGCGTTGAACGAAATGACTTGCGGGCCCACACGATGACGCCCTGTGAAAGGTCAGCAACTATCAGCCAGCGTCATAAACTTGAGGAGCATTGTGGGCAAAAGGTGAGGAAATTGTACACGATGGGCAATATTCTAAACAAATAGCACGTGCGCGCCTCGGCAGAAATCGGGTGCAGGAATCGGGGGCCCTGGTCGCGCTGCTGGCCAGCGCACCGCCCATACACGCTAGCGGCGGATGCGATAGACCAATTCGTTGGGAAAGACGTAGCGATCAATCATCCAGGCGCGGCCAGCAACCAGTTCGTAAAAACGACGTTCGTACTGCTCGGCCATGCCTTTTTCGTAGCCCCCCAGGCTGCGCAGCGGAAAAGAGACGATCAACACCGGCGCGTTGATCTGGGTGAAGAGACGCTGCCCGATGCCTTTGTCCGCTTGCTCCAAACAGGGGATGATCTTGAGCAGCAGCGCCACATCGGCAGCGGGGAATGTTGCCTGTTGCAGCAGATCCACCACATGCGCCCGCCCACGCACACCCAACAGCGGAAACGCCCGATTCAGAAAGTCGGCCTGATCACTGTAAATATCATAAGCGGTGTAACGCACATCGCCCGCCAACCCCATCCACGGGATAGCCAGCGGATTTAAGCCACAGGCCAGATCCACAATCGAGCGGATCGGCGGCAGCCCCGTAAAGAGCGTTGTGTAAAACGATTCCAGAATGGGCAACCGTTCGCGGGTCGAGGCATGATGCGCCATGCTGGCCGCGCACGCGGCCTGGAGCGCGGGCTGATCCGGCGCGGCGCGCAGTTGTTGCAGCCAATGATCGTAGGCAATCGCCCCTTCGTGATAGACCGCGGCGATCTGGTGGAGTTTATTCTTCGTCGCCTTGATCGCCTCTTTCAATGTGCGCCGCCTGGCCAATTCCTGGGCACCCAAATTGCGCACCAGATTCGGCGCAATGGCGCGGTATTTGCTGCTGGTCAGTACGGCATCAACCAAATGGTCTAATTCGCTCATAGGCATGGTGGTTAGTGGTGTCCGCGTCAAGCGGGGGCTGATTGGCGGGGTTGGCGTGGGCTATACAGGATGCGCCGTCGCTTTCCAGGCTCACCCAGCATACCAGCGTTCTATGGTATAATCGATGGGCAAAGTGTGCAAAGATTGACCCCACCTTTCAGTCAACCAAACCAATTAAAGCGATCAGCTGCAAGCCGCTGACCATGGTGCATGGCTCGGTTTTGCGGTTACAACAAAGGATAGTTGCCCAATGACGCAAGCAAATCCGCTGCCCCGTCTGCAAGTAAGCGCCAATCAACGGCTGCTGACCACAGCCGATGGCGTGCCCTTTTTCTGGCTGGCCGACACCGCCTGGGAGCTCTTCCATCGCCTCGACCGGGCCGAAGCCGAACACTATTTTGCCACCCGTCAACGCCAGCGCTTCACGGTGATCCAGGCGGTGGCGCTGGCCGAGTTTGATGGGCTGCACACCCCCAATGCCTATGGCGAAATCCCGCTAATCGACGACGACCCGGCCCGCCCCAATGAAGCCTATTTTGCCTATGTGGATGAATTGATCGAACTGGCCGCGCGCTACGAGTTGTACATCGGCCTGCTGCCCACCTGGGGCGACAAGGTCAACCATGGCCAGTGGGGAGTGGGGCCGGTGGTCTTTACCGTTGAAAACGCGCGCGCCTACGGGGAATTTCTGGGGCGGCGCTATGCCAACCAGAGCAACGTCGTTTGGATCCTGGGCGGCGACCGACCGGCAATCTACGAGCAGAACGACTATCGTCCACTGTGGGCGGCCATGGCTGCCGGCATCGACGCGGGGGCCGGATTCCGCACGCTCAAGACTTATCATCCCAATGGCCGCCAGGCCAGTTCAACATGGCTGCACAACGAAGCGTGGCTCGATTTTAACATGATGCAATCGGGCCACGGCTCGGGCCGCGATGTTGCAGTCTGGGAGCAGATCAGCCACGATTATGCCTTGCAGCCGACCAGGCCCACGCTCGACGGTGAACCGAATTATGAAGATCATCCGGTCAGACCGTGGCCGCAGTGGGATGACAACAATGGCTATTATCGGGATTATGATGTGCGGAAACAACTCTATCGCTCGGTCTTTGCCGGGGGATGTGGCGTCACCTATGGGCATCATGCGGTCTGGCAATTTTATGCGCCACCCCGCTCACCCCACAATCATGTCGAGTACACCTGGCAAGAGGCGATCGAACGCCCGGGCGCGAATCAGGTTCAATTTCTGCGCAGCCTGATCGAATCGCGGCCCCAACTGAGCCGCATCCCCGCGCAGGAGATCCTTGTTTCGCCCGCGGGCACAGCCGAGAGCCGCGTGCAGGCGACGCGCGATGCCGAAGGGAGCTACGCTTTTGTGTATCTGCCCAGCCGCGGGCAGGTGACCATTGAGCTGGATCGGATCGGCCCGAGCAATTTCCAAGCCTGGTGGTACAATCCGCGCACAGGCGAAGCCACGGCAATTGGCGAAGTGCATGCGCATATGCGCGTCAGCTTTGTGCCGCCGGTCGACGGGCCGGATTGGGTGCTGGTGCTGGACGCGTCGACAGCAGATTTCGCACCGCCCGGGGTTCAATGAAACCATACATAGAGCTTTGTAGAACTCTCCTTCAGCAAAACCAAGCGAGTTTTTAGAAAACTCGTCCCCAGATTGTGCAGATTACACAGATTCTCCAGACGAAAAACCAAAAATCTGTGTAATCTTTACAATCTGCGGTTTCTAATAGAGAAATTAAATAGAGATCGCAGATCGCACAAATAGCGAGCAAGTAGGTACGGTTTTTAACCGCATATTCTGGCCCTAGCCTACCTGTGCGGTTTCTAACCGCACCTACGATTTATGCGATATTTATCTGGTTTCTCTATAAGCAGTTTCTTGGCTTTGCCTGGATGTCATCTCAAAAATCGGTTGTGGCGCCTATGAACAAAGGTAGCCCAACCAGTGGGGTACAGAAATTTTTGAGATAAGGACTAGATGTTTGGTAAGGTGTGCAGCAATGCCAAATAGCGCGCCTTGATCCGCGGGGGCAGCTCTTCATCTGCCGCGACTTCGGCCAGCAGATCGGCATAGGTGCTCTTTCCTTTGGGTGGCGTGGAAACGACCGGCAGATTTTTGGCGCGAATGGCCCGCATCAGCGCGCGGCAATTTCCACGAATTTGTAGCCAGTGCCCACCGCGCGAATCGTATGTCCGCTGTTTCTGTGCGCCAATTGGCAAGAATGGATGGCAATGTCTACAATAACGTTACCGATAGTCAGGTAGTTCGGCGTATTGTTGCCAACATCACTCAAGATTCATCAGCACGGCGGCAGGTCGATCACAGCGTAGAGCGCTAGCAGGCCGCTGCCAAAATGGAGTAGACCTATGCAGAATCCTTATACACCGAAACGGGCCATGGTCATTATGGCCCACCCCGACGATATTGAATTTGGCTGCGCGGGCACAGTAGCGCGCTGGGTACGCGAAGGCTGCACAGTGCGTTATGTATTGGTCACCAGCGGCGATGTCGGGATCGCCAAGCCGGGCATTACTCGTGCGCAGGCCGCGGAGATCCGCGAAGCCGAGCAGATCGCGGCCGCGGCCGTGGTCGGCGTACAAGATGTGGTCTTTCTGCGCGAGCCCGATGGCATGGTCGAAAACACCCTGGCCCTGCGCAAAAAGCTCGTCCGCCAGATCCGCCAATTCCGCCCTGAAGCGGTTATCATCACCGACCCAACGATGCTCTGGTCGGGCGAAAATTATATCAATCACCCCGATCATCGCGCGGTTGGGTTTGCCGCGGTCGATGCGATCTTCCCCGCGGCGGGTCAGCCCCATCTCTTTGAAGAATTGGCCGAAGAAGGCTTGAAGGCCCACAAAGTGCGCAAAGTCTACGCCATGAATTGGGGCGAAGGCTCACCGGGCAGCACTTGGGTCAACATCAGCGATACGATGGATCTCAAGTTGGCGGCGCTGCACAAACATGTCAGCCAGTTGGGCGAGTGGGATGTGGATGGGATGTTGCGG
Source organism: uncultured Caldilineaceae bacterium (assembly GCA_964541665.1). Lineage (GTDB taxonomy): Bacteria > Chloroflexota > Anaerolineae > Caldilineales > Caldilineaceae > CFX5. The sequence goes on along the minus strand of CAZIRP010000057.1, from coordinate 23,504 downwards.
GGGTGGGCTGCGGAAGCGGCCAAAGGCAAAGAGATGACCTACGCCGAAATTTTCCGCGTGGTCACGCTCGAAACCGACGAGACGTGGGAAAAGTTGCAGATCGACGCCGATGTGGTTGCGACCGACCGGTAACAACGAGGGATTTGGCCATCGGTAATGGGGAGTGGGTAATTAATATTGCTACGTTGGCCGCCACCCTATCCCAGATTCCGCGGCCCGAATCCTGCATTCTGTTCCACCAGAGAACCAGCCATCATGAGCACGATCAGCCCAGCTTCCTCGTTGAGTCGCATCCAGCCATCGCTAATTCGTGCGGTGGCGGATGTAGCGTTTGGCATGGAGGACGTTTACAAACTCCATTTTGGCGAATCCAATTTGCCCACGCCAGCACCGATCAAAGCCGCGGCCGAGGCCGCGCTGGCCGCTGGCTACACCTATTACAGTGAAAACGCCGGGTTGCCCAGTCTGCGCCAGGCGATCGCGGACAAGGTCGCGGCGTTACACACCATCCCCGTGGACCCGGCCAGCGAAGTGATCGTCACCGCGTCGGGTGTGCAGGCGCTCAACGTCACCATTCGCTGCACGCTCAACCCCGGCGATGAGGCCTTGATCCTCAGCCCCAACTGGCCCAACGGCGGTGAGATCGTCAAGTTGTATGGCGCAACGCCAATTGAGGTGCCGCTGATCGTGGTGGGCGACCGCTTTGCCATCGATTTTGCCGCGCTCGAAGCAGCGATCACCGAACGCACGCGCCTGTTGATCTATACATCTCCCTCCAATCCGCTGGGTTGGGTGGCGACAAGCGCAGAGCAGCAGCAATTACTCGATTTTTGTCGCGGCCACGGTCTGTGGCTCCTGGCCGATGAAGTCTATGAGCGCATCTACTTTCATGGCCCGGTGGCACCGTCGATCCTGCGGATCTGCACGCGCGAGGATGCGGTGATCGTCGTGCAATCGTTCTCGAAAAGCTACTGCATGACCGGCTGGCGTTTGGGCTGGGCCATCAGTCGGCGGGATCTGATCGCACAGGCCACGCCGCTGAACGAGTTTATCGTCTCCCATGCGCCGACTTTTGTGCAAAAGGCTGGGGAATTTGCCCTCAACCATGGCGAAGATGAGATCGCCGCCCGCGCCGAGCTCTTTCACGAGCGGCTCGATTTTTGCTATCAAGCCTTGACAGCCACCAAAGGCATTGATGTGCCCAAACCGGATGGGGCGTTTTATCTCTTCCCGCGCATCCACGGGGTGGATGATTCTTTCCGCTTTGCGCTGGATCTGCTGCGTGCGACCAAGGTCTCGGTGGCACCTGGGGTCGCCTTTGGCGCGGGGGGCGAAGGCGCTGTACGGCTCTGCACCGCGTCGGACATGAGCGTGCTCGGACCCGCGCTCGAGCGCTTTTGTCGGTTTGTGGAGCGGGGATAGATAGTGGACAATAGGTTGTTCTGAGTAGAATCTAAAAATACTTTCAAGATCCCATCCACAGAAACCGCAGATTTGCGCAGATTTTTCAGGAGAAAAGCCAGCAATCTGTGTCATCTTGAAAATCTGTGGATACCAGGCAGTTTCGGAAGCATATCTATGACCGATACACTGGCAGCCCCGACGCCGATGCACGGGGACTATTTGCAAGCGCTGACCCAAAAACTCCAAGCCGAACCGACTGTCCGGGCGGCGTGGCTCGAAGGCAGCTTTGGGCGGGGTAAAGCCGACCGCTATTCGGATCTGGATGTCCATCTGCTGCTGGCGCCGGAAAGTGTGGCGGAATTTCGCAGCGGCGCGGAAGCGTGGCTGAACACGATCCGGCCATTGGTGCTCTACAAATTGATGTTCGACGGGCGCATGATCAACGCGCTGACGGTCGATGGGTTGCGGCTGGATGTCTGGCTGTACAACGATGCGAGCAAAGCGATTGATCCGGCAAAGGCCCAGGTACTTTTTGCCCAGCCCGGCACGCTCTCCCTGGATGCCACCCCGTCGGCAGCCGATCCCGCAGCGGTTGCGGCGCGGCTCGAAGGGTTGATCCAGGAATTTTGGCGCTGCATTTCGCTGCTGCCCGCGGGCGTGGGTCGCAGCGAATTGATCATCGGCGTCTTTGGGCTGGGAATCGAAATTAATCTGCTGAGCGAGATCCTGCTGAGCGGCTATGGCATCACCCGCGACCGGGGCGTCAAGCATCTGAATGAGTATCTGCCGGGCGACAGTCGCCAGCAGCTTGAAACCGCGCTCAGCATGAATGGGCTTACAGTTGCGGCAATGGCCAACGCCCATTTGGCGCTCGCGAGGATTGTGCAACAAGAAGGCCCAACCATTGCCCAGCGGCATGGCTTTGCCTACCCAATCGCGTTAGAGAGAGCCGTGTTGGCCTATGTGCAAGCGGAAATGGACCTGCTTGGACTGGCCGCGTGAACGGTGCGACGCGCGTGCTTCACTCCTGTACTGAACCGAATTCAGGTTGTTTCGTAAACTCAAACAAGCCGCAAGCAATTCTTGCAAACAAGGTCGCTCATGCAACAGCCGCTCAATCCTCGTCGCTCCGTTCCGCCACAACGGCGGGCCCGTCTCTATGGCTTCGTGGTGGGCGTGATCCTCTTTGCGATCCTGGTTTCGATTCCGGTTTATCTCAACAATTACGCACCATCGGCTTTGACCCCCAGCGAGCCGACACCGCCAGAGGCTGGTGAGCCCGCGGTCATGACCGTTGCGACCCTGACACTGACGCCGACCCTGGCGGTGCTGGTCGCGGAGCCCACCATCGGGACCCTCGCGCCGCCGACTGAAACGGCCACCATCACGCCAATCGCGACCGATACCGTGACCCCGGAACTGACCATGGCTGGGGCCGAACCCACAGGGACGATCAGCGCGACGCTCTCGCTCACCATCACCAGCGGCGTGACCACAACGGAGAGCATCACCAGCAGCGCGCCCCTTGAGGCGATCACCGCGACCGCGACCCTTAGCCCGACCGCGACCATCACCCCAAATCGCTTCATCTTGCTGCCAACCCCCACGGTACTGGTCAGTGATACGCTCACGCTCACAGTGCCTTTCACCGAAAGCAGCGCAGGGATCACCGCCACACTCACCGTAACCACCAGCACGCCTTTGACTGACTGACCGCTGCGCTGACCGGTGGGCCGATTCATGTGTTCTGCCAGTCCAATTCGTGCAAATTCGCCCGATCTGTGGTTTCATTTGGGGTAGGGAACCGCCTGGTTGTTTTTGGCTAACAGAAGAGAGGTGAGGCAATGGCCGAAGAAGAGATCACACGTAGCAAAACGACGCGCACAACCAAAAAGAGTACGGCAAAAAAGTCGACTGCCAAAAAATCTCCAGCCAAAAAGTCTCCGGCCAAAAAGAGCACGGCCAGTAAAAAGACAGCCAGTAAAAAGAGCACTGGCAAGAAGACCGCCAGTAAAAAAACAACCAGTAAAACAGCGAGCAAAAAGAAGAGTACACCCGCCAAACGCACGAGTAGCAGCGTCTCGATCACCACTGATCTCAAAAAATTTGCCGATGAAACTTACGAAACCACCGAGCTTTTGCACGGGGTGACGTTGATTATCAGCAGCGAGGGCAGCGAAATGATCCGCTCGGCCCTGATCGCCTTTCTGGCCAGCAAGGTACCGCTGGTCGGCGAACAACTTGGGGCCCAGGCGCACAGCTCGATCATCCGCAAACTCAATGATGACTACAAGAAGTTCAAGGCGGAAGAGCGCAAAGCCGTGCGCGGGGTACTGAATTGGTTGCAAGGCAATCACCCGATCGATGAACGGACAACCTCAGAGCTGGTGAGAATGATCAACCAACCGAGTGCCAGCAGCCTGCCACCAGCAACCAGCCTCCCGCCGTCGGGTGGGAGCCCTTCCTTGAATACAATTGCGCAGGGATTTGTGTTGCCACCCCAACCCTAGTGCATGGTTCACAAACGTGATTTGCTATCACATTCTGAGGCGTGGTCAACGTGAACAGCGTTGGCCTCACACGTTTACCCCAGAACTGGACTAGTACGCGGGTGGCTCGAAGGAGAATAATCAGGTCATGAAGATTGCGATCTTCACCGAAACTTTTTTACCCAAAGTCGATGGGATTGTCAGCATTTTGTGCCAGGCCCTGGAGCGGCTGCAAGAGCACGGCCACCAAGTGATCTTGTTTGGGCCACCTGGCGGCCCCGCGGAGTATGCTGGCGCGGAGATCGTCGGCGTGGGTGGGCCCCGGCTACCCCTCTACCCGGAATTGCGCATCAACATTCCCAAACGCTGGGTGTGGGAGCGAGTCGAGGCCTTTCAGCCCGATCTGGTGCATGTGGTCAATCCCTTTTTTCTGGGACCCTTTGGGCTCTCATATGCCAAAAAGCTGGGCGTGCCGGTCGTGGCCTCATTTCATACCGACCTGGCTCGCTATGCGCAACATTATGGCGGCGGCTTTTTGAGCCCGCTGCTCTGGTTTTATATGCGCTCGTTACACAACCAGGCTTCGCTCAATCTTTGCCCGTCTACCGCGATCCTGAGTGATCTGCGCGCCCAAGGGTTTCGCCGCGTACGCTGGTGGCAGCGGGGCGTCGATATCGAGCGTTTCAATCCTGGCCCGCGTGACCAGGCGCTCCGTGAGCGCCTCACCGACGGCCACCCGGATGATCTGCTCGCGGTCTATGTGGGTCGGCAAGCGCCAGAAAAACGGCTCGAAACGCTGCGCGACCCGCTCTTCCGAGTGCCCGGGGTACGCCTGGCCATGATCGGTCACGGGCCGAGCCACGATAAGCTGAAAGAGTACTTTCGCGATACCCCGACCACCTTCCCCGGCTACATGCGCGGGGATGATCTGGTGGCGGCCTATCGGGCGGCGGATCTCTTCCTCTTCCCCTCGACAACCGAAACTTTTGGCCTTGTCGCGCTGGAAGCAATGGCCTGCCGTGTGCCGGTGATCGCCGCGCGCACTGGTGGCGTGCTCGACATTATCAACGATGGCGACAATGGCTTCTTCTTTGATCCCGACCACCCCGAGCAGATCACCGCGCTCGTGCAGCGACTGCGCGGCCAACCCCAGCTGCTGGCGAAGATGGCCGACGCAGCACTGGCCCATGCCCGCAGCCGCCCCTGGCAGGCCACAATGGATCAGCTGATCGACTATTACCGGCTGGCGATCCGCTGTTTCCGCCAAAACGGCGGGATTGGCCCGCTCGTCCCCACGTTGACCTAACCCGAGCCTGCAATCACGCGGGGAAAACAAAAAGGCGACCTTGCTGGTCGCCTCGTTTATTTTCTGCTGGAGGGCGTAGAAGAGTTAGGCAAGCACCGGCGCAGCGATCGGATCGTTGCTGGTCTTGCGCCAATCCACGCCGGGCAACACCAATTGTTCCTTGATGCGGCCACGATTGCGTTCTACCACTTTGAACACCGAATCGAGCAGGGTATCGCTCAGATAATGGGGCTGCAATCCCAGGTCTAACAATTTGGTGTGGACCGCATTGTAATAGTGGGCTTCCCGCTCAACCCGCGGGTTCGGCAGGTTGTGGATCTCCACTGACAGGCCGAGGGTTTCAGCAGCCTGTTTCACCATTTCGGCCAGTTGCAACACATTGAACTGTTCGGTGAATTGGTTGAAGACGCGATACTCGCCGCGCTCTGGCGCGTTCAAGATGGCCAACTCCACACAAGCCAGCGTGTCGCGGATGTCGAGGAAGCCGCGCGTTTGGCCGCCCTGGCCATAGACGGTCAGCGGCATACCCGCCATCGCTTGCACAATGAAGCGATTGAGCACGGTGCCAAAGACGCTGTCATAGTCGAAGCGGGTCACCAGGCGATCGTCGAGCTGGCTCTCGGGGGTATCCACCCCATACACCACACCCTGGTTCAGGTCGGTGGCGCGAATGCCCCAAATGCGACAACAGAATTGGATATTGTGGCTGTCGTGCACTTTGGAGAGGTGGTAGAACGAACCGGGCTGTTTGGGATAGGGCAAGGTATCGGTTCGCCCCTTGTGCTCGATGGTGATAAACCCTTCTTCGATGTCGATGTTGGGTGTGCCATATTCGCCCATCGTCCCCAGTTTGACGAGATGACAATCCGGCACATGTTCGGCAATGGCATACAAAACATTGAGCGTGCCCGCAATGTTATTCACTTGCGTAAAGACAGCGTGCCGCCGGTCGATCATCGAATAGGGCGCGGCGCGTTGCTCACCATAGTGCACTATGACTTCGGGCTTAAATTCGCGCACAGTCGGCTCGAAAAAGGTGTAATCCGTCAAGTCGCCAATATAGCTGGTAATCTGTCGCCCCGTCAGCGTTGACCAGGTCATAATCCGCTCTTGCAACGAGGTAATTGGCGTCAAACTTTCGGCACCAAACTCATAGTCCCAGGCACGCCGGGCCATATTGTCAACCACCGCCACTTCGTGTCCCCGTTGCGAGAGATACATAGCTGTGGGCCAGCCCAGATAACCATCTCCGCCTAACACCATGATCCGCATAACCGTTTTCTCCTCGCTTCTTAGTTTCTATCCTGAATTCTGCACCCAACGTAACGGGTAGAGCCAGATCGGGCACCGCAGCCCTGCTCAGGACAGGCTCTTCATCCACTTTATGCTGACTCAAGTCTTCCCTGCTCGGTTCAACCAGCCAATCTGTTGTTCCGAGATTCACTTGATCCAGTCCTCCAAGATTACTATAACCTGCCTGTTTTGCCAAGCTGCGGAGTGATGAACCAGCAATAGGCAGCAAACTGGGCCTGCATCAAGCCCAATTTGGCCCCCACGATTTTTGACATGACTTACCGGCCCGTAGTAAGGTATAGGGGAATCGTTTTGTGCAAAACTTTTTGAAGGAAATTTGTTTCTGATGGCAGGCACCACTGTGTTGATTCAGATAGAATCCAAGGAGCGAGTCGACCGCTAAGCACAGTGCTACCCCACGAACGATAGAGTCACAGCACAGCCACGGCCGTCTTCGGTCCCGTGGCTGTTTTTTTGATTGGCGACTCGGTGTGATCAACCAGCCTGCCAGGAAGCCGACAGCCACGGGCAACAACCCCGCTGGCTGTTTGTTTTTTCTGGCAGGAGGTCGATATGGTAGTTAGAATAGAACAACTTTCAAAAGCCTACGGCGATAATCAGGTTCTTAATGGTGTGAGCTTTACAGTCGCTGCCGGGCAAAAAGTGGGCCTGGTCGGAGCCAACGGCGTCGGCAAATCCACACTGCTCAAAATTATCACAGGCGAGGTGGCCGCGGACAGTGGCACCTGGCAGATCGCCAGTGGGGCCGATGTAGGTTATCTCCCCCAAGTGCTGGCGAGTGCAGATGCGCAGAGTATTGCCGATTTTATTGATCAAGCCCTGGGCGAAGTGCGCCAACTTGAAACACGGCTGCGCGAACTAGAGTTGGCCATGGCCCAGCCAGAGCAAGACCTGAACGAGCTTCTGGCCGCCTATACTGTAGCCAGCGAAGAGTTCGACCGCCGCGTTGGCTATGATCTGGAACACCGCCTGGCCGAAGTTTTGGCGGGCCTGGGGGTTGATCATCTCCCGCGCACACGCCCGATGGCAACACTTTCCGGGGGCGAAAAGACTCGGGTCGGGTTGGCGGCCTTGCTCCTGCGCAACCCCGATCTCTTGTTGCTCGACGAGCCAACCAACCATCTGGACATCACCACGTTGACCTGGCTGGAAGGCTATCTGCAACGGTTCCGCGGGGGCGTGCTGGTCGTTTCGCACGACCGCCATTTTCTCAACCAACTGGTCGGCACCATTGTTGAAATTGAAGAACACAGCAAAGAAGCGAAAATCTACACAGGCAATTATGAGTTTTATGCCCAGGTCAAAGCGCAAGAGCGGGCCAAATGGGTGGAACAATATTGGGCGCAACAGGAAGAGATCTGGGAATTACGCAAGCTGATCCGCGCCAAGAGTCGGCAAAATGCCTTTGAACGTGCGCCGCGCGACAACGATAAATTTGCCTATACCTTCAAGGCCGAAAAGCTGCAAAGCTCGATCTCAAGAACAATCCGCAACAATGAAGAACGGCTGCGCCGCCTTGAGGCCAATCCAATTCCCAGGCCGCCGAGCGAATTGACCATCAATCCCGAGTTTGATCCGCAAACGCTGGTCAGCAAAACACCGCTGAGCGCCAGCAACCTGCGCAAAAGCTACGGCTCACAACTCATTCTGGATGGAGCCAGTTGCACGATCGAGCCGACGAGCCGAATCGTGATTACCGGGCCGAACGGCGCGGGCAAAAGTACCTTGCTCAAAATATTGGCCGGTGTCGAGCGGCCGGATGAGGGCGAGATTGTGGTCGCGGCTAGCGTGGTGATTGGCTATCTGGACCAGGAACAGGCCGAGATGACCGGGGAGCAAACCTTGCTCGAAGCCTACCGGGCGGGGCGAATCGGGGATGCAGAGACGATCAAGGCCGAGTTGCTGCAATATGGGCTCTTCACCTGGCCGGATCTGCAAAAGCCGGTCGGCGCGCTGAGTGTCGGCCAAAAGCGCAAATTGCAGCTCGCCCGCCTGATCGCGCAGCAGGCCAATCTGCTGCTGCTCGACGAACCGACCAATCATATCAGCTTAGATGTGTTGGAAGAGTTCGAAACTGCCTTGGCCCGGTTCCCTGGCCCGATCGTCGCCATCTCGCATGACCGGCACTTTATCCAGCGCTTCGCCGGGGAAATTTGGGCGTTGGAAGCGGGAAAGCTGTACAGCAGACGGTAGACGAGGGACGGGGGGACGATGGCTGACCGGTTCGTCTCTCATCATTCATCAAATACAAAGCGGCTCGCCGCATCCGACGAACCGCTTTGTACACACAACCCACAAGGAGAAACAATTGAAATTACTACATCACCCGTAAATACTATAGCATAAATTCTGACGGTCGTACCTTGCAAGAACCTTGCAATTTTGGCCGAATACGAACTAAACCTTACCGCTCGCCGCGCAGATAGGGCAAGCCCAAGCTGGCCGGGCGCTCCTGGCTGCGCACGCCCCGCAGCAGCACCAAAATAGTCAACAGATAGGGCAGCATCAGCAACAATTCGTAGGGGATCGAGGTATCGCTGCCGCTCAAGGCCTGGATGCGAAATTGCAACGCGTCGGCCACGCCAAAGAGCAACGCGCCGACCAAGGCCAACCCCGGTCGCCAGCGAGCAAAGATCACCAGCGCCACCGCGATCCAGCCCCGCCCCGCGGTGATCTCCTCGCGAAAAAGTTGTAACTGCGCCACAGTCAAGACCGCACCGCCCAGCCCGGCCAGGCCAGCACCGATCAGCGTGGCCGTGTAGCGGATGCGCGCCACGCTCAGACCAGCAGCCTCGGCAGCCCCAGGGTTCTCGCCCACCGCGCGGATGTTCAGCCCCAACGTGGTGTGATAGAGCAGAAACCAGATTGCGGGCACCAAGGCAATGGTCAGATAGACCGCCGCATTATGATTGAACAAAATCGGCCCCACAATCGGCAATTCGGCCAAACCGGGGATCGGGGCAGTGGGCAGGCCGCCGATACGCGCGGTCAGCGAGCTGAATTGCTGGCGATAGAGGTAGCTGCTGAGCCCCTGCCCCAGAAGTACCAACATCACACTGGCGATCACTTGATCGGCACGCAAGGTGATCGCCAACAGCGCGAGAATCAACCCCATGCCCACGCCAGCCACCAAACCCGCGCCCAATCCGGCCCAGGCCGCGAGCAGCGGTGCGACTTGGGCTTGCTCCAGCCACCAGGCACCCAGAAACCCGGCCAGCGCGCCCATCAACATGATGCCTTCGAGGCCGAGGTTGAGCACGCCACTTTTTTCGGTGACAATCTCGCCCAGCACAGCCAACAGGATCGGCACGGCCAGGCGAATGCCCGCGGTGATCAGCGCCACCAAAAAACCCGCTGTCAGAATACCCGAAAGATCCAAGTCAGTTCCTCAATCGTTAAGCCAAACCAAAAAATTTTTAGAACAGTCATCCACAGATAACGCAGATTTGCGCAGATTCTCCAGACGACTAACCAAAAATCTGTGTAATCTTTAAAATCTGTGGATTCTCAAGCAGTTTCTGGGTTTTCCTGAAACCACAAAGTTTTTCTTCGTGGCCTTCGTGTCCTTCGTGGTAAAAAATGTAGTCAATCATCAACCATCTTTTACCACTACCTCCGTGTACTCTGTGGTTTCTAAAATCTTGTTTGGTTTGACTTATGTAAAAAATTCAAAACCTTGTGAAATCTGCGGATACGCTTTTTAAGGCCTTACGTGTGCCGCAAACGGAAAAAGGCGTCAGCGCCCAGGACAAAGAGCACAATCAGCGCCTGTATGGCTTGCGCCAGGGCAGCGGGCAGTTGCAGCACCACATGCAGCGACTCGGCCCCGATGGTCAGGCCAGCAAAAAAGAGTGCGGCCACCACAATCCCAAATGGATTCATGCGCCCGAGCAGCGCCACGAGAATGGCCGTGAACCCATAGCCAGCCCCGATCCCCGCTTTGAGGCGCAGGTGCAACGTAGTCACTTCGATGACACCCGCCAGCCCAGCCAGCGCGCCACTGATCACCAGGGCCACGATCACGCCCCGAGCCACATCAATCCCGACAAATTGGACGACGGTCGGTTTGGAACCAATCGCGCGCAACTGAAAGCCGAGCGGCGTCCGCCAGATCAGCAAATAGACCAGCGGGACGATCACCACTGCCAGCGCCACCCCAATATGAATGCGCGGCGCGATCCAAATTGGCAACTGCGCGGCTGGCCCAAAGCGAGCCGATTCGGGCAGAAAGCCATTCGGGTCTTGCAGCGGCCCGCGCGCCAGATATTGCACAAAAAGGATGGCGATATAATTCAGCATCAACGTCGAGATGATCTCACTGATGCCGCGCTGGGTGCGCAACAACGCGGGCACGAGCGCCCACAGCGCGCCGCCGAGCAGACCGGCAAGCAGCGCCAAGGGCACGAGCAGCCCTTGCGGCAGATCGGGCAGCAGCAAAGCAACCAGACTACCGCCGAGCGCGCCCATAAAAAATTGCCCCTCCGCGCCGATATTCCACACCCGGCTCTGAAAGGCAACGGCCAGGCCCAGCGCGATGATCAACAACGGGCAGGCCTTGAGAATGGTCTCGGTGAGCTGGCGGCGTCCGCCGACCGCGCCCTCAAGCATAACCCGATAGGCCGTCAGCGGGTCCGCGCCAGCCAGTGCGATCAAGATCGCGCCGACCGCCAGGGCCAAACCGATCCCGATGATGGCCGGGGCCACTGCCCGCACCAGGCGGAACAGAGGCGCAGCATCGGCGCGAGCCGTTTCTTCAGCCACAAGTTGTCTGTTCATTGCCCAAGCGCCTTCTCCGCGGCCACACCGGCCATCATCAACCCGACCGCGGCTTGATAGACAGGCTCCCCCGGCGTGATGCCCATGATCTGCCCCTCATACAGCACAGCCACACGGTCGCTGAGGGCAAAAATCTCGTCGAGTTCCGAGGAGATCAGTAAAATGGCGCTGCCTTGCGCGCGTTGTTGCAGCAACTGTTGATGCACCGCTTCGATGGCGCTGATGTCCAGGCCGCGGGTCGGTTGGGCGGCCAGCACCAATTGGGGATCCCGGGCGAGCTCGCGCGCCAATACCAGCTTTTGGGCGTTGCCCCCCGACAGCTTGCCTGCATGGGTCAGAACCGAGGGAGTGCGCACAGCAAACTGGCGAACCAGGCGTTCGCCCGCCGCATAGATCGCTCGGTAATTTAGCAGGCCGTGTTCAGCGTACGGCGGCGCGGTCAGGCGATCCAAAACCAGATTCTCGGCCACGCTCATGTCGGCCAACAAGCCGTGCGCATACCGATCCGAAGGGATGTGCGCCACCCGCTGGGCGATCAACTCGGCGGGCAGGCAATGAGTCATTTCGGTTGGGCCGACAAAAATTTGCCCACGCGCAATCGGGCGGATACCGCGCAGCGCTTCTTCCAATTCGCGTTGCCCATTGCCAGCCACACCGGCCAGGCCAACAATTTCGCCACTATGCACCGTCAAATCGAGCCCGCGCACCGCAGGCAAACCGCGCTCATCATGCACCCAAAGATCGCGGATGCGCAATCGAGCCTCGCCGATTGGTTGCGGCGGGCGCGCTAAGGGTGGGGCCAGCTCGCGACCGATCATCAAGTGGGCGATCTCGTTTTGGCTGACCAGACTTTGCTTCGGCTGCATTGTGCCGACCACGCGGCCATCGCGCAGCACAGTGATGCGGTCGCTGATCGCCAGAACTTCGTGCAGTTTGTGGCTGATAAAGACCACGGCGCGTCCCTGGGCGGTCAGCGTGCGGACGATTTCGAGCAACTCGTTGGCTTCTTGCGGAGTGAGCACCGCGGTCGGTTCATCGAGGATCAGCACATCGGCCCCACGATAGAGCGCCTTGAGGATCTCGACGCGCTGCTGTTCACCGACCGAGAGTTGCCAGACCAGGGCATCGGGGTTGACATCAAGACGATACTGGCGCGACAGGTGCAAGATGCGTTCGCGCGCCTGGCCGCGATCCGGCAGGAGTGGCCCGCGGGGCGAGCGCTGGCCCAAGATAATATTCTCGAGGACGCTAAAACTCGCCACCAGTTGGAAATGCTGGTGCACCATATCGATGCCCTGACGGATGGCATCCTGCGCCGAGTGAAAATTGGCGCGGCGGCCCTTCACCCAGATCTCGCCAGCATCCGGGCGGTATAAACCGGCAAGCATGGTCATGAGCGTGCTTTTGCCCGCGCCATTTTCGCCGAGCAAACTATGTACTTCGCCCGCGTAGAGATCAAGATCAACCTGATCATTGGCGAGCACGCCGGGAAAACGTTTGGTAAGCCCTTTGAGTTGGATCAGCGGCTGCGACATGGCTACATAAGACATGGGTACATAAAATGTGACGAGAGAGGGTAGACGATTGAGAACAAACTCATCGCTCGTCTACCGTCTGTCGTCGATTTATTCAGTGAATTCACCTTATTCAGCAATATAGGGCACGGCCAGTTCGCCGCTGATGATCTGGGCCTTGGCAGCCTCCAGCGCTTCGAGCGCTTCGGGCGGGATCTGGTCGGCCAACGCGGGGTTGATCCGCACCTCAAATGCGCCCTCTGTGATGCCAAATTGATACCAGGGCCCGTCAAAAGTGCCGTCAGCAGTTTTGGTCAACATGTCCTCAAAGATCGGCTGGATATTCCACACGATGTTGCTCATCACAACTTCCGGCCCATTTTCGGTCATGTCGCCGACATACCCAGTGGCAAAACCCCCGGCCTCTTTGGCGGCTTCGATCGTGCCCAGGGCCGGGCCTTCGCCGCATTCCATCCAGAAATCGACCCCCGTATCCGCCTGGGCCAGGGCAGCCTCTTTGGCCTTGGCAACGTCGATCCAATCGCCCACCGCGGTGACGGTCAGCGTGACGTCGGGGTTGACCGACTGTGCACCCGCCAGCATGGCCTCGCCCATCGAATGACAGACGGGAATATCGAAGCCATAGAGCACGCCGAGCGCGCCACTTTCAGAGACATAACCGGCCAGAATGCCCACCAGATAGGCCGGTTCAAAGAGGGGCTGATCATAATCGGCCACGTTGGTGGCTGTGCCGTTGATACCGCCAGCCCAGGCAAAGTTGACATCGGGATATTCGCTGGCAACCTGAAAAGCAGCATCCTGATAGCTAAAGCTATGCGCGACCACCACCTGATAGCCCTGCTCAGCATAATCGCGCAGAATGCGGGCCGCGTCGGCATCAGCAATGCTCTCCGAATAGGCAATCTCATACCCGGCGGCTTGCAAGGCTTGCAGCGCATCGTAGGCGGCTTCGTTCCAGGAATTGTCATCGGGCGGGCCGGGCATCACGACCGCGATCTTGCCCTTGCTCGCGCTGGTGGCAGCGGGTTCAGCGGGGGCCTCGGCTGCGGGCGCGGCTGGCGCGGGTGCTGAAGCACAGGCAGCGAGCAGCAATGCGCAGAGTGTGATCAAGAGGAATTGTCTCATGGTCAAAATTTCTTGCTCCTGGTGATGATGATGATTTAGAAATTGCAGAGGCTGATTTTTGGTGAACGTTATGCCGTGCCAAAAGTGACGCCGAGTTGATTGAGCCATTTGCGATAGGCAATGGCAGTGCGATCACTGCGCAGGTGCAATTCGGCTTGCAGATCGAGGGGGAGCAATTCGGGGCGCTGTGACTCCACAATGGGCCGATCTTGCGCAAAGATGCCATCCTGCCACTCGATCAACTCATGCGCGGGCACATCGTGGCCGTAATTCATGGCGATCCACATCCACGCTGTGCTTTGCAGCAAGTCGTGTGGGGTGATGGTCAACAGGATGGCAAGGCCGCGGGTTTCAGAATCTTTGAAGAGATAGGCCGTGAGCGGGCGCAAGGCCTTGTAGGTGTAGGAGACGGTGTCTCCGTGCCCTGTGCCGTATGGATCCGGTTGATAGACGCGCACATTGCGCGCCACCACCCCTTCGGGGCCAATCTCGGCTTCGTAATCGGCAATTTCTGGGTGACTGCGCGCGCCGAGGGTGCCTTCGTGAACAAAGGGGAAATGAGCAACATCCAGAAAGTTTTCGATCAGCCGCGGGCCGCTGGCGTTGACCCGATAGGGGCCAGCCAACAATTTGCGATAAGCAGGCTGCGACCATTCGGGGAAAGGGGGCACATCGTGCGGGGGATCGCCCAGCGACACCCAGATCAGATCATACGCTTCACGGGTGCGATAGGTCGCCACTTTGGCTTTGGCAGGCGGGGTTTGATCTGGGTGAGCGGGGATCAGCGCGCAACGACCGGCGCTGTTATATTCCCAGCCATGATAGGGGCAGACTAACCGCTCGCCCACCACCGAACCGAGCGAGAGCCGGGTGCCGCGATGCAGGCAGAGATCCTGCCAGGCCATCACTTGTCCGTGGAGTCGCCACAAAACGAGATCCTGCCCGAGTAGGCGGGCGCTCATTACCGAGCCTTCGGCCAGGGCAGAAACGGGGGCAATCGGGTGCCAGTCGTGGATAAGCACGGGGTCTTGAAGCATAGCGCGGAATCCTCTGGGCGTACTGGGTGGTTATAAATCAGGTTGCGCGCAACAACGAACATTCAACTCGCCATTGAGGATGTGGGCTACAACTGCGGTATGCGCTGACCGCTTGCTGCTTCATACTATACCGTAGCGCAAAAGTATCGCAAACTTTGCCACCGGATCAGATCCAACAACTCTGGCGCGGTTCTTGTGTGACAATTTGCGGCCATTGTTTGAGACGCTGGCCTGGCACTATTTCTCCCAACACCTCAGAAATTACGCCATAAATCGTATAACTCTACGATGACAAACTACCTGGAATCCTCTTTACTACAACGATGCTCTCGTTCACTGGCGCTTTCGCAGGCAGCGGGAGCAGAGAGCTCAACGTCTATCGCCCCATCAACCTGCCAGAACACGGTTCTCGCCCCGATGCCCCTGGCACCTAGCTTCGCCACAGGAGTTTGTATGAAATTTCAGGTTACAAAGCTCCCTTTTGTCTCCTCCAGATTCATGATTTTGGTGGGTCTGTTGTTACTGGGGGCCGTGATCAGCTGGCCACGGCTGGTGACCGCGGCTGATCCAGATCCTGTCACCGCGGCCTGGGAAAAAGCCCGCGCCGCTGGCTCCTATGAATTTGCCAGCGATGTGACCCAGATCACCATTCCAGTGGCGCAAGTGACCAATATCGGTCGCCAGAGCCGCAGCGACCGCCTGCGCCTTGAGGGCTTCACGGACCTCACCAACCAGCGGCTGGCCTTGCAGATCTGGGCCGAAGGGGGCAGCGTTTTACAAGACGAAAGCGGGGTCGCGGTCAAGGTCGAAGATGGCCAGACCTTTACTCGTAGCGGCTCGGGCGAGTGGCAGGCGAGCGACGATCTCGTCGGTGGCCTGGTGCCGCAGGGTGACTTTATGGCCTATCTGGCCGCTGTGCGCGAAGTGCAGACCCATGCGCCGGAAGTGCGCGGGGGGATTCCATTTACGCGCTATTCCTTTAGCATCGACGGCCCGACCTTTGCAGTCTATGTCCGCCAGCAGATGGAGGCTGCCTTGCGGGCGCAGGGCAAATTGCCCCCCGGTGTGCGGCTGGAAACGCCCGAGTATTACCGAGGCATGACGGGCACGGGCGAATTGTGGGTCGGGCAAAACGGTTTGCCGATCCGGCAGATCCTCGAATTGGTTTTTCCCGAACAACGGGGCGAATTTGTCAACGCGCAGATCGTGGTTGACTTTTCGCGCTTTGGGGTTCAGGGTGAGGAGTCTGTAGTCCAGGGTGCGGAGTCCGGAGTCCAGAGTGGAAAGTTCGGGGTGCTGAATTCTGTAGCTGGGCTGCAAACGGCAGGATTGGTGCTCAGTATCCTCACGCTGAGCGCGCTGGCCGCGATCATCCTCTACTGGCGGCGACGGCGTCTGGTGCAAACCGGGTTGGCGGTGGTGACCATCCTTAGCCTGGTAGTGGGCCCTGTCCTCAATACTGCGCAGACCAATGCTTTCCTGGCAACCCAGAGGGCCAAAGCAGCTACGCAGGAAGAAGAGCAAGCTGTCTATGATTCTGCCAATTCGCTGAGTGAACGTTTGGGGCCAGCCGAGTTCAATCCGCAGGCGAATCCGTTAGAAAATGCAGGATACGGAATACAGGATGCAGGATTCGGCATCACCGACTTACAGTCTCCCAATCTCTCAGTCTCTCAATCTCCCAATCTCCAATTGACTGACTCCGGGCTGGACACCGACAACGATGGTCTGAGTGATTTTGCCGAGGTGCGCATCGGCACCGACCCCGAATTTGCCGACAGCGACGAAGATGGGCTCACGGATGCAGTCGAAGTGGCTGGCTTCAGCTTTGGGGGCAACCAGTGGTACACCAATCCGCTGGAGGCCGACAGCAACAACGACGGGATCAGCGACGATCTCGAATGGGATGCGAACAACGACGGCCAGGTCGATGACACCGACGGCGATGGCCTGCCCGATCTCTTTGATGATGACAATGATGGCGATGGCGTGCCCGATCAGCTTGATCTCTCACCCTTTACCCGGAGTGTGGGGCCAGGCTTTGGCGAAACCACGCCCTTCCAGTTGACGATCAACAATCTGACGCCCAATCAGCCGACCTTTGTCGATTTTCAATTGCGCCCAACAGACCCGAAAAACTTGTGGTTCGCCATGAGTGTGCTGGATTGGCCGCGCGGGGATGACCAGAGTCAGGTGCAAGACATCGACGGCTGGACCTATGCCAGCCTCGCCGGGGCCAGTGGGCGCAGCGCTGGGGCCAACGAAGCCAATGGCGACATGAAGCTGATCCCGATGTTGGAATTGCGCATCAATGGGGCGACGACCAATTTACCGCCCCAACAGGAATTAACCGCTTACAACATCAGCACCAATCCCCTGACCAACGATAACAGCCAGCAAGTGCTCTACGTGCCCCTGAGTGTGGTCACCAATGAGCAAACCGGTGAACGTGTTGCTTTCACCGGGCGGATGCGCTATCTGCCTGGCGGCAGTTGGCCTGCGCCGCACAACATCCGGCTGGTCTGGGCGGTGCAAGTGCTCAACGACATCCCCTGCGATCCCGCGGCTGACGGTTGTGGCGCCGATGGGTATATGCGCAATGTGCCGCAGGTGGTGCAGACCTACTACGATGATTGGTATCTGACGGGTTTGAGCGTCAGTGAACAACATGGGGCCCAGACCGCCATCGCCTTTGAAGACCCGGCTGTTGATGGCGATCTCCTGGATGACGAAGCGCTGGCCGCGTTGGCCTATGGCTTGGATCAGACTTTTGCCACGGGCAGCGATCACGACCACAACAATCAACGCGACTTTCCCATCAGCGAGCTGAGCCGCCGCTTCGACCGCACCAGCAATGGCACGGTCACCGAGGATGAACGCTGGGCGATCCCCAACATCTTGCGTGTGACCACGCAGAGCTATCCCACCTTTGACCAGGCAACCGTCTTCACGGCCATGACCGAGACGGTCAAGCTGCTGAACACGGAATTCACCCCGGCCTGGACGGCCAACAACACGATCAAGCCGACGTTGCTCTTTGCCTATGAACAGCGGGCGCGTTCAATCAGTCTGGATTCGGCCCTTAGCAGCGGCGGCTACATCAATGCCACGGCCACTGGCGTGACGGTCGATCTGCACCCCGCGGGCGGCACACAAGCCGCGCTGACCACCATGGCCGGGGTCAAGTGGACGCATTATTGCAAGGCGGATACCAACGCCAGTTGGGCAGCCTGCGCTGCAGAAGTCTACTGGGAAGAGTTAGCCCAGCGTTATGCAGGGGCAGTCAGCCAACCGGGCGACCCGGCCAACCCCGATGTTGCGGCAGGCCGACTCTTCCTCACCCAGCTCTACGATCTTGCGCTCAGTCAGGGCATCAACCGTGCGGTGCAGCTCGACAACCAGCTGATCTCCGCGCGCTACAGCCAGCAGGATGATACGTCGGTTGCCAACAATGTGCGCATCGCGGCGGCGGGTAGCGCTGCGTTGATGACCACGGTGGGCAATGCCGCGATCCTGGCTCGCTATCTCAATCAAATTTCGGTGGCTGAACAACTAGGGATCACCATCCGACGATTGGGCGGTGGGGCCTCTGGGCGGGCCATTCTGGCGGTCAAAAACTTCAAGACCAATCGGCTGGCCGCTACAGGGATCACGCTTGCTGCAGCCGGGGCACTTGCCGGGCTGGCCACAGCGAGCTATTACGCGGGCGAAGGCAACCTGGGCGGCAAGATCGCCTTGCGCGCCTTTATCATCTCGCTGCAAACGGTCTTCGCGGTGTTAGATCCACTACTGACCGCGCGCAACTGGGCAGCCACGCTGAAAGCCGTCGGCAGTACCTCTTCGATCTACACCGCGCGGCCCGAAGTGGTGGGTACCTCCAAATATGCCGGGGTGATCGGCACAGTGATTGGCATTACCGTGGTCTGGGGCTTCTTCACCTACAGCATGGTCAGCAACAAAGTTTCGGCCTTCAGCCCCGAATTTAACAAAGCCCTGGCCGAAACCATTGCCGCGACCATCTATCTGATCGTGCTTGCCATTCTCTCGGCCACCGTGATCGGCCTGATCCTGGTCGGTTTGGTGGCGGCGATCGATGCGATCCTGACCGCGGTCTGCGAGCTTGGCGTAGACGATTTACGGACGGTGCCAGGCATGGGCGGCGCTTGTTTCACCCTGGGCACAGCAGCGATCAAAGCGATTGCCTATCTGCTCTATAATTATGATCTGATGATCGACACTGGGCGCAACGATCTGGTGGCACCGGGCGCGCCGCGAACTGTCCTGGCCAACCCCGAGAAGGGCTTTGTCGAAGGCAATCCGCTTTCCATTACCATGCCGATTACCACCCATGTGGTGCATAAGAGCCCAGACCCTTCGGCTGGCATCATCATCAACACCTATCTCTATCTTTTCTCAAAAGACAATCTGCGTTCCAGCACATTCAACTACAGCCTGACTCGCCCCAACGCCCAAAATGTAGGAGCCAGCCGCGGCAGCATGAGTGGGGCCTGGCAGAATGTGCGTGAAAATCACAAGTATGCCCGCACGCCCATGTATGGTGGCTATGCGCAAAGCTCGCCCTCATTGAACAATATTACCCTCACAGCCGGGATCAACCAGTCGGCCTCCTTCTACCTGAACATGGGCTATGCGCTGCCCGCGTATGAGTGTTGGGTCGTGATTTTCATTTACCCGATCCCGGTCTGTTATACACGCACCTTCACGGGCAAAAGCTCGAACAAGATCGAGACCATCCGCTACGACATCTTCCCCGACACCGTGGCAGGCTTTATGGCCATGGGGAACAAATCCATGCCCTTTGGCTCTGCTGCTGGGCTTGGGCAAGCCTGGGACCCGACCTTCCCGGCCTTGCGCGATGCCGATGGCGATGGGATGATCGCAAGTGTCTTTGGCGGGCCAGATCCGAATGATTCAACCTGGGATAGCGACAATGATGGCCTGTCGGATACCTTCGAACTCGAACGCCGCGCCGCGGGGATCCCCTATTCGCTCAACCATTGTGATACGGATGGGGATGGGCTGCCAGACCGCCAAGAGGCGTTGCTCGGTACAAACCCGGCCCGCCGCGATACGGACAACGATGGCCTCGAAGATGGCGAAGAGGTTTGGCATCAAGTCCATGACGCCAATTGCCAGCCAACCGGCAATTGGGGCGGCGGCTGGGATATCACATTCGACACGGCAGACGGCCCGCTGACGATCCGCGTCACGTCGGACCCGACCCACCCCGACGCGGATGGCGACGGGATTAGCGACCTGGCCGAGAAGCAGCTAGCCCAAAGCACTGACCCAGCCCAACGTGTGGACAAGAACAACTATCCGTGGCACCCGAACATCTTCAACGCGTCGCCCATCACGGTCTTGACCGCTGTGGACGATG
Organism: uncultured Caldilineaceae bacterium; assembly: GCA_964541665.1. Taxonomy (GTDB): domain Bacteria; phylum Chloroflexota; class Anaerolineae; order Caldilineales; family Caldilineaceae; genus CFX5. The sequence continues at coordinate 3,117 of CAZIRP010000057.1, read as the reverse complement.
CCGACCGGATCGTCGGTGTGGGGCAAAATCTGCTCTATACCACTACTGTGATCGCCGATGTGCCACTCTCCACCAGCCTGTTGGATGTCAGCGCTCCGAATGAGTTAACGGCTGGGAGTACATTGCCCCCCGCGCTGCTCAGCTTCAATGGTCTGACTGCTGTCAACCAGAGACCCTTCACCGTTCATAATGGCAGCCACGGTCAACAATTGGAGATTACCAGCGACGTACGTGCTCGCCTGCCCGCAACCGGCCCCAGCATCCGCACCTGGGATCCGATCTCCTTCCAGTCGCTGGGCACACCTGCGCAAACCGTCCGTTCTATGGCTGCCTCACCGCGGATAGCAGACCAGCAGGATAGCTATCTGCTTTCCACCATGACTTCGGATAGTGCCAATCGTGGTGGCAACGGCGAGTTGCGGGCCAATACGCTGCCGACTGGTGCGCTAAACACGCTGTTCGCAAGCAATGCGACCAACGGGCCGACCATGGGCAACAATCCGCCTGATATTGCCTGTAACAAGCTGGGCACCTGTATAGTGGTGTGGGATCAGGTTGGTCTGGTCAGCGCTCCGACCGGGGGAGAGCGCGCCTATTACGCAATAATCAGCGCAGGTGGCCACGTAACTTGCTGTATGGGGCTAAGTAGTCTCCCCGATTCCTTCCACCCGAAAGTTGCCACAGATGGCACCAACTTTGTGGTCGCCTATGCGCACTCTCGGACATCTGGCGGCTCCTCGTTTACCAGCATTTACACTCGAGGATTTGATAGCATCGGTGCCCCTATCCCAGGAAGTGGCGGTTACTGGGATCTCGCAGGGGTGAAGATCGACAGTAGTGGCATTTCGCTGGATTGGGTCTATACGAATGGGTATTATGTGGTGGCCTGGAAGTGGAATAATAGCGACGGCTCCAATAATCGGCTCATTCGCACGGGTCTCTTTAGCCTCGATGGAGGGTTTACCAATGGCAACAATCATGAGACCATAGAAGCCGATGAGTCATCAGCTGGGGCGCCGGTGCTCACGGTCAACCCAACCAACGGTTCGATGCTACTGCTCTATCAGGGCCGCAATGGTGAAACACGACGCATTTTGAATTACAGCGACATTAACTCTCCTTACGATATCGTCGAAGACGGTCCGCTGATCGATCCCACTACTGGCAACGTGCTCACAGGCAACAAGCTGGCTGCGGCGTATGATCCGCGCAGCAGGGAATGGCTAATCACCGTAGATGGACGATTGCTGGTCTACGATGCTTATCTGTCGTGGAGCTCAATGCCCAGCCAGAACCTAGCACTGGGGAGCACAGTTCCAGTGGCCTGTCCAGTCACCGATTCAGTACCTATAGTAGATCTACGCTTTGAAGACTTGCCAGGAACAACGAATTTCGCTGGCGGCGCTGGGTGCAATGGCAATAGTTGCCCAATCGCGGGCGTGCCCGGTGCCACCGACAGCGGCGGCATCGCGATCGGGACGCCTGCATCCGACTATGCGCTCCAGTTTGATGGGATTGATGATGAGCTATATCTCACCAATCCACTGGGCAGTGAGTTTAGCGTGGCCTTCTGGTACAAAGCCGGTTCCGGCGGTGGCACAGCCTTCTTTATTGAATCGGGCCAACCCAACGGCTTTGGCTTCTTCCATTACAACGATAGTAATGTTACGGAGTTCTTTGCCGGGGGTACGCGCCTCGCGGCAAACACAAACTTAAACAATGGGCAATGGCACTTTGTCGTCGTCACCCGGGCCAGCAATGGTAACATGGCCCTCTACCTGAATGGCAATCCGACACCGATCAACACAGCGACCAATTCACCCACCCCCGCCATGACGGGCCAGATCCGCATTGGTGGCGGTAGTACGCGTGTCGGGTTGGACAATCTTTCGTTCTACAACCTGGTGCTCTCCCCCAGCACTGTACAAGCGCTGTACAACCGCACCACTCAATCCTATTGTGTAGCGGTCGAAGGCAATCGCTGGACGAAGATCAGCAGCACCACGCCAGACCCACGCGGCGGCAAGATCACCGCGAGTGGGTCGCTGGTACTGACTGTCGATACCGACAAGCCAACCGCATCGATCACCGGGTTGACCAATGATCAATGGATTTTGGGCAATACGGTTCACACCATCGGTGGTGTCGCTGATGATCCTACTTCCAGCATCGCCAAGGTCGAGGTCCAGATCAACAATGATTCCACCTGGCACCCAGCCAACGGCACCGCAAGCTGGGCATACAATCTGCCCGTGACCACTGGCAGCTACACCCTCAGGGTGCGGGCGATCGATAGCGTGGGGAATGTGGGTGATCCCAGCGCTCCGCTCACTGTAATCGCGGATGGGATCATCCCCGATGTTACGTTACAGGCAATACCAAATACGGCACAACTACCAACACGCACCGCGACTGAAGCATGGCAGACAACCCTGGCGGGTCAGGTCATCGAAGTCCACAGTGGGGTAGCAGCGGATGGGGTTGAAGTCCTGCTGCAAGGCCAAGGCGCAGCGCAGGGTAATGGTTGGCAGCCAGCCACAGTGAACAATCACGATTGGACGATCGACTATCTCTTCCCCAGTGGGCTGCTCGACCCGACAGGGACCTATACCGTCAGCGTACGCGCCGTAGACAGAGTGGGCAATCACACAGCCGACAATGCAGCGACCGGAATTCTGCGGTTAGATGCAGCCGGCCCAGTGACAGTGCTCAGCCCAGCCGATGCTGCCCGCCAGGTGATCAGCGAAACCCTGACGATCAGCGGTGTCATCACCGATACGGGTGCAGCAGGTGTCGACACAGTTGATGTGGCCTTTGTCTCGATTGCCGACATTGTTGCCTTACCACCTGACAGCAGTGCCGAGCAAGCCGATACAATCCTCAACCGTACCTGGCTACCGGCCACCGTGGCGCAACCGGGTTCGAGTGTGAGCACCTGGAGCCTCCAAATTCCCACGGGCCTGGAAGGTGAATATCAGATCGATCTACGTGGCACAGACACGCTGGGCAATGTTCTGCGGAGCGACAATGCCAAACACATCGTTATCGACACGCTCGACCCACGGCTGGTGATGAGTGCTGCGGCCACCGGTGTCACCTATCGCGATGCCGCGAGCG
>CAZIRP010000056.1:0-38704 GCA_964541665.1 uncultured Caldilineaceae bacterium | reverse complement strand
TTTTCTACCACAAATCGTCACCAGTATGAAATATTTACCTAGATGTCAATAATTTCTCTATAAGTAAATCCAAAAGCTCTTTCAAAATCTCATCCACAGATTGCGTAGATTGGCGCAGATTTCACAGGAGAAAAGCCAAAAATCTGTGTAATCTTTAGAATCTGTGAATAAGCTTTTTACACAATCAGCGCCATGCCATCCGCGCCGGTGTCGGCCCCCCCCGCCAGCGCGCCGGTGACCGGGTCGATGCTGATGGCGTGTACCAGGGCAAAGCCACCATGGCTCTGCGGAAAGCGCTCGATCGGGTGGCGTTTGCGCACTTCCGCGCAGATATACTCCGGAATGCGCGCATGGCAGCGGATATGGTTCACCTGACAATCGAAGCGCGGCGCGTGCACCGCGTCGCTGATGCTCATGCCAAAATCCAACACATTGAGCATCACTTGCAGATTGGAGGTGATGATGCGGGTCGCGCCGGGGGAGCCGACCACCAGGATCGGTTTGCCATCGCGGTAGACAATCGTCGGGCACATGCCGGTGGTGCGCGCCTTGCCCGGTGCAATGGCATTGGCGTTGCCGGGCAGCGGGTCAAAGTTGATCATCGAATTGTTGTACATAAAGCCCAGCCCCGGGGTGATCACCCCGGACGACGCGCCACCGAGCGAATGGGTGAGCGCCACACAATTGCCAAAGCGATCCACCACGCTGACGTGGGTGGTGTCGGGCGTGCCGGTGGGCACCGACGCGGCCTCAATCGGCTTGCCCTGATCGATCCAATCGCGCCATTCAGCCGCGCGCTCCTTCGACATCATCCACGCCAGCGGCACCTCCTGAAACGTGGGGTCGGCCAGGAAGCGATTGCGGTCGGCAAAGGCCGCTTTCATCGCCATCGAGACCAGGTAGATATAGTCCGCCGAATTGTGCCCCAAGGCAGCCAGATCATAGCCTTCTAAAATGTTGAGGATGGCGATCAGCGTGGGGCCACCGTGCGGCGCGGTGATGCTGCTGATCGTGTCCCCGCGATAGGTGCCGCTGACGAGTTGATCTTCGCGCACGCGATAGGTTGCCAGATCCTCCGCGGTGACAAACGAGCCATTCGCGGCCAGATCCGCGGCCATGATGCGGGCCAGTTCGCCCGTGTAAAAATCCGCGGCCCCACGGTCGCCCAGGGTGCGCAGGGTGCGGGCATAATCCGGATTGCGCAGCCGGTCGCCCGTGCCATAGGTTTCGCCATTGGCCTTGAAATAGATGCGGCTGGCATCGGGGCTGGTACGCAGACATTGCGCCCATTCCACGGCTTCGGGGTAGCGCGGTTTGGCGGCCCAGCGCATGGCCATGCGCTCGCTGACCACAAAGCCCTCTTCGGCAATGCGGGCTGCCGGTTCGACTGCCTGGGCCCAGGAAATGGTGCCCCAGCGTTCGAGAATCGTTGCCATGCCTTTCACCCAGCCCGGCGTGCAGATCGATGTGTAGCCGATGTCGTTGACTTTCCCGTGCAGAAAATAGCCCCAGCCATCGGGGTTGGGGCGGATCACCTGATCGGCCCACATTTCGGTAGTGACTTTGGCCCCCGCCGTGGCCGGAGCGTCGATCCCGACTGGCTGATTGGCTTCCGCAAGATGCAGATTCAACTGGGCATAGCCGCCGATTCCACACGAGTGCGGGTCGAGAATGCCTTGCACAAACGCGCAGGTGACAGCGGCATCAATCGCGTTGCCACCTGCCATCAATACTTTGGCTCCTTCCTCGACGGCGAGTGGTTGCGGTGCGACAATCGCGTTCTGGGGCAATGAATGAGTCCGACCGGACATGCAAATCTCCTTGTTTTCGGGTAATTGAGGGTTCAAAGTTCGAGCGCACGATAATGGCAGGCCACGTAAGCAGATCGGCTTTTGAAAGAACTTTTGGACGCTACCTGGCCTCATCCCAGTTTTGAACAATCCGCCAGGCGCTCGACAAGTTAAAATGGTGGATCCACTGGTCGAGATAGGCAAAATCGAGTTCGTCGCGCATGGCGAGCAAAATGCTTTGAATGTCGCGCGGATGTTTGGTCTGGCCACCAATTTGGTAATACCGCAATTTGTAGATGATCAAATCTTCGGGAGAGTGGACATACGCCACCCCAATGGTGGGGCCTAGATCGACTTCCAGCCGACGAGCAAGCGTTGTCCGGCGATAGGGATCATTCGCCCGTAAAAGAAAAAATTCTGCCTTGTAGCCAGTCGAGAGATGAATTGCATTGATTGGCAGATCCCCCTCCGGCATGATCAGCAGATCCAGCATAATCTCGAAAGGTACAAGCATTTCACGCTTTTCAAGTTCTTTTGAGAGTGGATGCATCTGTTCGACTGGGAGATTGATGACAAGATCAAAATCTTGGGTCGTTCGTGGCTCGCCCCATGCCCACAATCCAACCGAACCGCCGATCAGATACTCTACCTGGGCTGCTTCTACCGCATCCAGGACCAAACGAACAAAGGAGAGAAAGCCAAGAGGTTGTTCAGACATTTCAATTATGCGACCCGTTTTTGACGGATAATTTGTAACGCGTTTTGCGATGTCAATTGTGGTTGGCGAAGTTGTAGACGGTAGGTGCCTACCTCTTCAGCGGCAGCGATCATGGAAGCTGCCTGCGCAACTCGATATGCAGGCGTGCGGAGACGGAGAATCTTCATTTGCGCTGGGTCCACCTCGGCCAGCGCACCACGCAACCCCCGTTCCAGCCGCGGATCCAGCGCGGGACGGCCCACGATGTAAAATCCACGTTCGTCCGGTTGGTGGCGATAGCGCAAGCGTTGACCAACCGCGCGCAATGCCTGGCGGATGCTCCACAAATCTGCGGCAAGGGTGCCCCGCCGATCCGCGCCCCACACTGGCCAGCCCAGCAGATACGCCACATTCTCCAGCAGGCCGGGGCTGCGCTGATAGGATGCCTGCCAGATCATGCGGGCGATCAACGCGCGGCGCACCGTGGCTGGATCATAAGCCCCCTGTTTGCGCGCCGCGGCCAGCCAGGCGAGGATCGGCTGGCTGTCGAGCAGGACCGTGGTCGATGCGTTCCTGGTCTCGGCGGGCAGATCAATGGTCAGTTCGTCGGGCAAGGGTGGGCTCATGGTTGATTGGGCTCCCCGGTTTGCGCAGCAACACGAGCGCGGGTAGTATGCGCACTGATACCCGTTGCATTGCCTATACTATACCAAACCCCGAAGCTGACCGCCACCTCTGCATGATGTGACAGCGCGGCCCGCTTCTGAACCAAGTGAGGATGCTCGTGAAAATTACCCGCTTTGAATTGATCAAGGTACCGCCAAGTTGGGTCTGGCTGAAGGTGCACACCGACGAAGGGATTATTGGTCTTGGCGAACCCTATCTGGAAAACCACCCCGAAAGCGTGATCGCCGAAGTCGAACGCCTGGCCCCTTTTCTGATCGGCGAAGACCCGCGCCGCATCGAAGCGTTGTGGGAGAAAATGTACAACGCGGGCAGCGGCTACAAAGGCGGCCCGGTGACCATGAGCGCGATCAGCGGCATCGACATGGCCCTGTGGGACATTGCGGGCAAAGCCGCGGGGTTGCCGGTGCACCAATTGCTTGGCGGTGCCTGCCGCGACCGGATCAAACTGTATCGCGCTACCGGTGGGGGGCTGCCGCACGTGGTCGAGCCCGGGCAGCCCTATCGCGCGGGGCGCCCGCCCGGGACACCCCGCCGCAGCCAGGACCCGGCCACCTGGGAAGAAGGCGCGCGCATCCTGGTGCAGGAGTGGGGATTCCGCGCGCTCAAAGTTCACTTTGGCCCCGGCGAAGGATTGGAGATCACCAGCCAGGTCGATCGCTTCGCCGAGTTCTTTGCCGCGGTGCGCGCTGGGGCCGGCCCCGATGTCGATGTCGCGGTCGATATTCACAACCCGCACCCGCGCATCGCCATTCAGATGATCCACGCGCTGGAGCCGCATCGCCCGCTCTTTGTCGAGGAACCAATGCCGGTCGAGCGGGTTGATACGTTGGTGGAGATTGCGCAGCAAACCAGCGCGCCGATTGCCGCGGGCGAACGGTGGATGGGCAAATGGATCTTCTTCGAGGCGATCAGTCGTGGCGCGCTGGCCGTGGTCCAGCCCGATCTGGCGCACGCGGGCGGCATCACCGAATGCAAGAAGATCGCCGCGATTGCCGAAGCTGGGTATGCCAAAGTGGCCTTGCACGCCCCCCTCAGCCCGCTGGCCCTGGCCGCTTCGATCCAACTGGATGCTTGTCTGCCCAATTTTTTGGTGCAAGAGCACAACGAGGTCAACGATTGGCGCGAAGATGGCAAAACCTACATCGGCAAAGGCTTTTTCAAAACGCCTTTTGTGTTGGATGCTGATGGTTGTGTGGCGGTGCCACAAGGGCCGGGATTGGGCGTTGAAATCGATGAAGAGGGCTTCGCCGCGATCATGCAGCAGGAGTGGAGCAACCAGCGCGGCTGATTGGACGGTGGACGACGGACGAGAGACGACAGCAGATGTCTTGCCACCGTCTACCGTCCCCCGTCCGTCGTCCAGGGTTAATTTTCGCCCAGGGCCTGTTTGCCCGCCTCTAACAGCGCCAGAATGCGATCCACGTCGTAGACGCAGCCGCCCCAGGTGCCACCGCTGACGTTTTGCAATGCGGCCCAGAGGCGCGTATCTGCTGGCAGTCGTTCATCCGCGGCGATATCCGGGTGGGGCGTGCGGCTGGCCAGCACGCGTGCACCTTCCGCGGCATCATAACGTTGGCCGCCGTGACCGATCAGGTTGAGGCTGCCGGTCAGGTTGACGGTATCGATCAGGATCTCGACCGTGTCGCCCTCTTGCACTCGGCTGATCGGCCCCCCAGCCAGGCCTTCCGGCCCCACGTGGCCAATACAGGCGCCCGTGCTCACGCCGCTGAAGCGGGCATCCGTGACCAGCGCCACTTCCTTGCCCCAGGGCAAATGTTTGAGCGCGGCGGTCAGTTGGTAGGTCTCTTCCATGCCGGTGCCCATGGGGCCGCAGCCGATCACAAAGATGATGTCGCCAGGCTGAAGCGTCGCTTCACTCAGGCCTTTGATCGCGGCCATGGCGGCTTTTTCGCTGGTAAAGACGCGCGCCGGGCCAATTTTGTGATAGATCCCATGCTGGTCGATCTGGCTCGGGTCGATGGCCGTGCTTTTGATCACCGAGCCCTCGGGCGCGAGATTGCCCATCGGGAAGGTGACGGTGCTGGTCAGGCCGCGATCGCGGGCCGCATCCGCGCTCATGATTACCTGATCCGGGTCGATGCCATCTTGTTCGCGCAACGCCTCGCGCACGCGCCCGCGACGCTCGCTCGTCTCCCACTCGGCCAGCAGATCGCCCAGGCGGCGACCGTGTACGGTCAGCGCGTCCAGGCGCAACAGACCGAGATCGCGCAGGTGTAACATCACCTCGGGCACGCCGCCCGCCAGATAAACTTGCACGGTCACATGGCCGGTCGGCCCATTGGGCAGCACATCCACCAGACGCGGCACCTGATGATTGAGCCGCTGCCAATCCTGCACGGTGGGGCGAGGCAGGCCAGCCGCGTAGGCAATGGCGGGAATGTGCAGCAGCAGATTGGTGCTGCCGCCAAAGGCCGCGTGTACCACCATGGCATTGTGCAGCGCATCTTCCGTCAGAATGTCTTTGGTCGTGGTCTTGCTGGCTTCGAGTTGCAGCAACGCGCCGGCTGAACGCCGCGCCAGATCCAGCCAGATCGGCTGGCCGGACGGGGCCAACGCCGCGTGAACAAGAGTCAGACCGAGCGCTTCGGCAACGACTTGGCTGGTGGCCGCGGTGCCGAGGAACTGGCAGCCGCCGCCGGGTGATGCACACGCTTTGCAGCCGATCTCCGCGGCTTCTTCGAGCGTGATCATTCCTTGTGCATAGCGCACGCCGATGGTCTGGGCTTTGCCGGCATCTTCGCCTTCGGCTGCTGGCAAGGTGACCCCGCCGGGCACGATAATGGTGGGGTGATCGTGTTGGGCGGCGATTGCCAGCATCATGGCGGGCAGGCCTTTGTCGCAGGTGGCAACGCCCATCACGCCTTTGCGCGTGGGCAACGAGCGGATCAGACGGCGCAGCACAATCGCGGCGTCGTTGCGATAGGGCAGGCTGTCGAACATGCCAACCGTGCCCTGCGAACGCCCATCACACGGATCGGTGACAAAACCCGCAAAAGGGATCGCCCCCTGTGCGGCAAATTCTTTGGCTGCTGCCTGCATCAACAGCCCGACTTCCCAGTGGCCGGTGTGATAGCCCAGCGCGATCGGCGTGCCGTCGGGGGCGCGGATCCCGCCCTGGGTGCTGAGGATGAGAAATTCTTTGTTGCGCAGCAATCTGGGGTCCCAGCCCATGCCCGCGTTCAGGCTCAGGCCGAAGATGTCACCGCTGGGCGCGTTTAACAACAATTCATGGTCAAGGGGCAAAGCGCCAGCGGGGCCACTGGCGTTGGTATGTAGCGTGTAGATGTCCTGGTCGTCGGAATCGACGGGGATGGTATGGCTTTGCAGCGTCATGACAACTCCTATTCTGCTAATATTAACCGGACGTTGGGCGCGCACAGCTTGTGGCGCGATTCTGCGATTTGCGGAAAGTTGATGCGGCCGACCACGGTGACTTGTCTAGCCGTAAATTCTGCGCCAAAGCGGCCTGGTACGCCCAGCTTCGGAATCTGCAACCAGTTTACGGATAGATCTCAGGGGAACGATTCCCCTTGCTCGATGCTGCGCGCACAACGAAAGCCAGCGCGATGGTTACGATAGTGCGGTGCATCTTTGTCTGGCTTATCTTCATTATACTCACCCGTCCAACCCCGATGCCCAAAATGGCGGTGTGCAACCCGGCTATACCACCAATTATCGGTGTAGCTGCCACCACGCAAGGTGTAGATCGGTTTCGTTAAAGGATCATTCGGCTTACGATTCAGATCCGGGTGGGGCACGGCTGGGCCAGGGGGATTTTCATAGGGGGAAGAGCGATAATAGGCCGCGTCGTAAAAATCCTGCACCCACTCAAAGACATTGCCACTCATATCCATCACGCCATAGGGACTGGCCCCGGCTGGAAAGCTGCCAACTTTGGTTGTGGCGCGGCCACAATGGATGCGATTATTGGCGCGGACACAATCTGCGCTCTGATTGCCCCACGGCCAAACTCGGGTATCAAATGGGCCACGCGCGGCCTTTTCCCATTCTGCTTCGGTGGGCAGACGCATATCGCGCCAGCCGCAATAGGTTTGGCCATCCTGCCAGGAGACATACATCACCGGGTAATAATCGAATGCGGAATCGTAAAAATAATTGGGGCGATGGGGCGAGCTGAACGCCAGGGGCGGACGGCAAACCTGGGCGTCCACACATTGACGATATTCGCGATTGGTGATCTCAAACTTATCGATCTCATAGGCATCCAGATAGACAGGATGCAAAGGCTCTTCATCTTGAAGACAATTATCGTTTGTGCGGTCACAGCCCATCAGAAATTCGCCCTCTGGAATCAGGATCGTCGTCCCAACTGCCGGATTCTCCTGAATATCGTCGGTGCGAAAGTGCCAAACTGGCCCCGGGATGCGCACACCGTCGGGTGTGATGGAGATCACTTGCCACGAATAGTCGGTGTTTACTTCCAGTGGCGGGGGTACAAATCCTGGCTCGGTCAAGCTGACCGGGACCAGGGTGGCTGGTTGGACATTCCCGCGGTCAAAATAGAGTTCGTAGCGAATGTCCCCGTTCAGGCCAACGGGTGGCCGCCAATCCAAAAACAGATTGGGGCTTTGCGCCGTGGCTTGATGCGGGGGGTACGGATTGAGCGGGAGCGTTGTATCGGGCCAGGAGACCATGGTGAGATAATTGCGGGTTTGGATCAAATCGGTCGTGATCGGCAAATAGAGCAGGAACATTTCAGCCTGGTGCTGGATGGTGCTGGGCACGGTTGACCCATCAACGAAGGATTCACCTGATTGCGCCACCAGGCGAATCGGCACCCAATAATGCCAAAGGAGCACGAGCAATCCCGCTCCTGCTCCTAGCCCAATCACCTTACGCCAGTGCAATTGAAAGAACTGACCCAGTGAAATTGTCATACATAAACCCTGTTTGATATCAACGTTAGCTGATGCTCGAACTCTTTAGCGTCTATCCGTAAATTCTGCACCAATCCATGCCGATAAGCCCGGGTTTGGGAGCCGCAACCAGGTTACGGATAAGTTCTTACGCGGCACCCACCTATTGCTTGTGGATAGGCTCGTGGAACCAGTCGAAAAATAAGTATAGGTGTGGCTCAGGAGGGGATGGCGCGGCTTGCCATACAGAGACAACATGTTTCGGTAGAACCTCTAAAAAGTGGAAACAACCATCACAAAACCCGGAGTTTCATGGGGCCAATAGTACCATCAATCATCGATCCTCGGCAACGTTTAGTAAAACTTAAGTGAAGCACAAAAAGTGCCTGAAACCGCAGAGTAACCATGTTCAAGTCGGCTTTCGGGGCGCTCGGCTGCTCAGCGAGTCGCGGGCTCGGCGGCCACGGTTGCCAACAAAAGTGCCTCGTTCCCTTGCGGATCTACCCTGGGCTCCAGGGTGTGTGGATCATAAAGTACGCCGACGAGTTGATAGTCGCCTGGCGGGCCTGCTGGCGGCAGCAAGAGCCCGTAGGCCATTTGCGGCCCCACATCGCGATCTTGTTGCGCGACCACGGCACCGGTTGGGTCAAGCAGGCGCAGTGAAAGCTTGAGGGGCTGCTCGGGCTGGGTCTGCAATTCGATTTCGACCGGCAAGACCGCGCCCAGCCGCAGCGAAGGCAATGCGCGCAATTCGCCAATGGTGAAGTCGGCCCATTGTCCTTGCAGCCGCAAGGGTTGCAACGACTCCGCGGGACGGCCCACCACGGTCAGGTGAAATTCATTGTCGCCAACCTCCACAGCCGGATAACTGTGCGCAAAAAGCCAGGATTGCACGGCCGGTGTATCGTAGCGCGTCACCGCAAAGATCGTGCCGGAAACATCGGCCAACGCCTCGGCGACGCGCTCATCGGCCGCGGGCAGCACGATCCGATCCGCCACGAGATCGTGAATCCCCACCCAGGTTGCGGTATCCGCATTGCCAAAATAGAGCGTAGCCCCGGGGCTCCACAACTGGTTGATCGTCTCGGCAATTGGGGCGGTTTCGATCAGCACCACGGGATATTTGTAGGGATCGACCGGCCCCACGCTGCGACGGTAAAGGTGCGCGGTTTCGCCATTCGGCAGGGGATAGCGCTCGGCTTCCCGATAGAGCAATTGAAAGAGCGGGTCTCCCTGGTTGATCCGTTCGAGCAAGCGTTGCCCGGGCACCTCTACGTCGCTGTTATCGCCATCCTTGAGCAACAGCCATTGGTTGGCCAGCAGATCGCTCCAGCCGCGGCTATCGCTTTCAGTCAGTGCCATCAGCCGCACATTGCGCTGCTCCGCGGTGATCAGATAGCGAAACGAGCCCCGATGGATCTCCCAGGAATCGATCAACATGCCCAGCGTTGCCGGTTCGTCTGGCGGGCTGCCAATCGTGGCCAGCACAGCGGGCTGGATCCAAAATCCAGGGTCCGACGAACCACTGGCCGACCAGGCGTTATAATCGCCGTGGACCCACAAATTGGGCGTGCGGGCAAAGAGCGGGGCAAGCTGATTAAAGCTGTAAATGGCCCATTGCCCACCCAACACCAGCACCCAGACAGCAGCAATGGCCAGCGCAACCGGTCGGCGATAAGCCTGCAAGCTGCTGATCAACAAAATGGCAATGACGGGCAACAACGCGTTGAGATTGCGCGCATTTGCCTGGGCGATCAGTGCCAGCGCCAGATAGCCGGATAAAAGCATCAACCAGAGGATGATGGGTGATGGCTGGTTGGTTGGTTGTCGCCACTGGCGTAGCCATCCCCAAACCGCCACCGGCAGGATCAGCACTGTCGCCAATGGCCCCATATGATGGCTCAACCAGAGGCTAAAATAACGCGTATAATTGCTCAGGCGAGTGAGATCGAGTGCTTGTTGCGTGCCTCGATCAGTACCAAAGGCGACATCACTCAGGCGGTTTGTAAAGTCAAGCTGCGGAAAGTACCACAAGCTCGCCAGCGAGAGCGCCAAAAGCCCGGCACTGAGCCAGTTGCTCCAGCGTCCGCTCGGCAGCAGCAAGGCATAGATCGTAAGTGCCCAGAGCACAAACCAGCAGAGCGGCAACCAATCGCCCAGAAGAAACTCGCCGCTCAAGTCGCGGCTGGGCCACCACCAGCCAATCACCAGGAGCGCGGCCAGCCCAATTGCCCCGGCCAGCGCGCGCCAATTGATGCGCCATTGCTGCACGTATTGCCATTGCGGATCCTGCTTTTCGCCCTGCCACAGCACATAGACCATGGGCAACAAACTATAGATCGGCGCGGTCCATTTGGTGAGCAGCGCCAGGCCCAGGCTGAGCCCCCAGAGGATCGACCAGGGACGTCTGGTAAAGCCTTCACTGGTGAGCAGCGCCAGCAAGTTGATCAGCAACAGCGCGGTGAGCAGATTCTCCATGTAATAGAGCCGACTCATCGCCGCGATCATCGGCAGGAAGCCAACGAGGAGCGTGGCGAACAACGCCCACCCATCCGTCAGCCAGCGGCGGGCCAGGTGAAAGGTCAAGCCGAGGATCACTGCCAGCAGCGCCACATTGAGCGCCTGCGCGCTGTCCATGCCCGGCCCAAAGAGGCGATAAAAGGGCACGCTTAATAAATAGAGCAGCGGCGGGCGGTAATCATCGGTGAGCGTAATTGCTGCAAAGAGTGCACGCGGCGAGCGCGGTGTCATCAGCGCGTCGGCGACAACGCTGCGCTCAAGGTGACCGGCAGAGTCGCGCCCGATCAGCGTGACATTTTGGTGAACCCAATAGAGGTTGACGGTGACCTGCACCACGATGATTAGCGCGAGGAGGAAGAGCGTCAAAACAGTGGGCAATCGCCGAGACGATGGCGCGGAGGACGAGGACAAAGGCAGCTTACTCTCCCAAAATGAGTTTAGACAGCGAAATTGCAGGTGCGGCATAGCGGCGCATTTTGAGCTCTCCCAGACCTCGCCGCAACACCCGGCACAAACAAGCCGCAACGCAGTGTAGCATCAAACTGTAGATGATTCAACTGATATTTGGTCGCTGATCACCTCTGCGCACGAGACACCGATTGTCCGGTTGCTCGATTCAGCGCACCTGTACACGACTCAGCAGCATGAAATCGGCATTGGTGGCTTGTACACTGAGCCGCTGCCCCGTTTGGGGATCGTAGAGGCCAACTTGAAGCTGATAGGTGCCGCTGGGCGCGTCGATTGGGAATTGTAGATGCACCTCGTCGTGGACTGTATACCCCGGTTGCCAGGCGCTGGTGGGGTAAAAACCGGCCTGCGGCGGCTGATCATGCTGCGCGATCAATTGCCCATCCGGCCCGACCACATGGACAAAACGCGTATAATCCGCGGTGGGGCGAGCGAGCGCCTGCCAGGCCAGCGCAAAGCTGAGGGTCTCGCCCGGCGCGACAACCTGATCGCCAAGCGCGGCTATCTCCGCGCGCGCCTGCAAGCGGATCTGCCCGCCAAAGGTGGCCAGGGGGGCGGCAGGTTGGCCGGTGTCCGCGTCAGCGATCAACAAATAGGCGACTGGGGTGGTCTCCCCGAGCGTCTCCAGCGTGGCTGGGTCATAAAAGCTCATCTCCACGCGATAAACACCAGCCTTGGCAGTCGGAGGAATGGTAAAGGTGTGGCCGTCCGGCCAGACTGTATTGGGCGCCCAGGTGGATGTTGCCGCGCCCCAGGGCCAGCCCTCGCTGCGCAAAAGTTCCTCGCCGCGCGCATTGACCACACGAACCAGCACGTTGAGATTTTCCTGGAGCGGCGCAATATTCTGCAGATAAAAAGTGGCGATCAAAGTGCTGCCTGGAACGAGCGGCTGGCGCGGCACAGTATGCCCGCCCAGCCGGATTGCACCGCCCCATTCGTGCTGGGGAGCCAGCCAAAGGGTGGCGTCGTTGGGCAGCGAGACCGGCACAAATCCATGCGCCTGTGCCTGCGCCACCAGCGGGGCTTCATCGGCGGCATCATCGCTCTCGATGCCGGTGAGCACACCACGTGGGGGATTGGTGGCCCACAATGCCGGCAGATCAGCGGGCGCGAGCAGCCCCAATGTTGCTCGGCGCTCGGCGGGGACAAAATTCGCCACGCGCCAGGCAAATGGCCCGGTTGCCAGCGCGGGCTCGATCGCTGCACCCCCCTCAAGCGGGTAGAGCGGGGCCAGCGTCAGCACCGGCTGCTCATCGACCAGGTGCGCGATGAATTGGCTGCGTTGATGCACCGTCCACGGCAGCCAGGCTGGGGGGCTGAACAAGGTGGTCAGCGCGGGCGCATACGGGGGAATCGCCAACAAGAGAGCGAGGCTGGCCGCACCGATGATCCAGCGTATTCGGCTGCTTTGTACAGCCACAGGTTGCACGGCCAATCCCTCGCCCGCCAGCAGGAGCAGCAAAGGCAGGAGCGGATAGAAATATTGCCATTGGCTGGGGGTTGGCCCCAGTGCTGCCAGCCCGCTCAGGCCAAGTAAGAGGAGCAGTAAGAACCGATGCGAAGCAGGCTGTGTGATTGCGGCGCGGGTGGATCGGGCAGGCCACTGCGCGAGCCCAACCACCAGCACCACGAGCAGATTGCCCGGCTGGAACACCATCACCTCGAAGCAATAGCGCAGCTTGCCCAACAGATCCATGGCCGCGGGCGGCTGGGGCAATGTCCGATAATATTCTGTATTCAGTCGGATGTAGTCAACATTGCCAAACCAAAAGGCCGCGGGATCGAGCCGAGCGGCCCAGAAGATGGGGAACAGCCCGAGCAGCCCGCCGCTGCCAAACCAGAGCGCCGCTCCAAGGCTGGAGCGCCAAACGGTGTGGCTGGATCCATGCCGTTGCCAATCCACGAACCAGGCGGCCACCAGAAAAGCCGGGGCGATCAGTGCAAATGAAAGCCGCACACTCGCGGCCAGGCCAATCAAGAGGCCGCACGCAAAGAGCCCCAGCCCGCGCCGAGGAGGGTTTGCCGCTTGTTGGTCGGCGCGCAGATAAGCAAGATAGGCCAATAGCAGCAGAAAGCTCGGCAGATCATGATTCCACGCCCGCCCGCTGGTGTGGATAAAGAGCGGAGCCGCCAACAATAGGCTCATCAGGCTGAGCGCGGCTGGCAGTCGGAGCCGCGGGGCCAGACGAGTATAGACGATCCACCCGAGGAGCAGCAGGGTGAGCCAGCCCCAGACCACAGAAAAGAGCCGCGCGCTGAGCAAAAGCGCCGGAAATATTTGGAACAGCAAGCTGTAGAGATAGGCCAGCAGCGGTACGTGAAAATAAGGGAAGTCCACATAGGGACGCAACCCACGCGCAATCAGGTCGCCCGCGGCAATAAATTGATGCTCATCATGGTTGATGCCCCGCCACAAGTTCAGCCCGATCAGCAGCGCCAGGCTGCCGAGCGCAAAGCCGAGCAGCAAGCTCCCCTGGCGGATGGTTGAGCGGGGCCAATGGCCCAGGGTACGTCTGGTTGTTTCGTGGCTCATCGAAAGATAAAGGGCAGATAATGGACATCGGGCAGGAGCCGCACCGAGGTGAATGCAACATCCGCGCGCGTGCCGTCGGGACCAGTGGCTTCGAGCCAATAGGTGTGACGCTGGGCAGATGCAGTTTCGTCGTGCCACTCATAGGCCGCGCCACTGATTGGGGTGCCCGCGGCTGAGATCGGCATTGCCGTCACCAGGGTGGCATTGGCGCGTTGATCGTCGGGGCTGCGCCAGAGCTGGAAGCCTTGCACCGCAATTTCGTTACGCGTCACCCAGCGCACGTTCAACTGCTCTTGCTCGTCGAAATAGACATCAAAGCTACAGAGATCCACCGTCGGTGCCTGGCTCGCGGGGCGGATCACATCATTCGTGCGGCTACCGCGCTGCCAACTGAGCGGCTCATCGCCATAGCCGGTGAGCTTGAGGCGTTCGAGTGAAACGCCGGGCTCGCCCAAAAGTGGCCAGGGCACGCGCGGGGAATAGCCAACTTCGTCAACCGCCACATAGCGGATTGGCGCCTCGTCCCCGCTGGGCAGCGGGCGCTCCAGCCGCAATTGCTCGCTGCGATCATCCAGCGGGAGCGGCAAGGGGCCGAGTACGCGCACCGCTTCATCGACGCGATAGTCGGTACAGACAGTGCTGGGCTCGAAAGCGGTGATCACCAGCTTGCCATGGGGCGGAATCGTCACCCCGCTGGGGAATTGGAAGAGCACACCGGTGATCCGCCAGGTCAGTGCTGGTTGTTGCGGATCATAAAGGGGCACGGTGGTGCTGGTCACATTGGTCAATTCGATGAACTCCAGGCCCCCAGCCGCGTTGGGCAAAATTTCGCTGATCACCACCGGGCCGACCGCGGGTGCTGCATTGGCTTTGCCCAGGGTGACTGTACTTTGCAAGGGGAAACGTTCCTGGTTGGCGGCATTGACATAGCGGCCAAACGACTCCCCGGGCGGCGCCACTGCATACCGAAAGCGGTGTTCATAGGCGGGCAGGTTGCCGCGCGTCGGGGCCTGCACGGTGATCATCCCCCCGAACATAGGCAGACCAACATTGGCGGCCAGCGGCGTTGTCCAATAGTCGCCCGCGGGCAGGATCTTGTTTGGCAACCGATGGGCTCGCCCGGCACCATCGACAAGTGACCAATTGGTGAGCGCCAGATCGTGCGGAGTTGGGTTGTGCAATTCAATGGCCGCGGGTTGTCCGGCGCTCGGGTGGGCGAGCAATTCGTTGATCAGAATTGGGAGCGGGTCGGCAAAGCCAGGCGAGCCGCCCTGATTGGTGCTGGCCCGCCACGAGTCGGCGCGATTGGGGTCCAGCCGGTGCGCCGCATCTTTCAAGACCAGCGAATACCCCAGCCCGTCGGCCTGGGTCGGCCAGGGCGCGTCGTCACTATAGGTCACGCTGAGGATCGTGCGGTCGAATGGGTCGAGCAGCAGCAGCGTCTCGCCCCCATTATCCAGCCGCTGCGCAAATTCCCCAAACGGGGCAAACCCATAGCGTTCGCTGAAGCGGGCCGCATTTTTGGCCAGGACCAGATAGCCGTTGGGGGGCAAGGTGCTGCCCACGGGAAAGGTAAAGGCGATGCCACTGGTCAGGCGCACATTGCTCAAATAGAGCGGCGTTGTGCCTTGGTTATGCAATTCGAGAAACTCGAAATCGCTCTCGGGGGCTCGCTGATAGTGGAGCGGGTGATACATGATCTCGCTGATCGCCAGCGTGTTGATCGGTGGGCGCGCGGGCGGGGCCGCGACAAATTCCAGCGGTTCAGACCAATGGCTCCAATGGCCCAGCGTATTTTTCATGCGGACGCGCACGCGGCAGCGCAGGCCCGGCTCGCACGCGCCCGCGGGAATATAGCCCGTTGCCTCATACGTCGGCAGCTCGGCGCTTTGCCAGGTCGCTTCGATCTCATACCGATTGGGGGTATCTGCTGTGTGGCCCGGCAACCCCGGCCAGAGGATCTGGGCGGTGCGCCACTGCATGGCGGCAAACCCGGCGTGATTATCCTGAAATGGCGAGCTCTGCACCGAGAGTTGATCTGCCGGGTAACCGGGTGGGCCGCTGTAGGTGAGCGTGGGCGTGGCTGGAAGCGCCTGTTCGGTGAGCAGATTTTCGTCGATCCACTGGCTGCGTCGCACCACATAGGCTTTCATTAACTGGACCATGCCCGCGAAATCGCGGTTGGGCGCGCGTTGATAGAAATTACCTGGTTTGGAGCGGTCATCATCCGTGTAGCCATCTGCCCCGAGAAAGGGATGCCAATCCCACTGGGCGCGGTCGGCATCGACCATGGCTGGCCCATCGGCGGGGGTGTTGATCACCGCCGCGCTTTCGTCGATCATGGGGAAGATCTGCTCGGGGTTGAAAAGCAGGTCGCGTATTTCGCGCAGCCGATTTTGATAGTCGCGCTGAAATTCCGGCCATTTCAGCACCCGGTCGCGGAAGGGCTCGTTGCCATCACCGGCCATGGTTTCCGCCCAGGTCAGGTCAACATCCCAGGGGATGACGCTCCAAAGACCGGTCTCTGGGTTCTGAAAATAGTGGTAATTTTTCCCCTGGTTAATATCATAATGGTGAACCGCTTCGATGATGGCGCGATAACTATAGTAGCCAGGCAGATCCAGGTTGGCTCGCCACCAGACGGGGTCGGGCTGGCCATCGGTGTAATGATGGAGAAAGGCGTTCAAGTCAGATTTGTCTGGCGGCGCGCCGGGGCCATGATTGTTCAACTCGCCGGTGTTATTCTCCATTTTGTAGAGATTGCCATCGGGCAGGCCGCGTGCGTCCAGAAAGTGACCATCCACCTCTTCAAACGCGAGATAAAGCCCCCAGAAATCACCGGTGTATTGATCGCGACTCTGCTCTGTCGCTTCGTCGACAATGCGGAAGTGGATGTAATGGGTGCGCGGCGCGGGTACCCCGGCCAGATTGAAGAGGCGATAAGAGAGGGTCTCAAAGAGGCCATGTTCCCCGCGATAACCGCGCGTCGCGTGTTGGATCACCGCCGAAAAGTTGAGCTTGTCCCACAACTCGGGATACGGTCGCCCGGCATCATCATAAGCCTGGAAGCGATGGCCGCGATGAAAGTTGAATTTCCACTGATTTTTGCCCACGGCATAGCGATGCAGGCCCCCGCGCGAACGGAAACCAATGTGGTCATAGACCTGGCCGTTGTAGATGAGCGTGCCAGTCCAGAGATAATCATCGCCCATATAGCCGCTGGCACGCCGCGACCAGGGAATAAACTGGGCATCTTCGATATCGCTCAGGTGGGCAAGCAATTGATAGACCGGCAAGGGGCGCATGGCGTTAAAATCATAGGTGACCGCGTTCCGGCTTTCGCCCGGCCCATTGGGTTGGATCGCGCCTTGCCAGGTTGGCACGCCATCGTAGACATAATAGGCAAAGTTGGGCTGCGGGTCGTCGGCATAGGGCAAGGTGACGCTGCGCCCGCCGCTGTCGGTGGCCACAACTCGATAGCGGATCAGGTGGCGATTTTGGCGCGTCTCGGAGGGCAATTCCACGCGATAGGTGTCCGGGGCCACGAGCGCCATCGGCAGGGCCGTCCATTCGGTGTGATAGCGTTCCTGCCCGAGCCGAATATAATCGCCCGGCGCAACCCGTTGATACTGCAATACCACAGCGGCGACGCCATCGGCATCGGCCACCCTGGCGGTGACCACCACGGGCTGGGCGCTGGTTGGCGCGGCTGGCGTATGGGTGATCGCATCGACCGCGGGTGGCGGGTTCTCGGTCCAGGTGCTGTTGGGCGCGCCCGGGGTCGGCGGGCCAGAACGCCACGCGGCTGGGTGGCTGTTGTCCAGGTTGGGGTTGATCAATTGCAGCGAGGTCTGCGGGACGCCGCCGGTGATGGGCCAGGGAAAGCCCAATCCATAGCTGATTTCGTTGATCACTTTGCCATCCGCATCGCGCAGGGTGAGCGATTCGCCGCTGTTGTTGAGCCGCCCGGAAAAAGGCCCGAGCGCGGTGACGCCGAAATGGGTTTGCAGCGCTGCCCCATTCTGGGCAACGACGAGATAGCCATGGGGCGGCAGACTTGTCCCCGCGGGGAAGAAATAATCGACGCCGTCGCCGAGCGACCAGCCCGTCAGATCGATCGCCGCGGCGGTGCGGTTGTGCAATTCCACAAACTCAATCAGCTGACTTTTGTCCGCGGGGTCAACCAAAAGCTCGTGGATGACGACCGCGGCTGGCGTGTCTTGGGTGGCTTCCACGAATTGGGCAGCGAGCGGACGCGGCTCGGCAAAAGCAAGGGCAATGAAGCTCAGGCAGCAGCCAACCAACCAATGCCCAAACGAGCGACGTTGATACCAGGTAAATCGGGTTTGGATCCAAGGCATAACTAATACGAAACTGTTCAAAAGTAACGAAAGCGAACTCGATGAGAGAGGCCAGTTTTTCGCAGAAGCCTGCATAAACCGCAAAGAGATTTTAAAAATCTCCTCCACAGATCGCACAGATTTCACAGATGGAAAATCAAAATCTGCGTAATCTGCGCTTTCCAGGCGCTTTTTGGGCTTTACCTGACAAGGGGGCGACAGCCAAATGTTAAGGCTATTTGCGAATCTGATTTTTTTCATATTATACTACTACGCAGTTTTGCCCTAGACTTTTGCCCATAAGATTGTAATTATGGCGCATTAACGAACCAGCAATGGTTTGGTTTATGCCTGTTTGGCCCGGCAGTCGGTACGGCATTCAAAGAAGGATCCGCCTGTCATGACAAAATTGTCATCCATAGTTGTGATCTTGCCTCTCCTCAACTCGGCACGCCGCTTAGGCATCCCTAGTGCTAATTAACAACCCATTGCCCATGATCGACTGGTGGCTGCATCCCCCCAATAGCCTCCGCCCAGGCTGAGCGTCATTCGCTCAGTGTTACTCACTCGTTGCCCGGTGTTGTTGCTGAATGCGTTAGAGCCTATCCTGAACATGGCTGCGGTGCCCAAATTGAGCCCTCCCTGTGAACGCTGGGCGCAACATGCCAGGCTAGGAACTTGAACGTTGTGATAAAGTTTCCCCTTCACCGACCCATGAGCCGATTGGAGAATCACGGGTCCGAGAAATAGTGGTCAGTTCGTCTACGGAATAAAGGAAGTTGCCAATCAGCCGGGCGATTCCTTTACGAAAGGTCGCACAATGTGACAAGCGAGTGAATGTTGGGCATATGAGCAAATTGCAAAATAACTATATCATCCTGGTCTGCCTGACAGTTGTCCTGGTTTTATCTGGCACTTATTTTGAACGATCCCGGGCTGCTGCTCCGCAAGCCGCCGCCTTTCAAAACGGTTTCAACCTGACCAGCGACTTGATCGGCGCGCATTCGGTGACAACCGCGGACCTCAACCTGGATGGCAAGGTGGATGTCGTCGCGGCGGGCCGCGAGAGTGGCCGCGTGGTCTGGTATGCAAACGATGGCGGTGCCTTTCCCCAGTTCACCCAACACGAAGTCGGCTTCGTGCAAGGGGTTTACATGGTGGTAACCGCGGATTTGGATGGCGATGGCGACGCCGATATTGTCGCTACCGCGGTGGGCGAGTTGATGCCCTCCGGGGTTGAACAGAGCAATGGTGCGGTCGGGGCCTTGGTTTGGTTCCAAAACAATTTGCGCAGCGGGGGCGGCTTTACCGCGCATACAATCGCTGGCGCGCTGCCCTATGCGGTCGCCGTCCACGCGGCGGATCTCGACCGCGATGGCGATCTGGATCTGCTCTCCGCGGCGCGGGATGGCAACCGCATTGCCTGGTACGAGAATATCGGCGGGCAGCCACCGACCTTTATTGAGCGCGAAATTACCACCAATGCGCTTGCCGTGGTTTCGGTCGGTGCCGGCGACCTGGATGGCGATGGCGATCTCGATATCTTTTCCGCTTCGGAAGATGACAACAAGATTGCGTGGTATCTCAACGATGGCAATCACCCACCCAATTTTATTGAGGCCGGTGCCTACACGCCCGGAGCCCCACCCCCCAATTTAGATTATGCCAAAGATGTCATTGCCGCGGATCTGGATGGCGATGGCGATTTGGATCTGGCCTATGTGGGTGAAGATAACAACGAAGTGGGCTGGTTAGAGAATCTGGGGGGCTCGCCGCCGACCTTTATGCCGCACATCATTGGCAATGACATTGTGCATGGCAAAACGATCTTTGCCGCGGACATCGAGGGCGATGGCGATATCGATCTGCTGGTGGCTTCGAGTGGCGACAATAAGATCACCCACTACATTAACGATGGTGGCGCCCCGCCCACCTTCACGCCGCTGGTGGTGACGAACTCGGCTCTGGGCGCGCGCGCCGTCCACGCCGCGGATCTGGATGGTGATGGCGATCTCGATATTCTCTCGGCCTCGCGTGATGATCATCGGATTGTTTGGTACCCCAACCGCAAGCTCCATCGGACGGCGATTTTCAACGAAGCGACGCAAACCGTCGTGGAGGTTCGCCCGAACGCGCGCAATGTCTACGCGGTCGATATGGACAAGGATGGCGACACCGATCTGCTGGCGATCACCGAAAATGTGGTGCTCTGGTACGAGAACAACGGCGCCTCGCCACCCGGCTTTATCCCGCATGAGATTGCCAACAACATCAGCGGTGGGCGCTGGGTGGCCGCGGGCGATCTCGATGGCGACGGCGATATGGATGTGGTGGCCGCCTCGAAGCGGACAAATCAGATCTCCTGGTACGAGAATCTGGGTGGTTCGCCCCCAGCATTTGCCTGGCATATTGTCACCCAGGATGCCCGCGGCGCGCGTGCCGCGCTGATCGCGGACCTGAATGGCGATGGGCATCTGGATATCTATTCTGCCTCCGACACGGACAATGCGATCAGTTGGTATCAAAACAATGGCGCGCGGCCGCCGACCTTTACCCGGCATATTGTCTCGCGCAATGCCGCGTACGCGCGCTCCGTCTACGCGGCGGATCTGGACGGCGATGGCGATCTCGACCTGATGTCGGCCTCGCAGAATGATCACAAAGTGGCCTGGTACGAAAATTTGGGCGGTGAGCCGCTGGAATTTTTCGAGCGGGCGATCGATATGGGCGCGGGCGGCGTCTTGCACATCCACGCCGATGATCTGGATGGCGACGGCGATATGGATCTGCTCGCCGCGCTTGAGTATGACAACTCGTTGCGCTGGTATGAAAACCTCGGCGGAACGCCGCCTGCCTTTCAGATGCACTTTGTCTCGACCAATACCTACATCCCCCATGCGATCCACAGCGGTGATTTTGACCAGGATGGCGATATTGATCTGGTCGCCGCGATCGAAGGCACCAACATGATCGCCTGGTTCGAGAATGATGGCAGCCATCCGCCGCGCTTTACAGAGCGCACCATTGTCAACAATACCCTGGTGGCCCACGGTGTCTACGTGGCTGATGTGGATAACGATGGCGATCTGGACGTGATCTCGGCCTCGCGCGAGGATGGCAAAATTGCCTGGTACGAAAACCTGGGCGGGCAATACACCATGAGCGCGGAGTTGGATATGGCCAACAGCTCGGTGACGCACATTTTTGTCACCAGCCGCGGCCGCAGTGGTGATCCAGACCTGGCCGTGGCCCATCTGGACTTGCAACTGCTGGATGATCAGCAGCAGCCCCTGACCAGCCAACAGGCCAATCAGCTCATTCGGCAGATCGATGTCTACCGCACCGACTGTTGCGAGAAAGTTGTGGACCCCGCTCGCCATCCCTTGCTCGCGTCGCTGCAAAACCTGGAGCTGGAGGCCGGGGGACATTTGTTTATTCGTCTGGTTGATGGAGATGCGAATACGCTCGTCCCCGCTGGGGGAACAACCTCGTTTGCGGTGGTGATTCATGGCGCTGACAACGCGTGTGTCAATGGGGTGCGCTCCTATCGAGTGAACAATATTGCCAGCAGTGGCGTGGCCTTGAACAGTGAGACCGATCAACCATTGCTGGCGGAATATGTGCGCGCGGGCGAGCTCAATTATGGCCCACCCGAAAACGCTGCGCCCGTCGTTATGATCAACGAGTTTCTGGCGGACAATGATCGCGGCCTGGAAGATCCCGACGATCGCGGCGAGTATCCAGACTGGATCGAACTCTACAACAGCGCGGTCGTGCCGATTGACCTGAGCGGCAAATATCTCACCGACGATTTGACCAACCCGACCCGGCACCGCATCGCGGATGGGGTGATCATCCCGCCGCGCGGGCATCTGGTCTTTTTTGCGGATGGCGAGCCGCAGCAAGGGCCGTTGCATCTGAACTTTAAGCTCGAGCGGAATGGGGAAAGTATCGGGCTGTTCGAGGCGGATGCAGGCGGGATCAAAAAATTAGATGAAGTGGTGTTCGGCCCTCAGTTGACCAATGTCTCGACCGGGCGTTTCCCCGATGGCAGCGCGCGCTGGCGAGAATTTGACGTGCCGACCCCAGGCCGCGCCAATATTGGGTTTGTCACGACAAGTCGCGTGCATTTGCCCTTCCTGATGCGCGAGTTGACTTGTGAGTAGAGGCCTCAAAGGCCAGGCTTCGAGAAAAGATTCGGTATTGCTGTAGGGGTGCATTGTGTGTGCCCAGGTTGCTTTGAAGGAGTTGGCATGAATCACTATCGCCCGTTGTTGAGCGCCGTCGTGCTGGCAGTTGCATTACTGGCCGGGCTGACATGGGCCCTCGCCGCTGCTGAGCCGACCCAATCCCAATTACCGGGCCAGGCAGAATTGCGGATCAACGAGTTTATGGCCGACAATCGCTTCACGCTCGAAGACCCCGACGAACCCGGCGAATATCCCGACTGGATCGAACTGTACAACCCGACCGGGGCCGCTGTACGCCTGGACGGGCTCTTCTTGTCAGACGACCCCAATCGCCCCAATCGCTTTGCAATCACCAACGGGTTGAGCATCCCCGCGGGTGGCTTTCTGATCTTCTATGCGGATAATGATCCGCGCCAAGGATCGCAGCATCTCAACTTTGCCCTCAGTCGCACCAGCGGCTTTATCAGCATTTTCAGCGATGCCACCGATTCGATCATCGACAGTGTTACCTACAATCTGCAAGAGACCGACATTTCGCTGGGGCGGCAGGTTGATGGCGGAGAACCCTGGGTCGCCTTCGACACCCCAACCCCTGGCGCAACCAATACACTCTTGCCCCCAACCATTCGCGATGTCGAACAGTCGCCAGGTTCGCCCACGCTGAGCGACACCGTCACGATCTCGGCGACGATCCTCGACGACCGGGGCATTGTCAGCGCGACCCTGGTCTACACCACTTCGGGGGGTAGCCTGGTCGAAGTGCCCATGCTGAGCAGTGGTGATGTCTATTCCGCGCAGATTCCGGCCTTCCCCGATGGCACCCTGGTGCGCTATTATTTGATCGCCACCGATATTGATAATCTACAGGGTCGGGCCCCGCTTGCCGCGCCGCGTGAACCCTATCGCTACGTTGTTGGTTTCCAGGCGCCACTCCTCTTTATCAACGAGATCATGGCCGACAATGAGACCGCGCTGCGCAATCCTGACCTGGCTGATAATTACCCCGATTGGATCGAACTCTATAACCCTACCCCGAACGATATTGCGTTGGATGGGCTCTTTCTGAGCGATAGCCGCAACAACCGGACGCGTTATGCCATTCCACCTGGATTGACCGTCCCCGCTGAGGGGTTTATTCTGTTTTATGCCGACAATTTCCCCGACCTGGGCCCGCAGCATCTCAATTTTGCGCTCGCCAAGGCCGGTGAATATGTGGCCTTGTCCGCGGCGGACGGTGAGATCATCATCGACGAATTTGAGTTTCCGCAAGCCATCCAAAACGGCACGATTGGCCGTTTCCCCGACGGGTCCCCCAATTGGGAAGGCACCGGCTGCATCTCCCCCGGCAAGCCCAACCAGCAGTGTCAGATCCAAGCCCATCTCCCCGTGATGTTTAGCCAATAGCCGAAGCGTAAAGAGAATCCAGGCTTTTCCAAAAGCCTGGGTTCCAAGCGTAATAAAAGGCTCTTTCCCGCAGCGGGAAAGAGCCTGCTCCCGCCTCACCCCTGGTTCCCCGATCCTGGATCTTTGCTCTATACGACAAAAGATAGAGGCGCTGCCTTTTTAGGCAACGCACCAAATTGCTGTCGAGTCGGCATTGATCCTGTCCCCTCTGCGCGCCGTCCCCCAATCGCCAGCCAAGCATTCTCCCCTGTATACGGGACTAGCTATCTCCCAGGAGAGGAGTATGCTCGTGGGCAGAGCGTAGAAAGAAAGGGGGGAATCGCCGGGTAACCGTGTGATTTTGCTCGGGAATTGGCCTGTTCGCGAAGGAATTGGTTAAATTTTACGATTCTATAGTAGTTAAAAAGTTAATAACACTTTAACAAATGACGTAGCTTCCGCGAAGGATTTGCGTCAAATTAACGATTATAAAGTAGACCAAGTGAATAATGCTTTACGGAAATTACGTAGTTGCCCCAGCTCAGCCTCTTCAAAGACGAAGAAATAGCCTGAGAAAAAAGGAAGCGGCTACGTACTTTCTTTGTCGAATATCTATCCCCAACAAGCCAAGTAGTCCCAAAAGCAGGACCACCACAACCATGTGATGCAGGTTTGCGGATAGATTGTAATCTGAAATCCGATTGTTTTCTTGTGAGAGCAGCGTCAAAAAAACGAGGGATCGCACAAGTGGACAACAGGATTCGGTAGCAGGGGGTTGGTCCGGTCAGGCAGGGAGGGCTGCACTGCGCGGATCATCCAATCTCAAGGCTGCGGTTTATATCAGCGCAGCTGGCAAGTGCTTTATTAGCTGTAGGTAGTGCAACAATTGACTTCAGAGAAGGAGGAACGTTTCGAACAGTCAATTTGCTAACCCCTTTATTGTGCGTAGTTTGTTTTATGTTCGTATTCGGGTATCACCCCAGAGGGAAAAATGGCTCTAAACGAATTTAGCCACCAACGACGATTGACCGATACAAGATTAAAACGAAAGCTGTTTTCAGCAGGCATGATCTTCATGCTGCTGCTTTCGGCTATTTTACCAGTTGCCCCGCTCCCACTCCTCCCTGTGGAAGTGGCACAGGCTCAGGCAACAGTTGCTTTAGCCCCGCCCACCTTTAATCTGACGCGCGGGTATTACGAAGACCCAATTAGTGTGACGTTGTCGCACCTCAACCCAGCCGCCAAAATTCACTACACGCTGGATGGTTCCACGCCGCAGACGATTGCTGGTGGAAGGACGCTGCTGTATAGCGGGCCGATCAATATCAACAGCACCGTAGCGATTCGGGCGATTGCCTTTACCACAGCTGCCGATAAATCGGTGGTGGTCACACACACTTATCTGTATGTCGACCAGGTGCGCAATCAATCCAACGACCCGAATGCGCAATACGCGTATTCACCGGCCCGAACGGGCGCGTATGCCTGGCCCAATATTTTTGCCGCCAATGACGATGGCTGGGCTGTGGATAAAATGGGTGTGCCGTTAAGCCCGGCAGGTTACCCGGCCGACTATGAGATGGATCCGGATATCGTCGGCCATCATGATCAGCCCGGGCAGATTCCGCTGGAGCAAGCCCTGCTCGATATCCCCACCATTTCGCTGGTGGCCGATATGCCTTATCTGTGGGATCCAACGAACGGGATCTATTTTAACCCCAACAACAAATCTGGCGATCCGGAATCACCGGTAGATAACTGGGGTCTTGGCCAGGGCTTTGACGCCTGGGAACGCCCAGTGTCGATCGAGTGGTTTGCCCCAGGTCAATGGTTCACCGACACGCAGACCACCCCGACCAGCGTTGGCGAAATTGCTGGTGCACGTATGCACGGGCAAGCCAGCCGCCGCCCCAAGAACACCCCCAAGCACACGTTCCGTCTCTCCTTCAAGAAGAAGTATGGGGCTGGCAAGCTGGACTTTTCGTTGTTTGACTTTGGCGACCCCGCGGCCAAGTTTGACCACATCCTGTTGCGCAATGGTGGCAACCGCATCTGGAACTATCACGATCGTGACCAGCGCGGTGAGGCCGACTACATCAACGACGAATGGTCGCGCCGGGTTTGGATCCAGATGGGTCACCTGGGCGCGCGTGGTACCTATGCCCACCTCTATGTCAATGGCCTCTACTGGGGTGTCTACAACGTCACCGAACGCCTGGCCGATAATTTCTTCCAGGCTTACCTCGGCGGGTTGGAGACTGATTACGACTATATCGTCGCCGAAGAAGAGTCGGGTGATGTGCCAGTCGCTTCCACGGGTGACCTGACCGCCTACCGAACCATCGTCGAACTGCTCGGTGGTGTCCGGTTGCCGGTCTCTGCTGATGCGGATGCCGCTGAAGCTGCTGGGCTGGATTCGCTCTACCCGCTGATCCCGATCACCTCGCAAAACAGCAGCGATCCAGTGACCACTGCTGTCTTCAACCAGGTTGCCGAGTTGATGGACATGGAAAACTTTGCCGATTATATGCTGCACACGCACTATATCGGCAAGACCGACTGGCCCAACCACAACTGGAATGCCTACCGCAGCCGCCGCCCCAACACCGATCAACGCTTGAAGTGGATCACCTGGGACAACGACAGCGGCATGAACAACCGCAACCGGCTCTATGATGCGCCGAATGATGCGATTGACTATTGGGCGTCACCCTCGTGGATGTGGTTGCGCCTGATGACCAATGCCGAGTTCCGCCAGCTTTATATGGACCGCATCCAGAAGCACATTGTCCAAAATGATGGCGCGTTGACACCGGCCAATTGTGCGGCGGTCTATGGGGAGTTGAAAACCATTCTGGACCCAGCCATCATCGGTGAGTCGGCCCGCTGGGGTGACTATAGCCGTGATGTCTATGCCCGCCCCGATGCCACCCCCAACAAAGGCTTGCCGGCCTATCTTTACAGCTACAATCTGCCAGCCAATCACGCGCTTAACTACACGGTGACCTGGCCGATTACCAGCCCCTATTACATCAGCGCCACACTTAACGGTGGAAACCCCCACGGCTCAGACATGAAGAATTGGCTGGATGTGGTGGGTGCAAAGCTGGCTACTGGGAGCAGCGGCTATTGCTTAAATCGCGCTGGCCTCTTCCTGCAGCAATATCAGTCCGGCGGTATTCGGATCCGCGGGGCTACCTCTACACCAACCGACACCTTGCCGATCCTGGTCTGGACCGATACTGTCAAGGCGCCCGTCTTTAGCCAACTGGGTGGCGGGGTACCGAATGGCTTCTCGCTGGCGATCTCCAACCCGGATACCGGCGGCGCAGGTGAAGTCTATTACACGACCGATGGCACCGACCCGCGTGCTCAAGGTGGTGGCGTTGCCGGCACCGCTGTGTTGGCCACTGGCCCTGGGAACGATTCGGCAACCGTGCCAATCAACTCAGTGATGAAGGTGCAGGCGCGCGTCAAGAATGGCAGTGAGTGGAGCCCGCTGGTCAGCTATATGTTCTACCCACCGCAGCCGTTCGATAACCTGATCATCAATGAGATCCACTACAACCCGTGGACACCGCCGCTGATCGATGGGGATGACTTTGAGTTCATCGAACTCTACAACAAGGGCGATGTGCCATTGCGTCTGGATGATGTCACCTTTACGCGCGGCATTAGCTTCCGCTTCCCCTATAACACAGTGATGGCTCCGGGTGAATACATTGTCCTGGCTTCGGACATGGCAGGCTTTGCTCACCCAACGTATGGGCACCCAGATGTCACGCCCTTTGGCGACTATCGCGGCAATCTCTCCAACAGTGGTGAGATCATTGAACTACGCGATGGCACGACGAAGTTTGATGGCAGTGGTGGCGTGCTGATCGCCTCCGTCGATGTTGACGACGATCACAATGTAGACCCAGGTTGGCCACTCACACCAGATGGCACTGGTCCTTCGCTCGAATTGACCGACTGGACGAAGGCAAACGAACCGATCTACGATACAACTGGCCAGGTTGTCCAGCATGAGTTGAACCCCCGCTACCAAGGGGCCAACTGGCACGCCTCGTCCATCGACAAGGGTACGCCGGGCCGTGCCAACACCACGCCGCCCACGGTTTCGATCACCGCGCCCGCGCCGGGGGCCGAGTTTGAGAAGGGCACGCCAATCAACATCACTGCCGATGCCGCTGATGTCGGTGGCACAGTGACCCAAGTGGCCTTCTTTGCCACCAAGGATGGGGTCGAAACCCCGATCGCTTCGTGTGTGGATACCACGGCACCGTATGCTTGTACCTGGACGCCTGCAGTTTCCGGTATCTATGCGCTGACCGCCAAGGCCACCGATAATGAAAACGGGACAACGACTTCGCTGGCCGTCAATGTGACCGTGACCGACCCGGCCAACGTGCTGCCGTCGGTGGCGATTGCCAACCCGTCTACTGGGGCAGACTTCAACGTTGGCTCCACAGTGCCGATCCAGGCCGTTGCCAGCGACAGTGATGGTACCGTGGCTGGTGTCAGCTTTGCAGCCAATGGCCTGCCAATTGCTGGTTGTGCCAATCTCGCTGCTCCGTTCATCTGTTCCTGGGTACCTGCCGCGGCTGGTTCCTACTTGCTCACGGCAACCGCTGTGGATAACAGCGGTGGTTCCAAAATCTCGGAAATCGTGACTGTCTCGGTCAATGCAGTGGGCAGTCAGCCCCCGACGGTGGCAATCACCAGCCCAGCGAATGGTGACACCTTCCAACTGGGCAGTCCAGTGACAATCGCGGCCAACGCCAGCGACACTGATGGCACCGTCTTGTTGGTGAACTTCTATGTCAATGGGCAAGAGATTCCTGGTTGCGCCGATGCGACCTCCCCTTATGAGTGCACCTGGACGCCAGCAGCGTCTGGTATTCACTCCCTGACAGCCCGGGCGACGGATAGCAGCGGCGCGACGACCAACTCGGTCATCGTTGCCATCAGCGTCAATGATCCTGGTAACACACCCCCTGCGGTCAGCATCACCACGCCGAGCAACGGCGCAACGGTGCAGACCAACCAACAGGTGATCATTGCTGCCGAGGCGACCGATAATGATGGCAACGTGGCCAAAGTTACCTTCTACGCCAATGGGGTTGCCATCAGCGGCTGTGAAGATTCGGCTGCACCATTCACTTGCGCCTGGCAACCTGTCAGTGCAGGTACCTATAACCTGACAGCCGTTGCGCAAGACAACGTGGGTGGGGTGACAATTTCGCCGGTGGTGACCGTAGAGAGCATTTCTTCGGGTAACCAACCGCCCGTGGTTGCCATCACCAGCCCGCTGGGCGGAGCAAGCT
Source organism: uncultured Caldilineaceae bacterium (assembly GCA_964541665.1). GTDB lineage: Bacteria > Chloroflexota > Anaerolineae > Caldilineales > Caldilineaceae > CFX5. Next base: position 9,871 of record CAZIRP010000056.1, on the reverse strand, counting down.
TTGCGGTCGGGACGGCTGTCACGATCCAGGCTGAGGCCAGCGACCCAGATGGCACGGTGACGCAAGTTACCTTCTTTGCCGACGGCTTGCCGATCTCGGGTTGTGTGGATACCAGCGCACCTTATAGCTGCAGTTGGACGCCAACCACAGCTGGTGCCTATAATCTGGTTGCTCAGGCGAAGGACGATGAGGGCATCTCGACCTCGTCGGCCCCAGTGGCTGTGACCGTCAATGCGGATGGCAACACGCCTCCCACAGTCTCGATCACCAGCCCGACTGGCGGCTCGAACTTCGCCATCGGCACAGCGGTGACGATTGCCGCAACCGCCGCCGATAGCGATGGGAACGTGGCGCAAGTGGCCTTCTTTGTCAATGGTGAACCGATTGCCGGGTGTGTGGATACCACGGCTCCGTACGAATGCTCGTGGACGCCTGGTGCGCCCGCGGGTGTCAAGAACCTGACCGCACGAGCCACCGACAATGGTGGGGCTACGACCATCTCAACGGTGGTTGCAGTCACGGCCAATGCCTCTGGCACAGCACCGACGGTCTCGATCCTGGCCCCAGCCAACAACTCACGAGTGCAGGTTGGCAAACCGGTGGAGATCACAGTCGATGCAGTGAGTGCAAGCGGCGAACTGGCTGCTGATGCGATTACCGAAGTACGCTTCTACGCCAATGGGACGCTGATCCCTGGCTGTGTGGATACGGCAGCGCCTTATCAATGTACCTGGACACCAGCCGAAGTTGGTTCTTACAACCTTACGGCCCAGGCAACGGATAACCTTGGTAATGTTGGGATCGCACTGGCGGTAACGGTGATTGCCCAAACCGAGCCAGTGACCAATCAGCAAATGTTGTTCCTGCCGGTCGTTCAGCGGTAAAGGGCAGATCTCGTTGTTCAATGACTGGGACAACGAGGTCTGTATCGCAAGGTTCGCTGGTTTGTACCCTAGCCAACAGGCCGGGGCGCAGACCAGCGAACTGCGCAAAATTAGTTGACAAAAGGAGAAACAATGAAGCAAACCCACCGAATGTTGTCAGCCAGTCTTTTGCTCATGTTTGTGTTAGTGGCGTTCGCCTTGCTCTTTGTGCCTACCCCCGTCGCGGCTCAGACACCGGAACAGGCCAATCTACGCATCAACGAATTTCTGGCCTCAAATAATCGTGGGTTTGAGGATCCGGATGAGCCAGGCAATTTCCCCGACTGGGTCGAGCTCTATAACCTCGGGGATACAGATGCAAGCCTGGATGGCCTGTCGATCACCGACGACCCTGCGAATCCGACCAAAACGGTCTTTCCCTCGGGCTTGATTGTGCCCGCCCGTGGTTTTCTGGTGTTGATCGCCGACAGCTCGCCCGAACAGGGCCCGTTGCACCTGACCTTTGCCTTGAGCGCCAGTGGTGAACATCTCGCCTTGTACCACCCCGCAAGTGGCACCCTGATCGACGAGATTGGCTTCGGCCCCCAGACTGAAAATGTGTCGATGGGGCGAAATGTAGATGGTGCCGGGGAATGGGTCACCTTCGCTGCGCCGACCCCGGGCTCGACGAATGAACTGTTCGCGCCGGTGATCTCTGCGGTGAAGCGCAATCCTGCGCAGCCAGCCGCCGAAGACACCGTGAGTGTGACAGCGACGATCACCGACGAGGCGGACATCCCGACGGCCACGCTCTTCTACTTCACCGCGCCGGGTATGGAGCCGATCGCTGTGCCGATGACCGCCGATGGCAGCCAATACAGCGGGCAGATCCCGCCGCAGCCCGATGGTACGGTGGTTAGCTATTACATCGAAGCCGCGGATTCGGTGAACCAAGTGAGTCGCATGCCGATTGGTGGCCGCGATGCACCCTACCGCTATACCGTTGGTTTCCAGGCACCGCCACTCTTTTTGAATGAGATCATGGCGAGCAACACCCAGACGCTTGAAGACCCCGACCAACCGGGCGTCTACCCAGACTGGATCGAGCTCTATAATGCTGGGACAGAGCCCCTCTCGTTGGATGGGTTATTCCTGACCGATGATGCAGCCGAGCCGACCAAGTTCCCGATCCCGTTTGGGTTGCCGTCAATTCCCGCTGGTGGGTATGTGATCTTCTATGCGGATGGGGCAGCAGTGACCCTGGGTGGCTACCATACCAACTTCTCGTTGAGTGCTGCTGGGGAATATGTCGGTCTGTATGCCGCGGGCGGGAATGCGCTCATCGATGAGTATCGCTTTGCCGCAATCGGGGCGGATGTCTCCGTCGGGCGCTATCCGGATGGCAGCGCCAATTGGCAGCAAAGTGGTTGCACAACGCCTGGTGCTGTCAATACACCCTGCGAATTTAGTGATCTGATCTATCTGCCGCTGGTAGCCGCGGCGGTAGAAGCTCGTTAATCGTTCTGATTGATGGCGCTGGCAGATGGCTTCATGCGACACTATCACAGTGAGTTGAAGCCATCTGCTAGTGGCCAGCAAATAGCGTTACAGTGTAGTTCCTGAGACGCATCCCCAGAATCCTGGGCGCGCTCATTCCTGGCAATTTATCTGATTTTATCGCAACGTCCTATTTTATGATCGCAGCACTGATTGCATTCATCCAGCCCTTATTATTACGATTTTTCTCGTTGCGCGCTCTCTGCGTGTCGTTGACAGCAGAGACGCACGGGCTGACCCGCCAGCACGCATCGGCGCGTGTAACCTATGCACCTTACATAAGCGGATGTGTGCGCAATCTGCGTATTGCTACCCTCACTTATGCCGAGCAGCCACAACTTGTCCAACGGGCAGATTGGTTGCGTCATGGCACCTACCGTACCAAAGGGAGACCTCAATGACCACCCCTGCTGTGCAGATGACTGCTAATTTTAACCAAATGGCGGAAGTACTTGGCAACTTTGTGCCAATTTCGTTGCAAGAGATGGACTCTGTTGCTCTGTTAAATCGGGTCGACGTCAAGTTCATGCTCACTCCCCGACAGGTCTTTACGGCCTTGGCCGCGGTTAGCGACGATTACCGGGTATTGACGATCAATGACGTGCGCATGAATCGCTATTATACGGTTTATTACGATACGCCCGATTTCTTTTTCTACAACCAGCACCACAACGAAGGCCAGAACCGCTTTAAGGTGCGCTTTCGCACCTATGTGGATTCGGAACTTTCATTTTTGGAGGTCAAGAAAAAGAGCAACAAAGGCCGCACGGTTAAGAGCCGCCTGAAGGTGCCCGAAATTGTCCCGCAATTTGAGCCGGCAATGGATATCTTTTTGCGCAAACGGTTGGATGTAGATGTGAACTCGCTCCAGCCGCAGGTGACCAATCGCTTTACGCGTGTCACCCTGGTCAACAAACGCAGCGTCGAACGGTTGACGATCGACCTGGGCATCAGCTTCGAGACCGCGGATGTCAATACGCAGATCCCGCAGCTGGTGGTGGCGGAGGTCAAGCAAGATGGGCATGACCGCTATTCGCCCTTTTTGCAACAAATGCGCCGATTGCACGCCTATAAGATAAGCTTTAGCAAATATTGCGTCGGGGCAGCGATCCACTATCCGCGTCTTAAGCAGAATAACTTTAAGCGGATCTTTTTACAGATGCGCAAGATCGGTGCGGATACCTGGTTCCTCTAAGGCTGGGGGTTGAGCGACCAACTTTGAGTGGGCAACGGTAGTGCTGCCAATGTGGTTTGTATCGTATGGATATCACTTGCGGATGTTGGGGTGCCCGGTCTGCGCGTTGTTTGGGCCGGGCCTCACTGAGAGCCTATCGGTAAAATCGTTGCGGTCCCCAAAATGTGGCTGACCAGAATGGATTGGCGCAGAAGTTACGGATAAACTCTTAGTGGATCATGGCCCATCTTTACTCCGTTTTAATCATCGAGCAGATCCTGCATTCCCTCTAAGAACAATTAAGCTGCCTGAGCTGAAATTTTGCCCCGACCCATGCCTGTCGGCTCGCTTGGGGCCCTGAGTCATTTTAGAAATTGTATAACGGTAATGGAAAGTTGCTATGCTATAATAAAGATTGGCACGGTAAGCAACTCTTCCATCGAACTCCACATTGAATAGAGAGACGGTTCCCAATGGACGTAATTATTGAGCTTCTTCCTGGATTTTTGTTAACGCTGGTCACCTCCACGTTGATTGTAGGTGTTGCCTATAATCGCAATAATGCAGGTACGCCTGAGCATGGTTTTTCGTGTCTGATCTTTAGCAACTTACTCTATTTTGTCATAGCTGTATTGCGAGATGTGCAGTTGAGCCTGGGGTTGAGCTTTGGTTTGCTGGCCATTTTCTCGCTCCTCAACTATCGTACTTTCAATATCCCGGTAAAAGGGGTTACGTACATCTTTATCTGCATCACCTTGCCGCTGCTGAACACCTTTTCTGGCGTGGCGCGTGTAAATTTTACCGAGTTGCTCATCCTGAACGCCTTCATTTTCCTCTTCACGCTTGGGATTGAATGGTGGTTGTCGGCCACGCAATCTTCCAGCAAACTGGTGCTCTACGAAAAGATCGAACTGATCGCCCCCGAGAAACGCCAGCAGCTGATCGAAGATCTGCAAGTCCGCACCGGTCTCCATGTCACGCGCGTCGCCATCGAAGAGATCGACTTCCTGCGCGACACAGCCGAGATGCGCATCTATTACGAAGGGAAAAAGAGCGCCGCGGCCTAAACCCTTGGCGCACTGCTCTCCCAGGCAGTCTGGAACCAAAATCCAAAGCCCGTTTGTTGTCATTTTTCGGCAGCCGCGGGCTTTTTGGTTCTTCCCATTCCCCTTACTTGCATTGCAGCTGTAAGGACGGTAAACTCGTAGAAATTTTACCCACAACGCTTACCCCCTTACCGTGTTTGTCACAGGTGTAGAGCACGGTGTCAAGCCGCCAATCAGCCGGAAACGTACCGTCCGCTTACAACCAACAAGGGCGATGAGGACAAGAAGCAATGAGTGTTGGTTCGATCACGAACGAGTCCCCCAGCGAATTAACCACTGTCGAGAAGTTGCGCGGTCTGCCCTGGAGCATTTCCGTCAACGTCTTTAATACCATCTATTGCCAATTTACCTTCTTTGGCTCGGTCTTCCCGCTGTTTCTCAGCGAATTGGGGTTGAGCAAGAGCCAAATGGGTTTCCTCTTCTCGCTGATGCCCTTCTGCGGCTTGATCGCCCCCGTGATCGCGCCGGCTGCCCAGCGTTTTGGCTATAAAAATTTCTACATGGTCTTTTGGGGCGCGCGCAAGGTGTTTACCGCCTTTTTGCTGCTCACCCCCTGGGTATTGGGCATGTTTGGCCTGCAGGGGGCCTTGATCTTTGTTTCGGCCATCACCGCGATCTTCGCCATCTGTCGAGCCGCCGCCGAAACCGCCCGCGTCCCCTGGGTGCAAGAATATGTGCCCAGCGCCGTGCAAGGCAAATACACCGCAACCAGCAATATTTTCACCTCGATCGCTGGTTTTCTCTCTGTGGCCGTGGCCGGCTATGTTTTGGGCCAATCACAGACATTGAGCAGCTTTATGCTCTTGATGGCCGCGGGCGTCTTTTTTGGCTTTATCTGTGTCTGGCTCTCCGGCTTTATCCCCGGTGGCGCGCCGGTGCGCCAGGTCGCTGGGGAGCGCCCCAAACGGCAATTGGGCGAGGCGCTGCGCGACAATAACTTTATGCGCTACCTGATCGGCGTCAGCCTGATTGTGATCGCCACCACGCCGATCGCCTCCTTCCTGCCCCTCTTTATGCAGGAACAGGTCGGCCTGGCCGCGGGCAATATCGTCCTGTTGCAGATGGGCACCCTGCTCGGCGGCTTGATCACAAGCTACCTCTGGGGCTGGGCCGCGGATCGGTACGGCAGCAAACCCGTGATGCTCTCGGGCGTCAATTTGCGCTTGCTGGTGCCCTTGCTGTTATTTTTGATGCCTACCCATTCCTCCTTGAGCCTGCCCATTGCCTTGATCATCAACTTTATTCAAGGCGCAGCAGATATGGGCTGGGGCGTCGGCTCCACTCGGATGCTCTATGTGAGTGTGGTGCCGCGCGAGAAGAAAGGCGACTACCTCGCGCTCTACGCGGCCTGGGTCGGGATCGTTGGTGGGCTCAGCCAAATCGGTGGCGGCTGGGCGCTGGAACTGGCGCAGAATCTGTCCGGCCAGTTTGGGCCCCTGACCATCGACGCCTATACGCCCCTCTTTGCCGCCAGTTTTGTCTTGATGTTGCTCTGCAACTGGATCTTTCAGGCCGTGCGCAGTGACAATCAATTCGGCATGAGACAATTTACCGGCATCTTTCTGCGCGGCAATCCTTTCCTGGCCATGGGCTCGCTGATCCGCTATCAGTTTGCCCACGACGAAGATGATGCTGTGCGCGCAACGGCCCGCCTGGGCCAGGCCAACAGCCCGCTCACGGTGGATGAGTTGCTCGAAACCCTGGCCGACCCGCGCTTTAATGTGCGCTTCGAAGCGATCGTCACCATTGCGCGGATGCCGCCCGATCCCCGCCTGGTCGCCGCGTTGATCGAGATCCTCAATGGCACGGAATTGGCGCTCGAAGTGGTCGCGGCCTGGGCGCTGGGGCGGCTCGGGCACCCCGATGCAATTCCCCATCTGCGCGAAAAACTGGATTCCCCCTATTCGTCGATCCGCCTGCACTGTGCGCGAGCCATCGGCAAAATGCAAGACCGCTCGCTCATCCCCGACTTGCTGCAACGCCTCGAAGCTGAAACAGATAAAGGCCTCCAGATGGCCTATGCCTCGGCCTTGGGCAATTTGGGCGCGGGAGAGGCGAATCGGCGGATTCTGGCGATCTTGCTGGAAGCCACGAATCCCGGTGCGCGGATGGAATTGGCACTGGCCCTGGCCCGGCTGGTCGGTGATGAGCATCACTTTATTCAACTGGTGCGCACAGGTCGCAAAGATTTGGGCACGGCCGCGGCCCAGTTGATCACGACCTTCAGGCGGAAGGTGGAAAAGAGCGCCGCGCACAATCCCGCCATTCCCCCAGATCTGCTCGCTCTGCTCAGCGAAGCGACCAACACCTTTGCCCGCAACGATCATGAGCATGGCACCAGCGCGCTGGCCAATGCCATTCGGCGCTTCCCCCCTGATCTCTACCCCGAACCGGCCCGGAGCATTCTGGCTGACTGTGCCACCCGCCTGGATGAATTTGCCGCCACTCGGGTCGAATATCTCTTGCTCACCCTGCACACCCTTCAGGTCGGCTGGCCTGCCGCCCGCTGAATATGTGCATAGCTGCTCTCACCCATCAAGCATACCCCACTCAATGAAGGATTTTTCATGCGTGCCCTTTTCCGTAATCCTCTGGTGATGCCGGTCTACGCGCCAACGCTGTTGGTCGCGTTTGGCACAGGCATGTTGACGCCAATTCTGCCCCTGTATGTCGCGAGCTTTGGCGCATCCTACGCGTGGATCGGGCTGGTGTTGGCCAGTCGTGGTCTCGGGACAATCATCGGTGATCTGCCAGCCGGGGTGTTGTTGAGCAAGCTGGGCCAACGACGATTGATGTTGGCTGGGTTGATCTGCATTGCCTGTTGTGGCCTGGCAATGAGCTGGGCCAACAGCATCTGGGAATTGGCGCTCTATGGCTTGATCGAAGGCATGGGCGGCGCATTTTGGAACATCTCGCGCCATGCCTATCTGACCGAAGCCGCGCCAGCGGGCCAGCGGGGCCGCGCGATTGCGGCCTTTGGGGGCATCTTCCGCACGGGCGGCTTGCTTGGCCAGGCGATTGGTGGTACGGTCGCGGCCTTCCTGGGCATGCGCGCCCCGTTCATCGCCTATGGCCTCATTGCCGCGCTCACCTTGATCTTCCCCATCCTCTATGGCACGGATCACGCGCCCGGGCACAGCAAACACGCCCATCAACCCTTGGGCCTGCTCGGTGTGATCCGCGGCCACTACAAAGTGTTGCTCTCCGCCGGTGTGGGGCAACTCTTCGCGCAGATGATCCGCTCTGGGCGCAACATTGTGGTGCCGCTCTACGGGGCCGACGTGCTGGGGCTCGGCGTGCAGGGGGTCGGCTGGGTGATGAGCATCACTTCCGCAGTCGATGCGCTGATGTTCTTCCCGGCTGGTTACATTATGGATCGGTTTGGCCGCAAGTATGCCTATGTATCCTGTTTCCTGATCCAAGGCATCGGCATGGCCATGATCCCCTTTACCTGGAGCTTTAGTTCTCTGTTGGCGGCCACCACGCTGATCGGCCTGGGCAATGGGCTCGGCTCTGGCACTATGATGACGCTCGGCGCGGATCTGGCCCCGCGTGAGGCCATGGGTGAGTTCCTGGGCATCTGGCGTCTGATTGGGGATGGCGGCGCTCTGGGGGGGCCGCTTCTGGTCGGCTCGATTGCCGATGCGCTGGCCCTCGGCCCCGCGGTCTTTGTGATCGCCACGGTTGGCATTGCCGCGGCTGGGGTGCTCGGTTTCTTTGTGCCCGAAACCCTCAAACCAGAGCCCGTCGCAGCACCGGCCCGCACCTGATTGGGTCGTAGAGAGCTCAGGCGGCTGCCTGCGAAGTGTCGATGTGTAATATCCTAGCGCGCCCAGGCTACTCGCAGCAGCCTGAGCGCGTGACCGAGGCAACCCTGGTCGTTTTATTGGTCGTGCTAGTCGAAGAAAGTGGCATCTCCGGCAGCGAGATATTTTTTCGCGGCCCGCGGATTGAGCGTGATCCCCAGGCCCGGCTTGTCCCAGACATCAATATGGCTGGCCGTGACAATGGGGTCCGGCAGACCATCCACAATATCGTACCACCATTCCGGCGTTGCCACGGGGTATTCAAAGGCGATATAGTTGAGCGGCAGTGTGGCCGAAACCTGCACCAGCGCGGCCAGACCAATCAGCCCATCCGCGGTGCCATGCGGGGCCATCATAATGCCATGCAGATCGGCATATTCGGCCACCCATTTTAACTCGGCAATCCCGCCAATATCCAGCGGGTCCGGCCCGATGATGCGCACTGCTTTTTTCTCGATCAACTCCTTAAAGTTGTGGCGCAAATAGATCTGCTCGCCGGTGTGGATCGGCGTGATGGTGCTTTGCGTCACCTCGCGGTACAAGTCCGCGGAAACGTGCGGCGTGTAGTCCCCGGTGATCATATCTTCCAGCCACATCAGGTTGTACGGCTCCATGGCCCTGGCCAGGCGGATGGCATCCAGCACGGTGAAACCGGGGCCACAATCCAACGCCAGCCCAATGTCGTCGCCCAACACTGCTTTCATCGCTTCGACGCAGGCGATGATGTGTTTGAGCCCCTGTTCGGTCAACATGCCGCTGTTGGTGTAGCGGCCCGGCGCGCGCACGTCGCTGTAGAAAAAGTTGGGTACCTCGCGCACCATTTGGCTGTGGTAGGCAATGCCCTGTTTGATGATGCTGAAGCCTTCGGGGCGTTCCTTCATTTTTTGGATATTTTCGGCATAGGCTTCGGGAGATTGGTCGCGCAGGGGAAACCGCACCGCGCCATTGTAGACGCGCACCCGGTCGCGGATCTTGCCGCCGAGCAATTTGTAGATCGGCAGCCCAGCGGCTTTGCCTGCAATGTCCCACAGGGCCACTTCGATCGCGCTCACCGCGCTGCCCCACGGCTTGAACGCGCCCAAGCGGCGGATCTTGAGCATCACATGCTCGACATTGGTCGGGTCCTCACCGATGATCAGGTCGCGATAGAAGAGCACCTGAGGCACCAGATACGTTTTGGGCGATTCGGCCTGGCCATACCCATCGATACCCGCGTCGGTGGTGATGCGCACAACTGGGTAATTGCCAATCAAGGCGCATTTGAGATCGGTAATCTTCATAATGAATGGTTCCTCGTCTCTGATGAATGGTTGGTGTGAATAGAAATCATCTCAAAAATCGGTTGTGGCTCCTATGAACAAAGGT
>CAZIRP010000055.1:0-39092 GCA_964541665.1 uncultured Caldilineaceae bacterium | reverse complement strand
GTGGCCTGGCCGCGCCCTTGATGCAGATCGGTCTCGGTATTGATACCGACAACGATGGCCTGACCGATTACGAAGAGTTGAGCGTGGGCACCGACCCCACTTACGCCGACACCGATGAGGATGGCATCCCCGATGAGCTTGAGGTGCGCGGCTTCTCCCTCGGTGGGCAGGATTGGTTCACCGACCCGCGTTCGCTTGATAGCAACCGCGATGGCATCGGTGATGGTCAGGAGTGGGATCACAACCAGGACGGCCTGCCAGATGACACCGATGGGGATGGCGTGCCCGATCTGTTTGATTTCGACAATGATGGGGATGGCGTGCCGGACAGCAAGGATCTGTCACCCTTTACCGCGCTCCCCACGGTTTTTACTGAAAGTTCTCCCTTTCAGTTGACAGTCAACAACCTGACGGCTGGTATGCCAACTTTTGTGGATCTGCAAGTACGCCCCCAGGATGATCGCCTGCTTTGGTATGCCTTTAATGTCCTCGATTGGCCTCTGGATAGTCGTGGTCAGGTGCAGGATATCGATTTGAAACGCTATGCTGATCTCGCCATTGCCGAGGGGCGTGTCCCCGCGGCGAGCGACTGGTACGGGGATATGAAGCTGATCCCCATGCTGGAGATCCGCGTGCCCAATAATGGGGCCAACCTGCCCCCGCAGCAAGCTTTGACGCCCTATAATATTACGGTCAACAATTTGACTGCCAATGGCAGCAGCAAAATTGTCTATGTGCCCCTGAACCTGATCACCGATGAAGCGACTGGTGAACATGTTGCCTTCAACGCGCGCATGCCTTATCTGCCAACCGGCAATTGGCCGTCGCCACACGACATCCGGCTGGCCTGGGTCGTGCAGGTGCTCAGCGATCAACCCTGCGACCCGAAGAACGCCGATGATCTAGCGCAGGGGTGTCGCTGGTTTGCGAATGGCTATTATATTCCCAATGCGCCGCAGGTTGTGCAGAGTTATTATGACAACTGGACGTTGACTGGCCTGGCGGTGAAGGAAGATCATGGGGCCTCGATCGCCATTGTCTATGAAGACCCTGCCGTAGACTCGAACCTAAAGCGCGACGATGCCTTGACCGCGCTCTCGCTTGGTCTCGACAATGCGTTTCTGACGGGGCGCGACCAGGACAACAACGGCGTGCGCGATCTACCCATCAACGAGCTGGCGCGGCGCTTCAACCGCACGACCAACAGCGGAGTCTCGGAGACCGAACGCTGGGCCGTGCCCAATATTTTGCGGGTCGAGCACAAACAGTACCCCACCTTTGATCAGGCGCTCAGTGCGACAGCCATGACCGAAACAGTGCGTATTCTGAATAGCCACTTTGCCAGCCCCTGGAGCGCCGATAAGACGATCAAACCGTTGCTGATGTACGCCCAGGAAATGAATGCACGCACAGTGGCGCTGGATGAGCTCGCCACGGGGGATGGATTTGTCGTCCACACTGGGAACGCGCTGCGTTTTGATCTGCAACCGGCTGGGCAGCCGCGTATGCCCCTGGTGGTCACGGCCACGCTCAAATGGACGCCGTATTGCGCCCCAGCGACCGCCACCCCCAACTGGGCCCCGTGCGAATTGGATGTCTGGTGGAATGAACTGGAAGCCCGTTCACCCGCCAGCGTGCTGTTACCCGGGGATGATCCCGCCAACGATGACTTGGCCGCTGGCCGTGTCATGGTGATGAATCTTTATGCCACCGCCTTGATGCAAGGCATCCAACGCGTGGTCCAGCACAACAATCAACTCGTGTCGTCGATCTATACGCTGAAGAGCGATGGCGACATGGAGACCACTGTCCGCGCCGCGCTCGGCGGTGGTGGTGCCGCGGTGAAAGCGCTTGCCAATCAGGTCATTATGGCCCGCTTTGTCAACCAGACCACGGTGCTGGAGTATTTTGGCGGGATGCTGAAAGAATTGCGCGGGGGCAGTATCGGCGATATTGCGAAAAAGATAGGCAATATCTTCCTGGATTTCCGCGTCGGTGGGCATCTCAATCGGTTGATCGGTACCGGGATTGTGCTGGCCGCGGTCGCGGTGGTCGCCGGCCTGGTCACCATTTTGGTCTTAAATTTTGTGGTCGGCAACTTGGGCGGGCAGATTGCCTTTAAGACGCTGACTATTGGGCTCTCGCTTGTGCTTTCGGTGATCAGTCCTATCCTCACGCTGAAAGATTGGGTGAGTGTCTCCGCCGCGGCTGGCGTGCCCCTGCGCGTCGGGGGCCTGAGCTCGCAGGTGATTGGCCAGACGCGCGCTGCCGCGGCCATCGGCACGGTGATCGCGGTCGCGGTGACCTGGGGCTTCTTTGTCTATAGCATGGTCAGCAATCAGGTCTCTGCGTTTAGCCCCGAATTCAACCGGGCCCTGGCCGAAACCATTGCAACGACCATCTACCTGATTCTGCTCTTCGTGCTCTCTGCCACCGTGATCGGCGCGATCATCGTTGGCATCATCGCTGTGATCGACTCGATCCTGACCGCGATCTGCGAATTGGGCGTGGATGAGTTGCGCACTGTGCCTGGGCTGGGCGGTGCCTGTTTCACGCTTGGCAACGCTACCATCAAGCTGCTGGCTTATCTCATCTACAATTACGACCCCATGGTCAATCTCACCCGGGATGATCTGGTCGTCACCGGCGCGCCCCAACTGGCGTTTGCCAATCCCAACCGAGGCTTTGTGGTCGGCAACCCCTTCTCGATCACCTTGCCGATCACGACGACGGTGGTGCATAAAGACCCCGATCCCGCCAATGGGCTGATGATCTATCCCTATATGTGGCTCTTCTCGGCTGAGAATATCCGCACCAGTACCTTTGAATACAGCTTGACCCAGCCAAACAAGCAGACGATTACCGTTGAGCGCAACCAGATGAATAACAAGTGGTCGGTGAACGAAGACCGCAAATATCTGGTCTCGCCGATGTATCGTGCGCAAGCCAATACGACACCGCAGCCGCTGGCTGGCCTGGCCCTGCCTGCTGGCTTGAACCGAACCGTGCCGCCTTTCTACATCAACATGGGCTATGCGGTTCCCGCCTATGAATGTTGGGGATTGGCGATCCTGGGGGTCTGCTACACGCGTGATCTGGCGGGCGAGCACTCGATTCAGCTCGATCCGCTGACCTTTGATGTTTTCCCCGCCACCCTGGCCGATTTTGTGGCCCTTGTCGACAAGGGCAATGGCGGCTATGGCCTGGCCTGGGATACCCGTTTTGCCCATCTGTACGACGCCGATGGTGATGGCCTGCGCTCCAAAGTGCGCAATGGGCTGGATCCTGATGACACAACCTGGGATGCCGATGGCGATGGCCTGGCCGATGCGTTTGAGTTGGAGCGCCGCCAGGCCGGGGTGGCCTTCTCGCCCGAAGTCTGCGATACCGACGGTGATGGCCTGACCGACCGCCAGGAAGCCTATTTTGGCACCGACCCGGCCAACAGCGATAGCGACAGGGACGGTTTGCTGGATCGTGAGGAAGTCTGGCACCAGGTCTATGATACGGTGACCTGTCAGCCGACCAATAGTTGGGCGGGTGGTTGGTTGGTGACCATCGACGACCCCATCGGCCCTGCTGGGGCAATCACCGTGCGGGTCTCGTCCAATCCGCTAGTCGCCGATTCGGACCAGGATGGCATCAGCGATTTTGCTGAACGCGCCCTGGCCCAGGATCCCAATCCGGCTTTACGGTTGGATCAGAACGGCTATCCCTATCACCCCAATGTTCTGAATGTTCCGCCAGTCTCCATCTACACAGCCATCAACGATCTGGATGGTCTGGTGGCGCCGGGGCAAAGCTTTGTCTATTCGACGACGGTCGTTGCCCATGTGGCGCTGAACCCAAGCCCGCTCGATGTCTTGCTGCCTGCCCCGTTGGGAGGCAGTACGCTGAATTACACCTTACCCTTTGATCCGCTCACCTTCAGCACGGCCCAGACGATCACCCAACCCAGCATGGTGAGTGTTCTGCCCGCGGCCGCGTCGCAGACCGCGCAGATCACCAGCCGTGTCACTGCAAATCTCCCCGCCGGTGGCACTTTCATCGTCGAGGGTGATCTGGCGGTGGTCATTGATGGTGACCCGCCGAGCTCAACCATCGACTCGCTGCAAGATGGGCAATATCTGCAAGCGGGCCCAGAGAGCGCACCGGTGACGATCATCATCGGCGGCAGCGCGACCGATGCCGGTTCGGGCATTCGCCAGGTCGAAGTGAGCGTAAATGGCGGCCCGTGGCAACTGGCAACGGGCACGGCTAGTTGGACCTTCCCGCTCGACTTGGTGGAGATCCCCTTTACCATCAATTCGGGCAGCTACACCATTCAAACCCGGGCGACTGATGGTGTGGGCAACGTCGAAACCCCGGGCGCTGGGATCACCATTCGCGGCGATGCCACCGCGCCGGATCATCAATATCTGGGCGTGCCGTCGCCCATCATTCCGCTGCGGACGCCGACCGGCCAGTGGTCTGTGCCGCTGCGCTTCAACGCCCGCGATCTGGATATCGGGGCCGGGGCGCTGCCAGGCAGTGGGATTGTGGCCGGCTCGGTCGAGGCGCGGCTACGGGATGATAAAGTGACGCTCGACCCGGATGATGATGTGGTGGTGGGGAATGGCTGGCAGACAGCCGTGCAAGAGAGCGGCAATCTGCAGCTCGGGGTCTGGAATGTTAATTTTCTTTTCCCGCTTGGCCAGGCCGACCCAACCGGTCGCTACAACCTGGATGTGCGTGCGGTCGACGAAGTTGGCAACCGTGGGCGCGATAGTAACGGTATTACCGTGCTTGTGCTGGACGCCTCCGCGCCGCTGGCCACGCTCAATGCCAGCGACGCCAATCGCCACATCTTTACCGGAACGCTCACCATTGGCGGGCAGATCACCGATGTCAACAGCCTCATCGGCATTGACAGCCTCGAAGCCAGCTTTGTGCCGATCGACCAGGTCGTGCCCATGGCCGACGCCAGCCTGCATCTGCCCTTCGACGAGCCCGCAAACGCAGTCTACTTTGCGGATCAATCCGGCCAGGCCCATGATGCCAGCTGCACCGTGGGCGTTGGCATGACTTGCCCGCTCGCGGCCGAAGCTGGGCGGGTGGATCGTGCGCTGCGTTTTGTGGGCGGTGCGCTGGAAAATTCGCTCGTGGTCAACGACCCGGCCACATTCAATATCCCCGCGGATCAAGACTTCACGCTCCAGGTGTGGATCAAGAGTACGCAGGCCGCGCGTACCGTGCTGCAGAAGAACTCGGCTTACAGCTTGCGGCTCGCGGCAGATGGGCGCGTCGAGTGGAATCTTATGGGCGGCGCACCCATCAGCGTCATTGGCGGCCCCAGCCTGATCGACGATCAGTGGCATCAGGTCGTTGCTGTGGTGGATCGGGCAACCAGTACCGCCCGGCTCTATGTGGATGGTCTGCCAGTGGCCAGCCAGCCGATTGGCAATGTCGCCTTCACCAGTGCGGATCCGCTGGCAATCGGGGGGCCGGAAGGGAGTGCAGAACACTTTGCTGGCGTCCTTGATGATCTGCTGATCAGCCCGCGGGCGCTGACTGAGAGCGAAGTGGCGGCCCTGGCCCAATACACCGCGCGGCCCTGGGTGCCTGCCACCCTGGCGCAACGGGGGACTGGCGTGGCAACCAGCACCTGGGCTTTGGCCGTGCCCGCCGGACTTGAGGGCCAATATCAACTCGACCTGCGCACCGCGGACATGCTGGGCAATCGTCGAGTGCTGCCCAATCACTGGCGCGGCATCATCGACACGGTTGCGCCACGGGTTGTGTTGAGTGCCACCGAGACGACCGCCAGCTACTTCGACCCCGCGCTCAATGGGCGCCGCTATGGTGTTGCCTATACCTGTGCCGCGCAAGATCAACATCTCGACGAGACCAGCTTCGAGTGCCCCGGCGAACAGTTGCCACCACCGACGCGCTCGTTTGACCAAAGCTCGATCTTGCAGCGTCTCTTCCCGGACCTCACCATTCGCAACGGGTTGGCGATCACCTATACCCAATGGGAAGCGACGACGCAGATCAACAAAACGGCCAGCGCCTGTGATGAATATGGCAATTGTGCCAGCGCCACCGCGCAACTCACGCTAAATGTGCCGACGGGCAGCGAGCCCATGGCGGTGGTAGCCTCACCATCTGATCATAGCGTGGTTGCCTCGGCTGGGACGGTCAATGTCGAAGTTGTGGCCGAAGCCGCGCAATCGCTGCGCGAAGTCACGCTCTCGTTGAATGGTGTGGTTGTCGAGACGCTCTCCTTTGCCGAGAGCGCCGCGGTCAAGCAGCACCAACAATTACTGGTCGTGACCCCGCCAGGCGAAGGCCAGCATGTGCTGGTGGCCCAGGCCACCGATTGGGATGGCGGCGTGCAGACAACGCTCTACCCAATCAGCTTTACGCTCGATACGCAGCCGCCGGTTGCTACCATCGAACCAGCGACATTGACGCTGAGCGATACATGGCAGATCGGCAGTGGCTACCTGCGCTTCAAAGGCACGGCCAGCGACACCGTCTGCCTGGCTTCTGTCAAGTTGAGTGTTGATGATGGCCCCTTGACCGACGTGCGTTTTGCCAATGGTCTCTGGCAGACCGCGCAATGGGTCAATGCCCCCGAGGGACGCACCCTTACCCTGCGGCTGGTTGCTACGGATTGCGCAGGCCGGGTGACCGAAACCATCGAGGAGATCGCCACCGAGCTCTCCTCGCCCACGGCCCCAGGCACCACGATCACCGCTGGCCCAGCGGCTGTCACCGTGGCAACGACGGCCAGCTTCAGCTTTGTTAGCATTCCCGGCGGCAATGAAATGGCGGGTTTTGCCTGCCAACTGGATGATGGTCTCTATCAGCCGTGCAGCAGTCCGCAGACTTATACCGGCCTCAGCGGGGGACAACATCATTTCCGAGTCCGCGCGATTGATAGTCAGGGCTTTGTGGATATAACACCGGCCAGCCAAAGCTGGACCGTGGATGCCGCGGCGCTGGACATCACCAACCTGGTCGGGCCAACGACCTCGACGCCGAACCGCGAGGCGACCTTTACCTGGCAGGGGAACGCGGGTCTCGTTGCCTATGAATGTGCGTTGGATGGTGCAGCCTTTGCTGCTTGTAAGAGCCCAGCAACCTACAGGGGGCTGGCAAATGGTGCGCATACCTTCCGGGTGCGGGGCCGCGACGCTGCGGGGAATTATGGCCCCACGTTCAGCCAGCAATGGACAGTCGTCAACCAGGCACCGGTTGCCGCCGATCAATCTCTGACAACTGTGGCTGGCAAGCCGCTCGCGATCACGCTGACTGCCAGCGATCCGAATGGCGATCCGCTGACCTTTAGCGTGATCACCGCGCCTGCGCATGGCACGCTCAGTGGCACGGCTCCGAACCTCACCTACACGGCAGTGGCAAGTTTCGCGGGCCAGGATAGTCTGCGCTTCCGCGTGACCGATGGCTTTGGCGGCAGCGCCGAAGGTACAATCACCATTACCGTTACAAAGGCAGATGGGCCAACCCCAACACCGAGCCCGACACCGGTCACACCGGGCAATCGCCCACCGGTGGCACGGGATGACACGGCGCAGACCAGGGTCAATACCGCGGTCACCGTCAACGTGCTGGCGAATGATGGTGATCCCGATGGCGACACGCTGACCGTAACCATTATCACGGCACCGAACCACGGGTCAGCCATGGTGAACAATGGACGGATCGTCTATACGCCTGAGCAAGGCTTTGTTGGCACGGATGAGCTTGTCTATGGCGTGGATGATGGGCGAGGCGGTAGCGCTACCGCAAAAGTGACCATCACCGTGACGGAAGAGCCCATTAGTGAGGATCAGTCGCTCTATCTTCCGCTGATCCAGCGCTGAGGTGGACGACAGACGAGAGACGAGAGACGACAGACGAGGGACGTCTGACGACAGAGGACTGACATGAGACGATTGATGAGGGATGGTAACGCTGCCATCTCTCATCAATCGCCCGTGGGCAACTCGACCTCGTGCAGACCTGGTTGCAAATCCCCCCGATCTCCCCTATACTATCCGCTGGAATGGATGCAAGTTTTGCAGAAACAAGCTCCCTGCCTCTCGGTATCCATTGCATCCGTGACGCTGTCTTCGGTACCCAGCGCTTTGTCGAGTCACCCATCGAGCACATCTTTTGCGGCACGTTTCGGGCCTGTTTCGGCAAAAGCAGACAGGGTCGGTCTGTTGCGTTGCCTGTGCGCGCGCAAGAAGTTGGAATAAACCTATCATGAATCCACCATTGGCAGATGAACAACGGCGTGACCTGCCGCCTGAGCCGAACGCGGCTGCTGATCCGCGCGAGGCTGTGCAGAGTGAGTCCCCCACCACCTTCCATGCCCTCAAACGTCACCCGATCAAGAAAGTAGCTGGCGGTCTTCCCGCGGTTGCTTCCTCGCTGCGCTACGCGTGGGAGGAGATGGGCGTCTCGCGTGGGGCTATCACGCTCCTGCGCCTCAACCAAACGGATGGCATCGATTGCCCCAGTTGCGCCTGGCCAGACCCCGACAAAGAGCGAAATACGGTCGAATTCTGCGAAAACGGGGCACGAGCCGTGGCTGATGAGGCGACCACGCAGCGCGTCACCGCGGAATTTTTTGCCCAGCATAGCGTGGTCGAACTTTCGGAACAGAGCGATCATTGGCTCAACAAACAGGGACGCCTGGCCGAACCCATGGTCTTGCGGGCTGACGCCACCCACTACGAGCCGATCAGCTGGGACGCGGCGTTTTCGCTGATCGCGACCGAACTGAATGGGTTGGTATCTCCTGACGAAGCCGTTTTTTACACCTCGGGGCGCACCAGCAACGAAGCAGCGTTTCTCTATCAGCTCTTTGTGCGCCAGTTTGGCACCAACAATCTGCCTGATTGCTCGAACATGTGCCACGAATCGACCGGTGTTGCCTTGAGCGAAGCAATTGGGATTGGCAAAGGCACGGTGACGCTGGAAGATTTTCAGCACGCTGACCTGATCTTGTTGATGGGGCAGAATCCGGGCACCAATCACCCGCGTATGTTGACGGCATTGCAAGCCGCCAAACGCAATGGCTGCACCATCATTGCCGCCAATCCGCTGCCCGAGGCCGGGTTGATGGGCTTTAGTCACCCGCAGGAAGTCGGAGGGGCCTTGGGGCTCCACACCGAATTGACCGATCTCTTCCTGCAAGTGCGTATCAATGGCGATATGGCCCTGCTCAAGGGCATCATGAAGGTGCTGCTGGAAAAAGAGGCGGCCCACCCGGGGCACGTGCTTGACCAGCCGTTTATCGAGCGCAAAACCACGGGCTTTGCCGAGTTTGTCGCCGCGCTGGCCGCAGTTTCCTGGGCAGAGATCGTCGAACAGAGCGGCATTGCTCAAGCCCAGATCCGCCAGGCCGCAGAGCACTTCGCCACCGCGCCGCGCATCATCACTTGTTGGGCAATGGGCCTGACTCAACACAAAAATGGCGTCGCCACCATCCAGGAGATCGTCAATCTGCACTTGTTGCGCGGGCAGATTGGCAAACCCGGGGCTGGACTCTGCCCGGTGCGTGGTCATAGCAACGTGCAGGGCGACCGCACGATGGGCATTTGGGAGAAACCCCAATCTGCCTTTCTGGACAATCTGGCTGCTGAGTTTGACTTTGCCCCTCCGCGTGAGCATGGCTACGACACAGTCGCGGCCATCAAAGCGATGCATGGGGGCAAGGCTGGGGTCTTTTTTGCGCTGGGGGGGAATTTTCTCTCGGCCACACCAGACACGACCTACACTGCCGAGGCTCTGCGCCGCTGCCGCCTGACCGTGCAAGTCTCCACCAAGCTAAATCGGGCGCATCTGGTCACGGGGCGACAGGCGTTGATCTTGCCCTGTTTGGGGCGCACGGAAATTGATGAGCAGGCGGCTGGTGTCCAATTTGTCACCACCGAAAATTCGATGGGCGTGGTGCAGCGCTCGCGAGGTCAACTGGCTCCGGGGTCGCCCCAGTTGCGCAGCGAAATTGCCATTGTGGCTGGCCTGGCGCACAAGGTCCTGGGCCCGCGCTCCACGGTCGATTGGCTGGGCCTGGCCGCCAATTATGACCGCATCCGCGATCACATCGAGCGGGTGATTCCTGGGTTCGAGGCTTATAATCAGCGGGTGCGCCAGCCCGGCGGCTTTTATTTGCCCAACGCCGCGCGTGAAGGCAGATTTGAGACACCCAGCGAACGGGCACTCTTTACGGCGCATGAATTGCCGCACCATGAGCTGCTGCCTGGCCAATTGATCATGATGACCATCCGCAGCCACGATCAATTCAACACCACAATCTACGAACTCAACGACCGCTATCGGGGCATCCAAAACGAACGCCGGGTGGTGCTGCTCAACGCCGCAGACATCCAGGCCGCGGGCTTTGCTCCTGGCGATGTGGTCGATCTGGTCGGCCACTTCGACGGGGTCGAGCGGGTCGCGCACAAGTTTATCATTGTGGATTATCCGATCCCGCAGGGCTGCGCGGCCACCTATTTCCCCGAGGCGAATGTCCTGGTGCCGATCGATAGCAAGGCCGACCGCAGCCACACGCCCACCTCGAAATTTGTGGTGATCACGCTGGCGCGGTCTGCCCGCTAAGTAAAACCCAAAAACTCTTTCAAAATCTCATCCACAGAGTACGCAGAATTGCGCAGATTCTCCAGACGACTAACCAAAAATCTGTGTAATCTTGAAAATCTGTGGATTCTCAGGCAGCTTCTGTGTTCTACTTAAGGTAAGCACGAGAAACGTTTGGAAAGCGCAATTTAGTGCTGCTTTTGGAAAAGCTTTGGGCGTTTATTTGCTGAGCTGGGGCAGGTTATGAGAGCGAAGTTTCGCTGCTGGGTTTGGCGCGGCTGCTGAACAAGCGATAGACGAGAAAAGCGAGCACCACCGTCGCCCCGACGATCACCACACCTTTTGAGAAGTAACCCGCATAATATTCGACCAGACCCCAGTTTTCACCGAGTACATAGCCGGCCATCACAAAGATGGTATTCCAAATCAGGCTGCCGAGGGTGGTATAGATCAGGAAAGTCCCTATCGGCATACGTTCAAGACCCGCGGGGATCGAAATAAAGCTGCGGACGAGCGGAATCATGCGGCCAAAGAAGATGCTTTTGACCCCATGTCTGTCGAACCAGGCCTCGGCTTTGTCCACATCCGAAATGTCGATCAAGGGCAAGCGGTTGGCTAGCGCACGAATGCGAGCGCGGCCAAAGAGGGCCCCGATCGCATAAAGCATCAGCGCCCCGACCACCGACCCAAACGTTGTCCAGAAGAGGGCCTCGACCAGGGTCATGTTGCCCTGGCTGGCGGTAAAGCCGGCCAACGGCAAAATGATCTCGCTGGGGATCGGGGGGAAGAGGTTCTCCAGCGCGATGATCAGCCCCGCGCCTGGCCCACCCAGGGTTTCCATCACCCGAATCACCCATTCAGCGATCCAATCGGTCGCACTTGTTCCGTCAGCCTGCAACAGCGGTAGCAGCCCCAGCCCACCAAAACCAACCATGCGCTGCGGGAATTTGTTTACGAAAGAAAGTTTCATAGCCCTCACAGAGATTTAGGGTTGTATGCCTGGGGTTGTGCAAGCACAGAGCCTCATGCCATAAACCCAAGAATTTTTTGAAAAGTTCCGAGCAGCCAGGTAGAATCCAGAAACGCTTTCAAATTTCCAGCCCCAGAGTACGCAGATTCCCAGGGGAAAAGCCAGCAATCTGTGTGATCTTACTCTGGGGGTTCCAGGCAGTTTCTGGATTTTACGTAAGCTTTCAGGCGAATGTAACCGGGGCGCATATGGGCCGCGCGGTCAATACTTTGGCCTATCTGGTAATCCTTCGCTGTAAGTCTTACCAGATAGAGGGCTCTACTGTCAAGCTGGCACATGGGAAAGGTACGCTGAAGGCCAACGAATCAGGATAAGATGGACTTTTATGGCGGCCTACGGTAATATGTCCATTCGTTCTGGAATTCGTTGAGCGCTCTCCGCCAGGCTGATTGCGGAGAGCGTGGCTAGAAGTCATCTCAAAAATCGGTTGTGGCTTCTGTGAATATGCACAGCCCTACCAGTGTGGCACAGAGATTTTTGAGATAAGTACTAGTGAGTGATAGGCTATGACCGAATATTTTCGATTTACACTTCGTCAACAAACCGGCCAGGCGCGGCTCAGCAGCTTTACCACGCCGCACGGCACGCTCGATCTGCCTGCCTTTGCGCCGGTGGGGACGTTGGCGAATGTCAAGACGCTCGACCCGCGTGATTTGGTCGAAGCCAATTGCCAGCTGATCCTGGCGAACACCTATCACCTCTATTTGCGCCCCGGCCACCGTTTGATCGAAGAACTGGGGGGGCTGCACAAGTTTATGGGCTGGTCTGGCCCGATTCTCACCGATTCGGGGGGCTTCCAGGTCTTTAGCCTGGCCCATCAACGCAAGGTGGATGAGGAGGGCGTAACCTTCCGCAGCCACATCGATGGTAGCCGCCACCGCTTCACGCCCGAATTGGTCATGGAGATCGAGCAAGCGCTTGGCCCCGACATTGCCATGGTGTTTGATGAATGCGCGGTGCCCGACCAGTATGATTATCTCGTGCAGGCTGTGGCGCGCACGCATCGCTGGGCCGAACGCTGCAAGGCCACGCACACCCGGGCGGATCAAGCCCTGTTTGGCATTGTGCAAGGCGGCATCTTCCCGGATCTGCGCCAGCAAAGCGCCGAGTTTTTGCGCTCGCTGGATTTTCCCGGCTACGCCATCGGCGGGTTGGCCGTGGGCGAAACCAAGCCGCAAATGTATCAGACCCTGGACGAGACCTGCCCCGCGCTGCCCACTGACCGGCCGCGCTACCTGATGGGGGTGGGCGCGCCAGAGGATATTGTCGAGGCCGTCTATCGCGGGGTCGATCTCTTTGACTGTGTGTTGCCGACGCGGCTTGCCCGCAACGGCGCGCTACTCACACCGGGCGGGCGTATCAACCTGCGCAGTGCCCAGTTTGCCGCGGATCCAAAACCGGTGCAGGAAGATTGTGCGTGTTACACCTGTCGCACTTTTAGCCGGGCCTATCTGCGCCATCTCTACAAGGCCGAAGAGATCAACGCGCTGCGCTTGGGCACGCTTCATAACGTGCACTTTATGACCAACCTGATGCAGCAGATCCGCACCGCGATTGCCGCGGGGAATTATGCTGATTTTCGGGCTGAATTTTTGGCGCGCTACCAGATTAGCGACCAAACCGCGCGCCATCAACAGCGCGAACGATTCCGTAGCAATCAAGTCAATTAGTCTATCGCAGCATCGCGGTGGCTCCCTGGTGATGCCGAGAAGGCCCATACCAGCCACCACCGATTCTGAGCTGCCTGATCAATCCATTCAACCATCGTAGAGGACTTTTTCGTTGATCGAACTCCTCAAAGCTATCTGTCTGGGCATTGTGCAAGGCCTGACCGAATTTATGCCCATCAGCAGTAGCGCCCACCTCATCATTGTGCCCTGGTTCTTTGGTTGGAACAACCCAGCCCTGAGCAGTCTCTGGTTTGATGTCGCTTTGCACCTGGGGACGTTGGCCGCTGTGTTGATCTATTTTGCGCAAGACCTGCTGCGGTTGATTGGCGCGGGGCTTGCCAGTATCCGCGAACGGCGCATCGGGGACGATCCCTATCGCAAATTGGCCTGGCTGATCGTGATCGCCACCATTCCGGCTGGTGTGGCCGGTTTGCTGATCGAAGATTGGGTCGAAGCCGTCTTTCATGCGAGTGGCGAAAATTCCCCGTCGGTTATGTTGCTGATCGCGGGTACTTTGTCCCTGTTGGGGTTGGCCCTCTTTCTGGCCGAGCGCTGGGCACGCCATACCACCCCAGTCGAAAAGCTGTCGCTCCGGCAGGCAGTGGTGATCGGCCTGGCGCAAACCCTGGCCTTGATCCCAGGGGTCTCGCGCTCCGGCAGCACCATCACCGCGGGGCTGGCCATGGGCCTGCAGCGCGAAGCCGCGGCCCGCTTCTCCTTTTTGCTCGCCACACCGATCACCGCGGGGGCTGGGCTGAAGAGTCTGCTCAATATCTATGGCGAATGGCAGAGCGGCGCGCTGGCAACCGCAGCGTTGGAGCTCTTTGCTGTCGGGATCCTCGCCGCAGGCATCAGCGGGTATCTGTGCATCCACTTTCTGTTGCAATATCTGCGCCGCTCCTCCACCGATATCTTTGTCTATTATCGCTGGGCATTGGCCTTGTTGGTGGTCGTCACCGTTTGGATGAGGAGTTGAGTCTATGGCCGAAGTGGGCCGTCGTCTCATCCGCTGCTGGCTGCTGATCTTGCTTTTGCTGGCGGGCTGTTCGCAGGCTCCTGTGACCACGCCCGAACCGATGACCTTGCGGATTGCCGGGGCCACGAGTATGCAGCCGGCACTCTTTGCCCTGACCAGCGAATATAGCCGCCAACACCCTGGTGTGCGCTTTGATCTGCGTGGCGGCGGCAGTACAGTTGGGGAAGAACGCGCCGATACTCGGCAAGTGGCATTGGGCGCGAGCTCGTTGCCCACGCCTGAATCGATCACGATGACGGTGCCGGGTGTGCGTACCCATTTGGTGCGTATCCCCATTGCGCTCGATGGTTTGGCGATCATTGTGCACCCCAGCAACGAACTGGCCAACCTCACCCTGCTCAATCTGCGCGATCTCTACAGCGGGGAAGTGATCGAATGGGCCGCGCTGGGCAGCAATAATGGCGAAATTCTGCTCGTCAGTCGGGAGGATGGCAGCGGCAGTCGCGCCCTGTTCGAGCAACGCGTGATGGGCGATCGCAGTGTCTCGCTTACAGCTGTGGTGATGCCAACCAGCGCCGATGTTGTGAATTATGTGGCGCTCAATCCGCAGGCGATCGGCTATGTATCGCGGGCGCATGTGTTGCCCTGGATCGAACCGAGCGACGACCAGACCACCGTCCCCGCGGGCAAGGCCGTGCGGGTCGTGCCCATCGAAGGACTTTTGCCGACCCTGGGCAATGTGCGTAATCAGCAATACAGCCTGCTCCACCCCTTATTTCTGGTCAGCCGTGGCCAGCCGCAAGGTCAGGCCCGCCTCTTCATCGACTTTGTGCTCAGCCCGGCTGGGCAGGCGATTGTTCAACAATATCACGCGGTGGTGCGTTGATCTGCCGAGCGTATCGCTGAGCATTGGTTCAAGGAGCTTCGTCGATGCTTCCCGATCTGGAAATTGTTCTGCGCCTGGTGGTTTCCGCAGTCCTCGGTAGCTTGATTGGCCTGGAGCGTGAGCGGCTCAATTGGACGGCTGGGTTGCGCACCCACATGCTGGTCTGTGTGGGGGCCGCGCTCTTTATGATTGTCTCCGCCTATGGCTTTTTTGATATCCTGGAGAGCGACGCGCCCAATGTCGAGTTGGATGTCTCGCGCGTGGCCGCTCAGGTAGTCAGCGGGATCGGCTTTCTGGGCGCGGGTACCATTATTTTCCGCAACAAGATTGTGCGGGGGTTGACCACGGCCGCAAGTTTGTGGACGGTGGCCGCGGTTGGGTTGGCCGTTGGTGGGGGGCTCTATGTGGCCTCGTTCAG
The DNA here is from genome assembly GCA_964541665.1 of uncultured Caldilineaceae bacterium. GTDB lineage: Bacteria > Chloroflexota > Anaerolineae > Caldilineales > Caldilineaceae > CFX5. Next base: position 23,522 of record CAZIRP010000055.1, on the reverse strand, counting down.
TGCCACCGCGCTGATCTTGTTGATCCTGGCCGGGCTCAGACCGCTGGAACGCCATTTCTTTCGCCATCGGCGCTCGCGGCAATTGCTCCTGACCACACAACTTGGCGAGCTTTCGCTGAGCGCAATTGAACAGGTGCTCACCGCAGCCCAATTGACGGTCCAACAAATTTTGGTTGAGCGCGACACCGAAAAAGCGACGGAGCAGTGGACGATCCAACTCGAACCCCACAAATCGGCGGATGGCAAGCTGGCTCTGGATAAGTTGCGCACGCTCCCTGGGATTCATGCCATTCGTCTGCGCTGATTTGCAGAACGCTGTGGAGAGAGTTTTGAGAGCATTTTTGGATTCTACTGATTCTGCGCTCATGGCAATGCGCGACGCGCCCTGAGGGCGTAGCTCGCAATAGATAAGAATGAGGATAGACGAATGCCCCATCGATTACTCGAAAAATTACAATTGCAAGCGATCAATCCCGGCGCTTGTTGGGGAGCCGATGGTTGGGTCAGCGACCCCGCAGGGCAGCGGCTGGCTTCGATCAACCCGACCACTGGCGAGGTGATCGCCGAAGTGATCCAAGCGACCACCGCCACCTATGATCAAGTGGCCAACCAGGCGCAACGAGCCTTTCAGGATTGGCGAATGCTGCCCGCGCCCAAACGGGGCCTGCTCGTGCGCGATCTGGGCAATGCCTTGCGCGAGGTGGCCGAACCCCTGGGCGAACTGGTCACGCTGGAAATGGGCAAGATTCGCGCCGAGGGCATCGGCGAAGTGCAAGAGATGATCGACATCTGCGACTTTGCGTTGGGGCTCTCGCGCCAGCTATATGGCTACACCATGCACTCCGAGCGGCCTGGCCACCGCATGTATGAACAGTGGCATCCGCTGGGGCCGATTGGCATCATCACCGCGTTTAACTTTCCCGTGGCGGTCTGGTCGTGGAACGCTGCCCTGGCCGCGGTCTGTGGTGATACCATGATCTGGAAACCCTCGCAGACCACCCCATTGGTCTCGGTGGCCGTACAGCATTTGTGCAACCAGGTCATGGCCGACCATGGCGTGGCCGGTATCTTTACGCTGGCGATTGGCAGCAACGAAGCGGTCGGCGAAGCCATGATCAACGATGCCCGCCTGCCGCTGATCAGCTTTACTGGCTCGGTGCGCACTGGTCGGCATGTGGCGCAGGTGGTGGCCGGGCGTCTGGGCCGCACCATTCTCGAATTGGGCGGCAACAATGCCATCATCGTTACGCCCGATGCGAATCTTGATCTGGCGGTGCGGGCGATTGTTTTTGGCGCGGTCGGCACGGCTGGGCAGCGCTGCACAACCACGCGCCGCATCATTGCCCATAAATCAATTGCCGCGGCGTTGCGCGACCGCTTGGTGCGTGCTTACCGCAGCGTGCCGATTGGCGATCCTTTGGCCGCGGGCACGTTGATGGGGCCGCTGGTTTCGCCCGCCGCGGTCGAACAGATGATGAGTGCATTGGCCAGAGCCCAGGCCGATGGCGGGGAAATTTTGATTGGTGGGGAGCAATTGCCGGAGCATGGGGAGAATTTTGTCACGCCGGCCATTGTCAAAATGCCGACACAGACGCCATTGGTCTGCGACGAGACCTTTGCGCCGATCCTCTATTTGTTGGAATATTCGACTCTCGACGAGGCGATCTCGATGCACAATGGCGTGCCGCAAGGCTTGTCAAGCGCCATTTTCACCACCAATCTGCTGGATGCCGAACAATTTTTGGCACACAATGGTTCCGACTGCGGCATTGCCAATGTCAATATCGGCACCAGTGGGGCGGAGATTGGCGGGGCCTTTGGCGGCGAGAAAGAGACGGGCGGCGGCCGCGAATCGGGCTCGGATGCCTGGAAGGGGTATATGCGGCGCCAAACCAACACGATCAACTGGTCGGCGCAATTGCCCCTGGCGCAAGGGTTGCAGTTTGGGGAGTAGGCAAGTACACAGGGACACAAGGGGATAGATCGAGTGCCTTGCCTGCATACTTGTCTCCCTGTTTGCTGTCGTTAGTAGCGATAACGCCCGGCCCGTTCGTAGAGCATGGTATTGCGAGCGGGCGCGGGCGGCTGGGGGATGATCCGGTTGAGCAGCCAGACGAGCACCGCGCCAGCCACAAAGCCACCAATGTGCGCGAAGAAGGCAACGCCCCCCTCCGCGGTATTCCCCAGCGAGAAAAGCCCGCTGAAGAGTTGCATCACAAACCATAAGCCGAGGACTGCAATCGCGGGCCAGCGAACCTGATGGAAATAATAGCCGAGTGGAATGATGCCGCGCACTTGGACTGTGGGGAAGAGGACTAAATACCCACCGAGGACGCCAGCAATCGCCCCGCTTGCCCCCACCAGGGGGATTGGCGAAGTGGGGTCGATCACCACCTGGGCGTACCCAGCCGCAAAACCGCTGGCGAAATAGAGCACCAGATAGAGAATCGCGCCAAGGCGATCTTCCAGATTGTCGCCAAAGAGATAGAGGTAGAGCATGTTGCTGAGCAGATGAAGCCAGCCCCCATGAAAAAACATGCTGCGCACCATATCCAACAGGGTTTCGAGCGCGAAGGGAGCCTGAGCCACATTGCGCGGCACGACCGACAAGGTTTCAAAGATGACCTGCAACTGGGCCTGCGAAAAGCTCAGTTGCCACAGAAAGACCAGGACGTTGAGGGCGATCAACGTGTAGGTCAGGATCGGGAAACGGCGGGTCGGGTTGAGATCGTGTAGGGGAATCATGGGGTGCTCCTGGCTGCGTTCCGCGCTGGCATTGCTTTAAGACTCATCCTGGAGAGTGCTCACCGCGCCACCACAAAGCCATTGGTGGTGACAGCGCTGCGAAAGGCATCCTCGTCAAGTTTCAGCCCAAACCCTGGCACGGCTGGAACTTGCACTCGACCATCATCAACTCGGTAGGCGGATGTGTCGATCGCCTGGACGGTGGCCTCGTCCCACTCCACAAATGTGAAACGTTTGCAAGCCGCGGCCAAATGAGCTGCTGCAAAATTACCATAAAACCCGCCGTAATGGTGCGGGGCCGAGCGAACGCCCCAGCGATCCAGGCGGCGACCTAGCGTCAGCCACGCACTGAACCCATAGCCGAAGATGTCATACTGGATCACATCGATCAGGCCAGCTTGCGCCCAGTCCAGCAGCGTCGGCGATGCCTGGCCCTCGCCATCGGCGATCAGGGTCGTCAGGCCAGTTTCTGCCAGCCACGCATGCAGATCTTCATAGAGGATGCGGTCTTCGTGGAAGGCCTCTTCCATCCAGAAAATGGAACAAGCCGCGGTCTCGGCCAGAACCTGTTTGGTGATGTTCAGGTTGTAGCCATTGTTGGCATCCAGCATGATTGTGGCCTCGGGCCCGACCGCGTCTCGCACCGCATGGATCACCGCGATGTCGCGTGTGATGCCGGCCATCAGCGGCATGTGACGTGCGCCGCGCCCCACTTTGATCTTGAACGCCTGATGGCCGCGCTCATAGCCCTGGCGCGCTTCCGCCGCGATCAGCGCCGCGGCTTCCTCGTCGGTGGGCAGGGCAAGGTCATCGATGTAGAGCGAGGTATCGTAACAGGGCGCGCTGAATGTCTCGGTGAAGACTTTGCCCTGTTGCGCGGCCAGAAGTTGATAGACTGCCTGCTCCGCTTGTTGGCCGAGCAGATCCCACAGGGCCAGGTCAAAGACTAAGCCGCGTTCTGTTGCCCCTTTGACAGGAGAGATCAATTCACTCAGGCGCGCCCCGATGACCGCCTGGGCTTGTTCGGGCGTTGCCGCGCAGCGACCAAAACCGGAGATGCCATCTTCGGTGGTGAGGCGGGCAATGGGGGGGCGCACAATCAAACCGTGATCGCCCAGGCGAGCATTGCTACCCGCGGCGCGCGGGCGTTTGCCTTCCAATTGGGCCCATTCGACTAAAACAATTTTGGGATCATTCATAAGGTTGACCATGGATGGTGGGCAATAGACGGAAGAGCGTCGCGACACCGTCTATTGCCCATTTATCCCTTCAGGCCCTGCGTGGCGATACCTTCGATAATGTAGCGCTGCAGGATGAGATAGATGATAAAAATGGGTAAGATCACCAACACGGAGGCCGTGGTAAAGAGGTGATATTCGACAAAAAACTGGCCGACATATTCTACCAGACCCACCGTCACGGGGTACATTTCTGAACGCTGCGCCACAACCAGGGGCCAGAGCAGATCGTCATATTTGAAGATGAAAATAATGATCGCCAGCGCAGCAACATTGTGACGGGTGAGCGGCATGACGATCCGCCAGAAGATGCCAATTTCGGTTGCGCCGTCGATCCGGGCCGCGTCGAGCAGATCGTCCGGCACGCTGAACATGGCCTGACGCATGAGGAAGACGCCAAAGGGAAAGATGACCGACGGCAGGATCATGCCCCAGTAGGTGTTGATCATGGGGATGCGCGTCCATTCCTGGATGCGCAACAGAATGTTGAAAAGTGGTAACAGATAGGTGACAAAAGGCACCATGGAGGCAGCCAGCAAAAACCAAAAGAGTAAGTTGCCCAGGCGCGAACGGTCTTTGACCAATACATAGCCCAACAGGCTGCTCGTCAGCACAACGATCAGCGTTGTCCCGCCCGCATAGATAAAGGAGTTAAGAAAGTAGCGGGCGAACTTGGCCTGCCACACCACTGGGTAATTGGCAAAGGTCAACTCCTGCGGCCACCAGGTCGGCGGGATGGCGCGCAATTCTGCTGGCGTTTTGAGGGAGGCGATCACGACCCAATAGAAGGGCACAAAAAAGAGGATCGCACCCAACACCAGCACAAGATAAAGCGCGCCGCGCCCCAGAACCTGCCGGAGGCGAGTGCTGATCCCTGTGCGGGTGGCGGTATAGGTTGGCGGCTGGCTCACGCGGGTCGTCGTCTCCATGTGTTGCTCCTAACCCTGGCCGAGGCGCTGCTCCGAAGCCAATCGATGCGGGATCGGCCATCGCTTTGGTGGCTCCGAAGCAGCGCTTCTTGCCGAATCTTATGCGCCATTGCGCTGGGCTTCTACCCAGGCCTTGAGTGGAATATCCTCATCGGTGGGCCGCCAGTAGCGCGACACCGGATGGATCAGCGGGTCCGGTCCGTTGTAGTCGGTGCTGCCCGTACCCAGTTCGCCCAGCAATTGCAGCTGAACGGGATTGCAGCCTGCCAGCACCTCGGGCGTCTGGTGGTCATAGTCCGACGGGCGGATCCAGCGATAGTTATAACCGTAATACAGACATTTGCGAGCATGATCCGACAGATTGGGCGTCACCGCGTGGAAGAGGGCCGTCCGCCAGACGAGCGCCGTTCCTGGCCGCACATTGACCTCCACAATATCCGCCGGGTCGATGATCGGGTTGCCCTGCTCGTCGCGCTGACGGCGGCGATGGCTGCCGCGCACCACACAGATCGCGCCGCTGTTGTGCTGAGTCAGGTCGGTCAGATAATAGCCGATCTTCATCTCCATGTAAGGGATCACCCCGTCCACGGTCGGCCAGCCAAAATTGGGGGCATCCGAATGCCAGGGGAAGAAGCTATCTTTGGCACCCAACCCTTTCTGTGCCGTTTCTGCCGCCACTGGAGGGCGCACATCCAGATGCGAAGTCCGGATCTGAATATTGTAGCCGATCAGATCCACCACCAGGGGCAACATTTTGGGGTGATCGATCAAGTTGCGGAAGACCGGGTGCAAGGCCACAACATTGCGCCACTGGAAGGCGTCGTGGGGGCCGAGATTGCGTTCGCGCTTGAATTTGGCGTAGAGGTCATCGATAACCTCCACCAATGCTTGGAGCTCGTCGGCGGAGAGGGCATCTTCGACCAGGAAGAAGCCATCTTCTTCGAACTGGCGTCGTTGTTCATCAGTCACCCCGATTGGGTTCGCGGCGGCGGAAGTACTGCTTAAGGTTGCAAGCTGCATGGTTGGTTCCTTTAAAAACAAGTAAAGTTTACTGCTATTTATCTCAAAATTACTGGGCCTCACGGGTAAAGCCGGGCCTGTTCACGGGAATCACACCCGATTTTTGAGATGACTGCTACTGCCCCAGAAACCGGCTGCGGACAGAAGCTCGGCTGTTCTGGGGTTGAACGCGCAAACTGCGCACCTGCGAGAAAACGCCATGTCGGGGCTCTGCACGAAGGGGCTACCCTTTTCTTGTTGCGCTATTTACTGGTTTCGCCAGGATGGATCGGGTCGACCCACGCCACATCGGATTCTTCGACCGCGGGGATGGTCAGATTGACGACGACAGCCTCCTGGTCGCTGCGCACCAGCACGCAGAGCAATTCTTCATCGGGCAGCGCGTTGATCTCTTGGTGAGGGACAAAAGGGGGCACAAAAATAAAGTCACCTGGCTCGGCCTCGGCGACAAATTCCAGCCGTTCGCCCCACCGCATTCGGGCCCGGCCCTTGACTACATAGATCACGCTCTCCAACTCGCCGTGGTGATGGGCACCCGTCTTCGCATCGGGTTGGATCGTCACCGTGCCGGCCCAGATCTTCTGCGCGCCTACCGTAGCCGCGTTGATGGCCGCTGCTCGAGTCATGCCCGCTGTCTGCGGTGTGTTGTGATCAAGCGCGTTCCCTTTGATCACACGGACGCCCTGTTCGCGCCAGTTTGGGTGAGAGGGTTGGGTCATAGCAATTCCAGATCAATCATTCGCAAGGCCATCATCGGTTCGAGCAAGGTGGCCGTTCGCCGCTTTAGAAGCCAACTTGTTCAATCCTCAGATGTGCCGCGAATAAAGCGATATTGGGTGTAGCCGACTGCCACCATGATCACAAAATAGATGGCGGCCATTGCGCTGCCATACCCTTCATGACCATAGGCGATTGCTGTGTTGAAAATGTGGAATGCCATCAAATTGGTGGCAAAGTTGGGCCCGCCGCGTGTGCCGCTGCCGGCCTCCGCGGTCATCACATAGACTTCGGTAAAGGCCAAAAAAGCACTCAACGTCGTGACAATCACCACAAAGGCCATGGTCGGGATCAACAGCGGAATGGTGATGCTGCGGAAGCGCTGCCAACCGTTGGCCCCATCCACCTCGGCGGCTTCGTAATACATGGTGGGGATGGCCTGTAAGCCGGCCAGAAAGATGACCATGGCATAGCCGGTCTCTTTCCAAATGCGCATGATCGCCAGCGAACGCAACGCCCATTCGCTGACAGTCAGCCAGCGGATCGGCGCAATGCCAAACCAGCCCAGCACAATATTGAGCAGGCCTTGTTGACCGGGCAAGTAGATATAACGCCAGACCAGGGCAATGGCAACCAGTGGCACGACATAGGCGGTAAAGAATGAGACGGTAAAGATGCCGCGCAGGGTCAGGTTGCGGATTGAGTTGACCGCTACCGCCAGCAATAACCCCAGAATCGTCACGCCGGGCACGACCATAAAGGCAAAGTTAAAGGTGACGCGCAGCGATTTCCAGAAAACCGGGTCATTGGTGAAAAGCCGACGGTAGTTCTCAAGACCGGCGAAATCAAACTGGCCCGGCTCTTTGACAAAGAAGCTCCAATAGAACATTTCCCCGATTGGGAACCACATCAGGAGCAGGATAAAGCCGAGTGAGACAAACAGGACCACCCGGCCCATTGGGTGTTTCGGCAGCCAGGATTCGGTGTGCATGTTGGTATGGTCAATTGTCAACGGTCAAGTATCAACGGTCACTTGTCGATAGCAAATGAGGAATTGTCGTTGGTGAGCGCACTTTCATTCCCCATTCATCATTGACAAGTGACCGCTGACAAGTGTTACTTATCCTACTGGTTGCAACCACTGCGGGTTGGCTTCGTAATCCGCGGCGCTGAGGATGCTCCACTGGGGATTGCCCTGCAGGAAGGCGTTGCCGTCGGCCTCATTGCGTTGCAGCACTGTGGTAATATCTTCGCCCTCATCGCGGATCGCGGGCAAGCTGCGCCCGACGATGTCTGTCAGTTCACGCGGGTTGAAGCCCCAATCAACGCTGTTTTCTGGCCGATTTTTGACCGCAACCGCGGCCCAATGCGGCCCCGAATCTGCCGAAAACTCTGGGTCGTTCCACATGGAGGTCAGGCTGGGCTGGATGCCGCGCAACTTGCAATACTTGGCCAGGTAGTCGGGGCTCACCAGGTAGCGATAGAGCGTCCAGGTGGCATCCATATTGGCTTCCTGTTGGCTGGTGACGGTGAAGCCCACATCCGGCCCCCGGTTGCCATAGATTGGCCCATCGGAGAAGGTCGGGTCGAGCATAATGCCCCAGTCGACTTCTGGATATTGCGTATCCATAAAGCCGTTGAACCATGTCCAGGTGTACATGGTGACCGCGTTGCCAGCCCCAAAACGATCTCGCCCCAGCAGCCCTTCGGTACGGCTGTCTACCTGGTGCACATCGTAGAGATCCATGATGAATTGCCAGGCGCTGACCCCAGGTGAATCGGCCAGGCGAATACTGTCCTTGGTGGCAAATGGATTGCCATCAAGCGGTCCTGCCAAATGGTGGCGCAACACTTGCTGCAATGAATCTTCGCTGCCATAAATCGCAAAGCCCGCACGCGACAGGGTGTTGCCATCCCACACGGTTACCTCTTTGGCCCAGGCCACAAACTCATCCCAGGTGGTTGGGATATCTTCTGGGGTATAGCCCAGCTCGTCCAACAGGCCAACATTGTAATAGAGCGCCCCGGCAAAGACCCCGTTGGGCAGGCCATAGAAGCGGGCATCATCCGTGCCGGGCGGAATGCGATAGAGCGTTGACGTCAGTTCACCCATTTCCTCCTGGACATTGAGCACTTCTTCGGGAATCGGGAGCAGCACCTCTTCTTTTTGCAGCGTATCCAGGAAAGTTTCGTCAATCGATGAAATGTCGGGCGCGTTGCCGGCGGCTTTGGCCGTCAGCAGCTTTTGTTGCAATTCACTTTCCGGCACAAATTGCATCTCAACCTGGATGCCCGGGTTTTTGGACTGGAAATCGGGAATGGCTTCGTTTTGGGTCATCTGATTGATGGTCAACCGATCGGTGAACCAGGCAATCAGATTGGTGGTCGCCTCACCGGGGGCAGCTTCGGAACTTGCTGCGCCGCCGGACCCAGCTGGTGTACAGGCAGCAAGCATTGCCACCGAGCTTGCACCGGCTACCAGGCTCAGAAACTGGCGTCGGCTCAAGGATTGCTTTGTCATCATGGGGTTCCTCCATCGCTTCTTGTTTTTGTGCTGTCAAACTGGGGGAGGGGCGAGCTTCTTTATGATAGCTGCTTTATCCCGCCACTGCAACTGAGGAAAAAGCTGAAATCCTGATCCTCCATACCCATTGGCGCGTTCCCTGTTTGGTGCGATCCGCCAGTGGGGTATGCGGATTCGTGCCGACTTCTCAGGCGGGCCGCGTGGTTGTCACGCCGATTTGCGCACACATGGGCAAAAGGGGGCAACTTGGGCAGCGTGGGCGCTTGCCCGTGCAAATATGTTTGCCGAAAGGCACCAGCAGCCGGTTGAGCTCGACCCAATAGGGCTGGGGAAGGCGTTCCTGCAGTGCGGCCATGGTCTGTTCGGGCGTTTTTGTGGCGACATACCCCCAGCGATTGGTCACGCGATGCACATGAACATCCACGCTAATCGCTGGAATACCACAAGCGATCCCTAAGGCAAGATTGGCACACTTCGGGCCAACCCCCTTGAACCCGGTCAGGATGGCAAAGTCGCAGGGCAACGCATCCGCATAATCAGCCACAACCGTGCGGGCAATCGTCTGAATCTGGGCGGCCTTGGCTTCGTGAAAGGTGCAGGGCTGGATCAACTCGTCCAGTCGGTCCAGCGGAAGTGCGGCGATCTCCGCGGGGAGGCGGGCGCTGGCAAACAGACGCTGCGCGGCTGGTAACGAAACTTCGTCATAGGTCCGGATCGAGAGAATGCACGCGATCAATTGCTCAAAGAGCGAGCCGTACCCTTCCGCTGCCAGTTGGAACATCGCGGCCCGCGGATAAGGTTCGACCGCGGCGCGCAACAATGGCACCGCCTGCTCGATGTCGAAGGGGCGTTTTTCGCTGCTCCTATCCTGCGCCGAGGATGTGGCCATCAGGCCTCCGGTACATGCCGCCGTAATTCATCCAGCCAAAGCTGCGCGTTGGCGTCGCTGGGGGCCCGCCAATCGCCGCGCGGTGAAAGCGACCCGCCCGAGCCAACTTTGGGGCCGTTCGGCATTGCCGATCGTTTGAATTGGCTGGTCTGGAAAAAGCGAAACAGAAAGACTTCGAGCCAGCGTTTGATGGTCGCCAGATCATACTCGTTGCGTTTTTCCTCCGGCAGCAGATCGGGCCAGCGCCCGGTATGTTTGTTCTGCCAGGCGTGATAACTCAGGAAGGCGACTTTGCTGGGGCGGAAGCCAAAGCGGGAGATGTAGTAGAGATTAAAATCCTGCAATTCGTAGGGGCCAATTTTGGCTTCGGAGCTCTGCCCGGGCTGCTCGCTGTTGCCATCACTGGCGGGGACCAATTCGGGCGAGATTTCGGTGGCCAGGATGGCTCGCAGAATGGCGCTTGTTGCGGGGCTGAATTGATTGGTCGCGGCCACCCATCGAATTAACTGTTGGATCAACGTCTTGGGCACCGAGGCATTGACGTTGTAATGGGACATGTGATCCCCAACGCCATAGGTTGCCCAACCCAGCGCCAATTCACTCAGGTCGCCCGTGCCCAGCACGAGTGCGTTGTGAAAATTGGCCAGCCGGAAGAGATGCGACGTGCGCTCGCCCGCCTGCACATTTTCGAACGTAATATCATAGACCGGCTCTTCTGCCGCGAATGGATGGCCAATATCGCGCAGCATTTGCAACGCCGAGGGGCGGATGTCGATCTCGTGGGCAGAGACGGCGAGCGCTTCCATCAACTTATGGGCATTGCCGCGCGTCGAACTGCTGGTGGCGAAGCCGGGCATGGTATAGGCCAGAATGTTGGTGCGCGGCAGGTTGAGCCGATCCATCGTCTTCGCAGCGACGATCAAGGCTTGCGTGGAATCCAGCCCGCCGGAAACCCCAATCACCACCTTTTGGATGCCGGTCGCGATCAGCCGTTTCATCAAGCCGTGGACTTGAATGTTGTACGCTTCGTAGCAGCGCTCATCCAGGCTGACAGGGTCATTGGGCACATAGGGGAAGCGCTCGATTGTCCGTTGCAGCGGCACATCCACGGTCGGCAGCACAAACGCAAAGGCGATCCGCCGAAAGGCTTGCAGCCGCGCTTGATGATCGCCAATTGCGTCGTTGAAGCTGTTGATGCGCATTCGGTCCTGCACCAACCGGTCGAGATCGATGTCCGCGGTAATGATCTGCTGGTCATCGCTAAACCGTGCGGATTCGGCCAGAAGCTCGCCATTTTCGGCCACCACCGCGTGACCATCCCAGGCCAAATCGGTGGTGGATTCGCCAAACCCAGCCGCGGAATAGAGATAGGCCGAGATGCATTTGGCCGACTGGGTACGGCACAGTTCGCGGCGATAGTCGGCTTTGCCAATGGTGATGTTGCTGGCCGACAGATTGGCCAGGATCGTGGCTCCGGCCAGCGCGCCATAGGTGCTGGGTGGGATCGGCGTCCAGACATCTTCGCAGATCTCGACGTGCAGCGTAAACCCAGGCACATTCTCCGCCTGGAAGATCAGATCATTCCCAAAGGGCACGGTCTCGCCGAGGAGCGTCACTTCCCGCTGGAGCGCTTCGCGGGCGGCGGTGAAATAGCGTTCTTCGTAAAATTCGCGGTAGTTTGGCAGGTAAGATTTAGGCACCACGCCCAAAATATGCCCGCGATAGATCACCACCGCGCAGTTGAAGAGTTGCCCGGCAAAACGCAACGGCGCGCCAACGAGCAAGACCGGCGTCCATTCGCGGCTCGCCGCCACCAGATGACCCAATTCTTCTAGCACCCGTTCGAGCAGCGCATCCTGATGGAAGAGATCGTCATTGCTGTAAGCAGACAATCCCAATTCCGGGAAGAGGGCCAGCGCTGCGTGATGTTGCGAGGCCAAATGGGCTAATTGTTGGGTCTGGATGGCATTAAAAGCCACATTCGCGACTTCCAGCGTGGGCACACAGACGGCCACGCGCGCAAAACCATGGCTATAGAGAGAGTGGAAAGAGTGCGTCATAATGAGCGATTAGCCAATCCCTGGAACGTGATGGTCGATCCCCTCGTAGCGCTCGATAAAGGTGCGGATTGTCTCTTCGTCGACTTCGTCCATCTTGAGGATGCGAGTCCATGCGGTCAATGCGATGCGCGCGCCCATGTCCTGGTGTAAGGACGCGCTATTGCCGATAGTCCACGTCGGAACGTTGGGGGCAAGCACCAAATGGCGGCCTTGATTGAGATAGGGCTCGATGATCGCGGTCAGTTGATCCACCACCTCGGGGCAACCTTCGGGGCATTGATAGTAGACCACCACGCCGCCATCTTCCAGGTTGTGGGTCAGCAACTCATACCGTTGCGGCTCGCTATAGATATTCCAGGCCGCCAGATTGCCATAATGGGGCCCCGAGGTCGGCGGGGTCGAGTTGTAGGCAATTGGCGAGACGCCCCCCATTTCTATATGAATATTGCCCTGAGACGTTAATATCTCTTCCCCAACCACTGGCCGAGAATTGCGGATATTCAGAAAGACTACAACACCGATCAAGAGAATAAAAGCGCCTATTCCGCCATAAATGAGTAGATTCTGCTGGCGTCGTTGTTTGGCTAATTGCTCTTGCCGCGCCGTGCGCAGATTGCGGGCTGGCGGGGTTGTTGCCACAGGGGCCGCTGCGCTTGCGGTCACCGTGGCCGCTTTTTTGGCAGAGGTTTTTGTGCTTTTGGATCGTGCTGCTTTTGCCATAGAATCTCCTACTTGAAGTTAAAATTTACGGACAATACGAATCGAAGATTTGAGTTTGCTCAATCGCGGAAGGCTGGTAGATCCTCATCCATTTTGCATCTACCGTCGATAATGTTACAGTATTTGACCTGCACGAGCAAAGGGCTGGCTTGCCATTCTTAACAAAATCAACGAGATTCGGATTAAGCGTTTGCGAAAAGGCTATGAAGCTACGAATAACCAATGCGCGGCTCTGGGAAATCGACGCCCTGCGCGGTGTCGCGATCATCATGATGACGATCTTTCACTTGATGTGGGATCTCTGGTTTTTTCGCATCTTACCCGATGTTGTTTTGTATGCAGGCTTCTGGAAATATTTCCAGCGTACCACCGCGATCCTCTTTTTGTTGCTGGTCGGCGTCTCCCTGACGATAAGCTACCGCGCCGAGCAACGTAACCGAGTGCTGTCGTATCGTAAATATCTTCTGCGGGGCTTGCGCATCTTTGGCTATGGCTTGGTGATCAGCCTCGCGGTCTGGCTGGCCAATGTCGGCTACGTCCATTTTGGCATTCTGCACTGCATCGGCGTCTCGATCCTGCTGGCCTATCCGCTGCTGCCTTATCGCTGGCCGAATTTGGGGTTGTGGGCCGTTTTCTTCGTGCTCGGCGGCTGGCTGGAAACAGTCCGGGTGGACTTTCCGTGGCTGGTCTGGCTGGGCCTGACGCCACCCAACTATGCGCCCAACGATTATTTCCCGCTCATTCCCTGGTTTGGTGTCGTGTTGCTGGGTGTTTTTCTCGGCAATACCTTCTACAATGCCCAGGGGCGACTGCTCCCCCTCCCCGATTTCTCGGCCTTTGCGCCTGTGCGATTCCTGCGCTTTCTGGGCCGCCACTCCCTGCTGATCTACCTGATCCATCAGCCGCTGCTGCTGGCTGGCCTCTGGGCGCTGGGCTTCATCCGCTTCTGAAATCTCCATCAATCTCTAAAATCTCCGTAATCTCGATAAGCGAGCAAAGACATTTACGGAGATTCAGGAGATGATAGAGATTGATTAGAAGCTATCTCAAAAATTGGTTGTGGCTCCTATGCACAAAGGTAGCCCAACCAGTGTGCTACAGAGATTTTTGAGATAAGGATTAGTGCTTGCCTACGGCGGCTTCCATCAACTGTTGGATGCGCGCCACCATATCCGCGGGATTGGGGTGGATGCCCTCCAGCAATTGCGCGTTGGCAAACAATTGCTCGACCGTCGCGTCGATCAGCGGATCGTTGCTGTCCCCCTGCATCCGTTGGGCCAGATTGGCAATCAGCGCGTGGCCACGGTTGACCTCCAGCATCTTCTTGGGCAATTCATAATCCTGCTCGGTCAGGCGGCGGATGCGTTGCAGGTCGCGGTCAAAGCTGTTTTCGGGCGAAACCAACCGGCACGGACTGCTGACCAAGGTCTTTGCCTCACGCACCCCAGTGATGCGATCGCCCAAAACCTGCTTGACGCGTTCGAGCAATTGGTCGAATTCGGCTTCGCCCACCCGCTCGACCCCGTCGTCGGGCTTTTCCTCTTGCTTGGGCAACTCCAGGTCGGCATCATCCACATTCTGCAACGCCTTGCCATCATATTCGCGCAACATCGTGGTCATATAGCCATCGATCGGGTCGACCAAATAGAGCACCTCGATGTCGTGGGCGCGGAAATAATCGAGATGAGGGCTGCGCTCGGCCGATTTGAGATCATCCGCCAGCACATAATAGATCACCGTCTGTTCGCTGCCCATGCGCTCGACATAGTGCTTGAGCGAGGCCCAGCTTTCTTCCCCAGTCGCTTTGCTGGAATGGAAACGCAGCAGATCGAGCAGGGATTCGTGGCTGCTGGGATCGCTGGCCACCCCTTCTTTGAGAAAGACGCCAAATTCGCGCCAGAAGGTTTTGTACTTTTCCGCATCATCGGCCAGATTTTTCAGCTCCCGATAGACCCGATTGGTCAACGCCCGCTTGAGTTGCCGCAAGATGGGGTTGCTCTGCACCATTTCGCGCGAGACATTGAGCGGCAGATCTTCCGAATCGACCACCCCTTCGACAAAGCGCAGATATTCTGGCAACAGATCGCGGTTGCGCTGCTGGATCAAAATCTTGCGCGAATAGAGACGCAACCCATGATCGCTATTCATCTGAAAAAGGTTGCGATCTCGTTTGGACGGGACAAAAAGTAATGCCCGCACATTCACCGGCGCGTCGGCCACCAGATGGCTATGCAACAGGGGACTCTCAAAATCGAAGGTCAACTGTTTGTAAAACTCGTCATACTCTTCGGCTTTGACGCTGGCCGGCGATTGCCGCCACAAAGCGGTCTGGCGATTGACAACCTTTTCGCTGCCATCTTCCTGCGTCACATAGATGGGGAACGAAACATAATCGGAATGTTTTTTGATGATCTGTTCGATGCGCCACGGGGTGGCAAATTCTTCGGCATCTTCCTTGAGCTTGAGCACAACCGTGGTGCCGCGGTTGCTCTTTTCCGAAGGCGTGAGGGTGAACTTACTGTCTCCCTGCGAAGACCACGTCCAGGCAGTATCTTCAGGGCGATAGGAGCGCGCGGTCACTTCGACTTCCGCGGCGACCATGAACGCCGCGTAAAACCCAACGCCAAACTGGCCGATGATCTCGTCCAGTTTGCTCTTTTCGGCCCCGGCGTTCTGGATAAAATTTTTGGCCCCAGAATGGGCGATCGTGCCCAGGTTTTGGATCAGCTCGTCGCGATTCATGCCGATGCCGCTGTCGGCAATGGTCAGCGTCTTGGCCTCTTTGTCGATCTTGAGCCGGATCGCCAATTCGCTGTCAGCGTCGACCACTTCCTGGTTGGTCAGCAACTCAAACTGTACCCGGTTCAGCGCATCCGACGCGTTTGAGATCAACTCGCGTAGAAAGATTTCGCGGTCTGTATAGAGCGAATGGGCCAGAATGTCGAGTAACTGTTTGACTTCGGTACGATATTCCAGAGCTTCGGTCTGTCCACTTGAATCACTCATCGGGGTCACTCCTTCTGGTTTTGAGTAGCTTATTTTGGCAAATTAACCTTACGAGATTAGAAATCACCTGGCTGTTTCCTGAATGACTGATTATCTTAAGGAATAATAGAGGGCTGTCAAAAATGGAGGTGCCAGAGTATGAATGCAGCCAAATCTGCCCGACCATTGTCCCGACAATGTCCCCGATCACCGGGACAACGCTCTGCTAGACTGTGAACAGGCAGCCAAAATCACTGCGCCGCAACAGAAGTGGGCGGCAACAGTGCTGGGTGCGCTGGTGAATCTAAGGCAATACAAACGTTCTGATTCAAACAAAATTTTATTCAAAAGGAAGTAAAACGGGGAATGGAGATAGGAACGGAGAAAACCAAAGGACAACCCAACTGGTGCGGTTGTCCTCTGGCACAAATAGTTAGCGGCGGATCAACGGCAGGAAGATGCGGCCGGAACTGGGTTGCGGCGAGTCCCCTGTGATCACAATTTGCTGCGAGTGGCTCACTTCGCCCAAAGCACTGCGCACGGTGATCGTCACCGTTTTGGTGCCGGGTGTGCGCCAGACAAAGCTGGCCTCGGTTGTGCGACTATTGGAGCCAGTCAGGGTCTGATCATCAAAGTCGGTGGCCGCCAGGGTGTAATCGAACGGGCCGGTGGCGTCCGCGGGGTTGATGGCAAAGCTGAACGCGTATTGCGTGCCAACCTGGCCGCTGGTGGGGCCATCGATCAGAACCGACGAGATGGCAACTGCCGTGCTGGCGATCTGGAGTTCATGCACGGTGGTGAGTGTGCCCAAATCGTTCTCGACGGTCACGGTGATGGTCTTGCTGCCGGGTTGGTTCCAGGTGTAGCTTGCCACAATCTGATTGCTGCTGCTGGATAATGTCTGGACTTCGGCATCGGTCGCTTCAATGGTATAGATAAACGGTGCCGTCGCCGTGGCCGGGCCAACGCTGACCGTGAAGGCATAAGTGGCACCCACCTCGCCAGCAGTCGGGCCATCGAGCGCCAAAGTGGTCATGGGCAGATAGAGTTTGGAGATTTCAGCGGTGGTGCCCGCTAGATAGCTGCCGATCACCCCGGCGGATTGGGTGGTGCTGCCAGTGCGGATCCCCTGGCCGGGAGCCAGCGGCTGGCCCAGGGTAAAGCTGAAGTCACCCGCGCTATCGGCAAGCGCGCTCCCCAAATGGGCCAATGCTTCGCCGATGGCATCATCATCATCCAGGTAAAAATCGATCAGGCAATTCGGGCAAGGGCTGCCGTCGCCGTTGGTGCCGACCAGGGTGGTGTTGTCGATGCTGGTGATTCTGGCAGATTGAAAGGTGCGCAAGATTGCCGGAATGCCCGGCCCAAATTCGTAGATCCGCCCGGGGCCATCCTCGACCAGGTTGCCCCGCACAGTGATCTGCCCAAACAGCGGCGACGTGTCGCTGGCCACGATTGCCGCGGGTTCGCCTTCCTCAAAGCCGGTGCGGCTACCCACAATCGTGTTGTCGAGGATCTGGGTGCCGCTGCCCGAGACTTTGATGCCCTGGCCACAAACACCCACTGTTGTCCCCGCGCTATCCACACCGATGATGTTGTCGCGGATTTCATGATTGCTGCCAAAAATCTCAAGCGCCATCGGCGGGGTGCTGTTCGCGGTCTGGACAATGTGCAAGCCCGCGATGCGGTTGTTTAGGATCTGATTGTTGCTCCCGCTGAGCGCGATCCCCCAGCCCCCGTACCAGTTTTGTGGATCCAAACTGAGCGAGCGCAGACATTGGGCCGCGGCGGGCACGGTGGGGACGGTGCCGTTGGCGCGGGTGCCGATCAGGTTATTTTCCACCAGATTGTTGCTGCCGCCGTCGATGTCAATGGCCCGGGCAAACGCGCCGCTGATCACATTGTTGCGCACGATGTTGTTGTCGGCTGCGATGTTGATGCCGCCACCGGCCATGCGCATGGGTTGGCCCGGGGTGCGAAAGACAATGGATGCACCGTCATCGCTGAGGCCCATCCAGATATTTTCGATGATATTGCCATTCTCTTTGAGAAAGATGACCCCGCCCCCTTTGAAGGCCAGGTTGCGGATTACATTGTTTTCGCTCTCGACCTCCAGGCTATTGTCATTGGTCGCGATGATAATCTTAGGTCCATCGCTGCGTCCACCGGGTTGCGTGGCCCCATCAATGGTCACCTGGCCGTTGATGTTCAGGATCGTATCTGTGCGCAATCTGGGCAGCGGGTCTTCGATGGGCAGCGTCCAGGTGCCGCTCACTTCCAGATCGGCATTGGGATCCGCGGGCGCGAGATTAAATTGAATGGTAATGGGCCGGTCGGCCTGGGGCCGGGCACTGGCTTCGAGCAATGCCCGGCGCAGCGTGCAGCCATCTGCCGCGGCCACATAGATGCCGGCTGTGTAGCCGCAGGTGCGGGTTACGCTGCCGCTGTCGAGGTCGGCGCTCGTATCCACGGTGATCACGGTGGCGGTGGGTGCCGCGATCAGGTCCGTGGGGGAGAAAACCCATACCAGGCCTGCCAGCGCAAAGCTGAGCACAACCAGATGGATGCCGATAAGCTTATTCATAGTGACTCCTATCGTATGGTTTAAACGTTCAGGGTTGTTCATGGGGTGATAAAAAATTATGCTTCACCGTTGCCGTCTAACGAGTTATCAGCCAGAAATGGATCCTCCTGTTGAAGTGCGGCCAGCAATAATTGATTGAGTTGCTTGAACGATGAAAAGTAATGGGGGACGGGCGAGTCGGCGGTTTGCAAGGTGCCACGCATAACGCCGTCGGCCAGATCGTCCGTAGCAGCGGCCAGCGCAGCTGTCTGTGTGACCCAAACGCGCAACACGAACGCAAACCGTTGTTCCAAAAAAATTACCTCCCGTGTGACTTTTGCGCAAAACCAGGAAAATATTGGGCAATCCACCACTTACGCAGCGTTGCAGCCTGGCTTGCGGCATCCGCGCTATTTGTGGATGAGCGTTGTGAAAGCCTTGCCGGGTTTCACGCAGCTGATTTTTCTGAGCGTTGAAACTGGTGAAAGTGTAGCAGCAGGGTGTCGATGGGTTGTCGATGCGGTGCCCAAAAGGCAGGGGCGGTGTGACATGGGGAACGCTCGGCCAATTTCTGGCAATCTCCACCGATCTCGCCAAAAGGCGCAGAGTGGCCCAGCGTGATGGTGATTGGTGGAGATCGGCCAGGATGCGGGGCGATTGGTCCTACGCCAGGTCGCGCAAGATGGTGCGGCGGCTGACGCCCAGGGCACTGGCCAGTTGATCGTGCGTGGGGGTGATGTGCTGGGCCGCGGCTTCGGCCATGAGCCGCGTGAGGACGTGGCGCCGCCGCTCAGCCGGATTCTCGATCAGATGATCTTCCGGTTTGACCAGACTCCAGGTGAGGGTCACTGGTTGCTGATCGCGCATAAATTGCACTTGCTGAGAAATGGTGTAACGCTCAATCGCGTCGGCGAGCTTACGGTTGAGCGGGACATGGTGTAAAAAATGGGCTCGGTCGCTGGCCGCCAGAGGCTTGAGAATTTCGGCCTGGGCCTGGTGGGCCAGGGCAAGCCAACGATTGGCTGCAGGGTCGGCCATCTGATCGGCCAGGGCAAAGCAGGCAAAATAAGCATCCTGGCGCAAGGCCGCGCGGTCGGTGGGTTGCAACAATTCCTGAATTGCCGCTGCATGGCTGAGCGCGTGCTGGCGATCCTGCCGGGCCAGTGCCACATGGATCAACGCGCTGTGGGTCTCCAGCAAGCGCAGCCGGTCCCCAATTTCGGCCCGCATAGCCAAAGCCTGCTGCAAATAGTCCCACGCCTCATCCGCCCGGCCCAGGTCGAGCATCGTCTCGCCCAGCCCATGCAGCACATAAGCCTCGTTGCGTTTGCGCCCAATCTGCCGACAGATGGGCAGGGAGCGCTCGTAAAAGCTGAGCGCCTGGTGGGGCATACCCTGCATCCGATAGGCACTGCCCAGGTTGCTCAGGCTGATGGCAACGCCCCACTGATCGTCGATCTGCTCGCGCAGCGTCAAGGCCGCGCGATATTGCCGAATCGCCAGCGAATAATCACCCAATACCCAGGCCACCCCCCCCAGATTGTCGATGTTGTCGCCCTCACTCAATCGATTCCCCAGTTCACGACAGACAATAATGCTGCGCTCGTGGGTGCGGCGCGCTGCATCATATTGCCCCAATTCCCAGTAGGTGCTGCCCAGGTTATTGAGCGATTGCGCCTCCCGCGCCATATCTCCGAGCGCGGCAAATATCTCAGCGGCCTGTTCATGACGAACCGCGGCTGTTTCGTAATCGCCCTGATCCCAGGCCAGGCCGCCGAGGAAATCTTCGGCAAAGGCCATGCCCCACTGCTCACCCATTTGTTGATAGCGCTGATAGGCTTGCTGGCCATATTCCTGAGCCACTAGAAGTTGATTGCGGTCGCGAGCAATGCGCCCGGCAATCAGTTGCATTTCCCCCAACTGGGGCGAGGCACAAGCGTGGGCCAGCGCCAGCCCTGTATCAATGGTCTGCTGGGCCGCGATGAGTTCGCCAATTACCAGTTGATGGCCAGCCTGGCGAATCAGGATCTGCACCTGTTGCTCTGGTGTAACAGGCAAGGTGGCAATGGTTGCCAAATCCGCGGCTTCTTCGCGACGCTGGCCCAAGAAGTGATAGGCTTGGATCCGCCCCAGCAACGCCTGGAATTGCCAGCCTGGCTCTTCGTCGGCCAGTTCGGCAAGGGGCAACTGGGCGAGGACACGGGTGAAATGGGCAGCAGCACTGGCAAAGGTGAAGGCCGCCAGGGCTCTCTCCCCAAGCTGCTGAGCATATTGCACAATGGCTGCCGCCTCCCCCGCACCTTCGGCGTGATAGAGCAATTGCACCGCGTCAACTGGGGTGTTGGCGGTCTGGCTGCGCGTAGTCAGGAAAGTCAACGCAACGCGATGATGGCGCTGGCGCATTTGTTCATCCAAATCGGCCAGTACCGCGGCATGGAGAAAATCATGGATGAAGCGATAGGCGTGGCGTTCGATCCGCACCCATTGGGCTGTTTCCAGCGCCGCGGCCAGGGGGGCTAAGGGGCCACCAAAGGGATTTTCGTCTTGCCAAAGGGCTTCCCAATCTGCATAGTCCACCTCGACCCCGAGGATGGCGGCGATCTCCAGGGCCTGGCGCTCGGGCCCACGCAAGTGAGCCAAACGCTGCTTGAACAGGCTCCTGAGCGTGGGGCGGGTATGGACAAATTGATCCGGGCCCCCGGCCACCAGTAACTCCAGGGCAAAGAGCGGATTGCCCGCGCTGGCTCGCTGTAACGTTTCTGCCGAATAAGTGCTGGGGCTGCTAGCCGTTGGGCCGGACTGGGCCGCGATCAATTCGCCGAGCTCGTCGCTGGACAGCCCCTGGAGCGCCAATACCTGCGCCAGGCCTGCACGATCCCACGCTTCGATTGTTTGCCACGTAGCCGATTGTTGGCGTAATGATTCCAGCCGGCCACTGAGGACGATCAAAATTCGTTGATGGTGGAGGAGCGGCACAAGTTGGGTCAAGAGCGACCATTGGGCAGGGTCGCCCCACTGCACATCATCGAGCAACAGTAATAATGGGGCGATCTCTTGCAGGCTATTGAGCAATTGCTCCAGCGCTTGGGGCAGATCCTTAGCGGCATAGGCCGCGGCTGGTAAATGTGCGGTATGCTGCGGCTGCGTCTGTTGAAGGGTCGGCAAGAGACGGCTCAACAAATTGAACCAAATGGGCGGCAGACTTGTGGATAGTTGCCCGACGCGTGGAGCCGGCAATGCCTCCTGGATGGCCATACTCAGCGGCGCATAGGGCGCGGGTGTAACCCCTTCTTGCGCATGGCCCCAGCATACCTGCCAGCCCCGCCAATCCGCGGCCGCGGCCAGATCGCGCAGGAGGGTAGTTTTGCCCATCCCCGGCTCGCCCAACAAAATCACCAGGCCCGCTTGCCCGGCCCGGGCTCGATCCAACGTGGTGAGCAAAGTGGTTCGTTCGTGGGCGCGTCCAATCAGCCGAGGGGTGGGCGGGTTTTGCGCCTGGTGACGGAGCAACTCCAGTTCGCTGTAGAGTTGATTGGCGAGCGCGCGCGTTTCATCGCTGGGGGGCACGGCCAATTCCTGCGCCAACAGGCTGACCAGTTGCTCGTACTGCTGGAGTGCATCAGCCAGGCGACCTTGTTGCGCGAGGCTGAGCATCAAGCCCCGGTGTGCTGCTTCGGCAAGGGAATCGACCGCCACTAGTTGGCGGAAGATCGTTTCAGCTTGCGCGGTTTCGGCCTGGCGAATAGCCTCATTCGCCACTTGAAAGGCAGCTTGCCAATATTGTTCCTGCCATTGCAGGCGATAGGGTAAGATCCAGTGCTCGCTGATTTCGGGGGCAATGGGTTGGGCATAATCGCTCAAGCGGGTTACTAAGGTAGCCGCGTCCAGGTTGGCAAGCTCATCCCGAAAGGCCCACAAATCCACCCACCAGGTTGATGGCTCTGCCAGGCCAATTTGTTCGCCATCTGCCCAGAGCCGGGTTGACGACAGCGCCCGGCGCAGGCGGTAGAGCGCATCGGTCAGGTGACGGCGGGCGCGGTTGGGCGGAGAAGTCGGCCACAACTCTTCGATCAACGTCGCCCGCCGGGCGCTGTGGTCCGGCTGGAGCAACAAATAGATCAACAGCGCTCGAGGTTGCCCTGTGGGAATTTCAATCGATGTACCGTCTTGTTGGATTTGCCAGGAACCCATCAACCAGACTTTTGTGATGGGGAGCGGAGGGGAATCGAGCAATAAATCTACGGACGTTATCGGCATAGGCAATCGGTTATGCTTATCTCTAACTTAGGCCTATCCGTAAACTGGTTGCGACTTTGAAGCTGGGCTTACCAGACCGCTTTAGCGCAGAATTTACGGATAGGCTTTTACAGATATTATGCAAGCTCAGCGAAAGAGTAGCCTGCTCCATGCTGTGCCTGGCTCTGGCCTAACTATGGGGCGGCGTAGCGTGAGTAACTCAGTCAGGACACCCAGACAAGCAGGGGTCGTTGCAGTATACAATTTGATCAAGGTTTGTCACAACTAAAAATCCCGGCGTTCTCCATGAGAAATACCGGGATCTTGCTGGTGTAGATTCGCCCACGCCTTGTGCCGTGGTGGTTGTGCTGGCACCGAGCCAATTAAAAACTTTGTTTAGGCTGCGGCCTCGCCGGACAATGTCGTTGCCTCTTCGGCTTCGCTCTCTTCGTCGAGCAGGACATCGTCGAGTAGGGGAGTTTTGGGCGCAAAATTGACCGAGAGCCCAAACTGGTTGCGGATGGCCGTATCCAATTCGTTCATCAACTCGGGGTTTTGATCGAGATAACCTTTGGCGTTTTCTCGCCCCTGGCCCAGGCGGGTTTCGCCATAGGAATAAAAGCTGCCACGTTTGGCGACGATCTCTTGATCTACAGCCAGATCCAAAATATCGCCCGCTGTGCTGATGCCCTCATTGTACATGATGTCGAACTCGGCCACCTTGAAAGGGGGAGCGACCTTGTTCTTTTTCACCGAGACCCGAGTGCGGTTGCCGATCACCTGATCGGCCTGCTTGAGCGACTCGATCCGGCGCACATCCAGCCGTAAGCTGGCATAAAACCGTAAAGCCATGCCCCCGGATGTCGTCTCTGGGTTGCCAAACATCACGCCGATCT
>CAZIRP010000054.1:0-39574 GCA_964541665.1 uncultured Caldilineaceae bacterium | reverse complement strand
TCGCCCTCGAGACTGGGAGTCGCTTCGCCATCCGCGAAGGTGGCCGCACCGTTGGTGCTGGTGTCATTACTGAAATTCTCAAGTAGTTGAGACAACAGGTAGACAGCTTCCGCTGTTTACCTGTTTCCTTGTCTACCTGTCTACGAAATAAGGAGACTTATGGCAAAACAGCGAATCCGCATTAAGCTCAAGGCTTACGATCATCGAGTGTTGGATCTTTCCGTGAAGCAGATCGTGGATGCAGCCGAACAGACGGGTGCCCAGGTCGTGGGCCCTGTGCCGTTGCCAACTCAGATCGAGAAATTTACTGTGATGCGTGCCGCGTTTATCGATAAAGATAGCCGTGAGCAATTTGAGATCCGAACCCACAAGCGGTTGATCGACGTCGTGGATCCGGGGAACAAAACCATTGAAAATCTGACCCGGTTGAATTTGCCTGCCGGCGTTGACATTGAGATCAAACTGTAGAAATCCTGTAAGGCAGCAAAGGTTGTGTAGGTAGCGAAATAGTAAACAGTGGAGCAGTCAAATCGGAAGTGCAATATCGGCGGAGAATCGAAATTCGCACTAGATGGTTCATAACTGATAACTGAATACTACTCTGCTCTCCGGCCATGCTGGCAAAAGCGGGATGATGCGGTTGAGTCGTTCTTGTTTGTGGACGCCCGACAGTCCCAGGAGGCAACATGCGAGGTATTCTCGGCAAAAAAGTAGGTATGACGCAGCTCTTTGATGAGAGTGGCGTTGTTGTTCCTGTTACAATTATTCAAGCAGGACCCTGCTACGTAACACAAGTTAAAACATTGGACACCGACGGCTATAATGCCGTTCAATTAGGCTTTGATGAAGTGGCAGAGCGTAAACTCTCGAAAGCAGAGCGCGCTCATCTTCAGAAAGCTGGTACCCCTCTCCTTCGTCATCTGCGCGAGATCCGCTACGATGAAGCGCCTGCTTTGGCATTGGGCGAAGTGCTCAAGGCCGATATCTTCCAGGAAGGCGATGTCGTCGACGTTTCTGGTATCACCAAAGGGCGTGGTTTTGCTGGCGGTGTAAAGCGCTGGAATTTTGCCGGTGGCCCGAAGACCCACGGTCAGTCGGATCGTCATCGCACCCCTGGTTCGCGTGGTTCTGGTACTACCCCTGGTCGCACCTACCCTGGTATCAAAAGCCCTGGTCATTATGGCAATGAGCGCGTGACTGTGCAGAATCTGCGAGTTGCGTTGGTCGATGCTGAACGCAATCTGATCGCGGTTCGTGGTGCCATTCCTGGTGCTCGCAACGGGTTGGTGCTGGTGCGCGATGCGGTCAAGAAAAAAGCGCCTAAGAAGGCATAGCCCCAGTTGCAAGACTTTCCTATCGCCCAGTTGGTAATACGGGGTTGATAGTACGAAAAGGAGTTGAACGATGTTGGTACCGTTGAAAAATGTGGCTGGGGAGCAAGTCGGCGAGATCGAACTGAGCGATGCAGTCTTTGCTGCCCCCATTAGCAAGCCTTTGATGCACCAGGCGCTCATTCGCCAATTGGCCAATGCTCGCCTTGGCACGCATGATACAAAAGTGCGCTGGGAAGTTTCCGGCGGTGGCAAGAAGCCATGGCGCCAAAAAGGCACAGGTCGCGCCCGCCAGGGTTCTAACCGCGCGCCCCAGTGGATTGGTGGTGGAACGGTCTTTGGGCCGACGCCGCGCAAATATACCCAGTCGCTGAATAAAAAGATGCAGCGTTCTGCTTTGCGCAGTGCTCTGAGTGTCAAGGCCGCGGCTGGTCAGTTGCTGGTTGTGGATCAGGTCGTGTTAGAGGAGCCCAAGACCAAGCAGATGGTGCAATTGTTGCGCAATCTGGGGACGGACCAGACCAGCGTGTTGATCGTGCTGGCTGAAAAGAACGAGCCCGTGTGGCGCAGCGCCGGCAACCTGTCGAAAGTCAAGACGCTGATGAGTGGTTATATCAATGTCCGCGACTTGCTCGGCCACGATACGATCCTACTCTCTAAAGCTGCTGTCGAAGCGATCGAAACCTGGTTGAGCAACGATCTGCCAGCCGGGGATGAGCCTGCAGCCGACGTAGCCGTTCAGACGGAAACGGAGGAATAACCATGCACGTTTATGAGGTTTTGCGACGACCGGTCATCACAGAAAAGACCGTTGTGGCCAGCGAGCTCAGGCAGTACGCATTCGAGGTGGATATGCGAGCCAACAAGCTGCTCGTGAAAGATGCTGTCGAGACAGCCTTCAATGTGACTGTTGAGGGTGTCAATATGATGGTGATGCCAGCCAAGACTGCGCGCCGCGGCCGCCGTGTGGGTATCCGCAAAACAAAGTGGAAGAAGGCAGTGGTGACGCTCGCCCCAGGCGAAAGTCTCCCCCTGTTTGAAGGCGTCTAAGCGCACAGGAGCGAATCATGGCGATTAAAGTCTATCGACCGACTTCGGCGGGGCGCCGCAATACGAGTGTCTCGTCTTTTGAAGAAATTACTACAAACACCCCAGAGCGTTCATTGTTAGCCCCGCTGCGCAAGAGTGGTGGTCGCAACAATCATGGGGTGGTGACCACGCGCCATCTGGGTGGTGGTCATAAGCGGCGCTATCGTATCATCGATTTTAAACGCGACAAAGTAGGCGTTTCCGGCCAGGTGAAGACCATTGAATACGATCCCAATCGCAGTGCTCGCATTGCGTTGGTCGTCTATAGCGATGGCGAGAAGCGCTATATCTTGGCCCCCAGTGGTATCAAAGTGGGCGACCGTGTGATGTCGGGTGCCGGAGCCGATATCCGCCCTGGCAATGCCCTGCCGATCCGCAATATCCCGCTCGGTACGATGGTCCACAATGTGGAGATCTACCCGGGGCGCGGTGGGCAGCTGGCCCGCAGTGCTGGGAATGCCGCTCAGGTGCTGGCAAAAGAAGGGACAATGGCCCAGCTTCGCTTGCCAAGTGGCGAAGTGCGCTATGTGGATATGAATTGCATGGGGACGATTGGTCAGGTTTCCAATGCCGACCATGCCAATGTGAGTCTGGGGAAAGCTGGCCGCAAACGCTGGTTGGGGATTCGCCCGTCCGTGCGTGGTATTGCGATGGACCCCGGTGCCCACCCGCATGGTGGTGGTGAAGGCCGTTCGCCGGTTGGTATGCCAGGGCCGAAGACCCCGTGGGGTAAACCTGCCATGGGCAAGAAGACCCGGTTGAACAAACGAACGAATAAATTTATTGTCCGCCGCCGTGGCGCTGGCAAGAAATAATGGCAATGATGGTGGGGCTGGCTGGGCTTGCGAAGTGGCCGATCAGCAGACCATCATCCGGTAGGAAAAGAGGAGAGCATGTCGCGTTCATTAAAAAAGGGACCTTTTGTCGAACCGAAACTGCTCAAGCGGATTGAAGAGATGAACCGCAAGAGCGAGCGCAAGGTGCTCAAGACCTGGTCTCGGGCATCGACCATCTTCCCCCAATTTGTGGGGCACACGATTGCAGTACACGATGGCCGCCGCCATGTGCCAGTCTTTATTAGCGAAAACATGGTCGGCCACAAGTTGGGCGAATTTGCCCCGACTCGCTTCTTCCGCGGTCATGTTAGATCGGAAAAAGCGACCCGCGCAGGTCGGTAGGCGACAAGACCGACGTTGAGAGATGAGGAGTTGGGTATGGAAGTGCGAGCAGTCACCAAATTCGTAGGCATTAGCGCCCAAAAAACTCGCCTGGTGGTGGATGAAGTGCGGGGCAAAGGCGCAGAAGAGGCCATTGCCATCTTGCAATTTATGCCCCAACAGGCTGCGCGAGTTGTGCAGAAAACGGTCAAGAGTGCGCTAGCCAATGCCACCGAAAACTTCGGCCTCGAAGCCGATGAAATGTACATCAGTCAGATTTACGCCGATGAAGGACCGCAGCGACGCTGGCGGCGGTTTGGTGCCCGCGGCCGCTTTAAACCGTGGATTCGCCGCTCGTCACACGTGACCGTGGTCTTAGAAGAGCGCACTACCAATTAAAGGAGGGCAATTTGGGCCGCAAAGTTCATCCATATGGCTTTCGCCTGGGAATTATCAAAGAACACAAGAGCCGCTGGTTTGCTATGGGCAAGCGTTATAACGATCAACTGGCCGAGGATCGACAGATCCGCCAAATGGTCGTTGATGAACTGCCCAATGCAGGTATCAGCAACGTCGAAATCGAACGACAGCCAAACCAGGTGCACATTATTGTAGACACAGCCCGGCCCGGTGTGATCATCGGCCGCAAGGGCGCTAGTGTCAATATCCTGCGCACAAAATTGCAGGAATTGACCCAGAAAAAGGTCAAGATCGATGTGCGCGAAATCACAAAACAAGAGTTGGATTCGCGGTTGGTTGCCGAAAGCATTGCCGATCAGCTGGAACGCCGCATTAGCTGGAAGCGCGCCATGAAACAGGCTGCGCAAAAGACAATGCGAGCGGGCGGCCAAGGCATCATGATCAAAGTATCTGGTCGGCTTGGTGGCGCTGACATGGGGCGCGTCGACACGGTGCGCGAAGGTCAGATTCCTCGTCACACGCTGCGGGCTGATATCGATTATGGTACGGCCGAGGCCAACACCACCTTTGGTGTGATTGGCGTCAAAGTTTGGATCTATTTGGGAGAAGTGCTGCCTGGTGAAGAGTATCACACCCGGGCAGTCTCCGAATTGACCTAAGAATCTATCCGGCTGGGGTTGCGGATTCCGCAGCCAGGCTTGTATGTACGGATGAAGAGAGAAGTCATCTCAAAATCGGTTATGGCTCGTGGATGGGTTGTCAACACAACCAGCAGAGCCCAGAGATTTTGAGGTAATTGAGTGAGCAAAGGCGAGTCACGTTTTGGGGCGTGGCTTGATGAGATGGAGATGACTTATGTTGATGCCAAAACGGGTGAAATACCGTAAGCTCCAGCGTGGTCGACTTAGGGGGCTCGCCCATCGAGGCAATCAGGTGCAGTTTGGCACTTATGGCCTTCAGGCGACAGAGTCTTTCTATGTGACAAGTCGGCAGATCGAAGCAGCCCGGCGGGCTGTGGTTCGTTTCATCCGCCGTGGTGGTAAGGTTTGGATCCGGATTTTCCCGGATCGGCCTGTGACCAAGCGAGCTGCTGAAACACGTATGGGTACCGGTAAAGGTAGTGTGGATCACTGGGTAGCCCCAGTGCGCCCCGGCCGAGTCGTAATGGAAATGGCGGGTGTGCGCGAAGAGGTGGCCCGCGAAGCATTCCGCCTCGCTGCCCACAAGTTGCCGATGCAAACCCAGTTTGTCTCGCGCGACGAGGCGAGTGCCTAAGGAGGCAGGTGATGAAAGCACAAGAATTGCGCAGCATGACCGACGCCGACTTGGCGCAAAAGTTGGACGATGCCTACCAGGAATTGTTCAACCTGCGTTTCCAACGGGCGTCCGGGAAGCTGACAAATCCAGCACGGCTCAACCTTGTACGCAAAGATATAGCGCGTGTCAAGACGATCCTGCGCGAGCGAGAGCTGGCCGGGGCAGCTTAAGAGCCTGTCCATAAAGTGTGTCTCCGCTGTTAAGCTCAGCAGAGCTTGACGCAGCGCTTATGGATAGCCAATGAGGAGATGAGAGAATGCGTGAACAGAGACGAGCCCTAACGGGGGTCGTTACCAGTGACAAGATGGACAAGACTGTGGTCGTGTCTATCGAACGAGTCACTCGGCACCCGTTATATGGCAAGGTCATCAAATTGCGGAAGAAGTACCAAGTACATAACGAAGAAAATGCTGCGAAAATCGGCGATCTGGTGCGCATCCGCGAATGTCGACCACTGAGCAAGAATAAAAAATTCTTCGTCGAAGAGATTCTGCAGCGAGCAGAAATAGTCTAGCCTGAGGTGGAAGCATGATTCAGCAGGAAACCAGGTTAAAGGTCGCCGATAATTCTGGAGCCAAGGAACTGTTGACGATCCGCGTCAAGGGCGGTAGCACACGACGTTACGCTGCAATTGGTGATGTGGTCGTTGCCAGTGTCAAGAGTGCCAGCCCGACCGGGAATGTCAAAAAAGGGGATGTTGTACGGGCCGTGATTGTGCGGACAACGCGACCTTTACGGCGGGGAGATGGCAGTTATATTCGGTTTGATGAAAATGCCGCGGTCATTATCGATGATGCCAAGAATCCTCGGGGAACCCGTATCTTCGGGCCTGTGGCACGTGAATTACGTGAAAATGGCTTCATGAAGATTCTCTCGTTGGCACCCGAGGTATTATAGCCGCCGAGAGGTAGGAGTGATTGACTATGAGCCTGAAAATTACGAAAGGCGATACCGTCGAGGTCATCGCTGGCAACAATAAGGGTGAACGTGGTCAGGTGCAGCAGGTGATCCGTAAGAAAAATAAAGACGGCACCTACGACCCTAATCGCGTTTATGTGCTCGTGAGTGGCATTAACCTGGTTACGAAACACCAGCGAGCAACCGGCCGGGTGCGCACCCAGACTGGGCGGATTGAAAAAGAGATGCCGGTGCATATCAGCAATGTGATGTTGGTGGGTAGCAACAACAAACCGACTCGTGTCGGCTACGAGGTTGCGGCAGATGGCAGCAAGACGCGCATTGAGCGCCCAACTGGAAACCCGCTGCCAAAGTCAACAGCCAAGTAATTAGGCAATGTGCCTACCAGCAATGGGCTTTGAGCAGCCTGAACTGACGCCGGACACGTCGGTGTTTGCGGGCAAGGAGTAGAGACAGATGACTGTAAATGGAAATGGGCCAACTCCGGTTGTGCCGCGAATGAAAGCCCAATATCAACAAGATATTGTGGCGACCTTGATGAAAGAATTTAATTACCAAAACGTTATGCAGGTGCCGCGCGTCACCAAGATCGCCGTGAATATCGGCTTGGGGGAGGCGTTGCAAAATGCCAAAGCCATTGAAGCCGCCAGCGAAGATCTGCGCATCGTTACTGGTCAAAAGCCGGTGATCACCAAGGCTCGCAAGTCGATCGCTACCTATAAGTTGCGTGAAGGGATGCCGATCGGGGCCAAGGTCACTATGCGTGGCAACCGAATGTGGGACTTTTTGGACAGGTTGATCAACATCGTGTTGCCTCGTCAGCGCGATTTTCAGGGAGTTTCGCCCGATTCATTCGATGGCCGCGGCAATTACAGCATCGGCCTGCGCGAACAGTTGGTTTTCCCTGAGATTGTTTATGACAAGATTGACAAGGTGCGCGGCATGGAGATCACCATCGTTACGAGCGCCCAAAACGACGAAGAATCCCGTCGCTTGTTGGCCTTGTTTGGCATGCCCTTCAAGCGTGGGTAGGCTGAAGCCTTAGCGCTTACACAAGGCTCGGAAAATTGTCTTCGCACTTTTTGCTCTTGGTCTTATGTGGTGCTGCGTCGGTTGTGTCTGTAATTCTTTCCGTTCATCGAGAGGATAAGTTGTGGCGAAGAAGTCGATGATCGCCCGTGAGGGGCGAAGAAAATACGCTGTTCGAGTACGTAGTCGTTGCCAGATGTGTGGCCGGCCGCGTGGGTTTATGCGCCGTTTTGGGTTGTGCCGCATTTGCTTCCGCCAGCAGGCGTTGCGCGGCAATCTGCCAGGTGTAGTCAAGTCGAGCTGGTAAATAATTCTCAATCCTGATTGAATATTATTGCGGCTCGGTTGCTAACTACAATCAACTGCAACATTTGGTCTTTTGAATGGAGACCTTTGCAAAACTCCGTGCAGGAGGTTGCAAGAGTAACCGGAGGAAACATGGTTAACGATCCAATCGCTGATATGCTGACCCGTATTCGTAATGCCAGTATGGTCAAGCAATCGCAAGTGGTGATGCCCTCTTCAAAAATGAAGGTGGGGATTGCTAAGATTTTGGCTGATGAAGGATTTATCAAGAGCTACACGGTGACTACGGATCAACCGCAACCAAAGTTGGTGCTGCAGTTGAAATATGTGGGCCGCGGCCAACCTGTGATTACAGGCCTGGAGCGCGTCAGTCGCCCTGGTCGGCGAGTGTACACCGGCTACAGCGAGATCCCGTGGGTCCGGAGTGGGCTCGGCATCAGCATTGTGTCAACCCCGAGAGGGTTGATGACGGGGCGACAGGCCAAGCGAGAAAAAGTAGGGGGCGAGCTCCTCTGCACAGTCTGGTAGGAGCCTTTCGTCTTTATCTGTGGTCTGCGCATGTTGTTGATATGACATAACACGATATGCCACAACACCATGGATAGAATTTAAGCTCAAAGGAGGCTGAAATGTCGCGAATTGGAAAAATGCCAATTACGTTGCCCACCAAGGTAACGCTACAGATTGATAGGGGGAACAATGTGACGGTCTCTGGCCCAAAGGGCTCGCTGTCACATCAATTCAGCCCCGATATCAAAATCGAACAACAAGATGATCAGATCGTGGTGACACGACCTACGGATCTTCGCCACCATCGTTCCTTGCATGGCATGACCCGTGCGCTGCTGAACAATATGGTGGCTGGGGTTAGCGCTGGCTTTACCCGCCGTTTGGATGTGGTCGGCACTGGCTATCGCGCTGAGAAGCGGGGTAACAACCTGGTTTTGCAGGTGGGGTATAGCCATCCGGTCGAGGTACAGCCACCAAACTCGACGATCTCGTTTGAAGTCGACAAAGATGGTCGGTTTTTTACGATCAGCGGGATCGATAAGAGCGAAGTGGGTGAGTTGGCCGCAGTGATCCGCAAAATCCGACCGCCAGAGCCTTACCAGGGCAAGGGCATCCGCTATGCGGGTGAATTTGTCCGCATCAAGGCTGGTAAGACGGGTAAGAAATAAGAATCCAGCCCAAGATCGGCTGTGGCTCGCAATGCTCTGGTCGGCTGATCAGCGCTACACAGTGATTTTGTAGAGATTGCAAAGAGGAGTGAGCCGTTATGGCAAATGTACAGCGAGCAGAAGCACGTAAGCGCCGCCATGCCCGGGTACGCCGCAAAGTGGTCGGTACCCAAGAACGGCCGCGCTTGAATGTGTACCGCAGTTTGGAACATATTTACGCCCAAGTGATCGACGACTCGACCGGCCAGACCCTGGTCTCGGCGTCGACGATCGAACGTGGCCTGCGTGAAGAATTGGCGAACTTGCCGAAACAGGAGCAAGCCAAGGCCATTGGCAAATATGTGGCCGAACGTGCCAAAGCCAAAGGAATTGAACAGATCGTCTTTGACCGCGGTGGGTATATCTACCATGGTCGCATCAAGGCCCTGGCCGAAGGTTCACGCGAAGCGGGCCTGGTCTTTTAAGAATTGATGTTACGCAAGCCCAGAGAAAAATTAGCCTGCTACATGTAGCGCCTACCTCTGCCTAGCCATTAGCGCTGCGTAACGTGCATTAAGAAAATGATTCCGATTAGGCAAGCCGATAGTCGAAGAGCCACCGTTCATAGCCGGTATCCAAAAGGCTTTTCTGGCGGGGCGCTGCTGTTGCAGGAGGAGAGTTAATAATGGCCGAAAGAGTAGGACGAGGAGATCGCGAGAGCGGTGGCGAAGATCGGCGGCGTGGTGGTCGACGTGACCGACGGCGCTCGGAGCGCCCCGAACGCGATGAACGCGAACAGTTAGACGAACGAGTCGTGCATATTGCCCGGACAGCGAAAGTCGTCAAAGGGGGGCGCCGGTTTGCCTTCCGCGCTGTCGTCGTTGTTGGGGACAAAAAAGGCCGCGTTGGTGTTGGCATCGGGAAGGCACGTGAAGTGCCAGATGCGATCCGCAAGGCCGGTGAGCGAGCACGCAAGGCAATGGTGTTGATTCCATTGCTGGGGACGACCATTCCCCATGCTGTGCAATCCCGCTTCGGTGCTGGCGAAGTGTTGTTAAAGCCGGCCAACCCCGGGACGGGTGTCATCGCTGGTGGCGGTGTACGCGCCGTGGTCGAAGTTTGTGGGATCAACGACGTCTTGAGCAAGTCGCTGGGCAGCAGCAACATCTTGAATGTGGTGCAGGCCACCTATGTTGCGCTCCAGGAGTTACAAGACTATCGTGTCGTGGCGCAGCATCGAGATGTAGACCCTCGCCGGGTTGCGCCCTTCTGGCACCGGGAGGAAGTCAATGCCTAACGTATTGCAGATCAAATTAGCCAAGAGCCCGATCGGCTACGAAAAGAGCCAGAAGGCAACAGCCAAGGCACTCGGGCTCCGCAAATTGCACCAGGTGGTTGAGCACGAGGATACGCCGATCATCCGCGGGATGATCACCAAGATCAGCCATTTGGTCGAAGTGACTGAAAAAACAGATTAGCTCATGGTACGCAGCGCTCGCTGGCAGCCTTCCCATCAATAGGAAGATGCTCAGCCGAGGCTTGCGCATCATCAGAAATTAAGCCGCCTTACGCAGCGCCATCCAGGCTTAGGTACGGAAATCTCCGGGCCTGAACCGCCAATCAGGGCCTGTGTAAGCCCTACTTTAATTAGGTTACTCATCTGGAAGAAGTAATAAAGCACCTGTCTAGATGAGAGCCGAGAATTTTGATTCGAGGATACTGATGAAATTACATGACCTGCGTCCCGCAGAGGGTGCAACCAAAAAGCGCAAGCGAGTGGGTCGTGGCACGGGTTCTGGTCGAGGTAAGACGAGCACACGTGGCACCAAGGGCCAAAACTCGCGTGCCGGTGGCGGGGTACGCCTGGGCTTTGAAGGCGGTCAATTGCCGCTGATCAAGCGTCTACCCAAGATGCGTGGGTTTACCAACCGCTATCGCCTGGAATTTACGCCCGTTAATTTGGATCTGCTCGATACCCGGTTCGAGGCCGAGGCGCAGATCACGCCAGAGTTGTTGTCGGCAGCCAATCTGGTAGAAAACAGCAGCGATCTCGTGGTGATTTTGGCCCGGGGCGAAGTCAGCAAGCCGCTCCATGTGCAAGCCCATCGCGTGAGCGCTACTGCCCGGCAGAAGATCGAAGCGGCTGGTGGTACGGTTGCGCTATTGCCTTACACGGTAAATCGCCATTTACCCCGTTCCTAAAGTCGGCATTCAGCGGGAGACCGCTCCGAAAGGAAGACAATTATGCTCGAAGCTGTCCTGAATGCGTTCCGATTGCCCGATCTGCGCCGAAAGCTGCTGATTACCTTTGGCATTTTGATCCTCTATCGCTTTGCCGCCAATATTCCTTTGCCTGGCGTCAATCGGTTGGCGCTGGAAGCGATGTTTGGTAGCGGTGATACGAGCATGTTGCTGAATTTGCTCAACTTCTTCAGCGGTGGCGGCTTGTCGCAGATGGGGGTGATGGCGTTGGGGGTCTATCCCTACATTACTGCCTCGATTATCATGAACTTGCTGACCCCGATTGTGCCTGCACTCGAGGAGTTGAGCAAAGAAGGTGAATCGGGCCGCCATCAGATCAATCAATACACCTATTGGTTGACCATTCCGCTGGCCATCTTGCAAGCGATCACCCAAGCGACGATCTTGAATCGGACCACGACCGTCGCCGGTTCCGTGCTGACCAACTGGGGCTTCACCGGGGACAACCTGCTCCCCTCGCTCACCTTGATCATCGGCATGACGGCTGGCAGCATGTTTGGTGTGTGGCTGGGTCAACTGCTCACTGAGCAGGGGGTTGGCAACGGGATTTCGTTGATCATCTTTGCGGGGATTGTGGCCTCGGTGCCGTACCAGATTCGCCTTCTCTGGCAAGAGCCGATCTTGCTGGTCATGTTTGTCATCATCACCATCCTCACGGTCATGCTGATCGTTTGGGTGCATGAAGGGCAGCGGCGGATTCCCGTGCAGTATGGGAAGAGAGTACGCACCATGCGCGGCAACCGGATGATGATGGTTGGCGGCCAAAGTACCCATGTGCCAATGCGTGTCAATACGGCTGGGATGATCCCGCTGATTTTTGCGCAAAGTTTGCTCATTCTGCCCAGCACCATGGCCAGTTATTTCGTAACGAGTGGCGGCTGGATAGGTAGCATCGCCAATGGTATGGTGAATTATCTGGGCCCCAATAGCGGTTTTTACTGGATGCTCTATTTTCTCTTTACCGTGGCGTTTACGTACTTCTACACAGATGTAATGTTCCGTCAGCAAAATCTGCCCGAGACGTTGCAAAAACAGGGCGGCTTTATCCCCGGGATTCGTCCTGGTCAGCGGACAGAAGCTTATTTGAATGGTGTGCTTTCGCGAATCACCTTGGTCGGTGCCTTGTTCCTGGGCTTTATTGCCATCCTGCCTTACATCGTCGGCGTGATCATGAGCGGGTTTACCCCTGGGGCTGATGCTCTGACCAGCAACAACTCTTTGATCATTAGTAGCACGGGATTACTGATCGTGGTTGGGGTTGTGTTGGATACCATGAAGCAGATCGAGGCGCAGTTGCTGATGCGCAATTACGAAGGGTTTATTCGCTAGCTAGATAGCTGCTCAGGCTGGGTACGCGTATCCAGCCTGGATGCTGGCGTATTAAGAGCCTATCCGGAAAATCGGTGTCAACGTGGTACAGTAAGCCAGATTGGCCTTTTCCGGATAGACTCTAAGGCTGAACCAAAGGCATTATTTGAGACTGGACATGAGTGAACGCAAGCGCACGTATTTGGTCCTATTGGGTGTGCCGGGTGCCGGAAAAGGAACCCAGGCTCGATTGTTGGAAGAAAGCTTAAAGTTACCTCAGGTTTCGACGGGGGATATTTTTCGCTACAACTTGAAGAGCGAGACCGAACTTGGTAAACTCGCCAAAAGCTTTATGGATCGGGGGGCATTGGTTCCCGACGAAGTCACAATCAAAATGGTGGAAGATCGACTTGCCCAACCAGATTGTCAGGCAGGCGCGATCATGGACGGTTTCCCGCGCAATTTGGTTCAAGCGCGTGCTTTTGATGAGATCGTCGCCCCTTATGGTGGGGTCAGCCTGGTTCCGCTGCTCAACCTGGAGGACGAAGAAGCCCTGCGTCGCATTACGGGACGGCGTGTCTGTCGGAGCTGCGGCGCGGTTTATCATATCGACTTTAACCCACCGAAGGTTGCAGACCGTTGTGACCTGGATGGCGGCGAGCTCTATCAGCGGGATGATGACAAGCCAGAGACTGCTCATCACCGGCTCTATGTCTATTACAAACAGACTTCGCCGCTGATTGGTTATTATTTTGCAAAGTCGTTGCTGGCTGAGTTGGATGGCAATCAGCCGATTGAGGCATTGAATTCGCAATTGCTTGCCTTGCTCCAACCGCAGCCATAAATGGATGGTTGACTATGTTCAAACGAAGCGCTCGTAAATTGCTGCGGCGTCCAGCCCCGTCGATCAATCGCCCCACTGAGCCGGTCTTAAAAAGCCCGCGTGAGATTCAACTGATGCGCGAGGCGGGCCGCATTGTGGCGCGGATTCACGAGGCGATGAAAGAAGCGATCTCGCCAGGGGTTAGCACCTGGGATCTGGATCAGATCGCGCTTGCATGTCTGCAGAAATATAACGCGACTTCGGCATTTTTGGGCTATCGAGGATACCCGGCGCATATCTGCACCAGTATCAACGAGGAATTGGTGCATGGTATCCCCAATAAAGATCGCATTCTGCGCGCTGGGGACATCATCAGCGTGGATGTGGGCGTGCGTTATCGGGGCTTTATTGGCGATTCGGCCTGGACCTATGGCGTGGGTACAATCTCGCCTGAGGCAGCCGAATTGATGCGTGTGACCGAGGCCAGCCTTTATGAGGGCATCAAACAGGCCCAGGTAGGCCGCCGTGTTGTCGATATCAGCCGCGCGGTGCAGCGCGAGGTAGAGCGCAATGGTCTCCACGTGGTGCGCGAATATACGGGGCATGGTGTGGGCCGACAGATGCACGAGCCACCCCAGGTCCTGAATTACGCGGGCGGGGATGCGGATGGCAGTCTGCCGCTGCTCGCGGGTTTGGTCCTGGCCATTGAACCGATGGTTCAGGTAGGAACCTGGCAGACGAGAACGCTCAAAGATGACTGGACTGTGGTCAGCAAGGATAATAGCCTGGCTGCCCACTTCGAACACACCGTCGCCATTACCAATGCTGGGCCAGAGATTTTGACTTTACCATAAGGTCGTGATAAACTAGCGCGGTTGTGCTAGAAAGAATTGTCGGGAGAGCGAATATCATGAAAGTACGTCCATCGGTTAAGAGGATCTGCGAAAAGTGTAAAATTGTGCGTCGGCGGGGCGTCATCTACAACATTTGCTCCAATCCCAAGCACAAGCAGCGACAAGGCTAAAGCTAAGGCGCAAAGGAGAGTAGCATGGCACGTATTGCTGGGGTAGATATTCCACGTGAGAAACGGGTTGAAATCTCCCTTACTTATATTTTTGGGATTGGCCTGAAGACCAGCCAATCGATCCTGGCCGCCACACAATTGGATGGTAACATCCGCGTCCGCGACTTGGATGAAGCGCAAGTCAACCGGCTGCGCGAATATATCGACCGCAACCATATCGTCGAGGGTGATCTGCGGCGCGAATTGAGCATGAACATCAAGCGTCTGATCGAAATCGGCAGCTATCGAGGCATCCGCCATCGACGCAACCTGCCAGTTCGCGGTCAGCGCACGCGTACCAATGCTCGCACACGC
Source organism: uncultured Caldilineaceae bacterium (assembly GCA_964541665.1). Lineage (GTDB taxonomy): Bacteria > Chloroflexota > Anaerolineae > Caldilineales > Caldilineaceae > CFX5. Next base: position 25,079 of record CAZIRP010000054.1, on the reverse strand, counting down.
CGTGGCGTTCGCAAGACGGTGGCTGGGAAGAAGCGCGCAACAAAGTAAATCGTGTGTGCTTCCGGCTGCTTTGGCAGCTACGCTTGCTCGCTGTAAATCTTTTGGCCGTTGGTGTTGCGCTTGCTTCAGGCAGGCACCAGGAGATTTATGGAGCAAGGTATTAATGTAGATTTTGTCCACCGCGTATCCAGCGTCAATTGGCAGTATGACCTGTGAGCGCGGTGGTTAATTCGCTAGCACTTGTGTGGTGCTGGCCTCTGAATTTCAAAGTATAAAAATTGAGCTTGCAGGCCTATTTGTAGCAAGAGAAGGAGTAAGCATGGCGCGACCTCAACCAAAACGACGCGGTCAACGAACGACGGGTCGAAGAGAGAAGAAGAATGTCCCCAGCGGACAAGTCCATATCCACGCTTCGTTTAATAATACGATTGTGACCATCACGGACCCTCAGGGAAATACCTTGTGCTGGGCAAGTAGCGGGAGCAGCGGCTTCAAGGGAAGCCGAAAGTCGACTCCCTTTGCGGCTCAGCTAGCGGCTCAGAGTGCTGCCCGCAATGCTCGCGATGATTTTAATCTGCGCGAGGTCGAGGTGTTTGTCAAGGGGCCGGGGCCCGGCCGCGAAAGCTCGATTCGTTCGTTGCAAGCTGCAGGGTTGATTGTCCGTTCGATCACGGATATTACACCGTTGCCGCATAACGGCTGCCGCCCGCCGAAGAAACGGCGCGTCTAGTGTTGCTCCATTCACCCGGTAACTTGTGGTTGTCCCGGGTGAAGAGATGAACAGTAGATGGGGCTTTGCTGAGTCGGACTGCCATATGCCGCACAGTTGTAAGCGTGCCTGCCCACGAAAACATCGCCACCGAGTTGAATGAGCAATGGATGTTGAAGGGTAGATCGGGAAGCGACGGGCCGGTCAGTTACCGCCCAGCAGGGCTTTGCGAAGCAAGTTCGTTGCCAGATCTGCTCAACCAGTTCGCCATCATTGCTGGTGTGTGCGTGTAATAGCGCAGGAAGAGGGTATCATTGTTAAACATGGTTCTACCGCGAATTGAAGTTGAGGCGATTTCGCAGAACTACGGCCATTTTGTCATTAGTCCATTGGAAAGTGGCTATGGCATTACCTTAGGGAATGCTCTGCGACGGGTCTTATTATCGAGTTTAGAAGGGGCTGCGGTTACTTCGATCCGGATCAGCGGGATTCATCATGAATTTTCGCCGATTCCCTATGTACGTGAAGATACAACGCAACTAATTCTAAACGTAAAACAGATTCGGCTCAAGAGCCGCAGTGAAGATCCGGTGCGGATTCATGTAGAGGTCACGAGCGAAGGGCCGGTGACGGCAGGGGATATTATTCCGCAGCCGGACATCGAACTTATGAATCCCGATCTTTATTTGTTGACTGCCGACTCGAACGATGTTGATATGGACATCGAAATGGTGGTCGAAGTTGGCCGCGGGTATAGCCCGGCTGAAGAACGCACGCGGTTGCCTTTGGGCGAGATTCCGGTCGATGCGATTTTTAGCCCGGTGCGGAAGGCTGCCTACCGGGTCGAACGTACTCGTATCGGTCAACAAACCGACTACGATAAATTGAATCTGGAAATCTGGACCGATGGGACCATTTCGCCGGAAATGGCTTTGCGTGAATCGGCGAAAATTCTGGTACAACATCTTGGTCTTTTGGCCGGTGCTGAAGCTGTTTCAGTCGAGCCCGCCAAACAAGAAGAACACGGTATTCCGCCGCGCATCAACGATGCACCGATCGAAGAGTTAGAGCTGACGGTGCGCGCTTATAATTGTCTGAAGCGAGCCGGAATTACGAAAGTTGGGGAGATCCTCCGCCGCATGGAAAAGGGCGAAGAGGAAATGCTGGCCATCCGCAACTTTGGTAAAAAATCGCTCGATGAACTTGTCGACAAATTGCGCGAAAAGAATTATCTCAATGTTCCTGGTGTTGATCTGAGTGCCTTCTTCAAGAATGGCAGCTATGCATCGGGTTCAGCGGATGACGAGGAAGATGAACTCGTCGAGCTGGAAGAAGAAGCATAAAGTTTGTGACGCCAGCCCCGGGCAGGGGATGGTAGCGAGCTTTGCTCGCCTCGGAATTAGCAATACGAATTCCTGGTTTACTTTGGGCCTCCACAAATTGGGTACCCTCCAGTAAAGTACGGGGTTCGGGACAAGGTGATGGAGTTGGAACTATGCGACATCGAGTTGCTGGAAAGATATTAGGTCGGGATAGCGGCCAGCGCAAAGCGCTGTTTCGGAATCTTGTCCGCGAATTGTACCTGCACGAGCGGATCGAAACCACCGAGGCCAAGGCACGCGCCATCCGGGGCGAAGCTGAGAAGCTGATCACCAAGGCGAAGCGGGGGGTGGCCGAAGGCGGCAATCGTGTTCATGCCCAACGGCAGGTTGTGGCCTTTTTGAATGATAAAACGGTTGCCAAAAAGGTCTTTGACGAATTTGCCCCGCGCTATGCAACGCGCAATGGCGGTTATACCCGCATGATCAAATTGGGTAAACGCCAGGGTGATGCTGCAGATATGGTCTTGCTGGAATTGGTCGACCGACCATAACGTTGGCCGCCTGTGTACATTTGTGGCATGGTTGCGTATGATGGCACTGATTTTCATGGCTTTCAATACCAGCCAGATGTGCCGACCATTCAAGGGGCATTGGAGCAAGCGTTAGCGAGCTTTGTGCCAAAGGCTAGCCGAGTTAGCGGTGCCGGACGAACAGATACCGGTGTCCATGCGAGTGGTCAGGTAATTGCGGTAGACGTCGAATGGCGTCATGGGGTGGCGGCTCTGGAACGGGCCTGGAATGTACATTTGCCCGATTCGATCGCAATTCGGCAAGTGCAACTTGCTCCCGCCCATTTTCACCCACGCTTTAGCGCGTTGGCACGAGTCTATCGGTACACGGTGATCGAAGCTGCCGAACAAACAAGTCGGCAATCTCCGCTAACCGACCGTTTTGCTATCACCCGCTCCGGACCGTTGGATGTGGTAGCGATGAACGAAGCGGCGAATTACCTGGTAGGGCAGCATGATTTTGCTACCTTTGGGCAGCCACCTGCTGGGGAGCAGACAATTCGCCAGGTAGACGAGGCGTATTGGCAGGTGGTAGGGTCGGACCTTCCGATGTTGCATCGGTATCCGGGGCAACGTTTTGTCTTTACCATTCGTGCAAATGCGTTTCTGTACCAAATGGTACGCAAGCTTGTCGGGGCGCTGTTGGCTGTGGGGCAAGGAATTTGGACCCCTGCAGATTTATTAGCGGCTTTGCAAGCCAAGATGCGCAGCGCAGCTGTGCCACCAGCCCCAGCACGTGGGTTGGTTCTGGAACGAATTGATTACCCAGTTGATTTGGGTCTGCAATTTGCTTAGTGTGCAAAATACGATTTTGAATTGATTTAGAGGGGTGAGTCACGTGAAGACCTATAGCCCAAATGCCGAAGCGGTTAAGCAGGAGCGTGAATGGTGGGTGGTGGATGCTACCGGCTATACGCTCGGACGACTGGCTACGGAAATTGCCAAGATCCTGCGTGGGAAACACAAACCAACCTTTAGCCCACATTTGGACACTGGTGACTTTGTGATCGTGACCAATTGCGACAAATTTGTTGTGACTGGTAACAAAATGAATACGATGTTCTATTACAGCCACTCGCGTTATCCCGGCGGCTTGAAGACCCGGTCGATCCGCGAACTCCTGGAGCGCTTTCCGGATCGGATCATCTACGAAGCTGTGAAAGGGATGATGCCGAAGACTCGGCTTGGTCGAGCCCAAATGCGAAAATTGCGCGTCTATGCTGGCAGTGAACATCCACACAGCGCCCAAATGCCCAAGACGCTGGAATTCAAGGAGAGCTAAGATGACGCAAACTCAATACATTGAAGCGGTTGGCCGTCGCAAAACTTCAACTGCTCGCGTTCGCATCTATCCCGGCACCGGCGAGATCGTGGTAAACGATAAGCCGATGAACAATTATTTTGGCCGAGAGCTGGATCGAATGACCCTTATGCAGCCATTGGCGCTGACCGGTACTGAGGCCGCCTTTAACGTGAGCGTGAATGTGCGTGGCGGTGGCGATGGTGGTCAAGCCGCGGCTGTGCAGTTGGGGATCGCCCGTGCGCTTTGCGAATCGGACATCAACCTGCGGCCGCCGTTGAAGGCTGCTGGCCTCCTGACTCGCGATGCCCGCGCCAAGGAACGCAAGAAACCCGGTCTCAAGCGCGCCCGCAAGGCTCCGCAATACACCAAGCGCTAAAGCGTATCAACGGTTTGGTTGGTCAAGCGTTTTGTTAAACGCTTGTTCGGAAAAAGGCACCTCCTCCTGGGCAATCACTCGGGGCTGGAGGTGTTTGATTTTGGAGCGGTAATCCATGACCCTGATTGTGCGCACTGGGTTACTCTTTGTGCCAACATTCGACGAAGAAGCAAGCCTGTTGATCCGGCAGCAGCTCCGCCAAACAGTAGCTGGGGTGCAGATCCTGCACGAGAAAAGCGCCGCTGATCAGCGTCACTGGCTGGAAGAGTTGTTGCGGCGCTGGTGTGATGAAACCGAGTTGGATCTGATCCTCACCATCGGTGGGACATTTCCTGCCCCAGGTCCATCCGCCGCGCACTGTGTGCCCGCGGCAACCCTGGCCGTGTTGGAGCGGCTCTTGCCGGGCTTGCCCGAGGAGATGCGCGCGCAGGCGCGTGAATATTCAATGCTGGCTTTGTTGGATCGGGGTGTGGCCGGGATCCGCGGGCGTACGCTGTTGATTAATCTGCCGGAAGGGGCAACTGCGGCCAATTTGTTCCTCAGCGCTGTGAGCGAATTGATCGTCCCCATTCTGGCTCATCTGCAAGAACGGGCCGCGGCGCCGCGTTTGGCTGATGACCTCGCTGCCCCGGAGGCTGAATCGTTGGAACCAGCGTCGACTACCGAGCCAGAAACCGAGCCCACCAAACCTCACAAGTTGGATCCAACAGAGTTTGCGGCTTTTTTACAGCGCAAACAGGCTTGAAGTTTGGCGCTTGTCTACTCCTGCCGCGCTCGGTTGGTCACCTCCGAGGAAGGGGGGCTTCCCCGAAGGTGGCTGCGAAGTCAAGATCCTGGCGATTAAGCTGGCACCAGATTGGCCCGCTGCTGCTCGATCGTCGCCAGCAAGTCGCTGTACGAATCGGCAAATTTTTGTACCCCGTCGGCCTCCAATTCATCGGCGACCTCGCTCATCGAGATGCCCAAATCGGCCAGTTGGGCAAAGACGGCTTCGGCTTCCGCTCGGTCGGCCGTGACTGTCTCTGCCACCACCCCGCGCTCCTGGAAAGCTTCCAGCGTCTTGAGGGGCATGGTGTTGACCGTGTGCGCACCGATCAGCCCATCGACATAGAGGAGTTCCGGGTAATTGGGGTTTTTGGTGCTGGTGCTGGCCCACAGTGGGCGTTGCAGTTGAGCCCCAGCCGCGGCCAGGGCTTCCCAACGCTCGCCGCGAAACTTTTCTAAAAACTGATGATAGGCAAGCCTGGCATTGGCTGTGGCGGCTTTTCCTTGCAGGGTTGTCGGCGCATGCGCGAGCTTCGCCAATTTATCGTCCACATTGGTATCGACTCGGCTGACAAAGAAGCTCGCCACAGAGGCAATCTGCGCGACCGGCTCGCCCTTGGCCACCCGGTCTTCCAACCCTTGCAAGTAGGCCTCTTTGACTTCGGCATAGCGCTCCAGGCCAAAGATCAGTGTCACGTTGACATTGATGCCCTCGCTGATCAACTGGCGGATGGCGGGGATCCCTGCTTTGGTGGCTGGTACCTTGATCATCACATTCGGGCGGCTGACCGCAATATGCAGGCGGCGCGCCTCATCAACCGTCGCCTCGGTATCGTGGGCGAGATCGGGCGCAACTTCGATGCTGACATACCCATCGGCGCTGGTGGTGCGTTCGTAGACCGGGCGGAGCACATCTGCTGCGGCCTGGATATCGGCCACGGCCAGTGCTTCAAAGATGGCCTTGGCGGAGAGCTTTTGTCCAGTCAATTGCTTGAGATCAGCCTGATAGGCGGCACTTTTGGCAATGGCTTGTTGAAAGATGGTGGGGTTGGATGTTACGCCGGTTACGCCCGCGTCGACCATGCTTTGCAACTCGCCATCCTGCACCATGCTCCGTTCAATGTAGTCAAGCCAAATACTTTGGCCTAAAGTTTGCAATGTGTGGATTCGGTTCATCTTTTTCTCCTTTGAGCGACAAATCGCTACTTGAACCAGCGTCACCATTGACACGGGTCTTTCGTCTATTATAGCCGCTTTAAGGGTGAAAGAAAAGCGTTCGGGCGCGTTTAATTTTTGTGGTTTGACAAAAACGAGAAAGCACTGTACTATATTTTTTGTAGTGGAAGCTACTGCGATTGGAACAATTCTGCGCTAAAACAACGGCAGATCATCCACAATGGCTGATGTGCCGATTGGGGAAGACGAGTAACGTTAGCGTAAAGGAGAAATAATGGCAAAGCCAATTGAAGTGACCGACCAGACTTTCGACGAACAAGTAATCAATGCTGATAAGCCGATTCTGGTAGATTTCTGGGCCGAATGGTGCGGCCCGTGCAAAATGATCGCCCCAGTTTTGGAAGAGCTGGCTGTCGAGTTGGATGGTCAACTGGTGATCAGCAAATTAAATGTCGATGATAATCCCGACACATCCCAAGCGTTTGCGGTTCTGAGCATCCCAACCTTGTTGGTCTTTAAGAATGGTGAACCAGTGGATCGGATTGTGGGTTATCAGCCCAAGCCCAAGCTTTTGGCCCGGCTTCAGACCCATTTAAGCTAATTGCCTGATTCTGATTTTGGCCAAATCGCAACGTCCCGGACCCTAATGCGCCCGGGACGTTGCGCGTCTAGCTGCCGCTGCACTTGGCGGCAACTTGTGATATAATCTCCGCACTAATCCATCTCCACATTCTAAGAATTTATCCGTAAATTCTGCACCGCACGCTGGTAAGCCCAGCCTCAAGAGCCGCAACCCTTTTACGAATAGATTCTAAATCTACAGGAGTTTAGCCATGAGCGAACCGACCAAGATCGTGCTCACTGAGCAAGATATGCCCACGCACTGGTATAACCTGAATGCAGATTTGCCAGCCGCGGGCATCAACCTGCCGCCGCCGCTGCACCCGGGCACCGGTCAACCCATCGGCCCGGCGGATCTTACGCCCCTGTTTCCGATGGCGCTGATCGAACAAGAGGTCAGCAGCGAGCGCTATATCGAGATCCCCGATGAGGTGCAGGATGTCTACCGGCTGTGGCGACCCACGCCGCTCTATCGCGCGCACAACTGGGAGAAAGCACTCGGTACGCCTGCAAAGATTTATTACAAATACGAAGGGACAAGCCCCTCCGGCAGCCACAAGACCAATACAGCGGTGCCGCAAGCCTATTACAACATGAAAGAAGGCGTTAAGCGGATCACCACCGAGACTGGTGCCGGGCAGTGGGGCAGCGCGCTGGCCTTTGCCTGTCAACACTTTGGCATCGAATGTAAAGTCTACATGGTCAAAGTCAGCTATGAGCAAAAGCCCTATCGCAAATTATTGATGCAAACCTGGGGTGCCACGGTGGTGCCTAGCCCCAGCGATCAAACGAATTCTGGCCGGCAGATTTTGGCGATGAATCCGGACAGCACCGGCAGCCTGGGGATTGCGATTTCCGAAGCGGTTGAGGAAGCTGCCACCCGCGAGGATACCAAATATGCCTTGGGCAGCGTGTTGAATCATGTATTGTTGCATCAGACGATCATCGGGCAGGAAGTGATCAGGCAGTTGGAGCTGATCGGGGCAGATTGGCCGGATGTGCTCGTTGGTTGCACCGGTGGCGGCAGCAACTTTGGCGGTTTTACCTTCCCCTTTGTGCGTGAAAATGTGGTCAATGGCAAAGAGACGCGCATCATTGCGGTCGAACCAGCCGCAGCCCCGAGCCTGACCCGCGGCGTTTATGCGTATGATTTTGGGGATACCGGCAAGATGACACCGCTGCTCAAAATGCACACGCTGGGCCATGAATTTCTCCCGGCGCCAATTCATGCTGGTGGCTTGCGCTATCATGGGATGAACACCCAGGTGAGCGCCCTCAAGGAAGCTGGCTTGATCGAGGCGGTGAATGTGAGCCAGCGGACGATCTTCGATGCTGCTTTGGGCTTTACGCGCGCCGAAGGGATCTTGCCCGCGCCAGAGCCTTCCCACGCGGTTGCCATTGCCCGCGAAGAGGCGTTACGCTGCAAAGAGAGCGGCGAAGCCAAAACCATTGTCTTCAATCTCTGTGGACATGGCCATTTTGATCTGTCAGCTTACGAAGCGTACCTGACTGGCCGGATCGAGGATTACGAATATCCCGCCGAAGCCATCGAGCAGAGTTTGACCTCCTTGCCGCAAGTTGGGTAAGGATCTCTGCCGGGAGAAGCCTCTTATTCCGCAATCATCAAGGGGGCGCGAGCTTCCTTGGTGATTGTCCCCCTGGTCGTGCCCCAACGCTGGGATTGGTTAGCGCCGCCGACTGCGAGGGCGAGGTTGCAGGGTGCTCTCGCCTTCAAACAGGGTTCTGACCAGCCACAAAACCAGCACAATGACCCCATCCAACAACAGCACAAAGATCAAGGCACTGGTGACCAATTCCAACATGGGTGTCAACCAGACAAGCCCAGTTGTGAGCGGATCGACCGGCAGGCCAACAAGCAAGTAAGCCAGCGCAATCACGGCCAGGTAGAGCAGCAATGGTTTGAGCGGTTCACGGTCGCTTGAGCTGGGCATCATGGCATTGGCCACGGCAAAGAGCAAATAGGCCCAGAGTGCCCCATCGGCAGTGCCCAGCGCCCGCCAGAACGCGATCAGGCCTTCGATCCACTGGCCGGACGTGACGATCATGGTGAGGCGATCGACGGCAAAAATCTGGTAGCCAATCCACGCGATGACCGCCGAACCAGCCAGCAGCGGTGCCAGCCCAACCAGACTATCTTGCCACAAAGCGCCGCGCTGCACCGTGACGCTGCCAAGACCAATGCGATTGCCCTTAACTTTGGGCCAAACTCGAAATTTGCCTGTTTTGAGGCCCAACAGGCGTGCAGCCACCCAGTGGGCTGACTCATGCAGCAGAATACCGGGTAAGAGCACCAGGAAGAGAATCAACGGGGGCAGTTTTTCGTTACGGGTGAGGGTTAAGACGAGAAGCTGAATGGCAAAGCTGACTTGGGTACTCAGCCAGGCCAACGCCAGGAGCGTCGCTGCCAGCACCCCGAGAATAGAAAGTCCTTCGCCCAAGTTTGCCATGCTCGAATGTTATCACGGCTGGGCCGCTTCCAGGTTATAGGTGAGGCTTTCGATCAACCAACAGTTGCCCTGCTTGATCAACGTCCACCGGTCGCCCGCTGGGGAGATTTCGTCGCCGATGTTGGTTGTCGCCATGACAGTGGCCTGGGTGCCGGTGATCTGTATGGTGAGGTCCGCGGGCGCGGCCTGTGAAGGGGCCCCGGGGAAAACTGTGCGCACGTAGCGGTGGCGGATGGCATCTTTGTCGAGCCAGAATTGATCATCCGTCGTGTCCTGGGGCGTATTTTTGGCATTTGCCACAAAACTGCCATCACTCCACAGCGCCATCAGCGGGGTGATCTCCTGTTTGACCATCAAGTCGCCTTCCGCCAGCAGGATAGCGCGGATCTCCTCTTCGTCGCTACTATCAGCTGCAAGGGGCAACGTACAGGATCCTACCGGTGGTGTGGGTGTACGGTTGAAGGGGATGGAGCAGGCAGCCAGGCCCAACAGACCAAACGACAGCAGCCAGGTGTGCCACCACGTCTTGAACCATTGCCAGGGGGCAATTTGGGCCTGTTGTGATTTTGTGGATTGCAACCGGAACAACGCTGTTCTCCTGACCGTGATGCTGTGGGGCTCTGTCGCGGGTCAAGTCTTGTTGGCTAACGAGCGTGATGATTTATTCGGCGCTAAGCTGCCTGATTGAACAAGTGACGGACAAATTCGGCCTGCAATGCCAGGGTCTCTTCGGTCGTTCCATACCGCCCGGTGGTGACTTTGAAGAGCACAATCCCATCTTCAAGACGGCGGCGATCATCGGGAAAGAGATAAAAGTAATAGGCAATTTGTTCGGTCAGCTCTTCTTCCCCGGGAAAGACCTTGGCCGCTTCTAGCCATAAGCCATAGATCTCCCCTCCCTGCTCAAGTGTCACCGCTTGAGAGCCCAGATTGTATTGCCACCCATCGGCATCATAACAAATATCTGGAGCATGGAAGGGCTGCGAACTGCGACCACCAATCATCGTGAGCCACAGATATTGCCCTTCACTGTTGTAATAGAGCCGCTGCACATATTGCTCGGGATCCAGCAGGATCATCACTTCCTGATTGGTTTCGGGCACTTCTTCGCCATGCCAATCGCCGACCGTCAGGGGGACGCTGGTGAGATCCACGTCCAGATCAAAGCGGGCATTGGCGACAACCGTACGTTCGCGCTCGGTGCGCTGCCAGAAATCGAGATCCGCCACGTAGGTTTGCGCATCGGCCAAGGCTAAGGGAGATTGCTTGCCAAAGGCCGGTACCAGATCGGGCAGATAGATGATGAGCGCGCCAATCAGCAGCAAAGCTGCGAGCAAAAAGTTGCGGATAACCGTAGAGGGTGGACTTGACATAGGCAATTGCTCAGATGACCTCTAGGCGGAAAGTGCGGGCTTGCAACAGGCGGGTCAGCGGGAACATCAGCAACAGGACGCCGAGGAAAAAGAAGATCCCAGAATAGTCATGGTAATAGGTAAAAGCTGCATCAGCCCCATACGCTCTTGCCACAAATAGCAGCGACCCCACCCGCAGAATATTGCCCAAAAAGGCCAGCGGGACCGCCATAAACACCAGGGCCAGACGTCCCCACAGCGGGCCTTCGAGCAAATAGGCGGCCAGCGTCATCAGCGAGAGCAAGGAGATCATCGAGTTGATGCCACTGCACTGTGCGCCGATGATCATTTCGGCATTGGGCAAAGAGACCGAGTTGCCAAGAATCGTGACATCGAGGCCGAGGAATTGCACCATATTGCCCGCGCAGACCCCAGTAAACATGGCCAACGGCAGGGTGATCCGATCCAGCAGCGGCAAGGGAACCATCAGGGCCAGATAGGCGAGGGGAAAGATCAACTTCCGCACGATCGCCTGGCCTGCAAAGTACCAGACAAGCCCGATGATCAAGCCGATCATGGCGAAGGCGGCTAGATAGTAAGCTCGCTGCGCCATAAAATAGAGATAGCCCCCCAATGCCACCACGGTCAGCCCGAGACTGGCGAGCTCACCACGTTGGGGCGTGATGTCAATGGTTTTGTCGTTACGCAGCCGCTGGACGATCAGAAAGATCGCGACGAGTGGCACAAGCAGCCCATGACTATAGTAGTCATTGCTTATCCATTCACCCCATAACCAACGCCAGACCGGAGTTGTGAGCACAAAAAACAAGAGGACAATCGCGGCTGGAAAAGCCACAGAGTGGAGGGAAAGCTGCTTCATGCCTTAATCTTATCGTAAAAAAGAGGAACAAGAACGGAAAAAGCACCAGGATTGTAAGCCTAGAATACCATCTCTCGGACTGTACGTCAAACAAGGTACGGAAATTGGGTGCAGCCCAGCATTGAGGAAGCAGCTTCTGGGCAGGGCCCTGAGGCGTTGGGTTGCCCCGGACTGTGCTCCCGGTCACATGCGGTGTTTGTAACCGGCCAACTCACGCCTCATCATTCGGCAGGAGCAATGTCTGGTGTGGGGCCCAGGTCAGATAGACAGTTTGACCCACAGTCGGCTCCGCATCTAACCGGCCACTCTGGACAAAGACCACGAAATTCGCGCCATTGGCCAACTGGATGTGATAGTTGAGGCTTGCGCCCTGGTAGGCGATTTGGTGTAAGGTGCCGCTGAGCGCAAAGGGCCCATCCGGCGGGGATGGGCTCAGGAAGACATTTTCGGGCCGCACCGCCCAGGTGATCGGCTGATTGAGCGCCATGCCGCCAGGCAAGTCCGAACGTACGACCCCGTGCACGAGCTCGCCAGTTTCGGTGCGAATGGTTACTCGCTGATCGTCGATTGCGATGAGGGTGCCACTTTGTAGATTGGCTTCCCCCAAAAACGAGGTGACAAAGCGGCTCTGGGGCTGTTCATAGACCAAACGTGCTGGGCCGCTTTGCACAATGCGCCCCTGATTCATCACCGCGATGCGGTCCGCCAGAGTTAGGGCCTCTTCCTGGTCGTGCGTGACAAAAATGGTGGTGATGGCCAGGCGTTGTTGCAACTCGCGCAATTCAACCTGCATCGCCAGCCGTAATTTTTTGTCGAGCGCGGCGAGTGGCTCATCGAGCAGAAGCACACTGGGCTCGGTGACAATGGCCCGCGCCAGGGCCACCCGTTGTTGTTGGCCCCCCGAAAGCTGATTGGGGCGGCGCTGCTCGAACCCAGCAAGTTGCACAAGCGCTAACACGTCGGCAACCCGGCGGCGGATCTCAGCGGTGGGCAGTCGCCGACTTTCCAGCCCAAAGGCAACATTCTCTCCCACCGAGAGGTGTGGAAAGAGAGCATAATTCTGAAAGACAAAGCCAATGTTGCGCTCGTAAGGGGGAATCCCCACCATTTCGCGCCCGCCAATGGTGATCGTCCCTTGTTGCGGCTCAAGCATACCCGCGATCAACCGGAGGATGGTTGTCTTGCCGCTGCCACTTGGCCCGAGCAAGGCAAAAAATTCGCCACGCTCGACCGTCAGCGACACCTGATCCGCCGCGACAACCTCGCGATAGCGATAGGTAACTTCGTTCAATTGCACATCATTCATGCGCGGTCATCCAATCGTACGCGGATTTGGCCCAGCCTGAAAAGGTTGCGGCTTCAACGCTGGGTTGGCCAACAAAGTTAGCGCAATGGCAACTCACGCCCAACCAGCAAAACCAGCAGCGCTGAAAGCAAAAAGACAATCGTCGAGATGGCGTTGATCTCCGGTGTGAAGCCGGTGCGGATCGCCGAGTAGATCTCGACCGGCAAGGTGGAGACACCGGGCGGGGCCAGAAAATAAGAGATCACAAAATTGTCGAATGAGACCACAAAGGCAAAGAGCGCCGCGGCCACGACACCGGGCAGGGCCAGCGGCAGGGTGATGCGCCAGAAGACGCGCCACGGGCGAGCGCCGAGCGTGGCCGCGGCCTGCATCAAAGTTGGGTCCAGGCCAGTCAGGCGGGCGCTGATCACCAGAATGGTATAGGGCAATTGCACGGTCACATGGCCCAGATAGAGCGTCAGCAAACTGCGGGGGATGCCCAGCCAGAAGAAGAGCATCAGCAGCGCCACTGCCAGGATCAGCCACGGAATGGTGATCGGTGGGATCAAGAGCGCTTGGAGCACTTGTTTGCCGCGGAACGAATACCGGGTCAGGGCCAGCGCGGCCAGGGTGCCCAGCGCGGTGGCCGTGACCGCGGTGAGACCGGCCAGGATCAGGCTGTTGAGGGTAGCCGCGATCAACCGCTGATTTTGGGCGAGGCGTTCAAACCAGACCAAATCGAAGACCAGCGGCAAGCTGTTCAGCTGCGAACGGTTGAAGGCCATGAGCATCATGACCAGAATCGGCGCATAGAGGAAGAGCAGGGCCGCGACCAGATAGAGCCGAAAAAAGGTAGCAGAAGTGCGCTGTGAGCTGATCATAAACTTACTCCCGCACCAGGGGTGGGGCGATCAGGCGCGCGGTGAGGGCCATCAAGCCCACCACGATCAGCAGCAGAATGAACGAGAGGGCCGCGCCCAGTGGCCAATTAAAGACCTGGACAAATTGATCTTCGATCACCGTGCCGAGGACGGTGCCCGCGCGGCCACCCAGCAGCCGCGGCTCCACAAACGAGCCAATCGCTGGGATGAAGACCAACACGGTCCCAGCCAGGACGCCGGGTAAGCTCAATGGCAGGGTGATCCGCCAAAAGGTGCGCCAGGCGCGTGCGCCCAAGCTGGCGGCGGCTTCGAGCAAACGGTCGTCGATGCGGTCGAGCGCCACATAAATGGTCAGCACCATGTAGGGCAGATAGGCATGAACCAGCCCCAGGATGACCGCGGGGTAGGTGTATAGCAGGCTCAGATCCGTCGGGCCGCCCAGCCACCCCAGCGTGTAATTGATGATCCCCCCCCGGCCCAAGACGACGATCCACGCATAGAGGCGGATCAGCGAGTTGCTCCAGAAGGGGACGATCACCAGCAGGAAGAGGGCTGTTTGCCAGCGCCCCTGCACATGTTTGGCCAGAGCATAGGCCAGCGGATAGCCCAGCACCAGACAGCCAAGTGTGGTATAAAAGCCCATCAACAAGGCTTCGAGCGTCAGCCGACTATAGAAGCTGCGAGAAAAGAAGCGAGTATAATTTTCAAAGGTAAAGTAGATTTGCCGCTCGCCAAAGGGTACATCATTCAGAAAGCTGAAATAGAGCATCAGCCCAAGCGGCAAAAAGCCAAAAAGCAGCAACCACAGATAGGCGGGCGCAAGCAGCGCAAATAGTTGACGGGCACGTGCATTCATACTGGCCCTACTCGGCTTGTGCTTTGACCTCTTGCCACAGTTCTACCCATTGTTCACGCAGATCCGCCGGGGTGTTGGTGATGAAGGCGAGGCGGTCGGCAACCGCCGGGTCGCCGAAGACCGTCCGCGTGAACGAATCTTCCGGCATCTCGGCCAGCACCAGCGGATTGGCTGGCACGGGCGCGCCGGCCCGCTGATCCCATTCTACATAAAATTCGGGGCTGCTCATAAAGTCGATCCACGCCAACGCCATTTCAACATTCGGCGCGCCCGTGGGGATTGCCCAAGCATCGGTCCAGCCGATTGCGCCCTCGGTGGGAATGACAAACTCAATCGGGAGTTCGAAGGTGTTTTGGGCTCGCGCGGTGGAACCACTCCAATAGACACCGAGCGTGATCTCCCCGCTGGCAAAGAGGCGGTTGAACTCATCTTCCGACTGCCAGAGCGCCCGCACATTGGGCATCAACTCGTTCAGTTTGGTGCGGATCGCGTCCAGGTCGTCCGGTTGATTGGCCGGCTCAATGCCCGCGGCGAGCGCGGCAAAGATCACCGCATCTTCGTAATTGTCCTCAAAACCGACTTGCCCCGCGTATTGGGGATCCCATAAAGCGTTGAGCGAATCAATCCCCTCGGGGAAGACTTCGCGATTATAGACCAGAGAAGTGGCCCCCCACGCCCACGGCACACCGTAGATCGCCCCGTCGTGGTTGATCTCTGGCAAGTCGCTGAAGGCTGTGGGCAATTCCGCCCAAACCGCCAACTGGGTGACATCGATCGGCTGGAAGAGGCCATCGGCCACCGCGGGCGGCACATAGGCGATATTGGGCAGCACGACATCATAGGTGCCTGGGCTGGTGCGCAGCTTGGTCAACAATTCATCTTCGGAATTGAAATAATCGTGGACGATCTCAACATTGTAGCGCTCTTCAAAAAGTTCGATCGCCCAGGGTTCATCTGAGCCATACCCTTGCCAGTTGAGCACATGCAATTGGGTGGGCGCGGTTGGGTCGGCAGCGGCAGGCTCGCTGGTTGTCGCGTCCGGTTGGATCGGCATTCCCGTGCAGGCTGCAAGCAAAAGCACGGCGAAAAGCATGATCACACGCAGTTTCATTCTTCTCTCCTTTGGGTGATTAGCACAACACAAGGGGACAAGTGTTTAGTATACACTATGGTCAGTGAGGCCTCAAATCAAATGGCCTCGCAGGAAACAAACCCGCGAGGCCATGAGATGACCAACTGATGAACGTGCGCAGATGCTCGCGCCTAGGCTGGCATCACGCTGCTATTGAAGCGTTGCCGCTCGTGGTGTGTCCTCCACGATGCGCACCAAAATCAATGGCAAATAGAGCGGCCCATCGTCAATGGTCCCGGGCGAACCATCGTCGGGGTCGAGATAGTCGGGAATGCCATCGCCATCGCTATCCACCGCGTCATTCGGGTTGCCATCGCCATTCGGGTCCGGCTGTTCGGTGATGGTCGGCTTGAGGTCGCCGTCATCGTCCGGGTCCAGATAGTCGGGCGTGCCGTCGAAGTCGGTGTCGCGGGCATCGCTCGGGTTGCCATCGCCATTCGGGTCGGGGCGCTCGTAGCGAGTGAGGACACTGTCTCCGTCATCATCCGGGTCGAGATAGTCGGGCGTGCCATCGCCATCGGTGTCCGGGCAGTTCGGGTGATTCGGGCATTCGTATTTGGTGAATACCGTATCGCCGTCATCGTCCGGATCCAGATAGTCGGGTGTGCCATCACCATCGCTGTCCGGGCAGTTCGGGTAATTCGGGCATTCATTAGCGGTCGGAATGCCGTCGCCGTCATCATCCGGATCCAGATAATCGGGCGTGCCATCGTCATCGCTGTCCGGGCAATTCGGGAAGTTCGGGCACTCATTGGCGGTCGGGATGCCGTCGCCGTCATCGTCCGGATCCAGATAGTCGGGCGTGCCATCGTCATCGCTGTCCGGGCAATTCGGGAAGTTCGGGCATTCGTTGGCGGTCGGAATGCCGTCGCCGTCATCGTCCGGGTCCTGATAATCTGGGGTCAGGTCATCATCGGTGTTCGGGCAATTCGGGAAGTTCGGGCATTCGTCATCGTTCGGGATGCCGTCGCCGTCATCATCGCCGTCCCCATCGAAATCAACGATAATGGTGGTTGGGTCAGCTGCACTGTTGTTGGCTGTGTTGACCTCACCGGCCAGGCTGACTGCAACCGTATTGGTCACCACACCGGTCACCTGGGCCGTGACGCTGAGCAGCAATGGCGGCAAGCTATTGCCGGGCCCCACCACATTCGCATTCTGGAAGGTGACGCTTGTGCCTGGTGTCCCGATCAGGTTCCAGCCGTTGCCACCCGCCGCCGCAAAGGCGAGCCCCGTGGGCAGCGTATCCACGACTTCGATCATGCCACTGCTGGCCGCGTCGCCGATGTTGGATACGGTGATCGTGTAGAGGCCTTGCTGATTGATGATAAAGTTGCCGCTATGGTGCTTGCTGATCACCAGATCCGCCGCGCCACTGCTGCCGCCGCTCAGGACGGTCGTCGGGTCGGTGGCGGTGTTGTTGCTGGTGTTGGTCTCGCCTGGGGTCGAGACAGTTGCAGTATTGATCGGTGTACCCACCGCGGCTGCGCCCACATTGACGGTCAGCGTCAACGGAGGCAACGAATTGCCGGGCCCCACCACGCCTGAATTTTGCAGCGTAATGGTCGAGCCAGCCGCGGTGATCAATTGCCAACTGGCGCCGCCGTGTGCAACATAGGTCATGCCTGTGGGCAAGGTGTCGACCACAGTGATGGCGCCAGTGGTTGCCCCGGTGCCGATATTCTGCACATTGATCGTGTAGCTATGCTGATTCCCGGCGGTGAAATCACCAGTGTGGCTCTTGGTGATGGTCAGGTCGGGCGTGCCTCCACCGCTGCCATTACTTTCGATGATGGTGGTGTCGAGAGCAGTGTTGTTGGCGTTGCTGATGTCGCCAGTCACTGTGACGGTGGCGGTGTTGACTACATTGCCCGCTGCATTAGCATTCACCACTAAGCTGATCGGCGGCAAGCTGTCGCCGGGCGAAACAGCGGCGCTGGTTTGGAGCGTCACGACCTGCCCAACAGTGCCGAGGACGATCCACCCGCTACCGGTTGCTGACACATAACTCAACTCCGTGGGCAGCGTATCGCGCACCGTGATCGGCAGGGTGGTCGCTGCGATGCCCACATTCTGCACATTGATGGTATAGGTTCCTTGCGAACCCACCGTAAAGTTGCCCACATGGCTCTTGGTGATCGACAGATCCGGGCAGAGATCCACCACGCCATTGACGGTTACACCCATCTCGCCCAAACGGATACCGAGCGAGTCGAGCAGCGGGTTGAGCAGATCCCCCAGCAGATCATTCAAGACGCCATCAAGCAGGCCATCGGTCGTATTGTTCAGCAGCCCGAGGACGCCATCCAGCAAGTCGTTGATAAAGGTGTCCAGGTTGACACCACTGAGCAACCCACCCAAGCCACTTTGCAAGAGCGCAACATCTAGCTCGATTTCCAAACTGGTGAGCAAAGAATCGATCAACGCGTCTGCGGAAGAGGCCCCGGCGACAAATTCATGGGTTTGCGGGTAGGGACCGGTAAAGGTGAAACTCGACGTGGCCCCGGTGCCTTCGGCATAGCCGCGAGCGCCAATCGAGACATCAGCGAGATTGACATCAGTAAAGCCGAGTAATTCCAACACGGGGGGAAAATTGATCGAAACATCAAGCGCCCC
The DNA here is from genome assembly GCA_964541665.1 of uncultured Caldilineaceae bacterium. GTDB lineage: Bacteria > Chloroflexota > Anaerolineae > Caldilineales > Caldilineaceae > CFX5. Next base: position 6,768 of record CAZIRP010000054.1, on the reverse strand, counting down.
AATAGTGGCAACGCCCAGGTCATTGACTGGATCGATGTCGTAGGTGCGGCTCAGTACCAGTGTGTCGGTGATAGTGCCCAGATAGAGGTTGGCAACACCGGGTGTCGCTTCAATGGTCACCGCGTTGCTGACCGCGTTAATGGTTTGGATTGTCCCTTCACCCCGGCCCACTTCCACCAACAGGCTCAAATTGCCAATCGTGGCGTTGACATCGAGTGAAGTGTCGAGCAAGCCACCAGCGATCCCTAAGAGTCCATCCAGAATACCGAGCAGACCCGTATCCAGGGCAGTGGTATCCAGCGGTAGATCAAGCAGCGTGACATCGAGCAACAGGCGGATTGGCGCGCTATTGAAGGTGGCCCCCTCCGGCGCACAGATGAAGGTCGGCGGCTCCAGCACACGAGCAATCAACGTGACCGCGCCGACTGTACCATCCAGGCCGAGTTCGCTCAGCGCCACACCGGGGATGCTCACCCCAGCGGTTGGGCCATCCACATTTGTAAAGTTGAAGAGCTGGATCGAGCCGGTGACCAGGTCGAGCGCGTTGAGATCGATGTTGCTGAGGCTATCGGTGCCCAGTTGCAGATCCAGCAGATCCCCCAGTTGGATGGTCTGGGTCAGCCCGGGGATGTCCAGCAACAGATCGTTCAGCGCCGCAGCCAGCGCCGTGTCGCCATTGGCATTGGCAACATCGATGGCTGCTTCCAGTAACTCGCCGAGGGTAATGTCTGCGGTTAATACCTCCCCAGGGCTTTGCAGACCCAGGTCAATTTGTAAGGTCTCGAGTAAATCTAAGAGGCCGATACCGCCATTCAGCAATTCGTTATAATTGCCCACACTCAGATCGACATTGCTGCCATCACCTAACAGACTATTCAGCAAACTGTCCAATAGCTCACTCTGAGCTGTGTCCACATTGACCAGATTCGAGCCTACAGTGAGACAAGCTCCGGCTGTACAACCTTGCGCACGCGCCATCAGCGGCCAACCAATCGTTACCAATGCACAGAGTAAGATGGCTAACCAGAGGCGGCGTACACCATTCAGCGCAGCGTATGGATCATACATACAATGCTCCTTTATGAATTAAATGTTCATGAAATGGGGCGTGATCAAGCCGCAGGGTGGGGGCAGCGAAGGGACTGACGTGCGATGGAATCAGATGCAGCTATAATAGTAAATCGTAAGTTGGCTAAAATTGCAATAACCTTAAAGTACCATCTTGCCTCCATTATTTGTTAAGGAAATTGTACGATTTGACGTAGTTCCTGGATTGTAGCGTCCTTGCTTAAATCTTACAACTTAGCCTAATCCTTCAGTTGGTAAGAATTCTGCAATGCAAACGCCCGCGAAACAGATTCGTTCCACGGGCGTTTGTCGATCTTGGGTAACTTCGGGTATCGGGACTGGCCAGTCCCCGAGACTACCGGCTAGCGGGCAACCAAGGGCAGATACATCAGCCGCTGCACAGTACCTGGGTTGCCATCATCCGGGTCGAGGTAATCGGGGATCCCGTCGCCGTCGCTGTCAACCGCATCGCTGGGGTTGCCATCATTATTCGGGTCCGGCTGTTCGGTGATGGTCGGCTTGAGGTCGCCATCATCATCCGGGTCGAGATAGTCGGGCGTGCCATCGTTGTCGGTATCCTGCGCATCCGCGGGGTTGCCATCCCCATTCAGATCGGGCGCTTCGTACTTGGTGAGTACACTATCCCCGTCGTCGTCGGCGTCCAGGTAGTTGGGTCTGCCGTCGTCATCGGTGTCCGGGCAATTCGGGAAGAATGGGCACTCGTACTCGGTCAACACGCCATCGCCGTCATCATCGGGGTCGAGATAATCGGGCGTGCCATCGCCATCGCTGTCCGGGCAATTCGGGTGATTCGGGCACTCGTTGGCGGTCGGAATGCCGTCGCCGTCATCGTCGGGGTCGAGATAGTCGGGCGTGCCATCATCATCGCTATCCGGGCAATTCGGGTGATTCGGGCATTCGTTGGCGGTCGGAATGCCGTCGCCGTCATCATCGGGATCGAGATAGTCGGGCGTGCCATCATCATCGCTGTCCGGGCAATTCGGGTAGTTCGGGCATTCGTTGGCGGTCGGAATGCCGTCGCCATCATCGTCCGGATCGAGATAGTCGGGCGTGCCATCGCCATCGCTGTCCGGGCAGTTCGGGTGATTCGGGCATTCGTTGGCGGTCGGGATGCCATCGCCGTCATCGTCCGGGTCGAGATAGTCGGGCGTGCCATCGTCATCGCTGTCCGGGCAATTCGGGAAGTTCGGGCATTCGTCATCATTCGGGATGCCGTCGCCGTCATCGTCGTTGTTGCTCTCGCCGATGGTGAATGGATGGCTGATCGTTGGGCTGCTGTTGCCAGCCGCGTCGCTTGCCGTGACTTCAATGAGGTGCGGCCCGTTGCTCAGTTCGCTGGCAGGTGTGCAGCTCCAGTTGCCTTGCGCATCTGTGGCTGTCGTGCAGAGAATGGTGTTATTCTCGCGCACGGTTACAGTGCTGGCTGGCTCGGCTGTCCCGCTGATCACCGGCGTGGTGTCGCTGGTTGTGCTCCCGGCCGCAGGTGTAATTACCGTTGGGGCTGCTGGTGCTGTGGTGTCGACAAAGAAGGTGCGCGTTGCCGGGGTGCTGCTCGTGCCGATCGAATTTGTCGCCACGGCGTTGATCGTATGTTCACCTTCGCTCAACGGGGTCGCGGGCGTGCAATGCCAACTGCCTGTCGCGTCGGCTGTAGCCTCGCAGACCGGGTTACCACCTTCGGTCACCGCGACAGTCACATCCGGGTCCGCGGTGCCGCTGATCGTCGGTGTGGTGCTGGCAGTGCTGCTGTTCTGCGCCGGGTTGATGATGCTGGGTGTGCTCACCGCCGACGGATCCACAATGAAGGAATGTTCGGTCGGGCTGCTTGGGTTGCCCGCCGGGTCGGTGGCGATCACATCAACCGTGTGTGGCCCCTGACCCATGGGCGTAGCAGGCGTGCAGGTCCAGACCCCGCCACTATCGGTCGTGGCGCTACAGATCGGGTTGCCATTTTCGCTCACATCAACCGTCGAGCCGGGTTCGCTGGTGCCGATAAAGGTCGGCGTATCGTCATTGGTGGTGCCACCGGCGGGCGGGGCATTCACCACGGGCGGCGCTGGCGGTGTCGTATCAACAACGAAGCTGACCGGGGTCGACGCTGGGCTGACGTTACCAGCAGCATCAGTCGCGGTCGCGCTGATGGTGTGCGGGCCGTCGCTCAAGGCTGTGCCTGGTACACAACTCCAGGTGCCTGCACCATCCGCGGTGGCCGCGCAGACTGGATTGCCAGTCTCGCTGACGTTGGCCGTGCTGCCTGGTTCGGCTGTCCCGCTGATCGTCGGCGTGTTGTTGTTGGTCGTGCTGCCTGCTTCAGGAATGAAGATCACGGGCGCTGCGGGGGCGGCGGTATCCACCGTGAAGTCAACCGGTTGCGAAGCTGGGCCGCTGTTGCCGGCCACGTCGGTTGCGCTGGCTGTGATCGTATGCTCGCCATCGCTCAACGGTGTGCCTGGGAGACAATTCCAGGCACCACTGCCATTCGCGGTCGCGGTGCAGACCGGTGTGCCGGCTTCGCTGACAGTGACAGTGCTGTTTGGCTCCGCAGTCCCGCCGATGGTCGGTGTGCTCTCATTGACCACACTGCCCGTGGCCGGAGTGGTGATGGCCGGTGCAGGCGGGGCACTGGTATCGACGGTGAAGTTGCGCGGGGCCGAGGTCGGGCCCACATTGCCTGCCATATCGGTTGCGGTCGCGCTGATGGCGTGCGGGCCCTCGTTCAACGTGCTGCTGGTGCATGTCCAACTGCCCGCGCCATTGGTGATGGCCGTGCAGAGCAGATTGCCACCCTCCCGTACGGTCACCGTGCTATCGGCTTCAGCCGTGCCGCTGATCGTGGGCGTGGGGTTGCTGGTGCTGCTGCCTTCCGCCGGATTGCTGATCGTCGGTGCTTCCGCCGGTGGTGTGATGTCGATGGTAAAGGTGCGCGTTGCCGGGGTGCTGGCTGTGTTCGCCGTGTTCGTCGCCACAGCGCTGATCGTATGCGGGCCTTCGCTCATCGGTGAGGCAGGCGAGCAATTCCATTGTCCGCTGCCATTGCTGCTCGTCTGGCAGACCGCGTTCCCACCCTCGGTCACCGTGACCGTCACATTCGGGTCCGCGGTGCCGCTGATCGCCGGTGTGTTGGTATTCACGCGGGCATTGGGTGCCGGTGTGATGATGTTGGGCGTACTCACCGCCGACGTATCGATGGTGAACGGATGGGGGGTCGGCTGACTGGTGTTGCCCGCGCCATCGGTCGCGGTGGCATTGACGGTGTGTGCCCCTTGGTTCATCGGCGAACTGGGCGTGCATGTCCAGTTGCCGTTGTTGTCGGTCGTCGCCGAGCAGATCGGGTTGCCATTCTCGGTCACGTTGACGGTGCTGTTCGGCTCAGCCGTTCCCACAAAAGCCGGTGTGGTGTCATTGGTCGTGCCGTTCGCTGCCGGTGCGCTCACCATTGGCGGCGCGGGCGGCGTTGTATCCACAGTAAAGCTGACTGGTGCCGAGAGCGGGCTGAGGTTATTGGCCGCATCAGTCGCGGTGGCGCGAATGGTGTGGGTGCCGTCGCTCAGCGCTGTGCTCGGCGTGCATGTCCAGGTGCCTGTCCCGCTCGTGACAGCAGAACAGATCGGCGCACCATTTTCAGTCACATTCACAGTGCTGCCAGCTTCAGCCGTACCGCTGATCGCCGGTGTGTTGTCGCTGGTCGTGCTGTTGTTCGCCGGTGCGGTGATGATTGGTGCAGCCGGGGCCACGGTATCCACGGTGAAGGTCGTGGGCGCACTGGCTGGGCCCGCGCCGCCGCTGTCCGCGGCCGTCGCGGTGATCGTATGCGGGCCATCGCTGAGCGGATCACCCGGCGTGCAGTTCCATGTGCCGGTGGTGGTCGCGGTGGTGGTGCAGAGCGTGTTTCCACCCTCACGTACGGTCACCGTGCTATCGGCTTCAGCCGTGCCGCTGATCGTGGGTCTGTTGTCGCTGGTGCTGCTGTTGTTCGCCGGTGTGGTAATGATCGGGGCCACTGGGCGAGTGCTATCGACGATAAAGGCGCGGCCCGCGCTGGGGGAACCGACATTGCCGTGCGCATCGGTGGCTGTCGCCACGACCGTGTGCGGTCCATCGCTTAATTGCGTGCTATCGCAGCTCCAGTTGCCATTGCTGTCGACCGGAGCGGTACAGCGTGGCGCGCCATTTTCGGTCACAGCCACTGTGCTGTTGGGCTCAGCTGTCCCGCTGATCGTCGGCGTGTTGTCGGTGACAGTCTGCCCAGGGGTTGGTGTGTTGATGGTCGGTTCAACCGGCCCGGTCGTATCCACGGTGAAGTTGCGGATCTGGCTGAGCGCGCTGATGTTGTTCGCGGTGTCGGTTGCCGTAGCCACAATGGCGTGAGGACCATCGCTCAGCGCTGTGCTGGGCGTGCAGGTCCAGGTGCCTGTCCCACTCGTGACAGCAGAACAGATCGGCGTACCACTTTCAGTCACATTCACTGTGCTGCCAGCTTCAGCCGTCCCATTGATGGTTGGTGTGTTGTCAGTGGTGACGCTATTCTGCCCGGGCGTGGTGATGACCGGTGGATTGGGCGCAACACTGTCGATGGTGAAGCTGCGGTTGTTGCTCGGCGCGCTGAAGTCATTGTTATTATTGCTCGCCGTTGCATGAACTGTGTGCGGCCCTTGGCTCAGCGGCGAACTCGGCTCGCAGCTCCAATTCCCACCGGCATTGGCGGTGGCCGTGCAGATCTGCGTACCGCCTTCGTGCACAACTACGGTGTTATTTGGTTGCGCCGTCCCACTGATCGTCGGCGTTGTATCCGTAGTCGTAGCCCCGTCCAGCGGCTGCGTAATCGTCGGCGCGGGTGGGGCCTCATTCACATTCGTGACGGTCACGGTGATGGTCTGCTCATCGTTGCCAACCGCGTTGGTGGCGCGGACAGTGACGATGTAGGTGTTATTGCCATCAGCATCGGTCGGGTTCTCGAAATCCGGGGCCGCGTTGAACGTGAGCGCCCCAGTGGCGCCATTGATCGAGAAGCGAGCAGCGTCTGCCCCCCCCTGAATGCTGAAGGTGGGAACTGGGTTGCCAGTGGCCGCCACCGTGGTGACAGCCGTCTGGTTCTCAGCCACGTTGATGCTGGCAGCCGCTCCCCCGCCGTCGGAGGTGATGACAGGGAGCGTGCCGGTGCCCGTGCCAGAGAGGTTGACGACAACGGTTGCTTCATCTGGGTCACCACTGTTGATGGTGAGCGTAGCACTTTGGGCACCAACGGCTGTCGGCGTGAAGGTGATGCTTGCGCTGCAAGACGCGCCTGGGGCCAGAGTCGCGCCACAGGTCTCGCTCAGGCTGAAATGGCCGCTGCCCGCCCCCCCCAGGGTGATAGTCCCTAGTGTCAGCGCGAGTGTGCCATCATTGCGGATGGTAACAGCTTGCGCGGCGGATGAGGTGTTGATCAGCGTGTTCGGGAAGGCCACTGTGGTCGGCGTAACAGTGATGTCGGGGCAGGATTGCGCAATCCCGTGCACCGTGGCGTACATGGTGCCCAGGCGGATGCCCAACCCGTTGAGCAGCGGGTCAACCAGGTCACCGAGCGCCGCGTTGAGGATCGGCTCGAGGACGCCATTCGTTCCGGTGAGCAAGTCGTTAATGCCACTAGAAGTTATCTCAAAAATGACTGATATGGTTTAATCTCACTGGGAGGTTGAA
>CAZIRP010000053.1:23673-41198 GCA_964541665.1 uncultured Caldilineaceae bacterium | reverse complement strand
GCCTGCTTTGCTTGCCTTGATGATTATTAAATATTTACCTAGTTCTCATTAATAACGGATGCGCGGATCGAGCCAGGCCAGGAGCAGATCCGAAATGAGCGTGCCGATCACCGTGAGCACACTGAGCAACAAGATCGAACTGGCCGCCAGGTACATGTCCTGCGAGAGCAGCGCGCGCAAGAGCAGCGGCCCGGTGGTTGGCAGGCTCAGCACAATCGACAAAATGGCCGAGCCAGAGACCAGACCGGGCAAGATCCACCCGACTGTGCTGATAAAGGGGTTGAGCGCCAGCCGCACCGGATATTTCAGAATCACCTTCCATTCGGGCAGCCCCTTGGCGCGGGCGGTGACCACGTAGGGTTTGCGCAATTCGTCCAGCAGATTGGCGCGCATCACCCGGATCAGGCTGGCGGTGCCTTCCATGCCCAGAATCACCATGGGGATCCACAAATGGCCGAGCAGATCCAACACTTTGGCCCAATTCCAGGGGGCTTCCTGATATTCGGGCGAAAAGAGGCCGCCAACGCTCTGGTTAAAGTACTTGAAGGCCACATACATCAAGACCAGGGCGATCAAAAAGCTGGGCGTTGCCAGACCGATAAAGCCAATAAAGGTGGCAAAATAATCACCCAGCGAATATTGTTTGACCGCCGAGTAAATACCAATCGGGAAGGCGACGATCCAGACAAAGAACAACGCGGAGAGGGACAAAACCACGGTCAACACCAGCCGCTCCCAGATCAAGGCCGAGACCGGCATATTCCAGGCAAAGGATTGGCCAAAATCGCCCCGCAGAATAATGTTCGAGATCCACTTGTAATACTGCACATAGATCGGTTGCCCCAATCCATACCGTTCGCGCAACGCCACCAACGCCGCGGGATCTACCTGTTCGCCTTGCGAGGCCAGGGACGCCACCAGGGTCGTCAGATAATCACCCGGCGGCAACTGGATGATCACAAACGAGACGAGTGAGATCGCGAACAGGGTCGGGATCATATAGAGCGTACGTTTGATCATGAAGGGGAGCATAGCGATCTCCGGAGCGATTCACGGGATACAGAATTTTGGCTTCTGTATCCCGCATCCTGAATTCTTGTTCTCGTCTATTCGATCCAATATTGTTCGGGGTTGGTTGGTGCGGGGTCAGGGTATTGCCACGAACCGATCATCGAATCAGGCACGTTATGGAAATTATTTTTGGCGATGCCGTAGCCAGGCGGGCTGGCGCTGATGCCGATCACGTACAGTTGATCCTTCGCAATCGCCAAAATTTCTTTCATCAGCGCGGCCTGTTCCGCGGCGTCCCCAGTGGATTTGATCTGGTCGTACAATTCCATCTGACGTTTGACCTCTGTGGGCGGCTCCTCGGGGGGGACCAGCGCGCCCTCGCCGGTGGGGTTGACATACCAGTTATACCAGGCCATGGCAAAGGCCGATTCGCTATGCACGGGCAGGAAGTGGCGGGGGTCCAGATAAACTTCCGGGCCGCCACCCGCGCCCCAGACATGCACGTCGTGTTCCGCGCTGTCTTTGCGTGTATAGAGCAAGGCCCGGTCGATCACATTCAGTTGAGCGTTGATGCCAAATGCTTGCCATTGCTGCACGACGATCTCGGCGATGGTGTAATGGCCAAAAGCTTCGGTGGTCTGCACGGCAAAGGAGAAGGGTTCACCATCGGGACCGAGATAGAAGCCATCCGACCCTTTTTCGGTGAAGCCCGCGGCGGCCAGATGCTCGGCAGCCACTTCGGGGTCGAACTCGGTGTAGAGTGTGTACATCTCTTCGTCGTAGAGCTCGCCCGCGGTTTTGCCCATGGCGTTGTTCATGGGCTCGCCCTGGCCGATCAAGATCAAGTCGATGATCTCCTGACGGTTGATGGCGTGCGACATGGCAATGCGGAAATCTTTGTTCTGGAAGATTTCGCGCAACCGGGGGTTCTTGTGGTTGAGGTTGAAGTGGAAGCCGATCACATTGCCGCTGCCCACGGTCTCGAAGAAATTGTACCCGCCCTGCTCAAGGTTGTCGGTGATCACCGCTTTGTTGTCGTTGGTGTTGAAGTGGCGGCTCATCATGTCGATCTCGCCATTCAGCACCTTGAGCAACAGGACTTCGCGATCTTCCAGGACTTCGTAGACAACCCGATCGATGTAGGGCAACTGGCGGCCTTCGGGGTCAACTTTCCAATAATAGGGATTGCGCTCACCCACCACTTGCGAACCGGCCCCGTACGGGGTTGCGAGCCGCCAGGCCTTGAGCGTGGGCAAGTCGCCATTTTGCCAGCGCGCGTCGTAGGGAGTACCAGGCACGCCGCCGCATTTGAGATCCATCAAATTGATCCAATCGGTGGCACCAGCCTCGGCGATCAGATCATCCAATCCTTCGGCGTTGTAGTCGGGGTGGAACTGCGAACAGTAATGTTTGGGCCAGCGTGTGGGCGCGTCACCGTCGGGCGTGGCCAGAAATTGCAAAAAGAGACCATGCGGGCCATTAAACGTAAAGGTTACCGTGGTGTCATCAATCTTCTCCACCACTGGGGGCTCGCCACCGGCCTGCAACCAACCGGCGATTGGATGGATCGCTTCGTACTCATCATTGGTCAGAATATCTTCGTACCAGAAGAGCAGATCATCCGCGGTAAAGGGTGTACCATCGGACCACTTCATGCCTTCGCGCAAGTGGAAGGTATATTCACTGGCATCGTCGCTGGCTTCGACGGCCTGGGCGACATTGGGCTCGGTGCCCGACCAATCGCGCGACCAGCGCACAAGGTGGTCATAGCTGATGGTGCGCACGAGCCAGGCATTGTCTTGTCCACCGACCAATGCTGTGCGCCAGGTGCCACCATATTTCCCCAAACTCTCGACTGGTTCGACCACCAGCGGTTCGGCGGGCAGCCGTTCATCCACTGGGGGCAGATCGCCAGCTGCCACCAATTCGGCCAGCATCGGTGATTCTTTGGCATCGGTATCCACTGCAGCAGCAGCCTGTTGGGCGGGTGCGGCAGCTTCCACGGCGGGTGGTGCATCGGCGGCGGCTGGCGGTTCGTCCGCGGGCGAGCAGGCAACCAGACCAGCCAGGAGCAAACCGCCGATCAACACGATTTTGCTAGAGAACCCAAACACACTACGCATTTCGTTCCTCCTCTGTCGAAAGGCCGGGTGGAATGATTTTGATGCTGGGAGCGATCATTCCGGCCCGGTGAGCATTATTGTTCAACCCAGAGTTGTTCTGGATTGGCCGGGGCAGGGATGGGGTAGAGCCAAGGTGCCCGCATGGGTGGCAGAACGTTATGGGAGCCGTTTTGCAGGCTGTATACCCTGGCGCGGGCAAGATAGTCCCGATGGCCTGAACCTCGTCGGCAGCAATCGGCAAAGTTTGCTTTATCAGCCTGGTTTGTTGTCGACTTCCTCCTTGGCTTCAGCATACGGTGCGAGAATACGAAAGCTTGCAATCGCAGAAAAGTCCGCGCTCAAAGCTCGGAATACATACACCCCGTGGCAGGGCAGAAACCACCCATTACACGTCACAGTGGGCAGGACGATCCAGGGTCTGGCGAAGATCTATAGTTGGCAATCTCAGCGTACACCACTGTACGCGCAAAATCAGTTGGAAGGTCTACTGGAGATACGAGCGGATCTTGCTGGTTTGCAAGGTACAACGAATTGCGTAAAGCTCAATTGATGGGAGATCAATTTCAAACAAGAATGTTGGGAGTGTTTGTGCTTACTTTACGGCGTCGACAAAATACTAAAGTTATCAGGATTTGTCAAACTGCGATCAGGGGAATGGATAAGGACTTGGGGTCAACAGACAAGTCAGACAGCGGGCGAGGCATGGATGCTTCCCAGTGCGTCGCCCGCGTATCTGTCAGTTCCAGCTCGTTATACGCCAGCGTAGGCCGAGAAACCGCCATCCACCGGCACCACAATTCCGGTCACAAAACGGGCCGCGTCGCTGCTCAGCCAGACTGCTGTGCCGATCAGTTCTTCGGCGTCGCCAAAGCGCCCCATCGGGGTGTGGCTGATGATCTGCTGGCCGCGTGGGGTGAGTGTGCCATCTTCGTTGAGCAGGAATGCCCGGTTCTGTTCGCCGACAAAAAAGCCCGGCGCAATGGCATTGACGCGCAAGCCCGGCCCATATTTGGTGCAGAGTTCAACCGCCAGCCAGCGGGTAAAATTATCAATCGCCGACTTGGCCGCGGCATACCCAATCACCCGCGTAAGGGGGCGAATCGCGGCCATTGACGAAATGTTGATGATGCTGCCTTTGCCTTGCTCGGCCATACTTTCGGCAAAGACCTGCGAAGGCAGAACAGTGCCCATAAAGTTCAGCTCCATCATCTTGTCGACGGCTTCACGCGTCAGGTTGAAGAAGGTGCGCTCGCCCACGACCGTGGCCTCGGCTGTGTTGCCCCCTGCCGCGTTGATCAGCAAGTCCACCCGCCCCCATTTCGCCAGCAGATCCTGCCGCGCGGCGAGCAATTGCTCACGATCCAACGCGTCCGCAGGCAGCGGCATTGCTTCGCCCCCAGCGGCCTGAATGCTGGTGACCACCTCGGTGGCCCGCTCTGCCCGTCGCCCCAAAATTGCCACCCGGGCGCCAGCCGCGGCCAACCCATGCGCCATGGCCCCACCCAATACGCCCGTTCCACCGGTGACAACCGCCACTTTGCCCTGCAAGGAAAATAATTGCGCCAATTCACTTTGCGTAATCATGAATGTTCTTTCGTTATTTGATGCGTGAACGGTGCTGCGTGATGGATAGATCACGTTTTACGCATGACGTTTCACGTTTGACGGGTGATGAGTGACATTCCACGCATCACGTTTCATAGTGATTATATTTCCACAACCACGTACGATTGCTCGACACTGACCGGATAGGTTTCGGCGACGTAGGGGCCTTTGCTCATGCCCGCGGCCGCGGCCTCAGCCTCGGCGGGGGGTTCGCTGGTCACGCTGACCTGGTAGCTGCGCACGCGTGTTTTGGCCGGGTCGAACCAGGATTGGCCGGTCTTGACATCAAATTCCCAGCCATGCCAGGGACAGCGCAGAATTTCGCCGCGACGGCTGTAATGATAGTCACCGGGTTTGTCGGCGATCAAAAAGCCCGATAAGCGCCCTTCGCACAAAGCGCCACCCTGGTGGGGGCAGCTGTTGCGCAAGGCGAAAAACTCGCCGTGAATGTTAAACACGCCGATCGAGCGCCCAGCCACGTCGAGCACTTTGCGCTCCCCAGGCGGGATCTCGTCCACAGTTGCCACGATGTAACGAGCCATAATCCAGTCTCTAGTCTCCAGCTTTTAGCGGCAAGCCATAGAGTTGGCTGGCATTGCCCGCCAGGATCTGCTGTCTGAGCGCCAGTGGCACTTCGTTGGGCAGGGCCCGGTCGGGCGCGTCAAAATCCCAGTGGGGATAATCGGTTGCGAACATCAGACGGTCATTCATGTTCAACTGTTCGAGCAGGTGCAGGAAGAAATGGCGCTGCGGCGGCTCCTCCATCGGCTGCGTGGTGATCCAAAAATGGTCGCGTACATAGTCCGAGGGCAAGCGCTTGAGATGGGGCGCTTCGCTCTTGAGGCGCAGATAGCTCTGATCCAGCCGCCACATCAGCGGGGGCAACCAGGCAAATCCCCCTTCGATCAACACAATTTTGAGGGTGGGGAAATGTTCAAAAATGCCTGCGGTGACCATGCTCGCAACCTGGGCGTAAAAGGCTTGCGACATGCCGCCGTGGTCTTCGATATAGTGGGAGGGCCAGCCTGCCCCGGTGATCGGCCCGCCGCCGGAGCCGCCAAAATGGATACCAATCGGCAGATTGTAGTGCGTAGCGGCTTCGTACATCTTCCAGTATTTGCGATGCCCAAGCGGTTCACGCGTGCGCACCACCATCATCACTTGCACAAAACCGGGATGACCGCCCAGCCGCTCGATCTCGGCGACGGTCAGGTCGGGATCCTCATAGGGCACGACCAGTGAGGCGCGTAAACGCGGCTCCGGCTCCAGCCATTCGGCAATCTGCCAGTCGTTGAGCGCGCTCGACAAGGCCGCGCCATACTCCAGATTGAGCTGCCCACCAGCCCCGACCAGACAATTCAAAATGCCATAGTCGATCCCCCAGTGATCCAGCAATTGTTCTTGCAAAAAGGGCAGATCGCTACCAGGGGGCGCACCGGAGGGCGGCCACGAATCGTGACGCGCCGCATTTTTCATGGCCCGGGGATAGCCCGACCCAACATGGCCACGCGACCCAATCTCCAGGTGATGATTCGCCCAGCGAGCAGGCAGGTAGCGCAACAGCGTCTTTTCATTCGGCGGCGCGTTGTGAATATCCCCATCGATCACGGCCAGCCGTTCGCGGCCGCGGCGAGCAGCGCGGGGCTGATGTTGGTCTTCGACGGGGGGAGCGGCCAGGGTGGCAACCATCTTTTTTCCTCCGTAGGGTATCGAATGCAGCTTGAGACGCAGGGTGGATCGTCCCTTGTGGCACTCAATTACATTTGGCTGGGACACGAACAAAGTTTATCATTTCTGTTCAGCACAAGCAACTTGAAAATTGACGGAGGACGGTGGACGAGTGACGCGGGTGTCCGTCTGTCGTCGTTTGTCTGTCGTCATGCGTGAAACGTCATGCGTCAAACGTGATGCGTGAAACGTCATGCGTCAAACGTGATGCGTCAAACGTGATGCGTCAAACGTCATTCGTCTGTCGTCCACCGTCCACCGTCTGTCGTCCATCGCCTACCGTCCAACAACCAGGAGAACCATTCGCAATGACCGAGCAAGAAATTTTGCAGGAATTATGTCAATTCGACACCCCATCGATCACCAACGTGGTGGCCACGTATCCCGGTGCGCCAACCTGCCTGAGCCTCTACAATCCCTGGAGCGAGAATTGGTACACCGACCAGACGCTGCGCTGTATGTATCCGGAATTGGGCGCGCGTTGCGGCTACGCCGTCACCTGTGTTTATGGCCTGCCCGACCCGAATTTCAAAGGGCTGACCTTTATGGATGTGCTGGACGCGCTGGATGCTGCCCCCAAGCCCACGGTTCTGGTGCTGCAACAAAAATTTCCACCCGAAATTGCCGGGAAGGTGGGGTTGGCCGGGGGCAATATGGTTTCGGCGATGCGAGCCATCGGCTGCGTGGGGTTGATCTCGAATGGTCCCTCGCGCGATGTCGATGAGATCCGCCCGCTGGGCTTTCAATATATGCTGACCGGTATTTCGCCAGGGCATGGCGCGCAGGCGGTGCAGGCGGTCAATGTGCCGGTCTCGGTCTGTGGCATGGATGTCGCGCCGGGCGAGATCATCCACATGGACGAGAATGGCGCGTGCAAATTCCCGGCGAATAAGCTAGCCGCGGTCCTGGAGAATGCGCGCAAGCTGCGCGATGAAGAGACCGAGCGCATGGGGCGGTTGCAAAAGGCAACATCCGCGGCCGAGCTGCGGGCGATCATGAGTGGGCATAGTTACGCAAGCAAAGAGCAGAAATAGCGCTCCAGGTGACAGTCGCATCGCAACTGGCTGTCGCCTGGTATGATGCACAATTTCCCTGCCCGTGGTTGCGGTTGTTCGCCCGGTTCTTTGTTACAATGTAGCGAGAGGAGAGTTGGCCTGCATTGGGTTCACCAATGGGGGCCAATTCGCGTCGATTTTTGCATTAAACCTGTACCACCTGTTGATGAGGAGTCTTGCATGTCCCAGTATCGTACCGCCATCATTGCCTGCGGTATCATTGCGCGAGTACACGCCCGCGGCTGGCTCGGTGTCCCCGGCCAACCCACGCAGATCGCAGCACTCGCCGACACCAATCCCGATGCCCGCCGCGAATTTGGCGACTTTTTCCAAGTGGGCGAAACGCATCGTTACGCTGATTATCGCGAGATGCTCGACCAGGAACGGCCCGATTTTGTCGATGTCTGCTCGTGGCATCAACAACACGCCGAAATGGTGATCGCGGCCGCGGCCCGCCGCCCCAAAGCGATCATCTGCCAGAAGCCGATGGCGATCGATCTGGGGGAGGCCGACGCCATGTTGACCGCCTGCGAACGCAACGGCGTCAAGTTGATCATCGCCTACCAACGTCCGCACCACGCCACCTGGCTCAAAGCCCGCGAGCTTATCCGCGCCGGTGTGATCGGCAAAGTGACGCAGGTGCAACTCGATGATGGGGGCAATCTCCTCAACACCAATTCGCACAACATTCGCCTGGCCCTCTTCCTGATGGATGAGCCACAAGTCGAGTGGGTCTTGGGCGCGGTCGAACGCACGACCGATCTGGTCGAGCGGGGCTTGCCCGCGGAAAATGCGTGCATGGGCCTGGTGGGGTGCGAGAATGGGGCCACGATCCTGATTCAGGGGAATCTGGTGCGGGGTCTGGGCCAGGGCTGCCGCGTGATCGGCACCGATGGCATCATGGAGTTTGATACGACGCGCCACCCCGACAGCGAGATCCCATCCGACGCGCCGATGTACATGCCCGAAGGCCCCTCGGCCCGCTACAATTACGAGATCGGCACAGTGCGCTATCTGAATAGCAGCACCAATGGCTGGCAAGATGTCGAAGCCCCGTGGCACGACGCCTGGAGCCACCAATGCCAGGAGGCAATCGAGTGGGTGGAAGGGCGCATCAGCGAGCCGATCAGCGGGGCAGAACGCGCCCGCGCGGTGCAGGAAGTGATGATGGCGCTCTTTGAGTCGGCCCGCAAACGCCAGCGCATCTACCTGCCGCTCAAGACGCGCGTCAACCCGCTCAAGTTGATGGTCGAGAATGGGGATCTGCCGGTCGAGTGGCCGGGTCGCTACGAATCCCGCGCCCGGCTCGTGCGGGGCGAAGGCATGTCCTGGCACCAGTAGTATTTCCCAGAAGCCAGGCTTTTTTGAAAAGCCTGGCTTCTTATAGAGAAATTAAATAGAGATCGCACAAATAGCGAGCAAGTAGGTGCGGTTTTTAACCGCATATTCTGGCCCTAGCCTACCTGTGCGGTTTCTAACCGCACCTACGATTTATGCGATATTTATCTGGTTTCTCTATTAAAATGGTTACAGTGAGCCTAAATAGGCCTGGCTGCGCTGAATGCGCTCCTCCGCATCTTCCCCGCCGCGAAACTCATAACAATAGATGATCTGCTGCGGCAGTCGATCAAACTCGGCGAAGATCGCGGGCAGATCCTGGCCACCGCCGCCCAAGTAGGTTGGTGCCTGGCTCAGGTCGGGCGATTGGTCTTTGAGGTGCGCAGAGACAACACGTTCGCCCAACGTGCGGATCGCCGCGGGCACATCCTGGCCATGCAGCACATAATTGCCGATGTCGATATTGGTTTTCAGCGCGGCGTGCGGGATCCGCCGCAACGTCTCTTCGATCTCGGCCAGGGTGCCGCCCGGTGTGCGGGCGAAATTTTCCAACGCAATTACCACGCCCTGCGCCGCCGCATACTCCACGATCCGCCGGCCTGCATCCCACCCGGCTTGATCGTCCGCCGCGGGGGCGGGGCCCAGAAAGACGCGCAACTGGGGCGCGCCGAGCGCGGCGGTGGCATCAATATCTTGCCGCAAGGTGGTTTGGTCGGCGTTGTTCTCGCTGAACAACGTGACAAACGTTGCATAGGTCACCAACAGCCCGGCCTCTTCGATCCGCTGGCGGGCCGCGGCGAGCTGATCTTGCCAGCCCGGCCACAATTCGCGGCGCAATTCGACCCCATCCACGCCCAGGCGCAGGGCGGTGTCGATCAGATCAAAAATAGTCATGCTGCCCTGGGTGAGGGCATCTTCGAACTGCATTACCGAGATCAAAACCGGTCGCTGCTTGCTCATGAAACTAGAACCTCGTTCATTATGAATCGTTTAGGTTTGATGATTCGTCAGGCGTCATGCGTGAAACGGCATTCACCGTTCATTATTGATCAACCGTCCACCGTCGGTCGTCTATAATCGGTAAAACGAGCGGGCGTTTTCGGCCAGTACTTTGCGCAATGTCGCTTCGCCAAGCGTGGCCGGGATCGCAGCCTCGGGTTCGTCAAAGTGGTGATGGGGATAATCGCTGGCGAACAGCAACATTTCGTCGGATTCCAGCTGCTCGATCACCTGGCGCATCTGCTCGGCGGTAGGCGGTGCGTCCATGGGCTGGGTGGTGAGGCGCAGATGTTCCAGCATATATTGTGAGGGCAGCCGCCGCACCCATGGCGTGTTGTGACGCAGCCCTTTCCACTCCTTGTCCAGCCGCCACATCAGCGAGGGCAACCAGGTCCACCCACCTTCGATCAACACCACGCGCAAGGTGGGGAAGCGATCAAAAACGCCTTCGATGATCAAGCTGATCACTTGCGATTGAAAGACTTGCGCCATGCTCGCGTATTCTTCCCAAAAGGTGAGCGGCCAGCCCGATGGCGTGGAAGGATGGCCCGGCGCGCCGCCGTATTGGATGCCGATCACCAGGTCGTGGCGCGTGGCCGCCTCGTAGATCGGATCATAGCGCAAGTTACCGTAAGGGGCCTCCGACCGGACGGGCAACACCACTTGCACAAACCCTGGGTGATCGCCAAACCGGTCGATCTCGCGGGCGGCTCGCTCGGGATTCTGGCTGGGCACGACGATCGAGGCCCGCAATCGCGGCTCTTTGGCCAACCATTCGTCGATCTGCCACTGGTTGACGGCAGTTGCCAGCGATGCGGCGAGATCCTGGTTATGCACGCTGCCGACGCGATAGGCACAATTCAAAATGCCGATCTCGGTCTGCCACGGATCCAGCACTTGCTGGCGAAAGAGTTCGAGATCCGAACCGGGCGGGCCATTGGCTGGTTTGCTGCCAGGCCGAGCGGTGAGCGGCGAGTTGCGCGGGTAATCGTTGGCATCGGGGCCGACAAAGGCCGATTCGTTGCAATAATCCACCCAGTGATCGGGCAGATAGGGATAGAGCGCAGCCAATGCGGGCAAATCATTGTGCAGATCACAATCGATGATCGGCAAGTTGTTGAATCGGGTCACAGTCACCTCGTATGTGATGCGTGATGAGTGAAACGCCATTCACCGTTGATTATGCGTCATGCGTCAAACGTCATGCGTCAAACGTCATTCGTCGGTCGTCAATCATCAAACGTGAGCATGGCCTTGACGACCCCATAATCGGGGTTGAGCCAGTTGGGGAATTCCTCGATCATGCCTGCGGGCGTGGCGTGATGGGTGATCCACGGTGCGACGTTGACCTTGCCCGCGCTGATCTGGTCGATCACATAGGCGAAGTCGGTGCTGGTGGCATTGCGGCTGGCAAAGAGGGTCAGCTCTCGCCGGTGAAATTCGGCGTCGGGCAGCGGAATATCGGCCTGGACCAGCCCAACATAGACCAACTTGCCCCCCTGTTCGACATAGTGAAAAGCCTGCGCCATGGAGCGGGGGTTGCCTGTGGCATCAAAAACAGTCAGCGGCAGCTCGCCATTCAACCGTTGGCGCAGATTGGCCACTGGCTCAGCGCGGGGATCGATCCATTCGCTGATCCCGAGGTGATTGCTGGCGAACTCGATGCGGCGGTCGCTCATCTCCATGCCCATCACCTGCGCGCCAGCCAGTTGGGCAAATTGCATCGTGCCCAGGCCGATGGGCCCCGCACCGATCACCAGCACCGGATCGCCCGGCGAGAGTTCGGCGCGCCGCACCGCGTGAGCCCCGATGCACAACATCTCGACGATCGCCAGGGCGTCGAGCGAGGCGGCGGGGGCTTTGTGCAATTTCGTCACCGGCAGCAGGATCAACTCGCGCATGCCGCCGTCGGTATGCACGCCCAACGTCTTCAAGGTAGCGCAGCAATTGGTTTTGCCGCGGCGACACGCACTACACGTGCCACAATTCAAATAAGGTTCCACCGTACATTGATCACCCACTTGCAGCGCATGGGGCTGGGATGTCGGGCCCAGTTCGACCACTTCCACGGCCAATTCGTGGCCCAAAATGCGCGGATAGGTGAGAAAAGGCTGGTCACCCTTAAACGCATGGAGATCGGTGCCGCAGATACCAACGCGGCGCACGCGCACCAGGACCTCGTCGAGGCCGGGCGCGGGCGGTGGCTCGGTTTCGGTCAGGCGAAAGTGGCCTGGCGCATCCAACACAATTGTTTTCATGGCGACCTTCTTGATGATTCCTGATGATGGCAATTTTTGATGGCAGGCGGGTTCTGGCAGGAGCATTGTAGCCGAATCTGCCATTTGATGCCAACACGTTGGGCCAAGCTCAACAGTGTGTTGATTCTGTGGTACACTTTCGAGAATAACTACTGCCTACCTGACTACCTGTCTCACCCATTCACCAGCGCATACAAGGAGGGCGTTATGGCTTATCGAACATTGGGGCGTACCGGCGTTAAGGTGAGTACACTTTGTCTCGGCTGTATGATGTTTGGCGGCAAGACCAGCCCCGAAGATTCGTATGCGATCATCGACCGCGCGATTGACGCGGGTATCAATTTTCTCGACACGGCCAATGTCTATGGCCGCGGGCGCAGCGAAGAAGTGACCGGCGAAGCGCTCAAGCGCAATGGCAAGCGAGAGCAGATCGTGCTGGCCACCAAAGTGCATGGCCGCATGGATGATGATGAGGTCAACGCCAGCGGCAACAGCCGCCGCCACATCATTGCGCAGTGCGAAGCCAGCTTGCGCCGCCTGCAAACCGATTACATCGACCTGTACCAGATTCACCGCCCGCAGCCCGACATTCCCATCGACGAAACGCTGCGCGCGCTGGATGATCTGATCCGCGCGGGCAAGGTGCGCTACATCGGCACCAGCACGTTCGAGGCGTGGCAAGTGGTCGAATCGTTGTGGGTGGCCAAAGAATATGGCTTACATCGCTTTGTCTGCGAGCAGCCACCCTATCACATTCTGGATCGGCGCATTGAGCGCGGCTTGATCCCCATGGCGCAGAGTTATGGCATCGGCATCATCCCCTGGAGCCCGCTCGGCGGTGGTCTGCTGACGGGCAAATATCGCCGCGGCGCGCCTGTGCCCGCGGATAGTCGCTTCGCCGATTACGAGACCAATCCACAACGGCGGGTGCGCATGGTGGATGAAGTGTACGATATCGTCGAAGGCCTGCAACCGCTGGCCGACACCAAACATTGTACGCTCTCGCAACTGGCGCTGGCCTGGTGCATGGGGCAGCCGGGTGTTACCAGCCCAATCATCGGCCCGCGCACCATGGAACAGCTCGAAGACAATCTCGGGGCATTGGAGATTACGCTGACGAGCGAAGATCATCAGGTGATTGACAATCTGGTGCCACCGGGGCGCATGGTTTCGCCCTTCTACGAGGCTCAGTTTGGCCCGCACCCCACACGGTGGTGAGCGGTCAGTCATAAAACCTAAAAGCGCTTCAAACACTTATCCACAGATGACACTGATTCAAATGCAAAATCTGTGAAATCCGTGTAATCTGTGGTTTCTAAAAGCGTTTTGGTTTACATAGATCTCTAGAAACAAGTTATGGATCAAGCCAAAGTTCGTTTATTGCTCGAAGCGGTTGCGCGCGGCGAACAACCTGTGGATGGGGCACTGGCCGCGCTGCGTTCGCTGCCCTTTGAAGATGTCGAGTTCGCCACGCTCGACCATCACCGCAGTTTGCGCTGGGGTTTTCCCGAAGTGGTCTTTTGTGAACACAAAACGCCGGAACAAGTGGCGATCATCATGGCGCGGCTGGCGGAACGCGGGCCACGTTTGTTGGCCACACGCGCCACCCCGGAGCATTATGCGGCCACACGCGAGTTGGTTGCCGAGGTGAATTACCATCCGCTGGCCCGCTGTTTGTGGATCGACCGGGAGCCCGCGCGCCCGCGTCATGGGGGCATTGTCGTGGCCGCCGCGGGGACGAGTGACCTGCCCGTGCTGGAAGAAGCAGTGATCACGCTGGATCTGATGGGGCACGCGGCGCAGCGCATTGTGGATGTCGGCGTGGCCGGGTTGCACCGACTGCTGCCCCATGTACCCACCCTCCAGGCCGCACAGGTTGTGATCACCATTGCGGGGATGGAGGGCGCGCTCGCCAGCGTGATCGGAGGCTTGACCGCGGCCCCGGTGATCGCGGTGCCAACCTCGGTGGGCTACGGGGCCAATTTTGGTGGTCTCGCCGCGCTGCTGGCCATGCTCAACAGTTGCGCTTCGGGCGTCTCTGTGGTGAATATCGATAATGGCTATGGGGCCGCTTGCATGGCAGCCGCGATCAACCAGCGGATTGTGCAAGCGGCTCGGCAAAGTGAGGAATAGAAATGTTGTCTGCTGCACTTGAACAAAAACTGACCAGGTTACGCACCTTGATCAGCGACTGTGGGTCTGTGTTGGTTGCCTATTCGGGCGGCGTTGACAGTGCATTGGTCATGACCGTGGCCCACCAGGTCCTGGGCGAGCGCGCCCTGGCCTGTATTGGCGTTTCGCCCAGCTACCCCACCCGCGAGATGCGCGATGCGATCAAGCTGGCCGAGCAACTTGGCATTCCCTATCGCCTGGTCGATACCGAAGAATATCTCGACGAAGACTATGCGGCCAACCCGACCAATCGCTGTTACTTCTGCAAGTCCGAACTGCATGATCAGCTCAAAGCCATCGCGCAGGCCGAAGGCTGGCAAACCGTCCTCGATGGCAACAATCTCAGCGATCTGGGCGATTTTCGCCCGGGCATGGAAGCGGCCCGCGAGCGCAATGTCCGTTCGCCCTTGATCGAAGCAGGCATCAGCAAAGCCGAGATCCGCGAGTTGGCCCGGCATCTGGAGCTGCCCGTGTGGGACAAACCGGCCATGGCCTGTCTTTCGTCACGTGTGCCCCACGGCACGCCGATCACCCCGGCGTTGTTGCGGCAGATCGAACAGGCGGAAGATGTTCTGGTCGAGTTGGGTTTCCGCCAATTCCGCGTGCGCCATCACGGTGAGATCGCCCGGTTGGAATTGCCCGCCGAAGATTTTCCCCAGGCGCTGCAATCCCACGAGCAGATTGTGGCCGGAGTCCGCGCCGCGGGCTACCGGTTTGTCACGCTCGACCTGGCCGGTTTCCGCAGTGGGTCGCTCAACCCGACCGCAACGACAACCATTGCCCTCAGCCTGCCAGAGATCGGCTAGAATCTGCGAGCATTTAAAATGACATTTTTCACCATGAAGGGCACGAAGAACACCTTCGGGGCTTAACGCCCTCAATGCGTATCAACGAAACATTCCTATTACCTGAGAGATTTGTAGAGGGTAAAAGAGATTTTGACGTCGGTAGCGGCAAAAAAAGAGTTGATCAACAAAAGATGTTTTTACCACGAAGGTCACGAAGCACACGAAGTTTTTCCTTCGTGCTCTCGGTGATCTTCGTGGTTCAATCAGTCTGACTCAACGCTTATCAACTACGAATTGGCACCACCCATAAAAATCTCTGTAAGTCTCGCTCAATCTCGGTAAATCCTTGATTACTCGTCATAGATTGGTAGAGATCGATAATATGATTGCCTATTTGGATCTACCTTCCGGGCTGGCCGGCGATATGATGTTGGGTTGTCTGGTCGATGCAGGCTGGCCCGTAGCGCGGCTGCGCGCCACGGTTCAACAATTGGGCTTGCCCGCGGATCTGTGGTCGATCCGCCATGAATCGGTGATGCGGGGCCCGCTGCGAGCAACGCTGGTGCATGTCGATGCGGTCGAAGGCGATCGCCATCGCGGCTTGCACGATATTCACGCGCTGATCAACGCGGCCGCGCTACCCCTAGCCGTGCGCGAGCGAGCCCTTGCTATTTTCACACGCCTGGCCGCAGCCGAGGCGCTGGTTCATGGCACCACGGTGGATGAGATCCATTTTCACGAGGTCGGCGCGCTGGACGCGATCATCGATATTGTGGGCGTCTGTGCGGGCATACACGAATTGGGTATCACGCAGCTCTATGCCTCGTCGGTGCCGCTGGGCGAAGGCTGGGTGAACAGTGCGCACGGGCGTATTCCAGTGCCTGCACCGGCCACCCTGCAATTGCTGAGCACCGTATCCGCGCCGCTGCGGCCTGCCCCCGGCCCGGGTGAACTGGTCACGCCAACGGGCGCGGCGATCCTGGCCGAGTTGGCCACGTTTCGCCAGCCGCGCCTGACCCTGCAACGTGTCGGGCTGGGCACCGGTCAGAAAGATTTTGCCTGGCCGAATGTGGCCCGTTTGCTGCTGGGCCAAGCCGAAGATGGGAGCGAATTTGTCGTGATCGAAACCAACATCGACGACATGATTCCCGAATTGTATGGGGCGGTGAGCGAGCAACTCTTTGCCGCAGGAGCACGGGATGTCTGGCTGACGCCGATCCAGATGAAGAAGGGGCGCCCGGGGGTTTTGTTGAGCGTGCTGGCACCCGCCGCGCTCGAAAACGTGCTGGCGGATGTGATCCTGCGCGAGACAACCACGCTCGGCGTGCGTGTGCGTCCGGTTCATCGGCACGAGGCGCAGCGCAGTTTTACCAGCGTACAGACCCGCTATGGCGACGTGCGAGTCAAGATCAAATGGCTCGAACAACGCGTGATTGGTGTGAAGCCTGAATATGAGGATTGCCTGCGGCTGGCAGAGCATCATGCCGTGCCCATTCGTCAGGTTTTAGCGACAGCGCAAGTTGCTGCGGAACAGATAGTTGGGGTTGACAAGGAGACTACCGATGAAAACGCTTGAAAAACGCCCGTTTGGTCAGACAGGGCACTTGAGCACCGTGACGATCTTTGGTGCGGCCGCGCTCGGTCGTGTGAGCCAGGCGGAGGCCGATGCCACGCTCGATGTCTTGCTCGAATATGGCGTCAATCATATCGACACCGCGGCCAGCTATGGCGATGCGGAAGTGCGCATCGGGCCGTGGATGCGCAACCATCGCCAGGACTTTTTCCTGGCGACCAAAACCGGTGAGCGTACCTACACGAAAGCCAAAGCCGAGTTCCAGCGCTCATTGGAACGAATGCAGACCGACCAGGTGGATCTCTTACAATTGCACAATTTGGGTCATCCCGATGAGTGGGAGACCGCGATGGGGCCAGGTGGTGCGCTGGAAGCGGCGGTCGAAGCGCGGGAACAGGGCTTGGTGCGTTTCATCGGGGTGACCGGGCATGGCTTGAACATTCCCGCGTTTCACATACGCAGCCTGAAGCACTTTGACTTTGCTTCGGTCTTGCTGCCCTACAATTTTGCCATGTACCAGAACGAAAAATATATGGCCGATTTTGAGGCACTTTTGAGTCTTTGCGCCGAACGCGGCATCGCCGTGCAGACGATCAAAGGGATCACCGTGGGGCCGTGGGGGTCGCAGGAACGCACGCACAGCGTCTGGTACGAACCCTTCACCGAGCAGAATGAGATCGATCTCGCGGTGCACTGGGTGATCGGTCGCCCGGGGATTTTTCTCAACACCGCGAGTGATATTACGCTGCTCCCCAAGATCCTCAACGCGGCCAGCCGTTTCAGCGCGCGCCCGTCGGATGACGAGATGAGCGAGTTGGCCAAAGAGCGGCGCATGTCTTCACTCTTTGCGTAGCAGACGGTGGACGATGGATGGT
>CAZIRP010000053.1:9258-23573 GCA_964541665.1 uncultured Caldilineaceae bacterium | reverse complement strand
AAGGAAAATTGTCATGAAAGTACTGGTTACCGGCAACCTGGGCCGGATCGGTTCGGTGATTGAAACACAATTGCGCGAAGCCGGGCACACCGTGGTCGGCTTTGACCGCGCCAAAGGGGACGATCTGCTCGATGGCAAGGCAGTCCGGGCAGCCGCGCAGGGCTGCGACGCGATCATCCATCTGGCGTCGCTGCTTGGCGGCCCCAAAGATGACCCGGATGAGACGATGAAGGTGGGGGTGCAAGGCACGTGGCACGTTCTGGCTGCTGCCGAAGAAGCCCAGGTGAAACGGGTTGTCTATTTTAGCAGCGTCAACGCGTTGGGCGTGTTTATGGGCTTGCAGCCACCGCGCTACCTGCCCATCGACGACGAGCACCCCGCCATTCCGGTCAGCGCCTATGGCCTGGCCAAACGGCTGGCCGAAGAGATGTGCCGCCATTTCACTGAAAAAACGGGCATTGCGACCATTTGCCTGCGCCCGCCCTGGGTCTCCCCACCAGAGGCCTATGAGTGGGTGCGCAATCGCCTGGACAAAGGCGACGACGCCGAATGGAAACATGGCTGGGAATATGGGGCCTTCTGTGATGTGCGCGATGTGGCCGCCGCGGCTGTCTTAGCGCTCACGTGCCCGGATCCTGGCCACGTGACCATTCTGCTCTGCGCGGATGATATCTGCTCGGACAGACCCAGCAAGTTCATGGCCCAGTTGGTTCACCCCGATGTGCCGTGGCGCGGCGGCCCCGAATACGACGAGCAACCGTTCAAGGCATTGGTCAAAACCGAGCGGGCCAAGTCGATTCTGGGCTGGCACCCCCAATATAAGTGGGAGCCCCATCGCCGTACGTAGCGGATTCAATCTCCGTAAACCTCAATAAATCTCCTCCAAACCCCAGGGATGTCAGGAGATTTATTGAGGTTTTCTAGGCCAGCCGGTAGAACGAGATGGCATTCTCCCGGAAGAGCTTTCGTTGCTCCTCATCGGAAGTGCCTTGCACTGCCCAGGTCAGCGTCTCGACCCAGCGCGGGTATTCGGTGGCCTGGTAGGCAACCGGCCAATCGCCGCCATACAGCACACGATCAAAGCCGAACGTCTCGATCACATGATCGATGTAGGGCCTGAGATCGGCTGGCGTCCACTTTTCGTGATCCGCCTCGGTGACCAGGCCGGAAATCTTACACCAGACATTCGGGAAGCTGGCGAGCGTCCGCAATTCGCTGCGCCACGGCTCAAACAGTTGCGCCTTGATGTCTGGTTTGCCAATATGGTCGAGGATAAAGTTCACATTGGGGCACTGCTCGACCAATTTGATCGTGTTGGCAAGTTGGGGATGGGCGATGCAGATGTCGAAGCTGAGGCCATAGTCGGCCAAGAGCTGCACGCCGCGCACAAAATCTGGCTGCAAGCAAAAGTCAGGTTCCGGCTCGAATTGGATGATCCGCCGAATGCCACGGATCAGCGGATTCTCGGCCAGCAATGCTTCGAGATCGGCGCGCACGGCCTCGCCTTTTTCCAGCGGTGCCCACGGTACGATGCCCGCGATGCGCGTATCTTCCTTCGCCAGCTCGCTGACCCAGGCGGCTTCCTCACGGAAGTGCGAAAAGTCCACCTCGCATTGCAAAAAGACCATCTTCTCGACCTGCACCGGCCCACAATGGCGATTATAATCGGCCAGCAGGTACGGCTTGTTGAGGATCGGATTGCCATCCAGCCAGGGGTAGCGCAGATAGGCAGGATCCCACAGGTGTAAGTGGGTATCAACGATGGGAAAATCGATCATGCGGTGCTCCTTGGTTTGTGGTGGGGTGGTGAGGAGATGGGGGGATACTTCGTTCCAGTTCTCTATCTCCCCACCTCCCTAACGCCTTATCTCCCGATTGATTTACGCGGTGCCAGCAAAAGCCGAACTTTCGCCCAAGCCTTCGCTGCCCAAGCCGAGATAACCGCCATCAACGGGCAATTCCGCCGCGGTGATAAAACTGGCATCGTCGCTGCACAAAAAGCGGATGGCGCGGGCCACTTCGTGGGGTTCGCCCAAACGCCGCAACATGTGATAGTTGCCCCAGACCGGCTCCCACTTGGCGCGATCAAAGTCCGCGGCTTTTTGCACTTCGGGCGTCCAGATCCAGCCCGGGCTGACCGCGTTGACGCGGATCTTATCCGCGGAAAGATCGAGCGCCTGGCACTTGGTCAGGGCGATGATCGCGCCTTTGCAGGCGTTGTAGGTCCAGCGATCGGGCTGGGCGATGTGGGCGGAAATGCTTGCCAGGTTGACAATCGCGCCGCCGCCGCTCTGCTGCATCCAGGGATAGCAGGCTTGCACCATGTTGGCATAGCCCTGAACATTCACGCCGAGGCTGCGCTGCCAATCTGCCGGGGTGACATCCAAACCTTTGGCGATAAAACTCACCGCGTTGTTGACCAAAAAATCGACCCGGCCCCACAAGGCCGCGACTTCGTTCACCGCCGCGCGACACGCTTCCGGATCAGCCACATCCACCGCGAAGAAGCGCACTGTCCGGCCCGCCGCGCTGTGTTCCGCGGCAGATTGCTCACCCGCAGCGACATTGATATCCAACAGAGCGACCGAAACGCCCAATCCCGCCAATTCTGCCACAGTGGCCGCGCCAATCCCCGACGCGCCACCGGTCACAATCCCGACTCGTCCCTGCCAATCCATACGTGCTCCTTGATTGTTTTTTGTGTTACATTGGCTGATGCGATTATTGCGGGCGCCGCGTATCTTGTCAAACTCATGACAAGACGATGGGCGGGGGACGATAGACGGTTGACCACAGCAAACCCTCCACCCTCTCTCATCAATCGTTATCCAATACGCCGATCTGCTATACTGCAAGTACTCATCATCCTGAATCTACAACCGTTGTTTGATTTCATGCACACGCAGGAATAGGCCGAATGATCCGCATTGAGACCTTAACTCAGTCACAAACCAGCCAACTCCAGCAAGCCGCGGCGCTGTTGCAACGTGTGTTTGCCCCGCAGGGTTCGTGGGAAACCCTCGCCGAAGCCCTGGAAGAAGTTAACGACATGCTGGCACCGGAGCGGATTGTGCGCGTGGCGCTGGCAGGCGATGAGGTTGTCGGCTGGGTGGGTGGCATCCCGGGTTATGGTGGCAATGTTTGGGAATTGCATCCTGTTTTGGTCAAGCCGGAACGGCAAGGCCAGGGCATTGGCACGCTCCTTTTGCGCGATTTTGAAGCGCAGGTGCGCCAACGCGGTGGGCTGACGATCCAGCTTGGCACCGATGATGTCCACAACCAAACATCGCTGGCCGATGCTGATCTCTATGTCGAGCTCTGGCAACAGATCCGCGAGATCCGCAACCTGGCCCGTCATCCCTATGAGTTTTACCAGAAGCTGGGCTATACGATTATCGGCGTGCTGCCCGACGCCAACGGCCGCGGCAAGCCAGATATTTACATGGCAAAACGGATCGACAGTTGACGAGAGACGGTGGCTAACGCTTAGGGTGCGCTATTTGGCTGCGTTGAATCGGCAATCGCTACACTCTGTAGAATCTCTTCAAACTCAGGCACCATCGCTGGGTAAACGGCATCGGGGCCGATTTCGTGCAGGGTGATCAGCATATCGCGGTCGAAATCTTTGGAGATAATAATCGCCAATTGCGTCGTCGGGTCGTAGTGGATGGCCTGGATTCTCCCTTCCGTCAGTCCCCCCTCTTGGCCGATGTACTCAACCCCATCGATATTGACCGCATAAGTGGAGAATCCACTGATAGTCAAGTGCCAAGTAATATGGTGTGGATTGGGAATCTGTTGGTCCCAAACGGTCTGGTGGTCACCAAATTGTGGATTGGAAAAAATATCTCCCGCATAGGTGTAATAAGCAGATATTTCTTCGTTAGGGATAAGCATGGCGATCACGCTTATTTGTTCAGCATAAAAGATCTCCCCGTGTGGCCCAACCCGAACCCGAAATTCGACAGACTCTTCTGGAGTGCCATCCTTAGCTATTTGCCAGCCATCAGGGTATTGAAACGAGATGCCATTATGGTGGCTGAATGTTTGCCAGCCGGAATTTTGAGGGGTTGGTCCCTGAAGGAGGCTAGTAGTTAACGGCGATGGCGGCATGGTAGGTGTGGGGACTGCTGATATTGCCGATGTCGGAGTCGGCGGCATGCCCGAGGCAGATGGTACTTCTGTTGCTTGCGGCGCGCCGCAGGCAACCAGCAGGATATAAACAACTACCAAAGGAATGACGACATGAAGGTAAGTCTTTGTTATTGATCTCATTATCAGACTTTTCCAGACAGAGATGGATAGGAAGAAGCCAGGCTTTTCGGAAAAGCCTGGCTTCTCATCGCATATCAAGAAAATACTACTCTGAACGATGCTAGATCGGTCAATGGCAATTGTTCGCCTGAGGGTGCGTGCTACCCCCCCAATTTTTGTGTAATGGGATCCATGTAGGATGTATTTTCATCTGTGCCTCCTAAAAGCGAAGATAGTGGAATTGGAGAACCTAAGCACCATCTTAGGAGAAATCTATCGGAAAAACAACTGTGGAAATCCACAGGTTTTGGGGTCTGACCTTACAAACTTGGCGTTGATGTTTAGGTTTCATGCTGCACCTGAAACCATATTGCAGCTTCCACCCGTGAGGATACCTGCAATTTTTGTAATATATTGTTCATATGAAACTCAACCGTACGTGCGACAATGTTAAGTCGCAGCGCGATCTCCTTGTTTGTGTACCTTTCGGCAGCCAATTGCAAAACTTCTCGCTCACGCCGCGATAAAGTCGGGTCAGGGGGTGCTGGCTGACGTGTTTGACGCAACCATTGATTCATACTTACCTGATTTAGCCAGATGTTCCCACTCCGTATGCTTCGCAATGCGCTTAACCACTCTTCTGCTGGCTCATACAGCGAAATAATCCCTTTGACGTTGCTACAACTCAACAATAGCTTTTGATAGAGAATCTGTGACTCATCGTGGTCAATCACAAGCAAGATATACATCTGTTGGTATCGATCCTGCAAGGTTGATAATAGTGCCCTAAAGCCTGTATCTGGGAAATGAACGGATAAAATCAGAACATCAGGAGAGAGTTGGTCGCAATATCGTTGAAGCGTTGCTGGTTTACATTCTTCTTGTAATAACGTTACCTCTTTCGCCTCACTCAAGAAATCGCGTAATCCGGCTCGCACCAGGGGACGAGGGTCTGCCACTGCTACACACACCATAGATTGCTCCAGGGGAAATAAGCATCGAATATAGTTTTTCCGAGAACGGCACAATTGGCATTATAACTATAGACTCATAGATTATACAATCAACGGTTTGATGCCAAAAAAGGTTCGCAGGTCTGCCCGGATCGGGTGGGCGATTGCCCTAGCAAACATATGATTCAACGCGTTGACACCCTTTGGAAAGTATGTTACAAAAGGGCAACATACCCCAATTTGTTTGCAAGCTGAAGATTCTTGACGGGCTCCGTGCTAGGCCCGCGCACGACAAGTTGAGGCTATGGGGATAACCGCCTATCAATTGAGGATGGAGAGGAAGAGGATTCATGAAGATTACGCAGATCAAGCCTTTTTTGGTTGATCGTTTTTTGCTGGTGCGGGTCTACACCGATGAAGGAGTGATCGGCAACGGCGAGGCCGGGCTCTGGGCCCACCACCCAACGGTCTACCATATGATCGAAGAGTTGAGCGACTATTACATCGGCAAGGACCCGCTGCGGATGGAACATCACTTCCAGACAGTGACACGCAGCGCCCACTTCATGGGTGCGGTCCTGAGTGCCGCGGTCAGCGCGATTGATGTGGCGCTGTGGGATATTCTGGGCAAAGTAACCGGACTGCCGGTGCATCAATTGTTGGGCGGCAAAGTCCGCGACAAGGTCAAAGTCTTTGCCAACGCCAATGGCACGTCGGTCGAAGCCTGTCGCGACGCGGCGGTGCAAGCCGTCGAAGCCGGCTATCTTTCGCTGCGCACCATGCCCTTCTTCCCCGGTTGGGAGCAGAAGACCGACAGCCAAGTGATGGATGACATCATCAACGCGGTGGCTGCGATCCGCGAGGCCGTGGGGTATGGCATCGACATCGGCGTGGAATGCCACCGCAATCTGCGCCCGAATATTGCCATTTCGCTGGCCGCCCAGCTAGAGCAATTCCGCCTGGTCTATCTGGAAGATCCAGTCGCGCCCGAAAGCGACGAGGGCCTGGCCATTGCGGCGCGGCAGATCAAATTGCCGATCGCGATTGGCGAGCGCTATTACAACATCTTCCAGTTCAAACAATTGATCGACAGCGGCTTGTACACGCTGATCCGCGCCGATCTCTCCTTAGCTGGTGGCTACACGCAAATGAAGAAGATCGCGGGCATGGCCGAGGCCGCGCTGGTCGGCATCTTCCCGCATTTGATGGGCAGCCCCTTCAACATCAACGCGTTCGTGCAATTCGATGCGTCGATCCCGAATTATTTCTTGCACGAAAACCTGACCAGTTCGGATCCCTTCAACGAGATTGTCGATTATCCACCCGAACGCCAGGGCGGCTATCTTGTTGTGCCCGACCGCCCCGGTGTTGGCTGCGACATCCAGGAGGACAAACTCGCCAAATTCCCCTACAAACCGATCAAGATCAACGGCTATTTCCATGCCGATGGCTCGGTAGCGCACTAGATGGTGAACGATGGACGGTTGACGACAGAACTATCGTCTACTGTCCATCGTCTATCATCTACAATCCGTAAATTCGACGGAAATTCCCACCGAGAATCAGCGCTTCATCCTCTGCGGTAAACCCAACTCGACGGATGCCGTTGACGCCGTGCGGGGCCACGCCAGCAGGCGAGTTGGAGCCAAAGACAATGCGGTCGGCCCCCACTTTGCCCCCGGCTACAATATTTTTGATGCTGATCGGCTCGGCAGCCGCGATCAGCGTCGTGCCGAGATAGATGTTGGCATTCTCGACCGCGGCCTCCACGGCCAGCCCGATCCACTCGCGATAGCCCATGTGATCCATAATGATCGGCACATCGGGATGGCGTTTGGCCAGCGTGTTGATGTAAGCAGGCGAGCAACCGCTGATCTCCGAGCCGGAGTGGATGGTGGCCGAAATGCCCAGCTCGCGGGCCAGCGCCATCACCGGGTCCACACAATCCGAATCCAGCCGATAGCGGTGCGCGGCGGCCATCAATTTGACGGTACGGGCACCCCGATCCACACAGCGGCGCAGATCGTCGAGCGCCAGCGGCCCCATGGTCGGGTTGATCAGCGCGCCCGGCAGGATGCGAGCCTCGCCTTTGACGGCGTCTAACAGGTGCGCGTTGCCCGGGCGCGGGTCCGCCGGAACGCCGCCCTGAAAGAGCACACAGACATCAATGCCTGCTTCATCCAGCGTAGCAAGCACACCTGAGACGCCGTAGGGTTTGCCATTAAACTCAACCGGCATGTAGGCTTCAAAATCACCAACAAACTGGGCCATTGATTTCTCCTTGTGGTTGAATCATGTTGTGGGAAGCTTGGAATAACAAGTATACTAACGAATCAGACAAAGCAAAAGCAGGTAGCTTGTTTTGCGATACGTCAAATGTCATGCGTCAATCGTCATGCGTCAATCGTCATGCGTCAATCGTCATTCGTCAATCGTCATTCGTCAAAAGAAAAAAATAAGAAAAAGTTGATCATGAAACTGAGTTGTTTGCCCGTTTCGCTCTACCCAGAATTGACGGCTGGCAGCCGCACGCTGGCCGATTGGTTTCGTTTTGCCGCCGATTTAGGCCTGGATGGCGCGGATGTCAGCGTTGTGCATCTGCCCGGGCGCACCGCCGCCGAATTGCGCACGGTCCGAGAACAGGCGACCGACGCCGGGGTGCAGATCGCCATGTTGGTGACGTATGCGGACTTCACCCACCCCGACGCGGCCGAGCGCGCCCGCCAGATCGCCGAGCTCCAACAGTTTTGTCATGTGGCCGCGGCGTTGGGCGCGTCCTTTATCCGCGTCACGGCTGGGCAGAATCACCCGGGCGTGGAACGCGCCGAGGGCATCGAGTGGGCGGTCCACGGGCTCACCGCCTGTTTGGATGAAGCCGCAGCAACCGGGGTCACGCTCTGTTACGAAAACCACACCAAGGGCTACGCGTGGACCTATAATGATTTTTCGCAGCCAGCCGACCGCTTTCTGGAGATCGTGCAGCGCACCGCGGGCACCAGCTTGCGCCTGCTCTACGATACGGCCAACACCATCGGCGCGGGCGACGATCCGCTGGCGGTGCTGGAAGCTGTCAAAGATCGGGTTAGCATGGTGCATGTCAACGACATTCGCCAAGCGGGCGTCTTTGAACCTTGTCTGCTCGGCACCGGCGTTGCTCCAGTGAAAGAGATTTTCCAAATTTTGGTGCAACAAGGGTTTGATGGCTGGGTGAGCGTGGAAGAAGCCAGCAAAACAGGCGAAGCCGGTTTCCGCACTGCCATTCCGCGCGCCGAACAATTGTGGGTCGAAGCCGGTGGTCGCCCGCGGCGCGCCGCCTGAGTCACATCCGTGAGTGGTCTGCGCAAAACAGCCAATGCGCAGATCGCTCCTAACTTTCACGGCCCCCATGGGCCAGCGCCGCGCTGGATCACCCGCCTGCCCCTGCAAATCTGCCGATTGACAAGCCCCTCTCCGCAACCGTATACTGTGCCGAATTAAAAAAACATCCCTCGGTAGCGTCCCAGTTCTAAAGGAGCCAATCCCCATGCGCACCAAAGCAGCGGTGGTCTACGAGCACAATCAGCCTGTAACCATCGAAACCCTGACCCTGGATGACCCAAAAGAACACGAAGTGGTTGTGCGGATGCAGGCGACCGGTGTCTGCCATTCGGATCTTTCGGTAGTGAACGGGACGATCTATTATGATCCGCCAGTGGTGCTCGGCCATGAAGGAGCGGGCATCATCGAGCGCGTCGGCGCAGGCGTCACCTACGTCAAACCGGGCGATCACGTGGTGCTCTCGTTTGTGAGTTATTGCGGGGAATGTCGCTTCTGTCAAGCCAGCCGACCATGTCTATGCGAAGGATTCTCGCTCCTGCCCGGGCGTCTGCTGGATAACACGTGCCGGTTTCACAATGCCGCCGGGCAGGAGTTGCCGCAAATGGCCCGCGTCGGCACCATGTCGGAATTGATCGTCGTGCCCGAGATCAACCTGGTCAAGCTCGACCCCCGCTATTCCCTGGCGAACGCGGCGCTGGTGGGCTGCGGCGTGGCAACCGGCGTTGGCGCGGTGATCAACACGGCGCAAGTGGAGCCCGGCAGTTCGGTCGTGGTGATCGGCGCGGGTGGTGTTGGCTTGAATGTGGTGCAAGGCGCGGCCCTGGCCGGGGCCGAACGCATCATCGTGGTGGATCGGCTGGCCAGCAAGCTGGCATTTGCGCAACAATTTGGCGCCACCGATCTGGTTGATGCCAGCCAACATGACGCGGTGGCCGCGATCCGCGAGTTGACACAGGGCAAAGGCGTGGACTACGCGTTCGAAGTGATCGGCAATCCGCTGACCATTCAACAAGCGTACGACATGGTGCGCAAAGCGGGCACGGTCGTGATCGTCGGCCTGACACGCGCCGATACACCGCTGGGCATTCCGGCGCAAAGCCTCACCTTTAGCGAAAAGCGCATCATCGGTTCGTTTTATGGCTCGATTGTGCCACGTGTTGATATGCCGCGGCTTTTACAATGGCACCAGGAGGGGCGGCTCAAGCTCGATGAGCTGATCACGCAGACTTATGGGTTGGAGCAGATCAACCAGGCATTTGCCGATATGGAAGCGGGGAAGAATGCGCGGGGGGTGATTTTGTTTGCGTGAGGGATGAAACGGGAGGCGTCAAACGTCAAACGTCAATTCGTACCTGACGCATGACGTTTGACGTTTGAAAATTACCCTTTGAGCGCGAAGCCTTGCACCCCTTCAACAAAGTACCGTTGCAAGAAGAGGAAGAGCAGAACGGTGGGCAAAGTCACAACCGTTGCCAGCGTAAAGGCAAAGGGATAGTCGGTGACGAGACCGCCACGCGCGCCCTTGAAGGACGACCCGCTGAGCATAATGCGCTGAAAGCCGAGCGCCACCGGCCAGATCTGATCATTCCCGCCTGCAACCACCAGCGGCCAGAGGTAGTCGTTCCAAATGGCCACAAACTGGAAGATGATCATAACCGTAATGGCGGGCTTGAGCATGGGCAGATAGACATTCCACAACACTTGCGGCGTGGTCGCCCCATCCACCCGGGCGGCTTCCTCAAAATCCTTGGGGATGCTGTAGAAGGTCTGGCGCATCAGAAAGATGTAAAAGACATTCACGAGGCCGGGCAACAACATGGCCGGCCACAGGTTGATGAAGCCAGAGCCGCCTTGCCCCCAGATGTCATTCCCGCCGACCAGCGGCCAGCGCGCGATCATGACATAAGTGGGCACATAATAGACAATCCCCGGCACCATCATCGAGGTGAGCAGCAGCAGAAAGACCGCTTCGCGCCCCCGGAATTGCAAGCGTGTAAAGACGTAGCCGCAGAGCACAGCCACTATGCCGGGCACGATCACATACCAGGCAATCCGCAGCAGTGTGTTGACAACCCAGAGCAGAATATTCGATTGGCGCGTAAAGAGCACCAGGTAGTTTTCCAGCGTGAACTCGGTGGGAATCGGAATCCAGGTGCTGCTATTGTAAGCGGCCAGGCTCGAAACCGAAGCCAGGACCCCAAAGAGCAGCGGATAGGCCATGATCACACTGCCGACGATCAAAATGAGTTGGATCACCACACGATCCCATGTTAACCGCCCCATTATGAGTTCCCTTCTCCCTGGCCTTGCTGCATCAAGCGCATCCCGGTCAGGCTAAAATAGAGCAGAATCAACGCCATCAGGACCGCGCCTGCGCTGGCAACGCCCATATTCGTATTCACAAAAGCATCGTTATAGATTTGGAGCAACATGACGTTGGTCATATTCTGCGGGCCACCCTTGCTGATCAGTAAGACCGCTTCGAAGATTTGGAAGCCACCGATAATCCCCGTGACAAAAACAAAGAGAATCATCGGGCGCAAGAGCGGAATGGTGATCCGCCGCAACAATTGCCAGCCATTTGCCCCATCCACCATCGCCGCTTCGTATAACTCTGGGTGAATGCCTTGCAGCGCGGCCAAAAAGAGCACAACCGGACTACCGATCCCCCGCCAGATGGTGAACGCGATGATAAAGGCACGCATCCAGTTACCTTCGATTGTCCAGATCACCGGATCCTGCCCCAAGCTGGTCAGGATGGAATTCAGCACACCGTCGAAGGGAGAAATAAAGATCACCGCGACCTGGGCCATGATCGCCGCCGAAGTCAGCGTTGGCACATACCAGAGCGCACGATACAGGCTGCGGCCAAAGACTTTCTGGTTCAAGAGCACGGCAATAAAGAAGGCGACCGTGGTTTGGATCACCAGCGCGCTCACGGCAAACAGGGCCGTGTTGAAGATGATCGTCGGGTAGAAGCCACGCAGATATTGCAGGTAGTTGGCGATACCAATCCACTGCGGCGTCCCTGTGATCCCATTCCAGCGGGTAAAGCTGAGGGCGACGTTGAGCAGGACTGGGGCCACATTAAAGAGGCCAAAATAGAGCAGGACCGGCGTGAGGATGATCCATGCTTCAAACGCCTGGCGGTTTCGGTATCGCCAGCGTTGCCAACCAGACACGGGTTTTGGTGGGGACAGGGGTAATTTTGAAGTTGTTGCTGTCATGTTTTTCTGGGCTTATACAGGCCAGGCACAGATAGTGCTTGGTTGTGATAGCAATCATCTCAAAATGATTGTGGCTCGTGTTGATTTTATCAGCGTAGCCAATACGATACAGAGATTTGAGGTAAGCGCTAGTCACACTCGCTTCGTCGAAAATTCATCAATCAATTGTTGCGTGCGTCGTAATCGCATGTAATTGCATCTTGCAACAACGAAATCGGCAGACAATGGGCTGCACAGACAGTTAGTGAACCAGACGAGGGTCAATTCCGCGGTAGCCGAGCAGTTCCGCAAGCCTTCCAAGGGTGGCAGAAAGTAGATTCTGAACAGCAATCGGCAGGCTTGCATCATACCCCCCATGCTTGTTCAGGATCCTCAGCGATGCGGCAAGTTGCAGGGGGTTCCTGGGCAGTCCGCGCTCGTTCACTTTGCCTTGACGGGCTAAGTCGGCAATGGTTGCAAACACACCCAATACTTCCTGCACGATTTGCGGATCGGCTTGCCCGAAGTCATCCTGCTGCCGAAAGACCATTTCTGTATCGCCCGCGTTCCAGGGGTGAACGTGGGGCTGCCCTGGCAACACAGTAAATGTCTCGCCAGCCTGGGCTGTTTTTTGAACCCCGTCGAGCTTGTAATAGGCCCGACCAGTGAGGATTTCAAATCGCTCAGTCCAGGACTGATGCAGATGTTCTGCCAGATCAGGCCCGGCATTCGGCACACAACGAACCTCCAACAGCCAGCCCTTACCGTTGGTTTCAGCATCACTCTCCACAACCAGGATGCTCGATTTGGTGAGGGGATTTTCAATCACAAAGCCGGCGCGTATCATGGATGCTCTCCAGGGGTTCACTGCTGCTGTTTTCCTACCAGGGATGCGCCCTGCTCCGCTTGTTTTGCCAATAGCCTTCCTGTACCAGCAAATTGCTATGATCAAACAGGTCAGAACAGGCGCACCCCTGAATCAACCATTACTGGGCGGCGCTGACCACTTCATCAGCCAGAGCCTGGGCGCGATCCATGATGTCGATCACCGGTTCCTCGGTGGTGAGGATTTCCGTCAACATGTCGTTGTAGATCTGCCACAACTTCTGCGGGTCGGTGCGCCACTGCGGCAAGATCCCCAGTTCGGGGTTGTTGAGCAGTTGGTCGATGAACGCGGCGGTGGCGTCATCCACGTCTGGGCGCAGCCGCTCAAGCGCGCTGCGGGTCGAGGGCAGGCGGCCCGTGAGCGGGTAGACCATATCCTGCACATCGTCGCGGGTCAGGAATTTGATCCACTCAGCGGCCACATCGGGGTGATCGCTCTCCTTGAGCACGGCGTACATCACATTTGCCACGATGATGCTGGCCGGTTGCCCACCATTCGGGATCGGCACACCGGAATAGCGGCAATCTTCGCAGCCCGATTCTTTGGCCCAATTGATGTGCCAGCTACCCGCGATCTGGTAGGCGGACAGGCCATTGAAGAGCTGGGTGTAAACGCGACCCTCGTCTGGGTCAAAGGTGAGGCCGGGCGGGGTGAAGCGATTGATCTCGCGCAGGAATTCCATCACCGGCACAGCATCGGGGTTGTTGAAATAAGGCAGCGTACAATCTTCGCTACACATGGGCGCACCGGCCTGGGCCAGATAGACCGCGACGCGGAAGATGCCACCTACGGAAAAGCCAACTGGGCCTTGCAAGGTGTAGCCATAATACTCACCATTGCCAGCTTCGGTGATCTGCTGCGCCTGGGCCAGCAACTCGTCCCACGTTTCGGGCGGGGTGTTGCAGTCCAAACCAGCAGCTTCCACCACGGCGCAGTTGCGCTCAAACCCAAAGACGCCCGTGGAAGAGGAAAGGCCATAGACTTGATCCTGATAAACCCCCGCGGCATAAGTTCCGGGGATCAGATTGTCCTTGATGTCGGCGATCACATCATCCAGCGGGACCAACGAACCAAGTTCGGCATATTGCTGGAAGAAGTTTTCACCCACGACAATGTCGGGAGCGTTGCCACCGAGCAGGGCTGTCACCAGATTCTGGCGCAATTCTTCATCCCAGCCGTGGTATTCGAGCTTCACCGTGACACCGGGATTTTCTTCCTCGAACTTTTCGATCAGATAGCGGCCATACTGGCCCTGCCCTTCTGGATCCGAGGTCATCGTATCGACAGTCCCGCCTTCGGCCCAGACCACCAATTCGATGTTACCAGCGGGGGCGGCACTATCTCCTGTACTTGCGCCGGTATCTCCGGACGGTGCGGCAGGGCTAGCTGCGGGCGCGCTGCACGCTACGAATAACATAGCGACTGTCAAGATAGACAGTAAGCGCCAGATCGAGCTTTTGCTCATCTTCCTACTCCTTTGGTCTACTTTTGGAAACTTTTATAAACAACGAACTTGAGCACAGACCAAGGTCATCATACCTATAACAACCAGTTGCTGTCAATAAAAATCTCGGGCGGTATGGTTAATCTGTTTTATAGCAAAAGTGAAATGAGAGGCGTTACCTATTGGGTTCTGGCATCATCAGCGGGATGCAAAGTGCCCGCATGAATTGGCTCTCAGCGATCAATCGCCAGCGC
>CAZIRP010000053.1:8159-9158 GCA_964541665.1 uncultured Caldilineaceae bacterium | reverse complement strand
CAGCGGGATGCAAAGTGCCCGCATGAATTGGCTCTCAGCGATCAATCGCCAGCGCTGCACCGCGGCTTTGGCATCCTGAGCCACGACCCGATCCCACCAGGCGCCGTAAATCTGCGCGAAGGGATAGGGTGCCAGCGCGGTGGCGATGCGCCGCACTGTTGCCGCGGAGAGCGGAATCAAGTTCGGATAACTATACATAAAGCTGACATAGCGACGGTCCGACACCACGGTCAGAATATCGCCACTCAACAGCACCCCCTGTCCATCGGCCCCGCTAGGCCAGTGCAAAACCGTGCCACCGGCAAAATGGCCGCCACAGCGGATCAAGGTCAGGTCGCCCAGCAAACGATGCGTCTCGCCCGTCCACAGTTGGATCGCCGGATCAGGCCGCATGATATGGGCCTGGTCCGCGGTGTGCAGATAGATCGGCGCGTCAAAGGCGCGGCTCCATTCGACCATGGCCGAATAATAGTGGGGGTGCGAAATTGCGATGGCGGCAATCCCGCCCAACGCTTTCACAGCAGCCACCGTCGCCTCATCGATCAGGCTGATACAATCCCACAGCAGGTTGCCCTGTGGCGTCTGCACCAACAGTGCACGCTGGGCAATGGCAAAGCCTGGCTCGGTGCCGATGCCGATCAGGCCCGGCGCTTCGGGTTTGATCTGGTTGTGATGGGTCTGGCGTAACTCCTCGAGTGTAGTCCAACGTTGTCCCTGCCACCCGATATATTGCCGCTCATCCAGGCAGATTGCACATGCTGCGGGCGGGGCGTCGCTGGCCGGGAATTGGGTACCGCAAGTCACACAGATGAAATTCGACATCATTTCCTCCTGAGAAAAGCTGCTGAGTAAAACCAGGTACCTGCTTGGAAACCGCAGATGTTAGAGATGACAGAGATTTTTGGTTTTCCTGCTGTGAATCTGCGCAACTCTACGTACTCTGTGAATCCGTGGACAGTGTCAATGGTGAGTGGATAGCTGGTGAAACAGCTTAATTGA
>CAZIRP010000053.1:0-8059 GCA_964541665.1 uncultured Caldilineaceae bacterium | reverse complement strand
AAACTTCGTGTATTTCGTGTCCTTCGGGGTAAAAAATGTAGTCAATCATCAACCAGCTTTTATCATTCTCTATGTACTCTGTGGTTTCTAAAATCTTGTTTGGTTTGACTTAGAGATGACAGAGATTTTTGGTTTTCCTGCTGTGAATCTGCGCAACTCTGCGTACTCTGCGAATCCGTGGACAGTGTCAATGGTGAGTGGATAGCTGGTGAAACAGCTTAATTGAACCACGAAGCGCACGAAGGGCACGAAGAAAAACTTCGTGTATTTCGTGTCCTTCGGGGTAAAAAATGTAGTCAATCATCAACCATCTTTTATCACTCTCTATGTACTCTGTGGTTTCTAAAATCTTGTTCGGTTTGACTTAGAGATGACAGAGATTTTTGGTTTTTCTGCTGTGAATCTGCGCAATCTGTGGATGGGATTTTGAAAGAGTTTTTGGATTTTACTCGGGCGATTGACAAAAACAATGGAAAATGGCGGCGCAATTGGGCGCGCTCTTTGCTTATGGTAGACTAGAATCTGCATACTCTGTGGATAAGTTTTTGAAAGTATTTTTAGGGTTCATGAGCGAAAGTGTGAAAAGATGTCTATTCGTCTGGGGTTGAGCCTGCTCTTGCTTTGTCTGCTGGGCGCTGGTTGCACAAATTTCCCCTTGCCAGCCGCCGAATCCACGGTGACGGGGCCAACCGCCCCAGTAGCAACCGTAGCGACCTTGACCGCCACACCCACCGAGCAGGCCACGCTTGCCGCACCAGTTGACATCACCCCGACGGTGGCGATCAGCGCTGAATTGCCCGCCACCCCGGCGCTGATTCTGGTACCGACCGCGGAATCACTGACGAGCAGCGCAATCCCGACCCCCACTCAGCTATTGCCGGTCAGCATCACCCCGACAAGCAGCCAACCACTCATTCTGGTGCCGACCGCTACCCCGGTGATCACGGGGTCAGTCGCGCTCACGGGTGCAGAATCGCCAGAATCCCCGATGGCCCGAGCACTGAATGGGCTGAATCTGCGCGCCGGGCCAAGCACAGAGTATCCGATCTTAGGCGGGTTGGCAACGGGTGACGAAGTCGCGATCAACGGGCAGAATGCCGCGGGCGATTGGTGGCAGGTAGCGCTGGCCGATGGCACGGTGAGTTGGGTTTATGCACCTTTGGTCGCGGTACGCGGGGTCACAGCCACCGTCACTGTGGTCGAGACAATCCCGCCGCCACCCACGGCCACGCCGTCACCGCCGCCACAGCCGCAGCCGGTCACTGAATCTGCAGCGAGTGAAGCTGTACCACCTACCGCGACTGCGGCCCCTCCTGCTGATCCGCCACCCACAGCGCCACCAGCCAGCGACGGCCCCGACTTCCGGGTGATCCAAAAACGGCTGTGGGATGTCTATGAAAATGGCGGTTCGCTCTTTGGCGATTCGGTCAGTTGTGGCGAAAAACGGCAGCTTGAAGTGGTCGTGGTCGATGCCAATGGTGTGCGGCTCAGCGGGGTGGCGGTGCAAGCCCAATATGGCGCACGCGAGATTTTTGTCACCGGCTCGCAGGGCAAAGGCGATGGCGCGGTGGAGTTTGTGCTGGGCAGCGGCCAGGATGTGACGGTGATCCGCGATGTGGATGGCCGCGCGGTGACCAGTGAAATGGCGACCGGCCTCGTTACCCGCCCCGATGCGATCGCCTACGAACAGTTGATCGCGGCCAGGTATTGCAGCGACGAGGCCAGTTGCGCCCATTTTGTGGCCGCGCCGGGCTGTCTGGGCCACTTTAGCTGGACGGTGATCTTTCAACGCCAGTATTAGATCATACATAACCCCGCACGAACGATAACGCGCCCCTGGTCACCCAACCAGGAAAAAAACTGACCGTTTGACCAGTCCAGACTCTCTCCAGTTGCAGGTCTCAATTGGAGAGAGTCTGTTTTATAGTCTTTATCGTGAGATAGTCTGACCGCGTACCCTGCTATGCGCGGGGTACCGAATTTATGCCGATAAAGAGCGGATGGAGAAAGCACAATGACGTGCGAACAAATCACCATTGATGGGAGTGAGGCAGCTGCCCACATTGCCTATCAGACCAACGAAGTTGTTGCCATCTACCCGATTACCCCAGCCTCTGGCATGGGCGAACTGACTGACCTGTGGAGCGCCCAAGGCCAGCCCAATTTATGGGGTAGCGTCCCGCTTGTGGTAGAGATGCAGTCCGAAGGAGGGGCAGCGGGCGCGGTGCATGGCGCGCTCCAAACTGGCTCGCTGGCAACCACCTTTACGGCCAGTCAGGGCCTGCTGCTTATGATCCCCAACATGTACAAGATCGCCGGTGAACTGACCAGCACCGTTTTTCATATCGCGGCCCGGTCATTAGCCGCCCAGGGGCTTTCGATCTTTGGCGATCACAGCGATGTGATGGCTGCCCGCGCCACGGGCTGGGCCATGCTCTTTGCCAATTCGGTACAGGAAGTCATGGACTTTGCGCTAATTAGTCAAGCAGCCACCCTTGAGAGTCGTATCCCATTTTTGCATATCTTTGACGGCTTTCGCACGTCGCACGAAATCAATAAGATTGAAAAGCTTGGCCCCTCCGAAATCCGGGCCATGATCGATGACCGCCTCGTGCATGCCCATCGGGCGCGGGCGCTCACCCCAGACGCGCCGGTGATGCGCGGCACTGCGCAAAATCCAGATGTCTATTTTCAGGCACGTGAAACCGTAAACCCATTTTATGCGGCGGTGCCCACCATCGTCCAGAACGTAATGGATAAATTTGCCGCGCTGACTGGCCGCCAATATCACCCCTTTGACTATGTCGGCGCGCCCGATGCCGAACGTGTGCTTGTGTTGATGGGCTCCGGCTGTGAGGCAGTCGAGGAGACGGTCAAGCATCTGATGGCGCAGGGTGAAAAAGTTGGCCTGGTGAAGGTGCGCCTTTATCGGCCTTTCGCCAGCGAATTATTTTTGGCTGCACTGCCACCCACCGTCAATGCTATTGCTGTTTTGGATCGCACCAAAGAGCCGGGGAGCGCAGGAGAACCGCTCTATCTGGATGTGGTCACCGCGGTCTACGAGGGGGGTCGTGCAAACGCGTTTCCGAAGGATATCCGCATTATTGGTGGGCGCTATGG
This sequence comes from uncultured Caldilineaceae bacterium, assembly GCA_964541665.1. GTDB lineage: Bacteria > Chloroflexota > Anaerolineae > Caldilineales > Caldilineaceae > CFX5. The sequence continues at coordinate 4,939 of CAZIRP010000053.1, read as the reverse complement.
GTTGTCGTCCAAGGAATTTACACCAGCAATGGTCAAGGCTGTCTTTGACGAACTGAGCAAACCAGCGCCCAAGAATCATTTTACGGTTGGCATTGTGGACGATGTCATGCACACGAGCCTGGAGTATGACCCAGCGTTCAACATTGAAGCGCCAGAAACAGTCCGGGCGATCTTCTGGGGGCTTGGTTCAGATGGCACGGTGGGGGCAAACAAGAATTCGATCAAGATTATTGGCGAAGAGACGGCTAATTTTGCCCAGGGCTATTTCGTTTACGACTCCAAAAAGTCCGGTGCGCGCACCATCTCGCATCTACGCTTTGGCCCACGCCCGATCCAAAGCAGCTATCTGATCGAGAAGGCGAATTTGGTTGCAGTCCATCAGTTCGGCTTTTTGCAAATGTACGATGTGTTAGCTGCGGCGGAGGAAGGCGCGGTCTTTTTGCTCAATGCGCCCTATGGCCCCGACGATGTTTGGGCAAAGTTGCCCCGCGTGGTGCAGGAGACGATCATTGCCAGGCGTCTGCAATTTTATACCATTGATGCCTATAAAGTGGCCCAGGAATTAGGTCTCGGCGCCCGGATCAACACGGTGATGCAGACCTGTTTCTTCGCCATTAGTGGGGTCTTGCCCAGCGCGGAGGCCATCGAGCAGATCAAAAAGGCAATCCGCAAAACCTATGGCAAACGCGGTGAGCCGGTGGTACGCAAAAATTTTGCCGCCGTCGACGCGACCCTGGCGAATTTGCATCGGGTACAGGTTCCAACCGCGATCACCAGCACCATCGAGCTGCCTCCGGTTGTGTCGCCCCTGGCCCCGGCCTTTGTGCAGGAAGTGACCGCAAAGATGATGGCCAATCAGGGCGATCTGCTACCGGTGAGTGCCTTGCCGGTGGATGGCACCTTCCCCACTGGCACCACCCAATGGGAGAAGCGCAATATTGCCCAGGAAGTGCCGGTTTGGGAGCCCGACATCTGCATCCAGTGTGGTAAGTGTGTTTTTGTCTGCCCACACGCAGTGATCCGCGCCAAGCTGGTGGAACCTGAGCAGTTGGCCGACGCCCCAGCCGGGTTCAAAACCGCGGCTGCGCGCTGGCGGGAATTTCCAGATCATCAATACACGCTCCAGGTGGCGGTTGAAGATTGCACAGGATGCAACCTCTGTGTCGAGGCCTGTCCGGTCAAAGATAAACGAGCGGTGGGGCGGAAGGCCCTGAATATGGCCCCGCAATTCGAGTTGCGCGACGAAGGCCGCAAATTCTGGGAGTATTTTGAAACCCTGCCCGAACAGGTTGAGACAACAACGGCCAGCGATGCCGCAGGGCTGAACTATAATCAGGTAAAAAATGTGCAGTTGCTGGAGCCGCTCTTTGAATTCTCGCTGGCTTGTGCAGGCTGTGGCGAGACGCCCTATCTCAAGCTGATCAGCCAACTGTATGGGGATCGCGCACTGATTGCCAACGCCACCGGTTGTTCAAGTATCTATGGTGGCAATCTACCCACAACGCCATGGGCCAAAAACAATGCAGGGCGCGGCCCGGCGTGGTCCAACTCGCTCTTTGAAGATAATGCCGAATTTGGGCTGGGTATGCGGCTGACGCTGGATAAGCAAGTCGAATATGCCAGCGAACTGCTCAATCGGCTGCGCGCAGTCGTTGGCGAGGAACTGGCGGAGGCGTTGTTGAGCAATCCGCAAGCCGACGACACGGCCATCAACCATCAACGAACACTGGTGGCCGAATTGAAACAAAGATTGGCGGGCATGGACGATCCGCAAGCGCGCGATCTGCTCAGCCTGGCTGATAAGTTGGTCAAGAAGGTGGTTTGGATCGTCGGCGGGGATGGCTGGGCCTATGACATTGGCTATGGCGGGCTCGACCATGTTTTGGCGAGTGGACACAATGTCAACATTTTGGTGCTGGATACCGAAGTCTACTCCAATACAGGCGGTCAGGCGTCCAAAGCAACCCCATTGGCCGCGGTGGCGAAATTCGCGGCTGGGGGGAAACCAACCGGGAAGAAAGATCTGGGGCTGATGGCCATGACCTATGGCAATGTTTATGTTGCGCAGGTGGCAATGGGGGCGAATGATCGGCAGACGTTGCAGGCCATTCAAGAGGCCGAAGCCTATCCTGGCCCATCGCTGGTCATTGCCTATAGCCACTGTATCGCCCACGGCATCGATATGACGAAGGGTTTGTCGCAACAGGCTCTGGCGACGCAATCGGGCTACTGGCCGCTCTATCGCTACGATCCGCGGCTCGCAGCAGAGGGGAAAAACCCCTTCCAACTCGACAGCAAAGCGCCATCGCTGCAATTCAAAGATTATGCCTATAACGAGAATCGCTATCGCGTGCTCGAGCAGGCAAATCCAGACGAAGCGGCCAGCTTGATGGAACGGGCGCAAGCCGCGGTCCTGGAACGTTGGCAGCGATACGCGGAACTGGCAAAGCAAACCGCGTAACAAATTGCGTCCTATGCAGGAGGTAACATAAAAAATGGATCTTTCTACCACCTATCTGGGCCTGAACTTAACCCATCCAGTTGTGCCGTCGGCCTCACCCTTGTCGCAAAGTCTGGACAATATTCGTCGGCTAGAGGACGCAGGCGCGTCAGCCATCGTGATGTATTCGCTGTTCGAAGAGCAGATCGAGCATGAAAGTCACCTGCTCGACCACTACCTGAACTATGGAGCGGATAGTTTTGCCGAAGCGCTCACCTACTTTCCAGAAATGGATAGCTATAACGTTGGCCCAGATGCCTATCTGAATTTGATCCGCACTGCCAAAGCTGCCATCGATATTCCGCTCATTGGCAGCCTGAATGGCAGTTCGGCGGGTGGCTGGGTGGAATATGCTCGCCATATCCAGGATGCTGGCGCTGATGCGCTCGAACTCAATATTTATTTCATGGCCACCGACCCCAGGTTGACCAGCAGCCAGGTGGAGCAGCAATATCTGGATGTAGTCCAGGCGGTGCGCGCCGAGGTTTCGATCCCAGTGGCGGTGAAGGTGGGGCCCTACTTCAGTTCGTTTGCCAATATGGCGAATCGGTTTGCGCAGGCCGGGGCCAGCGGGTTGGTGCTTTTCAACCGCTTTTATCAGCCAGACATTGATCTCAATGACCTGGCTGTGACGCCCAATCTACGTTTGAGCAATCCTTACGAGTTGCGCCTGCCATTGCGTTGGGTCGCGATCCTCTGCGATCAAGTGCCACTCGACTTTGCCATCACCAGTGGGGTGCAATCGCACGAGGATGTGCTCAAAGGGCTGATGGCCGGGGCCAAGGTGACGATGATGGCTTCTGAGTTGCTACGCCATGGGCCAGGGCGCATTGGGGAGGTCGTCGCTGCCTTACAACAGTGGATGGAAGAGAACGAATACGAGTCTGTCGCTCAGCTGCAAGGGAGCATGAGCCAGCGCAATGTGGCTGATCCTGCCGCGTTTGAACGGGCAAATTATATGAAAGTGTTGCAATCCTGGCGACCTGATCCAGCCGGTCTTTTGCAGTGGTGAGGCTCAATCGCCAGCACACGGGACAATAGTCTCCAGGAAGCAGCGGAGCGAATGGCGGAACAGGCAATTCTCAAGATGACACAGATTGCTGGCGGCTCTGCCATGGAATCTGCGCAAATCTGCGTAGGCTGGGGATGGGATTTTGCATTCTACCTACCTGCTGGCCAAAAGCAGTTTGTGCGATGGTTTTGGTAAGGCTACAATTGCAGGTGCAAGGTGCGGATGGCTAGTCTCCCCTGCCATCCCATCACCGACCATCTTTCCAGCCGATCTCTACCAAAACAAAGCAGGAACACTCATGACTCTTGACGCTTCAACCACTACGGTTCGCGCCGGCCAACCGGCTAGCACCGAGCAGATCCAAGCCTGGGTCGAGCAATTTCATCGCGATGGCTATCTCTTTCTGGAGAATTTCCTGCCCGCGGATTGGTGCGCCGAGTTGCGCGCCGATCTGGATTGGGCGCTCGAACACAATCCCAACGGACTCAATGCCAGCAATCCGAAGCTGATCCTCGCGCACCGCCTGTTTGAGAGCAGCCAGGCCAATCTGCGCCTCTTTGATGTGGAGCCGATTGTCACGTTGGCCGAAACCCTGATCGCGCCGAACTGCCACGTAATCCACAACAACTCGTTCAAGACGCCAACCGGTGCAGGCATCGACACCTGGCATCAGGATGACGCGCCACACTATCTGGTGACCGAGGGCGAGCCGCCCAAAAACGTGCGCCTGCCCGTACTCTTCTTTACCGCCAACTACTATCTGACCGATGTCACCGAGCCGAAACATGGGGGCACCGAAGTGATCCCCGGTTCGCACTTGTTTGGGCAGCCCTGCCCGCGGGTGATCGAAGGCACGCAATGGCAAGACCAGGTGAAATATAACTGCGGGGCGGCTGGCTCGGTCGTGCTGTTCAACAATCAAGTGTGGCATCGCGGCGGGCCGAACACGAGCGAGCGGACACGCTACATCACCCAAGTGACCTACGCCCGCCGCATCATCGGCCACAAGTATTATCCCTTTATGAATTATCAGATGCCCGAACACGTCTACCAGGATGCCAACCCGCGGCTCAAGCGGCTGCTCGGTTTCCTGGAGCGCGGGGCGTATGGCTAAGCAACACCCGCGGGCTGGTAGTACATCCGGCCCGCTCTGAACACGCGGAGTAGCGACCAGGGCCGCCTGGCCGAGTTACCCATCCAACCAGATCCCTTCTGTTCTGATTGGATGGGTAGTTTGTCTACAAGATCCCAAAGAGGTGCAAGCCAATAAAGCCCAAAAAGCCCAGCGAGGTCAGCAGGTTGATGCGCATGACACGGCGATAATTGGCGAGGATCTCGCCCTGCGCGTAGACGCGCGCCCATTGGGCAATGGTGGCTAGAAGTTATCTCAAAAATGACTGATATGGTTTAATCTCACTGGGAGGTTG
>CAZIRP010000052.1:0-43002 GCA_964541665.1 uncultured Caldilineaceae bacterium | reverse complement strand
AACCTGCGTTCCTGCTCGCTTCCCGCACTGCCTTAACCCGAACTCACGTTATTTACTTGTCAAGCCTAGTTTGTCTGGATGCATCCTGCGTCAATTCTGGATCATCGGCAGGTAGAGATTGATGTCCAAGCCACCGCCACCTGTTTCTTCGATCACGAGAATGTCATCCAGCACCTGGAGCGACTCGTTCCCCGCGCCATCCCGGACCTGCGCATAGACCTTGGCGATTTGGCCGGGTTCGGTCGGCGCCAGTTGCCAGGAAACTTCCGGGGCAAATGGTTGCCACTCGGCATCGGCTAAGGTCGGGTCATTGCTGATGCGCATCTCGGTGATGTCATCAAAGGTTTCGGGCTCGTCGGCCTCATCATGGCCGTGGGGCGCAAAGGACAGCGTCACCGCCAGATCACTGGTCTCCGCCGCGCCATTGTCGATCAGCAGGATCGTCTCGGGCGCGACTGGGTCGGTGCTGGGGGTGCCCGGGGTCGTGTCGATCACCGCGGAGCGGTCGTCATCAGCATCGAGCGCCATATAGCGGTAGAAATAGGTCGTGCCATTCTCTGCCGTATCGGTGTAGATCCCCGTATTGGGCAGTTCGGGCTCGTGCAGCGACCAGGGCCCATCCTCGCCGGTTGCACGGTAGAGCACCATGCGATCATACTCTGGGCGCACGTCATAGGTGATGATGTTTGCGCCGACGCCCGGCGTGACCTTCAGGAATTGCGGGGCGACAATGCCATCATCGCTGGGGTCAAACGGATCTTTGCCTTTGGCGAATTCTGAGCCATCGTTCTCGCCGCCGCCATCGCTGTCGGAGTTGCGCGGGTCGGTGCCCAGTTCATACTCGGCCAGGTTGTTGAGGCCATCCAGATCCGGGTCGCCGCCATCGTTGTTGACATCGTTCTCCACTTCGTAGGGATCGGGCAGCCCATTGCTGTTGGTATCTTCACCCGCGAGGACAGAGAAAGCGCCGAGGGTTTCGCGGTTGAATTCAGGCGTGCGAATGCCCAGCCGAACGATGTACGATCCCTCATTATTGGGTGTCGGCTCCGGGCCTTCCTCACCGGTCGGCGTGACGGGCAGGGCCTGGTTGACGATGGTGTAATAGCCGCCATACACCCCATCATTGGCCACGCCATCGTCGTGTTGACCATCATCAAAGAGGTGCACGAGCTGCCGTCGCCCATTCGGGGAGGTGACCAGCGCGGACGGAGCCAGGCCGAGCAGGGGCTGATCACTCGTCGCAATGGCGAAGATCGGCACTCGCTGACCAGTGGTGTAGAGCGTACCCAGGCGGTCGGGCAACAGGAGATGCACAGTCAGGCTGGAGTGGCCACTGACGATCACCTGGTAGGGCGTGTTCCCATCCTGCAGGAGCGCATCATTGGCCTCGACGCTGGCCGGGGCCACGGTGAGAATCGGCCCCTGGCGGGCAGAGAAGACGAGCATCGTCCATTCCCCCGGTTGCGGGTTGGGGATGCGCCAGCCCAGGTGACGGCTGCCATAATCGGCAAAGGTGTAAGGCAGAATCTCGGAGGTAATCACCGTGCCATCGGGTTGGCGGAGAGCCATACCCAACGGAATACCCTGCGCCCAGTCGAGAGCAAAGACGGCCTCGCGCACGGTGTCATCGACCATTACCTTGTGTTCCTGGGTGATGACAGTGCTGGGGTTGATCTCCCCTTGTGCCCGCACCAGCCGTTGTCGGCCTTCCTGCTCGCCCTGCGCATATTCGTAGCTGTTGCCCAGGCCCAGGATGGTATTGCTCACCTGATCGACCGCATCGGTGCCCGCGGCCGCGACCGAGCTCACAAAGACATCGTTGTAGAAGTAGAGCCCCCCCGTAGCGGTGGCAATCGCTTGCATCAATGTCTCGTCGGCAGCTGCCCCGAAGGCAATCGAGGTGACCGGGCAGCCGGTGTCGAGCACGCTGGTCTGGACGTCGCTCCAGAATTGCGCGCTATTTTCCATGCCATCCGAAAGCAGCACATAGGAACAGACCGAGTTGCCGGTGGGGCTGGCAGTGCGCTGCGCGACGCCTTCGGCCATACCATCGCCGATGCTGGTCAGGCCGCTGGCCGTTAAGCCAGTGATGTACTCCTTGGCCGTGCCGCGCACATCTGGCACGGTGGTCACGGCGCGGATGTTAAAGGGTGCCGGGTTGACATTTTCGTTATAAGGCACAACCGCCAGGCCATCATCGTTGCGGGTGACATCGACATAGAAGCGCGCGGCTTGTTTGGCTGCTTCCATTTTACCGTCCGAAATCATCGAGCCAGAGCGGTCGATCACGAGTATTTGATCGATATTGTTGGTGTTGTAGGAGACGCTGGCCGTGTTCGTGTCGGAGGCGATTGGCGTTGTGGTGCCCGACTGCTCGAGTACAATTTCGAGGTCGTAATTGCCATCCGCCGCTTGGGTGGGCGCTTGCACAACCAGCCAATACTGTTGCTGAATAAAGCCGCCGCCGGTGATCAAGGCATTCTGCCCGTTGACGCGTGCCTTGAAGTCGCTGTTGGTCAACCCAGCCACCACCGGGCCTGTTGGGGTGCCATCGGTGACCAGGACCTGCACCAGGAACTTGCCGGGCGCATCGTGCGGGCCAACATTGGCTTTGGCTGCGCCACGCGGCAATTTGATGTCGAGCACTGGGTTGACACATTGCAGGGTGACATCGACCTGGGCCGTGTTGTTGGTGCTACCCGCGATGCCGACGATCCGCGTCAAGCCGTCGTTGAAGAACGAACGAGTGAAGTTGCTCGCCGTGCTCTGATCGTAGCTGGACAGGGTACCGCTCTTGTCGGTGACAACATGGTAGAAGGCCGGGCCATTGTCGGTGTGGAAGCTGGCGCTGACCACAGGGCAATTGGTCGCGCTCGGCGTTGCCCGGAAGTAGCGGGCGCCATAGCGGCTGATCGCCTGATTGGAGAAGGTGGCCGGTGTGCCAACGCTGATCGTGCCGCCGTTGCTGGGGAAGATCGGCCCATACTGGCCGGGGCTGCCTACTTCGTCTTCGTCGATGTAGTTGAAGGCTGCGCTGGGTTGATTGGCCAAATCTTTGATCCAGTTGGCCGCGGCAAAGCGGCGGAACGCGGCATCAAAATTGGTGCCTGTGCCCAGGTCGCTCAGCGCATCGTTGAGCGCGGCAATGTCATCCAACGTTTCCGCGGAATCCCACAGTGCACGCATCGCATCCACGCCGCGTTCGGGTTCGGTGGCCGTGGTGCCAAATTGCTCGGTGAAATATTTCCACCACAGGGCCGAATTGTAGCGTTGCGGAATACTGGTGATATCCACATTGGTATTGTTGAGATATTCGTTGGCTTGCCCATTGAACGAGAAGGGCGCGGTCAGGGCATCGGGCCGCTGGTCGATGTCGGCAAAGGCCAGATCTTCCATGGCTCGGGCTGTGCCCTCTTTGAACCATTTCACCTCGGTGCCATGATAGCTGTATTGGACCCGGTGAAATAATTCGTGGCCGACCACGCTGCGAATCATCTCGTTGGTGGAGAAGCAGCCGTTGAAGACATTAAAATCGTTGCTGCTGGGGCTGGTTCCCCCATTGCAGCCAGCGTTGTCCAGGATCTCCACCACCAGCTTATTGGTAAAGAGTGGTTGGCGGAAACCCAGGCCAGTTGTGTACCGATCCCAATAGGCTTGGGTGTGGTCAGCAACCGCGGTTGCCTCGGCATCGGTCGTGTCGCTGTCATCATAATAAACGCAGAACGTGGCCCGCTCGATCACATCTGGCAGGCCAGAGGGGCTTGAGGGACAGGCATTGGGGGCGGCAGAGACGGTCGTTGGCAATAGCCCAACCAACAGGGCTAGCGCGACCAAGAGGTGAGTTGCCCGCCATCCAGAAGAACGTTGAACAGTCAATCGCGGCCAATTCATGGTGTGACTCCTTTGGGGTAAATAATCCGACACTGGAGAGAGTGCTCGTGTTCCGACGGGGTGATATGAGCAAGTCGATCATAAATCACTGAAGGGGGATTGGCTGTTCAACAAACGTCAGCGCCGGTGTGATCAAGATCACACATGGGGCCGCGGGGGATTGATCGTGCGGAACGAGGGTGGAAACAGTTCGTCGAGTGGGCGACGCAGATAATCGCGTTCGGGGTAGGCTGCTTTGAGCTTGTCGAAGTAACGTTGCCCTTCGGTTTTCATGGCGGCCATATCTACACCGGGGAGTTTGCCATCTTCCATAACCGTGCGGCCATTGATGATAACCGTGCGGACGGCCGCGCCACTCGTATTCATCAACATGGTGCGGATGGGGTCGTCGATGGGGCCGCTGCGCAAATGGCTCAAATCGACGACGATCAAGTCGGCCAGCGCGCCCGGTGCTAAGCGCCCCAGATCGTCACGGCCCAGCGCGGTGGCCCCACCCAAGGTGGCGGCGCGAAAATAATCGGCGGCCTGCCCCGCGCTTTTTTGGTGATCGAGAATTTTCATCACATTGTTGCCATAGTCCATCCCGCGGATCAGGTCGGGCGGGAATGAATCGGTGCCGAGCGCAATGTTGACCCCAGCGCGGCGATAACGATCAAACGTTTCGAGCATGTTGCCATACCGGGCCGAGGTGAGCGGGCAGTGGATGATCGACGTCCCAGTGGCGGCGAGCCGTTCGATCTCCCCGCGATAGGGTTCACCCGTCCGGCTGTGGCCACCAATATAGATGGCATGGGGGATGAGCATGCGCGGGCCAAGCAAATTGGCGTTGTCTAAGATCTCCAGCGGGGTTTGATCATACCATTGGCGCAGGAACTGCAATTCGTGCAACCCTTGCAGACAGTGCATGCGCACATGGCACCCCAACGCGTCGGCAGCGGCTTTGGTGCGGCGGATCAGATCCAGCGTGAGCGTTTCGATCCGGCAGGGTAACAAACAGCCGCGGATCAACCCGGCGTGCGCGCCGTCAAAATCCTCGACAAAGCGGATCGCATCACGCAGCCCCGCCAGCCCTTGTGCTTCGTCCCAGCGTACGGTGCGCGTGCCATCCGCTTGCACAACATTGATACCTGCACGATAACTCGGGCCGAGATACATCCGCAAACCCAATTCGCTGGCGATCTGCGCCACTGCGGCCAATTCGGCGTAACTTTCGCACCACCCTTTGTAGGTCTCCGCGGCGATGGGCATGGCGGTCGTAATCCCGTTGAGGATGAGCTGAATCAGCGCGTAGCGACGTTTGAAACATTCCTCCTCAAAGCTGAAAAGATCGCGCCGCCGGTGCAGAAAATAATCCTCCGACCAGTGCAGGCCCAGATCCAATGCCGGTGGCTGCCATGTATCGAAGATCGCGTGATCAATATCGGCCAGCGCGTCCAGATCGATCAGGCCGGGGCTGATGATCGCCTGTCCATTATCGATAGTTTGCTCGACGGCTGCGGGATAATTATGGCCAACGAAGAGAATGCGTTCACCCTCGTAGACAACTTCGCCGTTGTTGTAAATCACATGGTCGCTGCCGTCGTAGCCAATGACAAATTGGGCTTTGAGTTTGGTTTTCATGAAATGCTCTTACGTGGATAAACCTAGGTTGAATGACAAGGGTTGGAAACCGATCCAAATCTGATTTGCTTGAGTTAGTTCTGTGATGCGTCAAACGTCAAACGTGAATTCATGATGACGTTTGACGTTCAAACGAATATTTGCCTCCTTGGATTAGCCTTAGTCGTCGAGTGTGCGCAGCGTTGATCGCAGGTATTCGGCGCTGGCGAGGACGCGCTCGCGCCAAACATCGGCGAACGGTAGTAAATCGTCGCTGGCCGGTTCAGGAATGAGCCCGGCTTGAATGCGTTGCTCGGCCTGTTCGGCCAAACGAAAAAGTGCGCGCACTTCAGCCTCGTTGAGATCAGGGTGAGCTGCTCGCCAGTAAGCGTCGTTGAGCGGAATTTCAACAGTCCCCTTATGATCTTCGAGCGTAAGATGGAGATCAGGCTGATGTTGCTGCAAGACCGCCAATAATACCGCCCAGTCGATACACCCCAATCCGCACGCATTGATACGCCGATATACCCCCCGCGGCCCCAAGGTCAGCAGCGGGTCTTTCAGGTGAGTGAGATAGGTGTAAGGGGCAACTCGGCGTACTGCCGCCAGCGGATCTTCCCCGAGTACGACCACATTGCCAGGATCAAACGTGACGCCGATTACATCCGGGCCGATAGCTTCGACGAGACGCACCACCTCATACGACGTGATCTCCTCATGCGTCTCGACACAAATCCGTAACCCCAATTCGTGCAACAGGGGCGTCAACAATCGCAGAAATTTTTCCGTAGCCAACAGTTGATCGGCCCAGGTGACATCGGTGCGAAAGCGATCTACATTGTATGGTGGCGGATAGGATTTGTTGGCCGAAGTTGCCGTCTCGGCCCATAGATTGGTGCAGCCAATGGCGTGAGCGGCGCGGATCATGCGCTCGACCGCTGCGCGATAATCGCCCTGGCCGAGCGCACGCACGGCTGGATTTTCCGCGGTATTGTATGGGTTGATCTGGCCGATACCACACTCCAGGTAGAGACCCAGACTGGTGGAAAATTGTTTGATCGCCGCGAGTTCGCCCTCATCCAGCGTCGGGCTGAGATCGAGAATGCTCTTGAAAAAGACACCGGCAAAACCCAAGCTGTGGGCCAGGCTGAGCGTTGCCTGCGGCGAGCGAGCAGCAAACCCTGGTAAATGATTCGCTTCAATCCCAATTTTCACCGCGCTGATCTCCAGTGTGCTCGCAAATTTTGGTTTGATTGACAACGCCAGGGGGCTATGATACTGTGAAGCTGTTGGATAGATTTATCTTACTGGGTTCGGCTCACCCCGTCAAGCGCCAGCTAAGTGGTTGTTTTTGTCCCCATACAATTTTCCGCCAGCCACGGCTCGATCCGCGAGGCGTTGAGCAAGGTGGAAGCTGTGACCCAACCCGATGTCCGCTTTCACAGAACGCGCCCCAGTGGCCCAGAAATAATAAGCTGTAAACTGGTTGCGCCCTCCGAAACTGGGCTTACCAGCATAGATTGGCGCAGAATTTACGAATAAACTCTCAGAGCAATAGCGAGCCTGCAATGAATCAAGACTTGTTGGTGAAGAATGTGCGTCCCTATGGCGGCGCGCCGATTGATGTGTTGGTTGCCCAGGATAAGATCGTCCAGATGGCCGCGGCTATCTCGCCCCCGCACGCCAGCACACCGATCCTGGAGGGGCAGGGCCAGTTGCTCTTGCCCGGTTTGGTCAATGCCCACGCTCATATCGACAAAAATTTACTGGGATTACCCTGGCACAAAAATCAGGTGCCGGGGCCGCGCATTCGCGACTTTGTCGACAACGAGCGCCGCGTTCGCCAGGAATTGAATCTCGATACGCGCACCCAATCTGCTCGCGAAGTGGCCGCGGCGATTGCTGCCGGCGTCACCCACATCCGCACGCACGTCGATATTGACACCGATGCTGGTCTGGCCCACCTGGAAGGGATCCTGGGTACCCGCGAGCAATTTGCCGATGCCATCACAATGCAACTGGTCGCCTTTCCGCAAAGTGGCATGTTGGTGCGCCCGGGTACCGTGGCTTTACTCGAAGAGGCGCTGAAACTGGGTGTCGAATGCATCGGTGGATTGGACCCATCTACGGTGGATCGCGACCCGGTACGCCATTTGGATACCGTCTTTGCCTTGGCCGACCGTTATGGTGTTGAGGTTGATATTCACTTACATGAACCGGGTATGCTCGGCGCTTTTTCGCTGGAACTGATCGCCGAGCGGACGCGGGCACTGGGGCTACAAGGCCGCGTGACCATCAGCCATTGTTATTGCCTCGGTTCGGTAGAGGAGCCATACTTGCAGCAATTGATCGATCTGCTGAGCGAGCACCAGATCACGATCATGTCGCTGGGTTCGGGGCGGGTACAATTCCCCCCGCTCGCCCGTCTACATGCGGCGGGTGTGCCGCTTTGCACCGGCTCGGACGGGGTGCGCGATACATGGGGCTCCTACAATACTGTCGATATGCTGGAACGTTGCCGAACCCTGGGCTATCGTCTCGGTGCCCGTCAGGAAGCCGAATTCGAGTTTCTGCTCGGCATCGTGACCACAGGCGGCGCCCGGCGCATGGGCGACCCTGATTATGGGCTGGCCGTGGGCAAACAAGCTGACTTTGTGGTTGTACCGGGCGAGACCCCAGCGGAGGCAATCATGAGCTTGCCCCCGCGCACCTTTGTGGTCAAGCGTGGTCGCCTGGTGGCCCAAAACGGAACGTAGCGACTGGTTGCAGATCCGTGCAAGAGTGGCTGCCCACTATCGTCAGTTGTCAATCGTGGAATAAATGGTACGCGGGGCAATCATCGGCTTACGGGGTAATGCTTTCGATCATCGCTCGCCCTTGGGTCAATTCAGTCAGGGCCGCGCTAAAACCCTCGAGCTGATCCTCGGGCAAGCGAAGATGCAAGGTGACATCTGCGGCAAAGTCTTGCTCAACAATGGTCACTTCGTATGCTGGATAGAGGCGCTGGAAGGGAGTAACCATTGCATAGTCGAGCACAACAAGCAACTCACGAACCGGGACGTAGGGAACCGTGGGCAGGCTTTGCAAGGCAAGCTGCACACCGCCACTGTACGCTTTGACCAGCCCACCCTTGCCCAACAGGGTGCCGCCAAAATAGCGCGTGACAACAGCCACAATATCGCCGACCCCGCTGTGCAGCAGCACAGTCAGCATCGGGCGACCCGCGGTGCCATGGGGTTCACCATCATCACTCAGGCCGATCTGCCCGGTGCTGCCAGGGACGCCAACCACGTAGGCCCAACAATTGTGCGAGGCATCGGCAAATTCAGCGCGCACCGAATCGATAAACGCGCGCGCTTCCTCGGTGGTGGCGGCTGGCCCCACCGTCGTGATGAACCGACTCCGTAGAATCTCCTCTTCCACGCGATGGATGCCCGCCGGGATCGGGTAACGCTCGCTCATGGGCAGCGTGGCCGCTCAGCGCCACTGCTCATCATCGTCGTCGAAATCATCCTCGTCCTCATCAAAGTCATCCTCTTCAAAGCTGTCGTCGTTGTCAAAATCGTAATCGTCTTCGCCATCCCAGTCATCATCGTCTTCTTCTTCGTATGCCCAATCCAGCTCGACGGGTGACGTGTTGACAATTTCTAAACGCGCGCCACACTGAGTGCAGATTACTTTTGCCCCCAGGCGGGGGCGGCCACTAATTGCAATTTCCTCATCGCATTCAACACAGGTTGCGACTGCCACGGCCGTACTTCTCCTTACTAGGACTTATCTCAAAGTCTCTCTTCTCGCTGGTTGTGGATGCTTTGTCCACACGATCCACAACCGATTTTGAGCTGGCTTCTCGGAATGTAGAACTATTCTGAAAGACCTGGCCTGAAATGTTGCGGTCCCCACTCATTGTGCTATAACCAAGGAGCCGCACAGAATTTCAGGCTAGCCTCTGATTGCGTTGGACAATTCATTTGGATTTTTTCTGTAAATGCCGCGCCGAGCTATGCGGATAACCCACGTTTCGGGAGTTGCACCCATTTTTACGGATAGATCCCCGAACTCACAGGTGTAAATTGAGCCATGATGAAGATGTATACAATTTACTCTCTTTTTCGGCAAAAATCAGGCATGGTGAACAGCCTTTTCCCCAAACCATGTGCCTGAAATTCAGATCAGCGTAGATATTGCGTACCTGCCTCATTCTGGCTGCTTTGGTTGACATTCTCTGCGCGGCAGGCTACAATTTTACCCATGACTGTACTGCCATCCGAGAGCCAATCACCTTCCATGATCATGCACACGCAGATTGCGTACCTGGCTAGCGACCAGGTGACGCGTCCGATCGGTGTGCGCGTCGTGGAGCCGCCACCAGATACACGCCAAGCTCTGCGGGGCAAACTGTTTGCCGTGGTTGAGCTACCAGGCGAAAGCCCCGAACAGGAAGCCTTTGCCGAACGCTTGCTGAGCACCATTCAACGCACCTATTACACGGTCAAAGGCACGCAATCGCACGTTTTGCGCGAGGCGCTGCGCGAAGCCAAACGCTCGTTGGATCTGGCAACGGAGGCTCAGCCAGAGACCCCGCTGCGGGCCGCGATTGTGATCGCCGCGGTCATGGGCACGCGTGTGCTGATTGTCAGCAATGGGCTTGGGTTGGCGCTGATCACAACGGACGACAACATCGACGTCTATCCCCCTTACCGAGCCGAGGCCCCAGCGAATGAGGCCCTGGAACCCGAAGGGGGCTGGGAGATCTATCGGCAGGATATGCCCGCTGGCGGGGCCCTGTTTATCAGTGGGCGGCGCTGGCTGCAATGGCTCTCGCTGCGCGATCTGGCCAGTACGGTTGCCTACCTGACCGCGGAAAATTGCGCGGATGCGGCGGCTGGTTTGTTGGAACAGGCCAATCAGCCCGCACTCCCTGGGTTGTTGATTGTCCTGACTCCCGCAGTAGCTCCCCCGCCGAAGGTTGCCCAGCCCGCAACTGGCTTGGCTGCGGCGTTGCGGCGGCCTCGACCGGGCGGCCTGCCCACAGCTCTCAATGCTGCGCCGCCCGTGCATGATCTGCCCCCCACAGCCGAAGCGGAGCCGCTACCCCCGGAGGCCATTGCCTACCCGACCGCGGCCACCGCGCCAGCATTTACGCCGCCCGCGTCTGATCCTGACGCAGGCCCGGCAATCACAGATACGACGAACTCGCCGCCTGTGCTGAAGAGCTGGCTGAATGAACGATTGCAGCAATCGGGTCGGCAGGCGCGCAGCTTATGGACGGCCCTCTTTCCCGAACAAGGGGCCGCGGAAAGCGCGGAGTTGGCTTTGCCCAACCCTCAGGCGCATGACCAGGGATTTGGCGAGCCCGCGGCTGACTCAGCAATTGAGGAGCCAACTGCCCAGGCAGAGAGCCCGCGTGCTACGCTGCCCCCGCGGACGCATGGGCGGCGGGCGCGGCTTTTTGTGCTCCTGGCCGTGTTGCTTCTCGTGCTGGTACCCACCGTGGTCGCGGCGTTGCAATGGCAGGCCGGGGCTGGGGGACGAGCCGAGGCCAACGCCTTGTTGGATCTTGCTGAGGCTCGTTTGGCGAGTGCCCAGACTGCTTTTGATGCAGGAGACCAGATCGGTGCTCGCGGTCTGTTGGCTGAAGCCCAGGGGCATGTGGATCAGGCGCGCATCCTGCTGGTGGGGCGTTCGGCCCGGGCCGATGATTTGGCCGTTCAGATCAACCGCGAACTAAACGAAGTATTGCAGATCCAGCCCCTGTACGGGCTGGTGGAGCCACTCGTCCGTTTCCCGAGCGATGCGCAACCATCCCGCGTGATCGTGGTGGATCAGGATATTTATGTGTTGGATGGTGGCCGCCAGTTGATTCAGCACTTCCGGCTGGATCTGGCAACCAATACCGTACCCGACCAGGCAGGCGATATTGTCTTGCAGCAGGGACAAATCGTTGGTGATGCCGCGGTTGACCGCCCCATCGCCATGACCTGGCAATTGCCGATCCCCGGTGTGGTCGACAAGGCGAATTTGATCGTTTTGGATCGGAACAATCAGCTCTTTGCATTCGACCCGCGTGTAGAAGGGGCAACGCGCCTGGCGGTCGCCGGTTCCGAGCAATGGATCGCACCTACCCAGATCGCCGCGTATGCGGATCGGCTTTATGTGCTGGACGAGGGCGCGAACCAAATTTTCCGCTACAACCCGATCAATTATAGCCAGACGCCCGACAACTGGTTTACAAGCGAGACCCCCATCAACCTGAAGGGGATGCAGACGATGTTGATCGATGGCAACATCTGGCTGCTTTATACAAATGGCCAGATCCTGCAATACCAACAAGGGATGCAAGTCTCGTTTGCGTTGGAAAGCAGCATTCCCCTGCCTGCGGAGCCGGTCGCGCTGGCCGCGGGTTCTCAGAGTGATTCGCTCCTCTATTTGGCCGACCGCAGCCAGCAGCGCATCCTGGTCTATAATAAGCAAGGGCTCTATCAACGACAATTGCAGGCTGCCGAGGGAGATCCGCTGCGGGGGCTGAGTGGTCTGTTTGTGGATGAAGTCTCTGGGACGATGTATATCCTGACGCAATCAGCGCTGTACCAACATGCTCTGCCAAACTGAGCTTGTTGCCCCGGCCCTAAACTGGTTACACTCCCCGACACTGGGCTGATCAGCGTAGCCCGTGTCGATTGACGGAACGGCTCTGGAAAGTACGTGACTTCTAGTTGACAATAGACGAGCGATTTGTGAAACCATCATCAAGCCTGTCCCCTGCGACATTTACTCCTCACGAGCCAGGTTCACTCTCTTCTGCAACTTTATCCACGGTGAATGCCCATCTTGCCGCGGTGGTGCGGTATTCGGGTGATGCCATTTTGGGCTTATCGCCTGATGGGTTAATCACGAGTTGGAATCCAATGGCCGAGCGGCTGTTTGGCTACACCGCGGAAGAAGCGATCGGCCAATCGATCTCGATCCTGGCCCCGTCGGATCGCTACGAAGAACAACGCGGGGTGATGGCGCGGCTTCGCCAAGGCCAGCCAGTCAGCATTGAAACCGTGCGGCGGAGTAAAAGCGGCGCGCTGATTCCTGTGATCAAACGCGCGGGGCCGATTCGGGATGAGGCGGGCCAGTTGCTCGGCATCTCGGTAACCCTGGTCGATATTACCGAATTGAAGCGGGCCGAAGCCGAAGCGCGCACCAATGAAGATCGGTATCGTGCGTTGTTCGAGTCGATCGATGAGGGGTTTTGTGTCTTAGAGATGATCTTCGATGAGGCGGATCGGCCCATTGATTATCGCTTTTTAGAAGCCAACCCGATGTTTGAGCGCCTGACAGGCTTGCAAGACGCTATTGGCAAAACTGCCCGCGAGTTGATCCCCAATCTGGAAGATCAATGGTTCGAGATTTACGGCAAAGTCGCGCTCACGGGCGAAGCGGTCCGCTTTATTGATAGTTCAGAGGCGATGGGGCGCTGGTTTGATGTCTACGCTTTTCGGATTGGCGGCCCGGCCAGCCGCAGGGTGGCGCTGGTCTTTAATAACATCACCGAGCGTAAACAAGCTGAACGCCGCTTGGTGGAGCTCGCCGAGGAAGCCAATCGCTTGCGGCGGCTCTATGGGACCATTTTGGCCACCATTCCCGATCAGGTGGCTGTCTTTGACCTGAATCATCGTTTCACCTATGCCAACCAGGCTCTGCTGACCATGTGGGGCAAAACCTGGGAAGAGACGATTGGGCGGACTTGCCTGGAACTTGGCTATGAGCCCTGGCACGCGGCCCTGCACGACCACGAGATCGACCAGGTGATCGCCTCCAAACAGGCGATCCGCGGGGAAGTGCCTTTTCACGGCGCGCATGGCCGACGGATCCATGATTATATTTTCGTGCCGGTATTTGGTGCGGATGGCAATGTGGAGTCGGTGGCCGGTACCACGCGCGATATTACCGAATCCAAACAGGCCGAAGAAACTCTGCGGCAACTGAACGAAACGTTGGAGCAGCGAGTGCTCGAACGGACGCTGGAATTGCAGCGAAGCAACGAAGAATTGGATCGGTTTGCCTATATCGCGTCGCACGATCTGAAAGCGCCGCTCCGGGCCATTGACCATCTGGCCAACTGGATCGGTCAGGATGATGACAATCAGCTCTCGCAGGCTTCGCAGGTACACCTGACCAAATTGCGGGCGCGCATCCAACGCATGAACAAACTGCTGGATGATCTGCTGGAGTATTCGCGGGTAGGGCGACAAAAACACCCGGCAGAGCTGGTTGATATCGCCCTCCTGGTGCGCAATATTGTGGATTTTCTAGTCCCTCCGCCCGGGTTTCAGATCTTCATCCACGAGCCAATGCCCGAGATGATGACCGAGCGTGTTCCCCTGGAGACAGTTTTGCGCAACTTGATCGCCAACGCCTTCAAACATCACCCCGAACCGGCTGCCGGTGAAGTGCATATTTCCGCCGTGGATCAAGCGCAGTGGGTCGAGTTTTCGATCCAGGACAATGGGCCAGGGATCGCATCGATCTTTCATCAACGCATCTTCGAGATCTTCCAAACGCTCAAGCCGCGCGACGAAGTCGAAGGGAGCGGGGTGGGGCTGACAGTCGTGAAGAAGTTGGTGGAAGTGCAAGGGGGCGAGATCGAAGTCGTTTCGCAAGAGGGCCAAGGCTCGCTTTTTCGCTTTACCTGGCCCCGCTCCAGGTAAGTAAAATACAGGGCTTTTGCATTACCGGGCTGTTACTTATTATCCTTAATCCAGAATATGCTATAATCTTGCTCGTATGATACGGAAATCTGTGGTGCAGTCTAAGTTGCCTAATTCTTCTCCGGCGCGTGTTTCTCGGCTTGTTGTAATTGCGCTGGCGAGCTATGCGCTCCTCCTCGTGCTCGTGACGGCCGTTGTCGGTTTCTGGGTACACGATTGGGCCCGCGACCGAACCATAGCACGTTCCCCGCGTGCAATCGCTGCCTGGTCGATCCATGAGCTGCCCACGGAAGCGGCGGCTGTCGCGCCCGGCGAGCAAATCAACCCCGCGGATAGTCTGGCCGCTGCCCCAGAGAGCAGGGGGGATGTCACCGGCGAAATACTTCCGCCGATCAATATCCTGCTGCTCGGTACCGATGCCGACGCCGATGGCCCACCCCGTACCGACACCATCATCTTGCTGACGCTCGACCGCCAAACCCAGACCGCGGGCATGTTGTCGCTGCCGCGCGACTTGTGGGTGCCGATCCCCAGTTATGGGACTTATAAGATCAATACCGCGTACAGCATTGGGGAAAGCAATAGTTATCCCGGTGGGGGCGCGCAACTGATCAAAAATACGGTTAGCAGCTTTATTGGCCAGCCTGTGCCCTATTATGTGCGGGTGAATTTTCGCGGCTTTGTCGAACTTATCGATCTGATCGGCGGCGTCGAAATCAACGTGCCAAAGGTGATCCACGATACAGCGTACCCGACGGTTGATTATGGCGTGGAAACTTTCTATCTGAATGCTGGTTTGCAGCGGCTGGACGGGGAGGCCGCGCTCAAATATGTGCGGACGCGCAATGTGGACGATGATTATGGGCGCGCCCGCCGCCAGCAGGATGTGATCAAGGCGGTCTTTGAGCAAGTCTTACAGGCGGATATGATCCCGTCGCTGATTACAAAGTTGCCGACGCTGGTTTATACCATGCGCAGCAGTATCGAGACAGATATTCCGATGGCAACCCAGTTGGAACTGGCCAATTATGCCCGCCAGGCCTCGCTGAAAGATATTCGGCAATTGGTGCTGGATAGCAGTTACGGGGAAGAGACATACGCGGTTGACGGGGCATGGATCTTGCTGCCGGATCGTGAAAAGGTGCGCGCCGCGGTTGAACAATTCTTCCGCGCCCCGACCATCACGTCACAGGAAAATTCTGCCGTCGGCACCGCCCTGGCCTTCGTACCCCAGCAAGTCAGCCAGCACCAGTCTGTGCGGATCGAGGTCTTGAATGGCACGGATGAGCCCGGCGTCGCGGCCCGCACGCGCGATCTGCTCGAAGCGAGCGGCTGGCATGTGGTGTCGATCGGCGATGCAGACCGCAACGATTATGGGCAAACCCGCTTGATCAATTACAGTGTCTCCGCGCAGGCGGTGAATGACTTGAAGGCTGTGCTGAGGGTACAACCTGCCCAAGTCGAGGTTCCAGCCGACCCAGCATGGCCCGTGGACATGCAGATTGTGGTTGGCAGCGACTTGTTGCCCCGGATCAACCCCTAGCGCTCACGCAGCGCGCCTGCAATTTTAGCCGGGTTACCAGTGATGGGTACCAGCCGCCGCTGTGTGTGACTGCCACCCATCCCTGTTCTGCGCTATCTACCAACTGATGTGGCGAATCTGCGTGGGATCGCCGCTGAGCACGTAGACAATCCCGCCTTGAAAGCCTTGAACAACCCACGGGTCGACCAAAAATTCCTGGGTTACGGGCATGCCCAGCGCGTTGCGTCGTGCATACTCGGCCAGCGGGGAATCCGCGCGATACTCAATCCCGAGGCGATTCCAGGCCGCGGCCCGCAACAGCCCAAGCTGGACGCGCGCGGTTGGGTCGCTTTCCGCCTCAGAAATCGACCGCGGTTGGGGCGCAGCGCCGCGGGCCAGCGATCCGCCGCCCACAATCGGCAGGAAGATGGTAAAGTCACCGGGGGGCTGAGGGGCTGGCTCATTGATGTGTACCGCCTGCCAGACCACAAAGAACGAGATGTGTTGTTTGGCGGGCATACCGCCGCCACAGATGACCTCGGCCGCGCCGCTTGGGGCCCAACACCACGGGCCCATTTCGCCCCGCTCTGGCACGTAATTGCTACCCGGTCCTGTTTCCACATTTGCCCAGCCTGAATCGAGCCTGGTGCGGCGGATTTCGTAGCCGCGATAGTTCGGATCTCCCAGTTTTTCGTAGCCATCTGACCAGAAGCGGATTTCCTGATCGCGGATCAACTGCCCGTCGAGCCCGATCACCGCGCCAAAGAGGTGATGATCTGCACCGGCATCGGCAAAATAATCGGGCGCGCCCCACGGTTTCAGATGGCGCTCGCGTGCCCATTGATTGACCGACCCCACTTTGTTCGACGGCTCCCACGACCCATCGCGCGTGGTGAAGATCTCTTTGATCAGGTAATGGATTTCGCCTGTTGGCCGGTCGGGCCGTTCTGCAATCGAGCGAATCCGCAAATTGAGATGGGCCACCCAATCGCCCAACTGCCGGGTGATCACCGGGGGCTGGGGTGGGGGCTCTGGCTCATCGGGCGGGGCTGGTTCAACTGGATCAGTCGGTTCTTCCGGCTCGGTGGGGCTGGGCCCCAGAGTGCTGCCGGGACTGGTCGTTTGGTCGCCATCGCTGGTAGCAAGCCCTTCCGTGGCCACTGTGACTTGCGCCCAGGTACCGCGTTCGCTGCGCTCAGCCAGGCCCCGGGCCACCTCCCCGGCAATGTCATACGTGCCCCACGGCGAATTGTGACCGAGGGTAAAGACCGTGTAGCCCAGAATCTGGCCGGAGAACCGTTCCAAATAACGCCCGGCGCGCAAAAGCTGATCGACATAGCTCGGGGCATCGGTGAATCCTTGCCAGCCCGTGGGCTGGGCGCGCCCATCGATCAAGCCGTCGATGCCATATTCGGTGATCACAAACTGAAGCCGTTTGTAGGGCAGGCGGCGCAATACTTGATGTTCCAGGCGCAGGGCATACCAATCCTGTGCGGGGCGAAAGAGGTCGGGCGCGCCATATTGATGAATGGCGACCACATGGCCGTGCGCTTCGGCATGGGCCAACGCCGGGTAAACCAGGCGCCACATTGCCATGCGGTCGTCTTCGGGCAGATCGGGATTGCCCACACTAAAGGCCAGAATCGCACACCGATAATCATGCTCCTCGGCAAGCGCCATCCGCTGCAATTCAAACTCGTTGAGCAAAGGCAAGCCATCGTCCCGTTGCAGGATCTCGTTGGCGAATTGCCAGTAATCGACCTGCGGCGCAAAACGTGCCAGGATCTTGTCGTGGGCCCATTGCGCGGCCTCGCGGGGATTCTGGCGAATGCGCTGGTCGATTTCGCCGTCGGGTGCGTAGACGCGCCCCACAATCACCGCGTCGGGGCAGGCTTCGCGCAGCAAAGCCATTTCGCTGGGGCTGGGATCCAGGACCAGGATGGCGCGGGGCTGCCAGCGGTTGAGCAGATCCAGATGCTGATGTACGCCGCCGATGATGTGGGGCCCGATGATCGCGCCGCGCGCTTGGGTGAGCCGATCCAGATAGGGTTGCGGATTCGTGTAGCCACACCAGCCATCCTCGATGCTGAAGGGATGGATGCGCAGCCCAAAATGCAGATGGGGCGTCTGAGCCGCGCCACTCTGGCCACTTTGAGCAATGCGCTGCCCTGCGCCAATCTGCTCATCGTGATGAACGAGAACTTCGCCAAGATGGGCATAGAGGCTCTGGCCCCAGTCGTGGCCGAGCAAAATGTAGTGCCCAAAGCCATGCTCCTCATGGCCGGTGGCCAGGACCTGACCAGCTTGCACAGCCAAAATTTCTGTGCCCAGCGGTGTAGCAAAATCAATGCCCTGATGGCCGCGCAAAGCGACGCCACCACAGCTCACAGCCGCGTACTCGTTCGGTTGTGTACCAAAAGCTTGCAGGATCGGGAAAGTACCAACAAAGGGGCTGTTGCGTAACATGATCGGCTTGCTCCTAGGGAAGGCTGCTGTCAGATCCAGCGATTCAGCGTGACGAGAAGTCGTCTCAAAATCAATATGGCCCAGAGAATAAGGTAGCCTGCTCACTGTTGCGCCTGGCTTGAGGCTGGCTGAATTATGTGATCAGATTTGCCAACAAGCCGAGTGTGGAATTGTAGACCGCATGAACAATCATCGCGGTGGTCGTGTTGGTGCGAATCCGCACAATGCCGAGCACATACCCCAGCACCAGCACAATCAGCGTCGAAAGGCTGATGCCATAATTGCTGTGCAACAGGGCAAACAGCACAGTTGTCAGCAATAAACCAAAACGGGGCTGCAACGCACCCCGCAACATCGTCTCTTCACCAATGGCCGCGGCGGCACCCACCGTAAAGATGCCAAACGGACTTTGAAAGAGGGGGCCCAACAACTGTTCACTCAGATCGGCAACATCGGTATTGGCGCCGAGGCCAAATAAACTGCTGATTGCTTCGAGCACAATCACCACGGGGATAAGCAAGAGACCGAGGCCGATGCCCAACCCCACCTGGCGTAAACTTGGCACAACCAAACCGAGTCGTTCCAGCGTCTCCCGACCAGAGCGGCGGGTCAGCCAGCCGACGCCCAAACAGGCCAGAAGCGCGGTCGCGATCTGCTGAACCCAGAGCGAGACCAGCATAATGCCAGAAGTATTGTTGCTCTCTTGGTTTGCCAATTGTTCCGCCAGATTCCCCAGGCCGATCCCAAGGGTGATTAGGAGGTTGACCAACACCAGCGAACTGAGCGTAAGCGCTAGCACATGCACGGGATTGTACGGATCAATGGGGACGAACCGGGCCAGGAAACGGCGCACCGGCAGTTGTAAGAGCAAGATGCCAAGCACGGCAGGCAGCCATAGCCCAACCGCAAAGAGGGGCAGCGAAGCCATTTGGCTCAGCGGATTGTCTGGCGTGAGCAGCTCGGGTTGGAACGACAGCACCGCGCCCATCAGGTGGATCAGCACGCCCGTCAGACCTGCCAGGCCGTAAAGGACGATCACTATCCAGTAGGCAACTGCTGCCAGGTTTTCGTACGATTGATTTTCTTGCCGTCGGCGCTGAGCAACGTTGACAATCACAATCAATAGGCTGATGAAACAAAAGCCAGCGACAACAAAGCTGATATCTTCCAACTTGCTTTCTCCTACTATCGCCCAACACTGACCGACGCTGCTGCATCGCCGCCGGTGTGCCCGCTGGCCGGTATGCTTATGGTAAGCAGGTCAGTCCACTAGTCTACTGCTTTGTAGGCGCTGTCGCAAGTCCATTACCTATGGAATTGTGATTTTTGCGCAATTCGACAATGATCCTACTTCTCGGTATACTTGACCGTATTTGCATCCAACCGACGAGCAGGGCTGCCAGGCTATCAGGCGGTTGGCCTCCTCCCCCAGTTTTCCAGAAAAATTGGCGCGTTCATTTGTCTATACTCGATAGGCGGACAGCATCGTCTTGTCGTGGATTTGCAGCCCGTACCCGCAACGGATGGTTTGCTGCCTGTCTCTAGCCATCTATATAAGGAATGACCTATGACCGTCACCGACGCTCCCCAGCAGCTTGCGCGGCACCATACCGAGGCCATGGTGCGTGAATCTGCCGCGCCGATTCTGCCTGCGGAACGCCTCTTTCAGCCCGAAATGGCGCTCTCCACACTCTCGCTGGATGATCTGAGCAACTCCCCCGAGGTCTATAACCGTGAACTGGCCTGGCTGGATTTTAATTGGCGCGTGCTGCATGAAGCGTTGGACGAGCGCACGCCCTTATTAGAGCGGGTCCGCTTTTTGGCGATCACTGCCAATAATCTGGATGAATTTTTTCGCAAACGCGTGGGCGGTCTCAAACGGCAACAAGCTGCCGGGCTCGCCAATCTCCAGCTTCAAGGCTGGACGCCAGATGTGCAATTGCAGTGGATTGCCAAGTCGGTGCAGCCGATGCTCGAAGCCCAAAGTCGTTGTCTGGTGGAAGAACTCCTGCCCGCGTTGGCCGAGCATGGCGTGCGCATTTTTGACTATGACGAGCTGACTGCCCAGCAACAGGCACGATTGCGCCACTATTACGAGCAGGAAGTCTCACCCATCCTCACCCCACTGGCGGTTGACCCGGGCCATCCCTTCCCCTTCATCAGCAACCAGAGCCTGAGCCTCGGCGTGATGTTGTTTGACCCGGTGAGTGGCGAGAGCCGGTTTGCGCGAGTCAAAGTGCCGACCAACCGGCCACGCTGGGTGCCGCTGGAAAACCCCCAGCATTTTGTGCCGCTGGAACAGGTGATCATCCATAACCTGGATACACTCTTCCGCGGGCTGGAATTGGTCTCGGCTCACCCTTTCCGCGTCACGCGCAACGCCGACATTGAGCGCAACGAGGAAGAAGCAGAAGATCTCCTGGATCTGATCAGCGAGGAGCTGCGCGAGCGCCGATTTGCGCCAGTCGTGCGGCTCGAGGTGGCCGCCTCAATGCCCGAAAGTATGCTCGAGATGCTGCGGAGCGAGTTGGATCTCGACCCGGGCGATGTCTACCCGGTGCGGTCGTATCTGGGGCTGGATGATCTCTTCAGCCTGGCCGACCTCAATTTGCCCCAGCTCAAGGAAGAACCGTGGATGCCAGTGGCCGCCGTGCGGTTTGCCGGGGTGGACAGCAAAGCCAGGCCCAGCGAAATCTTCGCGGTGATCCGCTATGGCGATCTGCTGGTGCATCATCCCTACACCAGTTTTGCCGGGAGCACGCAACAATTTATCGAGGCAGCAGCGCGCGACCCGCAAGTGCTGGCCATCAAGCAGACCATTTACCGCACCAGCGCGGATTCCCCCATTGTCGGGTCGTTGATCCAGGCTGCGGAGCGGGGCAAACAGGTGGCGGTGCTGGTGGAGGTCAAAGCTCGCTTTGACGAAGAACGCAATATCCAGGTGGCGCGTGTGTTGGAAAATGCGGGCTGTCATGTGGCTTATGGCCTGGTGGGGCTAAAGACCCATTCCAAATTATCGTTGATTGTCCGCCAGGAGGAAGATGGCCTGCGCGCCTATGTCCACATCGGTACTGGTAATTACAACGCCAAAACTGCCACTCTGTACACAGATTTGGGCCTGTTTAGTGCCAACCCCGACCTCGCCGCGGATGTGATGGACCTCTTCAACTTTCTCACTGGCTATAGTCGCCAAACGGTCTATCGCAAATTGCTGGTCGCGCCGGTCAACATGCGTCAACAATTCCTGGAGCTGATCGACAACGAGATCACCCAGGCGCTCAAAGGCGTTCCCGCCCAGATCATCGCCAAGATGAACGCGCTGGAAGACCCGGCGATTGTGCGCAAATTGTACGAAGCCAGCCAGGCGGGCGTCTCCATCGACCTGATCGTGCGGGGGAATTGCCGGGTGCGCCCAGGGATCCGCGGCGTCAGCGAAAACATCCGGGTGATCAGCATCATCGGGCGCTTTCTGGAACATTCTCGCATCTATTATTTTGCCAATGCAGGCAATCCACGCTACTTCATTGGCAGCGCCGATTGGATGCAGCGTAACCTCAGCAGTCGTGTCGAAGCGATCACCCCGATCGAAAATCCGCACTTGCAGGAACAGTTGGAATTGATTTTGCGCTACTCGCTGGCAGATCATCGGCAGGCGTGGGAAATGCTGCCAGATGGACGCTACCGTCAGCGGCGTGCTGCGCCAACGGAGCGGCGGATCGAAGTGGCCCACGGGGTACAAGCTGCGTTGATGGCGTTGGCGCGCCTCACCACGCAATGAGTGATGGGTAAAACGTGATTGGTTGCACCATTATGTTTCACCCATCACCTATCAATTTTCAACCAAGCATATGCGCAATCGCCGTGCGTTCTTCGAGCAACTCCTGGCCCGTTGCCGCCAACATCTGCTGATCAAAGTCACTGAGGGTCAACCCTTCGACCACGCTGATCTGGCCATTGCTCACCGTCACGGGATAGCTGAAGATCACCCCTTCTGGTGCGCCATAGGCCGGAACACTGGGGATGCCCATGCTGGTCCAGTCCCCGGCGGGTGTGCCATGGTACCAGGTCTGCACATGATTGATGGCCGCGTTGGCTGCACTGGCCGCGCTACTTTGGCCGCGTGCTTCGATCACCGCTGCACCCCGTTTCTGCACCGTGGGGATGAACTGCTCTTTGATCCACGCCTCGTCGTTGATCAGCGCGGCCGCGGATTGGCCGTTGATCTCCGCGTGATAGGCATCGGGGTATTGGGTCGTGCTATGGTTGCCCCAGATCGTCACCTTCTTGACCTCGGTGGTGGGGACACCGACCTTTTGCGCCAACTGCGTGACCGCACGGTTGTGGTCGAGACGGGTCATCGCGGTGAAGCGCTCGGCGGGAATATCCGGCGCGCTGCGCTGGGCGATCAAGCAATTGGTGTTTGCGGGGTTGCCGACCACCAGCACGCGGATATCATCCGCGGCATTCTGGTTGAGCGCCCGCC
The DNA here is from genome assembly GCA_964541665.1 of uncultured Caldilineaceae bacterium. Taxonomy (GTDB): domain Bacteria; phylum Chloroflexota; class Anaerolineae; order Caldilineales; family Caldilineaceae; genus CFX5. The sequence continues at coordinate 20,342 of CAZIRP010000052.1, read as the reverse complement.
CTTGCACGGTGAAAATATTCCCGTTGGCTTCGAGCAGGTCTTTGCGCTCCATGCCTTTAGAGCGGGGCCGCGCACCGACCAACAACGCCCAGTTGGCCCCAGCAAAGGCCTGGTTGGGGTCGTCGGTAAGCACGGTACCGGCCAATAAGGGAAACGCACAATCATCCAGCTCCATCGCAACCCCTTCAAGCGCTTTGAGCGCGGGGGTGATTTCCAGCAATTGCAGAATAACTGGTTGATCTGGCCCAAAGAGATCGCCATTGGCGATGCGATAGATCAGGGCATAGCCGATGTTGCCGGCAGCTCCGGTTACGGCAACTCGAATCGGTGAGGGCATGAAGAACTCCTATCAGCTTGAATTTTCCTAAACTTTAAGAATCTGTTTGGGTGAACTTTTTTGACGAAATAACGTTTATGATGAAAATCAAACTATATTTTGCCTATAGATATAGCATACCGTGATTTTGCTGATTGGGCAATGTCTACCGGAGCAAACTACACAGTCTAACATGACTTACGCAGGGCCTCGGCCATTGAGGGGAAGAGCATCTCCTGAGTAAATCGCTCTCCAGCCCAGGCTTACGTACGTCCTGACCAAATGGATTGGTCTGTCTGGTGGTAGGTAAATCAGCTTGCCCAAGAAGTTGGGTGCGAACTTTATGAATGCATAAGTAAAGTAAGGAGAAAGAAATTCATGTGGAAGTTAAGCCGAAGGCGTCGTGGGGTAATGGCGCTTGTACTGAGTACAATCCTCTGGATGCACCTACCGGGTGCGCCAATTTCCCCGACACCGGCCTTGGCCGCTCCGAATGCCGATCCAGATGAAGAGATCGTCTATATTGATGCCAATGGCGTGATTCGAGTGCTGGATACGCGTGTCACCGGGAGTAACCCTGAAGTACGTTGGTTTAGCCCCGATGCTGGCTGGCGCGATCTGACGCTGGTAGATGTAAACAATGACGGAGATATGGAAATTGTGGCGATTGGTGGCGGCAGCACCGATGGCAAACTAGCTGTGTTTGATCCTGTCGTGGCCTCGGGTGCCATCAACCCCGACCAAAAGATCAACGAAATCCCCTGGGATACGCTCTATCGCGTTGATGTGCCGGGTACGCCTCGCTTGATCGCCAATGGCGAGTTTGATCAAAATGTGCCCGGTCGGGAGATCATCTATACGTACGACCTTCGCCCTGAAGATCGGGAGAATTCGAACGACCGTACCCGAGCAGTGGTGCTCAAGGCCGATAGCCCCACGCCGACTGGGCGGGGCTGGCAAGAGCATTTAACCATGACGTTTAGTGAATCCTGGCAACAGATCGCCGTGGGTAATCTGGATGGGCGCACAACCGATGAGATCGCGTTTGTCTCAGAGGATGATGCCAATATGAAGGTCTACCGCATTGATGGTGGCCCGCGCCAGATCCACGAATATGGCAGTAATAGCCGAGCGCCCAAAGCGATTGCCATCGGGCGCTGGGATGGGAATGACAGCAACGAGCGCCTGGCCTGGTCGCGCGACGCCAGCCCGCCCCTGGGCGCGGTCTTTGTGCAGCGCTGGGAAGGGGATAAAGACTTCGATGATGTCTATGGCGAAGCATTCGACCCTTCCCCCCGCATCCTCTTCTTTGCCCAGATCAATGCAAACGATGAAGCCGAGCTGGTCATGTTGCGCAACGTGCCAAATAATGGCAGCGCGGCCCGCATGATCGTCCGTGGCGATAACAGCCGCGATATTCCGAGCGAGCTGGAACAACAGCTGGATCGTGACAATGGGTACCGATCTGGCGCTGCTGGGGATGTGGATGGCGATGGTTTCGACGAGATTGTCTTGATCCGCGAAGACCGGATCCTGGTCTTCTACGAGCCAGATCGTTCCAACCGCAGTAATACCTACGAGCTCTCCACCAATCGCAGCACGATCCAGATCGGGAACCTGGACGCGATTGGCTTTATCTCTGGCCCGCAATTTGGTTCCGACCGCAGCCAAATCGATGGCATTGTGGAAGCCGGGGGCCAGCAGCGAACCGAAGTCTTCACGCTGATTAACACCACGAGCAGCGACGCGGTTCCCTTCTCGATCAATGTGGTGGGCAGCCCTTCCTGGCTGACGGTTACGCCGGTGGCCGGTGTGACGCCAGCGCAGATTTTCCTGACTTTCAATTCGCTGAACGTTCAAGCGGGCGACTATCGTACGCAATTGCAGATCTTCAGTAGCGATAGTTCTGTGCTCAATCAGCCCTTTACCATTGAAGTTACCTTGAAGGTGACCGCCGCGCTGGTTTCAGTGCAACCGCCGAGCCTCGGCTTTAGCCATGCCTGCACCGATACAGTTTCGATCCCGACCCGGACGATCAACGTGGGCGGCACGCCAAACATCCGCTACACCGCGGCCATTGTGGACTCGCCCGACTTTGCCGCCGCGCAAGAGACCCTGGCCAGCTCGATCTACAATGGTTATATCGATAACGATGGCACGCTGATCCTGCGTGACGAACAGGGCAATGAAGTTGCGTTGCCGCTCAACGGCAAATTGAGCAACGGCCTGGCAACGGCCAGCGCGACCAATGTCGAATGGCCTTTGGGGATCTTGCGGGACGAACAGGGCAATGAAGTTGCTTCGCCGCTCAACGGCGAATTGAGCAGCGATCTGGCAGCGGCCAGCGCGACCAATGTCGAATGGCCTTCGGGTGTCCCCTGGCTCTCGGCGCGCTCAAGCAGCGGCTTTATTCCCGACACGATCACCCTGCAAGCCTCTTCGCTCTATTCAGAAACCGTGCGTTATGATGAGGCGCTCCTGGTGTTGGTGGCGGATTCGCGAGCCGGTGCGCCGCCAGGAAACGTGCGCGTTGTCCCGGTCTCCAACCTCTGTGCCACCGATACGATCTATCTGTCGCTGATTGGTCGGTAGTCAATTCTTTCAGGTCAGTCGTCGCGATGCTTGCGGCGGCTGACCTGAACCCCAGCCAGGGTCGTCCATATTGGAGCGGCCTTGCAGCCTGCAACTCGCACCTGCAACGCTGTTTGACTATCCGCTAGGCTACGTGTAAGATGAGTAGCCGAAAGCCCGTGTCCAGCACACTGGCGCGCGTAGCTGAAATACCATCATTTATGTGACTTCTGCGCGACGGACCAACTCGTTGTATACTGATAGCAGCATGCAACTGGCCCGCAATGAAGCAGTGTCAAGGAACTTACAATGTTATCCAAATATGGCCGGCGACTCTTTGCTGAACCTGTAAATCGTACGGCTCAATGGCTGCATCACCGCGGGTTTACGCCAAACGCGGCAACTTATACCGGTTTTCTCCTGACAGCCGTCTCCGCAGTGGTGTTGGCAACAGGCAATTTTCTGGTTGGCGGCTTTCTTTTGTGGGCCGCGGCCATGTTTGATATGCTCGACGGTGCTCTCGCCCGTATCACCCAGCAATCCAGCACCTTTGGCGCATTTTTAGACAGTACGCTTGACCGCTACAGCGAAAGCGTGACATTTTTGGCGCTGGCCTTTTTTTATTCGCGCAGCAGTAGTACCCGGCTCGAATTGGTATTGGTGTTTGTCATCCTGATCGGCTCAATGATGGTGAGCTATACCAAAGCCCGCGCCGAAGGGTTGAAGCTCGAAGTCAATGCCGGCTGGTTGCAACGCCCCGAGCGGCTCTTTTTGTTGATCATCGGTTTGATCACCGGCTGGATGCCACCCGTGTTATGGGGGTTGGCAATCTTCACCAACATTACCGCGCTGCAACGCATTTATGAGGTCTATGGGCAGACCCATCCTCTACCCGCACCGTCAGCCGCCCAAAAGTTTGTCAAATCAAACGACAAATCACCGGTCCAGGGGTAGCGTGTGTGCCCGTCCGAATAAAACTCCTAACGGCCAATCTGTGCAAAGCAAACCGAGCCAGAATTGGCCGTAATTTTTTTTATGATTCTCCGTCAATATGAATGGTTGGGTATTACTTCTCGCGCTGATCCGCACATCGTCGTCTACTGGCGAATATGATGATGCGCAGTTATTGGCTGAGGCCGTTAACTATGACGAACGCGCCTTAGGCATTCTCTATGATCGCTACGAGATCAAGATCTATACCTACATCTATCGGCGTACAGGCGAACGTTCGTTAGCGGAGGATCTGACGGGTCAAGTGTTTCTGAAGATGTTGGAAGCGATCCGCAATCGCAAAGCGTGGCACAGCTCATTTTCGGGCTGGCTCTACCGAATTGCCCATAATGTGGTGATCGATTTTTATCGTCAGCGCGATAATCAACCCCAGGTTTCGCTTGATGATGAACCAATGTTGCCAGACCTCAACGATAATCCCGCGCAAGCGACTGAGTTAAAGCTCGATGTGGAACGCCTGCGGGCTGCCATTGCCCGGCTGACAGATGAACAGGCCGAGGTGATTAGTCTGCGCTTTTTAGAAGGCTATAGCATCAGCGAAGTTGCTGAAATGATGAACAAAACCGAAGGTTCGATCAAAGCCTTACAATACCGCGCTGTCGCCAATCTGCGGCAGCTTTTATTATTAGAACAATAGGCCAGTTGTATGGATCCACAAAATGGGCCACTCGGGCTTGAGCCCGAACAGCTCTTTGCTGAAGCAGCCGAGCGCATCCAGGCTGGTGAACCATTTGAGGTTGTAGTTGCTTCGTACCCGGCAGCGGCTCGCCGACAGTTGCGCGAGCTTCTGGCCATTGTGGTCGTGGCAAACGAAATCAGCCAGGCTGATGTGCCAGCCCCCTCGGCGAGTCGTTCCACAATGCGCCGCACAGCATTTTTGCGGGCCGCGGCTTTGCAGCGCGCCGAGCGAGAGCTTGTCCAGCAGACAGACAGACCGCAGGTAGCGCCCTCGCGTTGGTCGACCATCCAGCAATGGTTCGCTGGGTTGTTTGTGGTGAACAATTTCCGCCCGGCAGCCGCGGCCTTTGCCATCGTCTTGCTGCTGCTGGCCTCAACGTCACTGGTGAGCCTCGCCGAAGCAGCGATCCCTGGTGATTTCAGCTATCCGGTCAAACAGTGGATCCGCACCCAGCAATTGTATCTGGCCGCACCGGAAGACCGCGCGGCAGTTCGTCAGCACCATGAGCAAGAATTGAGTGAAGATATTGAGAAGGCGCGCAGTGTTGTCGAACAGACAAATCGGCCGATCCGGGCACGCAGCGTCCTGCTTTTTCACGGGTACGACGGCGACTATTTCGATATTGGCGAGTTGCGGGTATCAGGTGCCGATATGCCGATTGTGGGGGCACTCACGCCCGGCGCAACGGTAGTTCTGCGCTATCAGATTCTGCCAGGGGATCCCACTGGCGCCACTGAACGAGTCGTGCAGGGGCTCTCGCTGGAAGTGATCCACAACCAGCCGCTGGAACCGACCCCGGCGCCACAACCGACTGCGACTGCAACCGCGGCCCCGCTGCCTACGAACACTGCGGTCGCTTGCCAAACCACCGAGTCCTCCCCGGCCGGTTGGCTCCCGTATAGTCCCGAGCAGGGGGAATCGGTGTCGGAGTTTGCACGCCGGATTGGGGTCAATGAGGCTGAATTCCGGAACGTCAATTGTATTTTTAGCGATACCTTCCTGGATCGACGCCCGGTTTTGATTCCCGTGCAGCCAACAGCCACCCCAACTAGCTTGCCGACCATTGCGGCCAGTGTGGTTGCGCCGACTTTGGTGATTTCGCCAACCGGTTCGCCCACCGAAGGGCCCGAGTTGGAACCGACTGTGATCATCACGCTGACGCTTGTGCCCGCGCCAACGGAAACGGCAATTGTCTCGGCCACTGTGGAGCCGCTGCCGATCACACCAGGGATCACACCGGTCATCACCCCGACCAGAGACATCACCATCCCAACGCCGATTGAGACGGCCCCGGTAATTACCACGCCAGTGGTGACAACGCCGATCATCACGGTTACGGCAGAAGCAACGACAGTGGGCACGCTGCAACCGACCTTGAGCGCCACCCCGGTTGTCTCTGCAACCGTAGTGGCCGAATCGACCGCGACGCCAACGCCGATTGACTCAACGACCCCGGTGGCTGAGCCAGGCACGCCCGAAACCGGTACGCCAGCGGCTGCCACGCCTGAGCCAACAATGGTCACGCCGCTGCCCAGCGCCACCGTGGTCGATCCAGCGACCCCGCCTGAGACAGCGACGCCTGCGGCAAGCGTGCCATCGCCGACCGCGTCCGCTACCGTGGCCCCGCCTACCGCGGCCCCGACTGTCGGGGATGAGGAAACAGCCGAGCAACCGATCCAGCCCCCGACCAGCGCGCCTACGTTACCGCCAACACCGCCACCGCCGGCCCCGGTTGCTACTGAGCCCGCGGCATCCCCCACCGAAGCCGCACCCATCAGCGCGCCGCCCGCGCCTGCCGTGATCGAAGCGGCTGGGGTAGCACCCGCTGAGTCTGGCCCGGTGGATCTGGATCCCGCACCCGCACCGGTTGACGTCATTCCGGCTGAATCCAATGGCGAGGAAGAAGCGCCAGCCGAATCACCCGCGCCGGAAGCAGGCGAATAATCTTTGGGGCGGCACCTGCTGCCCCCAGCTTGTTACGCCAACCCAGCGGGTGTGGCAAGCTCACATGCGCTGACCACCCCTTTGTCTGCCTGCCATTCCTCCACTCTGCCTACCCATTGCACCGCCCCGCTGAAATCGCCCCGCTGAATCAGCGAAGTTGATCCCTGTTGTGGGAAGTTCGCCGCGCGCTATGATACAATGGGGCGGCTTTGCGGGTTGAAGCCCACAAAACGGTCAGCCGATCAAAGGCCGCCCGCACCTTTTGTCACATCTTTTGTCATAGTCACCACGCCGAGGATGGAGTTTATCTGTGACGCAATACGATCATGAAACTTACCTGTCACCGCTCACGTGGCGCTATGGCAGCACCGAGATGCGCCAGTTGTGGAGTGAAAAACACAAACGCCAGCTCTGGCGACGTGTCTGGGTGGCGCTTGCAACGGCCCAACACGAAGCGGGTCTGGTCACCGCTGAGCAACTCGCCGATTTAGAGGCGCATCAAACTGAGATTGACATTGAACGGGCCGAAGCGATCGAACGCGAGATCCACCACGACCTGATGGCAGAGATCAAAACGTACGCCGAACAGTGCCAGGTCGGCGGCTCGATCATCCATCTCGGGGCCACTTCGATGGACATCGAAGATAATGTCGATGCGTTGCGGTTGCGCGATGGGCTGGGGTTGATCCTGGCGAACTTGCGCCAATTGCTCTGCCTGGTTGCGGAGCGGATCGACGCCGAAGCCGACCACCCAACCATGGCCTTCACCCATATTCAACCGGCCGAGCCCACCACCGTTGGCTATCGGCTCGCCCAGTATGGGCAAGATCTGCTGGCCGACTGGGAAGAGTTGTCGCGCGTGCAGCACAATCTGCGCGCCAAAGGCTTGAAGGGCGCGGTCGGGGTGAGTGCCAGCTATGCGGAGCTGCTCGCTGATACCGAATGGACGCCCCAACAACTCGAAGCGCGTGTGATGGGGTTGCTGGGCATAGAGCCCTTTGCTGTCGCAACTCAAACCTATCCCCGAAAGCAAGATTGGCTGGTGCTCAATGCTTTGGCGGGTCTGGCCGCAACCCTGCACAAATTCGCCTTTGATTTGCGGATTTTGCAAAGCCCGCTCTTTGGGGAATGGAGCGAGCCTTTTGGCGCACGTCAGGTCGGTTCCAGCGCCATGCCCTTTAAGCGCAATCCAATCGCAGCCGAGAATATCGACAGTTTAACGCGTTATGTGGCCAATTTGCCGCGCGTCGCCTGGGACAATGCCGCGCTCTCGCTGCTGGAACGCACCTTGGATGATTCGGCCAATCGCCGGTTGGCCCTCTCCGAAGCCTTTTTGATCTGCGATGAGGTGGTGCGGCGCGCACGCCGGTTGATCGAAGGCTTGCAGATTTGGCCAGGGCCGATTGCCCGCAATCTGCGCGATTATGGTGTCTTTGCCGCGACCGAACGAGTCTTGATGCAAGCTGTAAAGGCTGGCGGCGACCGCCAGGACTTGCACGAAGTGATCCGCGCCCACAGCCTGACGGCCTGGCAGGCCTTGCAGGAGGGGCAGCCCAACCCCCTGGCCAATCTGCTGGCGAATGATCAGCGCATCACCCAGTGGGTCGATGGTGAGGCGTTGCCCGCGCTGCTGGAGGCTTCGGCCCACGTCGGTGATGCCGCGGCGCGCGCCCGCAATCTCGCCGCCCAAATTCGTACGACCCTTGACCGCCCATGAGTACCAACCGAGTGATCCTCACCGCCGACCCCGATTTTATCTCGCTCGCTCTGGGTGAACTGACCCATGCTGTCCGAGTGCTGGATCAGACACCCCTGGCCCCGGGCGTTTTCCTGCTGGCATTGGCCGCAGATTTTGCGCAATTGGTCGAGCGCTTCCAAAGCCAGCTCCCAATCTTTATCCGTCACCTCTGCCCGGTAGAGACCAGCGCCATCCTGACTGGCACAGAGGCCGATCTGGAGTTGATCCACCAGGCTGTGCTCGACGATGTCGTGGCTCGGGTTGAGCCTGCTGAGCCATTTTCGGTGCAGACGCGTATCTTTGCCGAAGTGCCTTACAAGCCATTCGATCTCAATACTGCCTTGGCCGCGACCCTGCACGAAGCGACCGGCGCGCCGATCGATGTGCGCCATCCGCACCAGATTTTGTCCGTTGTCTGTGCCGATGCCACCGAATCGGCCCTGATCGGCCTCTCCTCGCCCCAGGAAAACCTGTCCGATTGGGCGGGGGGGATGCGGCGCTTTGCGCGCGAGCCTTTACAGATCAGCCGGGCAGAATTTAAGTTGCTGGAAGCGCTGGAAATCTTCCGCCTGCCATTGCCCCCAAATGGGGTCGCGCTGGATCTTGGCGCGGCCCCCGGTGGTTGGACGCGTGTGCTGCGCACTCGGCAACAGTATGTCACCGCGGTGGATCCAGCCGAGTTGGACCCGCGTCTGGCGACCGACCCGCATGTGCGCCATCGCCGGATGACTGCCGAGCAATATCTGGCCGACGGCCCAGACACGTTTGATCTGATTGTCAACGACATGCGTTTGGATGCGCGCGATTCGGCCCGGTTGATGGTGAGTTATGCAGATTATCTCTACCCGCACGGTTACGCGCTCATGACCCTCAAATTGCCCGAGGCGCCCCCGCGCTCGTTGATCGACCATACTTTGACCATCCTGCGGCAAGCTTATGAGGTGGTAGGAGCTCGCCAATTGTTTCATAACCGCAGCGAGATCACCGTCTGTCTGCGGCCACATTCCTGACCGTATGTGAATAGCCTATGCGGATTGCAATGCTCGCCGACATTCACGGCAACTGGCCGGCGCTGCAAGCGGTTGTCACCGAACTGGAGCGTCTTCAGCCTGATCTGGTTGTGGTGGATGGCGACTTGATCAATGGGACCCCATTCAGCGCCGCGGTGGTCGATTATGTACACCAGCAGCATTGGACCGCGGTGCGCGGCAACCATGAATTCTATTTTCTGGATTTTGGCACCGAGCGCGCGCTGCCAGGGAGCGAAGATGAACGGCGGTGGGGGCAATTGCACTGGCTGACCAAACAATTGACGCGCGATCACGCCATCTATCTTGGCCAACTCCCGGACGAGAGCACGCTCTATTTGCCAGGCCAGCAGCCGATCCTGGTGACCCATGGTGTGCCCGGGCAGAATCGGGTTGGGTTTCACGGCCAAACACCCGACAGCCAAATTGTGCAGGATCTGGCTGACCTGACCATTCCCACGTTGATCACGGCTCACACCCACGTGCAATTGGAGCGCCAGGTGCAGCCGCCGCGCGGGCACCCGCTGGCCCCTCATCCCTGGCATGTGATCAACCCCGGCAGCGTGGGTATGCCCTTGAATGGGGATCCGCGGGCCCAGTTTGCGATTGTGGAGGCCGTGCCAGGGAGCGCGGAAGCTGGCGAATGGCGCGCAACCTTTTATCGCGTCCCGTATGATCGCCGCCCGACATTGGCTGCGTTCCGCGAATCGGGCATGGCCGAGGCAGGCGGGGTGATCGCCCGACTTTTTTATTGGCAGGTTGTCAGCGCGCAACTGGAAGTGAGTCTCTTTTTTCAGTGGGCGCGCCAGGCCGGGTTGGATCCCGAATTGGCAATTGAAGAGACCTTTGCGGCCTATCAAGCGGCCACGGGGCGTGAGAAATTTATCCGCGCCCAGAACCCGCTCGGCGACCAGGTGTTGTAATCCGCGGAAGACGAATGCAGATTTGAGCCGAGTAAGTGGGTGGAAACTTTTTGACGAATAACCTCGTTCAATCCCAAGCGGGGTGTTTTCGCGGATCCAGTTGGGCGATTCGGGACAAAAATTAGCGGAGCAAGTTTATGGTTCGACTGTTAACCGAGGCTGATCGCGCTGCGGTAATGGCTTTGTTGCAGCAAGCACCGGCGTTCAATCTGTATATGGTGGGCAATCTGGAACAATTGGGCTTTCAACATGAATTGTCCCAATTTTGGGGCGATTTCACGGACGCGCCCGGGGAAGCAGCGCAATTGCGCGGTGTTTTGAACCGTTACATGACGGGCTGGGATGCGTACGGGCTGCCGACAACGGATTGGGCCGCACTGGGCCAGGTGATCGACACCCATCCCATCCAGGCCGTGCGCCTGCAGGACAATCCCGGGGGCGTACCGAGCCTGTTGCCCTTCCTGAAACGATACCGCGCGGCCCAGAGCGTGGTTGAAACATTGATGGCGCTCTCACCAGCCCAGTTCGTGCCGCAGCCAGTGCCACCCAGTGTAACCGTGCGCCGCGCCACAATGGCTGATCTGCCCGCGCTGGTGGCCTTTTACGCCCGCGCCGAAAATATGACGCGGACCGCTCCTGCGGTGGCGCGTCCCCTGCAAGATACTCGTCTCTGGATGGCGATCGCGGGTGATGAAGTGTTATCTACCGCGCTGACCAACGCCGAAACGGGCAACCTGGCGATGATCGGCGGGGTCTTTACCAAACCCAGTGCTCGCAAACGCGGCTTGAGCCGCGCCGTTTGTGGCGCACTTTGTCAAGACCTAATCGCGGCGCAGCGTCAACCCATCCTGTATTGGCGCAACCCAACCGCAGGCTCTGTCTATCGCCAGTTGGGCTTTCAGGAAATTGGCCAATGGCGCGCCGTTTGGCTGGAGAGAACAGCCTCTGTTTAACAGCTATTGGGCTCAGGTTGGCAGCGATGGCGTGGATGACGCGCAGTGAGAACGCGGGATTTCACTGCGTTTTGGGCGTTGCCACCATGTTCAGGATAGGAACCTATTGAAGCACGAGCCCGGCTTTCACCAGCACATCGCGTAGGGATGACCGGGCGCGGCTCAACCGAGATTTGACGGTCCCCAGGGGTAGCCCCAGCAATTCCGCGGCCTCGTTATAATCATAACCGTGTACATCTACCAAAATGACCACATTGCGATGCCATTGCGGCAGATTGTCGATTGCCTGTAACAGGATGCTGAGATTTTCGTGTTGCAAGGCCACGGTTTCTGGATTCTCCGCTTCGCTCAGGATGTGGCTAGGCATGTTGACGATCGCCCAGTCGGCGGTCTCGTCCAGGCTGACTGCGGCCCGACGTTTTTGGCGACGGAGATGATCATAGCAAGTATTCGTGACGATCCGTAGCAACCAGGAGCGAAAATTGCCATCCTGAAAACGCGGCATGGCGCGATAGGCTTTGATCAGCGCCTCCTGGACCGCGTCCGCGGCTGCTTCTTCGGTTCGGAGAATTTGTTGGGCTAATCGTTCGGCAGCGCTGCGGTATTGTTCGATCAACAGACTAAAGGCCCACTCATCACCTAACCGGGCTGCATGAACTATTGCACCTAGATCCAGCGCACTGGCCGCCGCCAGATTGGAAGCGCTCATTTGCTGATAGCCGCGATGCAATGCAGTGGAAAACTGGGATTCCCCGTGAATTAGCTGATTACCCATAGAATTCTACCTTATACCTATTCGGAAGATCGGTGTTCGCTCGACCGATCTTCTCTCTAAGACCAAACTGCCTGACCAGGCTAGATTGATAAATGTTTTTGATGATGACACCGTGCCGCTGAGCCTAAACAGTCATCGGGGCGACTGTACGCTTCCGACTGGCGGCGTTTGGGGATCCGCAGGCGGATGCTCGACGCATGGAATCGATGAAATAGCGGCCGTGTAATACGCTCTGCGAGTTGGGGATGGACGACATTGGGTGAAATTTGTAGCCAACCGCAACTCAATTACACAGCTATTGGCTATGATAAGGGGCTTTTATTAAGGGGGCTTGAGTTTTTGGTGACAGAATTCAGACCGTTATCCTACGTCATGCAACGCGATGCAAGCGTTGTGTTTTAGGTGGAATTCGGTTCCCATAAAACAAAATGCCAGCGGGTGTGTGTCGCTGGCATCGGCCATCCAATAAGATGAACGCAAGAGAACGGGCAGATTTTCTAAACGAGTATAAGAAATTTGCGCCTGGCAATACCAACCTGGGAGCCTGGAAGACTTGGGTGAGCTACGCCTTCCGAGGGTTAACTATCAAGCAGCTGATAACCATACCCACGAATGGTGGCAATAAAGCGACTCTCTTCGCCACTCTCCGGTTCGATGCGGCTGCGCAATCGGCTGATCATGCGGTCGATGCTGGCGTCATAGACATCGCCCTGAGCTTCCGGCCACACTGCCTGCGCGATTTCATCTTTACTCACCACACGCCCCCGGTTTTGATAGAGAAACCAGAGCAGATCAAATTGTTTGACGCTGAGGGGCGGGTCGAGCACGGCCCCATCCACAAAGACTTGACGTGTCGCTTGTTCAACGCGCAGGCCGGGTTCGCGAACAGCGATCAAGGCGGGCGCCGTAAGTGTGGCCGAGGGATCCTGGAAGCGATAGCGTGTCGAGGCAAATTGCACTTCGATGCCATCCTGCAGCCAGGCTGTAGCTCCTGTGGCCAACTGTTCACCGTTGACAAAAACCCCATTTTTGCTCTGCAAATCATGAACTTGATAAGCACCATCGATCTGGCGGATCTCGGCGTGCTGGCGTGAAGCAAATTGGTCTTCCAAGATGATGTCCGCGGTGGTGGCTCGCCCAACCACCATAATCGCTTTGCTCAATTCATACTCGGTGCCAGCACGAGGGCCGCTGAGGCACACTAACTTTGCATACCGACTCACACGATTTTCCCCTGGTTTCGTTTGCATCGCATCGTAGGCTATAATAGCGTAGGCTATCATCTATCAAAGACAGTTACGCAGACTTGGGTCTTATGCCGCGCTGCTGTGTAAGCGCCATAATCTTAAACGATACCAGCCTCCCGATCAACTTCCGAACAAGTGCGTAGCCCTGGAGTATCAGCCGATTTGTTGTTATGACTTTGATGCCACCGGACCCGTCGTCTACCGAGGGCAATCCGTTGCCTGAACAAAATCCACCCTTTGATGTTGTAGATGCCCTGGTTGGTCGCAACCTGGGCCATTTTCGCGTGGGGGAGCGTTTGGGCAGCGGGGCAATGGCTGCGGTCTACCGGGCGCGTGATCTGATCCTCGAACGCGATGTGGCCCTGAAGGTGTTGCTCCCCGGCGCGGATGATGTGGTGCGGGCCCGCTTCCGCCAGGAGGCACGGACGGTCAGCGTGTTGGATCATCCGCACATTGTGCATACCTTGCAGGTTGGGCAGACGGACGGCATCACCTACATTGCCATGGAACTGATCGAAGGCACCAATCTCTCCGACTTGCTCGGGGAGCATGGCCGCCTGTCGGTTGCCGATAGCTGTCGGCTGCTGGAGCCGGTGGCGCGGGCACTGGCCTATGCCCACCGGCATCAGGTTGTGCATCGCGATGTGAAACCGAGCAACATCCTCTTGCGGCGAGTCCCCGCCTCCACGCCCGGGAGTATCTTGCTGGAAGCCCTGGATTATGGGGTTATCCCCCTGCTGTCGGACTTTGGCATCTCCCTGGGGCTGGATTCGCCCGAGCTGACTGCTGCTGGCCGGACAGTTGGCACGCCCACCTATATGGCCCCGGAGCAAGCCGCCGACAGCCACGAGATCGATGGGCGAGCCGATATTTACGCGCTCGGGGTGGTTTTGTACCGCTGCCTGGTTGGGCGGCCCCCATTTGTGGGCACCACAACGCAGATCCTCCACGCGCATGTTTATGAACAATTGACAATTCCGGCTGAGATCATCGAGAGTTTGCCGCCGGTGATGGTGGAGTTGCTCAAGCGGATGTTGGCCAAGGAACCGGATGATCGCTACCCCAATGCTTCCTTACTGGCCGATGATCTTGCCCTGGCCGGGGGGAGCTTGCCTGCCGCTCCGACCAACGGTCAGGCCACTGCGACGATGCCCTCGTTGCCCAGCCTGGCGACCTCTGAGCGCGTCCAGGTTTTGATCCCGGCCCCTGGCACGCGCACCACGCCCACCCGCCGGGCGTTGCCCCCCACAGCGCTGCAACCTGCCGACGAAAAAGCACCGCCGCGCGGGAATATTGCCCCGGCGCGCGCACAACGCCGTCGCCAACCGCGCCTCCCGTTGATTGGTGCAGCCCTCGCCGCGCTGATCCTGGTCGGGGCGGGGCTCTGGATCCTGCGTTCGGCCTTGCCTTTGGAACGGCTCCTGGTGCAGATGATCGCGACGCCAGTGCCAGGGACGCCCCCAGGCGTGCCCCCGGTTGAGCAGACGCCAATCCCCGACGCGGCTGTGGTGGAGGCTGCGGCAACCCCAACGCTGCTGCCCGCTGTGGATGCAGCGCAAACCCCTCAGGCAACAGCCGCAATGGCTGCAACCCAGGTGGCAACTGCAACCCAGATCCCGCTGCCGGCCCCAACCATCAGCGTGGATGTTGAACTCTACTGGGAAGTGGTCGTCGATGATTACAATCAGCGCAAGTGGAACAAAATTCTTGGGAATTTGATTCTTATATTGCGTTCGGAATCGGACGCTTTTAACCAGGCCTACCAGCCCCAAGCGCAAGAGGGGCAATCGCAGGCTGGACTCGTCAAAACAATTTTGCTCGAGAATGTCCAGGAACCGCTCTGGGCTCAGTGGCGTGCGTTTTTTGATCCAGCCCAGATCGAAAGGATGTTTTTTGACATCTACGTGGGGCTGGCAACAGAGGAGAACGCCACTGGTGAGCCGCAACTCGCGCTGGAACATTTTGCCGAGGCGCTGATCTTGAAACCCGACCAGGCTACTATCGCAACATTGCACTCGGCGACCGACCAATTCCTAACCGCGGATGAGGCCGAGCGAGATGAGCGGCGGCGGGCGTTGGGGTTGGCCCATCAACAATATGGCGAGCAACTGGTCACGGCGCAGGATTATTGTGGGGCGTACGAACAATTCCTGGCCGTGGCGAATTTGTTGCCCAATGAAAATCTTTCGGCCCATCTGGATGATTATCGGCAGGAGTGCAACACTCAATTGGAGGCGATCGCCGGGGAACAATTGCGCAAGGAATTGAGTGGTGTGATCATCTATTCGACTCAAGAGGGGAATCGATACGCCATCTATCAGCAGCCGCTGGCCGCCGATGAACCGGCAACCTTGCTGGTCGAGAATGCGCGTCTGCCCCGGTTGTCGCCCGATGGAACACACCTGGCCTTTTATGATCTGGCCGCGGGCTCGCCTGGGCAAGGGATCAGCGGCTTGATGCTGGTCGAGGGGGCAAACCCAGCGGAGCGCACACTGCGTTACACAACATCCCCTGCGGATGGTGTGTTGAGCCCGCCCTCCTGGAGTCCCGATGGTGATCGGTTCGTCTTTGCCAGTGACCGCGAAGTGACAAATCGGCACCAGATTTACATCAAATCGGCCACAACGGTGGATGACCCGCGTCGCCTGGCCACCGGTCAGGATCCAGCCTGGCGCCCATCGAGCGAAAATTGGATCGCCTACAACGGTCGGGTCGCGAATGATGAGCAGCTTGGGCTCTGGATGATCAATGATGCGATTACGAGCTGGTATTTATTGAGCAATAATCCAAATGATCGCCGACCGGCATGGGCACCAGACGGCCAGCAATTGGTCTTTATGAGCAATGGCCGCGATGGCAACTGGGAAGTTTACCGCCTTGCCCTTGGCCCAGACCATCGGGTGACAGGCTCGGCCCGTCTGACCAACAATAGTGCCCAGGATGGGCTACCAACGGTCAGCCCCGACGGCGAATATGTGGCTTATGTCAGCGATGAAGGTGGGTATTGGCGGATTTGGGTGGCCCCGCTGGATGGCAGCGCCAAAGGCCTGCCGGTGGCCGAGATCCGCGGATCGTTAACAAGTTGGTTGGAGCATTCCATACAGTGGGTAGCGAATTGACAGATCAACCAGACGATGAGCGCACGGGGCAATTGCCTCCCAAGCCCGCGCCTGGTTTTGAGGAAGAACATATCCTGGATGATGACCTGGCGCCCGAGGCCGAGACTTTGATCGAGCCTGCAAGTGTTGGCCTGAGCATCACCAATCTCACCGGCCAGCAGATTGGCCGCTATCGGATCGAGCGGCAGATTGGCAGCGGGGGCGTGGCCATTGTCTATCAGGCCTATGACCAGGTTGATGGTGTGCCGGTGGCCCTCAAGGTGCTGATGCCCCATGCCGACGCCAATACCTACAGCCGCTTTCGCCGCGAAGCCTTGACCGCGGGTGGCTTGCATTACGAGCACATTGTGCGCATCCGCCAGGTGGGTACGCTTGGGCCTGGTGGCCTGGCCTACATTGCCATGGAATTGGTCGAGGGTGAAAGCCTGAGCGAATTGCTCAATAAGCACAGCATGTTGCACCCGCAAGAGAGCTGCAACCTCCTTGAGCCGATTGCGCGGGCGTTGGATCATGCTCACCAGGCTGGGATCGTCCATCGCGATGTCAAGCCGAGCAATATTCTGTTGCGCACTGTCAGCCCTGGTGCCCCGAATAGTGTGCAGCTTGAAACGCTGGATCATCCTGTTGTGCCGTTGTTGAGTGATTTTGGGGTTGCCCGCTATTTGGACGCGCCCGAATTGACCAACACGGGGCGCACAGTGGGGACGCCAGCCTATATGGCGCCCGAACAGTGTGCGGGCAAACGAGATGTGGATGGCCGGGCCGACATCTATGCGCTTGGCTGCGTTTTGTATCGGTGTGTCACGGGGCGGTTGCCTTTTGCAGGCTCGGTAACGCAGATCCTGCATGCCCACGTTTACGACCCACTTGTGATCGACCATGAATCCATGCAGCGGCTCCCACCCGCGTTGATCGAGATTTTGCGGCACAGTCTGGCCAAAGACCCAGCGGATCGGTATCAGCGGATCGGCGAGATGGCGCACGCGCTGGCCTTTGCGGCGGGACGGACGCCAACCCGGCGCCAGCCCGTTGCCCAGGATGCGACCGCTACGTTGACCTTAAGTAGCCTCCCTCCCACAACCCCAACAACAGCGAATTCACCCACCACAGTTTTGGTGCCCGCGCCGCCCGCCGCGCGTACAACCAGTGTTGCCACCCGGCCAGCTGCCAATCCGCTGACCACGCGCACTGTGCGGCCCGTCCAGGCGGCGGCAACCGCGAACCCAGCGCCGGTGCGCGAGGAGCGATTTTACCGCTTTACCTGGGCAGCGTTGCCAATTGCGCTTGCGGTTTTGGTCTTTGCCATTGCGGTCGCGTTGATAAACTCGCCCTTTGGTTTGGGGCGCGGCGAGAATCCACCACCGACCAACAGTGAGCCAGGGATCGCCATCTTGCCGTCGGCCACAGTGGCCCAGGATGGAAGTGTGCCCACGTTCACGGCCACCAGTATTGTCACCGACACCCAGTCAGAGAGCAGCCCGACGGCAGCGATAACAAGCGTGCCTGGTGATGTTGTATCCACGCCAGCGCTTCCCGAGGAGCCGACCACGCCCAGCGAGGAGGTCTCGCCCACGTCGTTGCCCACCTGGACGCCGGAACCGACCGTTACGGAGACGCCTTCGCCAACGCCATCACCAACCTTGTCGCCGACCGCAACGTTGACGCCAATTCCAACCTTGACCTGGACTCCAGAGCCGACCGCCACCGAAACCCCGGCCCCGACAGCCACGCCACCGCCTCTGGCTGGTGGCTGCAATCAGGTGGCCGATCCGCTTTGGAGTTCGTTTATCACGTCGCAGGCGTCCGAGGTACAGCCCAGCTTTGCCTGTGCCCTGACTCCGCCGCTGACAGTGAATGTCGAGGTCCTGGAGTTTGAAATGGGCACAATGTTGCGTACTGATCTCCGCCCCGATGAGATCTATGTTTTTTACAACAGTGACAATCGTTGGGAGGTGATCAATGCCACCTGGCAGGAGGGTGAACCGGTCGTGCCCGAGGCGATCAACCCAATCGCCGAACGGTTTCTGCCGGTGCGCGTCTTTGGCAAAGTCTGGCAAGATGAGCGCATCCGTGTTGAGTTGGGCTTTGCGTTAACCCCAGAACCCGCCATGTTCCCTGGCAGAATGCAGGAATTCCCCGGTGGTACGCTATTCTTTAATTACGCCACGAGCAATGTGCGGGCCTTCCTGGCCGATCGTCGCTTATAAAGCGGGCAAATATTGCTCCAGACTTGAACGTTTCAGAGGAGATAGGTGTGATCTTACAAACTATTCGACGAGCTCGTCACTTTGGCCTGGTTTTGAGCGCGAGCTTGATCCTGACTGGCTGTGGTGGCCTGTTTGCTCCACAACCAACCCCAACCCCGACGCCGGCCCCAACGCCAACCCCGATCCCAACCCCGGCTACCAGTGAAAACGCCGGGGGAGGCGCGCAACCAGCCGCCACGCCACAAGTGACGATCCCCCAAGGCTTCAACCCGGTAGCGGATGAACGATTGGCCTATTCGTTTGCTGTGCCGCGTGGTTGGAGCGAATTGGATCTGCGCAGTGGGCAATTCCAAAATATGGCGGGCATGTTTGGTCTGGGTGACCAGTTGGCTTCGCTCAATACTTTCTTGGACAGTCCGGCTGGCCAGATGCTGGGTAAGCTATACGTGACCGACCTCACCGCTGCAATGATGGGTGGCTTGCCCACGGCACTCGTCGTCACGGTGGCGGACGCGCCCAATTACACGGCGGCAGAGGCCCAGCAACTGGTGCAGGATCTGGTCGAAAGTAACGCGGGCGCGCTTGGGGATGTGACCATCGGCCCAATCGAGGCCACGACGATCAACAATCTGCCCGCTGTGCGCGGTACAGCAACCGTGAATCTCGCCAGCCTTGGCTTGGATACATCGGCCTTTGGGAAGGTGGCCGGTCTGCTGGCGAATGACAAAATCTATGTGATGTTGCTGCTGACCCAAGCCGATCAGCAACCCAATCGCGAACCACTCTTCGACCAGATCATCGGTACCTTCCGCCCCGAATAATTGCCAGGCAGGCTGCTCATTCGCCATGATCATCGAACTCGCGCCGAATCATAAACTGGGTTTGCCCGTAGCCAATCCAGTATTGATTGCTGGGGGAATGCTGGGTTACGGCGAGGCCGTGCCGAGTGCGGTCTCCCCGGCAAGCTTGGGTGCTGTGGTCATCGGCCCCTTGACGTTGCATGCCCAACGGAGACGGGCTGGGCCCCGGCTGGCCGAGCTGACTGGTGGCTTTGTTCTGGCCCCGACGCTTCAATCGCGCAGCCTGAAGTCGATCCTGCGCAAATCCGCCGAGCAATGGCCGCGGCTGGGGTGCCCGGTGATCGTGCAGGTGGCGGATGTGCAGCCCGCAAATCTGGCCAAAGTTGTGGCGACCTTGAGCGAGCTTGAGAGTGTTCGGGGGCTTGAATTGTTGCTGCCTCGTAGCGGCGAACCAGAGTTGATCCGCGCGTTGGTGCGCACGGTGATCCGCACCTGTGAGTTGCCGCTGTGGGTGAAGGTGCCCCTGGCCGAAGCGGTAACCTGGGCGCCCATCGCAATCGACCAGGGGGCTGCTGGGATTGTTGTGGGGCAACCGCCGCCTGCCTCGGCTCCGATGTCGGCAACAACGGCCACACTCGAAGGGGCTCTCTATGGCCCATTAACCTTTGCAATGATGTTTACCGCATTGACCGAGGTGCTCGCTTTACAGTTACCCTGTGCCGTGATCGCGTGCGGGGGCATTTATACGTTGGACGCGGCGCGTCAGGCCTTGGCGGTTGGCGCGCAAGCCGTGCAGATCGATGCTGCGCTCTGGGCAGAACCGAGCCTGCCAGCTCGTTTGGCCGCGACGCTCGTCACTGAACCCAAGCCACAATTGTTTTGACTCGTTGATTTCGCATAGGCGTAGCATTGAACATTATCCTGAATGGGGACGCATTCCTCGAATCGAGCCCTGCTTGCGAAGTTGGGCCCGGAATCTCATAGAGAAACCAGATAAATGTCGCATAAATCGTAGGTGCGGTTAGAAACCG
>CAZIRP010000051.1:0-44064 GCA_964541665.1 uncultured Caldilineaceae bacterium | reverse complement strand
CCCGATGTGATCGTGCGCAATGAAAAGCGCATGTTGCAAGAGGCCGTCGATAGTCTGATCGACAACGGGCGGCGTGGACGCGCGGTCAGCCGCAGTGGCAAGCGCAAGCTGAAGAGCCTGAGCGATCTGCTCAAGGGCAAGCAAGGCCGCTTCCGCCGCAACCTGTTGGGGAAACGCGTCGACTATTCGGGCCGTTCGGTCATTGTGATTGGGCCGACGCTCAAGCTGCACCAGTGTGGTTTGCCCAAGAAGATGGCGTTGGAGCTCTTTAAGCCCTTTGTTATGCGCCGTCTGGTTGAATTTAATTATGCGCACAACATCAAAAGTGCCAAGCGCATGGTGGATCGCCAGAGCAGTGAAGTCTGGGATGTGCTCGAAGACATCTGCAAAGAGCGCCCGGTGTTGTTGAATCGTGCGCCGACCCTGCACCGTTTGGGCATCCAGGCCTTCGAGGTTATTTTGATCGAGGGCAGCGCCATTCAGTTGCACCCGCTTACCTGTACGGCCTTCAACGCCGACTTTGACGGTGACCAGATGGCTGTGCACGTGCCATTGAGCGATGCAGCAGTCAAAGAAGCGCGCGAGTTGATGTTGGCGACGCAGAATCTGCTCAAGCCCAGCAGTGGCGACCCGGTTGTGGGCCCCTCCAAAGATATGGTGATGGGGGTTTACTATCTGACGGTCGAGGAAAAAGCCAAGGACGAGAACAGACTTCCGGTCTTTGGCAGCATGGAAGAGGCAGAATATGCCTATAACATGGGGCGGATCAAGCTGCGCCAGCCGCTCATGGTGCGTTTTAGCACAAAGTTCGACACGATGCCGATCGAAGATCTGCAACTTTCGGACGAAGCGACCAATGCATTCACGGAGCATGGGGTTGGTCTTGTCGGCAAGCTGATGGATTATTATGCCCACGGCGAAGATGAGATCCAAGCCAGGGTGCCCAGCCTGACCGAAGCAGGGATGGATGAGGCCCGTGAGGCGCTCCGCAGCCTGGGCCTGCTCGGTGCCCTGTGGCCCAAAGAGCGCATGATCCGCACGACGGTCGGGCGCATTATCTTTAATCGCTCGTTGCCGCAGGAATTGTGGTTCGTCAACGACGTGCTGGATCGTAAGGGCGTTGATACCGTGGTTGGGCGCTGCTACAAACAGTTGGGGCGCCAAGTGACCGCGGACCTGGTCGATAGCATTAAGGATATGGGCTTCCGCTATGCAACCCGCTCTGGCATCACCATTGCGGTCAGCGATATTCAGGTGCCCGAGGAAAAGTCGTTGATCCTGGAGCGTACAACCAGCGAGGTCGAACGGGCCGAGCAGCAATACCGCCGTGGTTTGATCACTTCGGAAGAGTTGTACAACAAGACGGTGGAATTGTGGACGCGGGCGACCGACGAAGTCACCGACGCGGTGAAAGGGTTGCTGGACCCGGCAGAAGGGTTGGGCGCAATGGCCCGCTCTGGCGCTACCAAAGGTGGCATCAACCCGATCCGTCAGTTGGCCGGGATGCGTGGCCTGATGGCCGACCCGAATGGGCGCATTATCCCGCTGCCGATCCGCTCCAATTTCCGCGAGGGGTTGAGCGCGCTGGAATACTTCCTGAGCACGCATGGTGCCCGCAAAGGTCTGGCTGATACCGCCTTGCGCACCGCGGATGCTGGGTATCTCACCCGCCGCCTGGTCGATGTGGCCCAGGATGTGATCATCACGCAGGATGATTGCGGCACGTTGGGTGGGATCTGGATCGACACCAAAGAATCCGAAGCGATGAGCGAAAGCTTCTTCGAGCGGATTGTGGGGCGCTATCTGGCTGGCCCCGTGCACGATCCGCACACGGGTGAGGTCCTGCTCGAACGCAACACTTTGTTGAATGAATCGGCGCTGGCGACCCTGGGCCGTCACGAAGTCACCAAAGCCTTCGTGCGCAGTGCCTTGGTCTGCGAAGCCCGGTTTGGGTTGTGCGAAAAGTGCTACGGCGAAGATCTCGCCCGTGGTGGCCAGGTGCAAATGGGCGAAGCAGTGGGTATTATCGCTGCCCAGTCGATTGGTGAGCCTGGTACGCAGTTGACGCTGCGCACCTTCCATACCGGTGGTGTGGCTGGTACCGATGACATCACGCAGGGGCTGCCTCGTATCGAAGAGTTGTTCGAGGCCCGCAACCCCAAGGGTGAAGCCGTCATCAGCGAGATCGATGGTTCGGTCGACATCTACTGGGATGGTGAGATCCGTATGCTCAAGGTGAGCCGGACCGAGCTCAAGCGCCGCGAAGTCGAGGTGCCAGCAGGCTATGAAGTGCTGGTCACTGAAGATGATCGTGTGCAAGAAGATACGATCATTGCCCGGCGGGTGGATGCCGATGGGGATGAAGAGACAATCCTGGCTGGTATGGAAGGTGAGACCTTCCCGGAACCCGCCGAGAATGGCAGCACCCTGGTGACGATCCGCCGTGAGGATCAAGTGATCTGGGAGACTGAGATTCCCGCGACGGCTCGCTTGCGCGTGGACAAGGGCGATGAAGTTGTGGCTGGTGATCAGCTGACCGAAGGCGCAAAAAATCCCAAGGAGATTCTGCGCATTCAGGGTCGCGAGGCCGCTCAGCTCTATCTGCTGGCCGAAGTGCAGCGAGTCTATCGCAGCCAGGGTGTGGACATTCACGACAAGCACATCGAAGTGATCTTGCGCCAGTTGCTGCGGCGGGTTGCCATCACCGGCACAGGTGATACTGAATTCCTGCCCGGTGAACTGGTAGATCGCTTCCGGTTTGACGACATCAACCATGCGGTGGTGAGCAAGGGCGGCAAGCCAGCTCGGGCCACGCCGATGGTTCTGGGGTTGACCAAAGCTGCGCTCAACACGGAAAGCTTCCTGGCGGCGGCCAGCTTCCAGGAGACCACTCGTGTCCTGACCGAAGCGGCGATCCGCGGCCAGACGGATGATCTGCGGGGCCTGAAGGAGAATGTGATCATCGGTAAACTGATTCCGGTGGGCACAGGCTTTAATACGGCTCGTCGCCCCTGGCTCTATGATGCCATCCCCGAAGTTAGTGTTCACGACGGGGAAGAGTTTGAACTCGAAGCCGACGAGAACGAGTTGGAACTGGGGGAGATCGACTACTCGGATTTGGATTCGAACGAGTTGTTGTCGGGTGTCGCCGAGTTGGGTCTGTCACCGTTGCGCGCAAATGATGTTGATTCCGACGCCGACGCCGATGAGGATGAAGAGGAAGACGACGACAACGATCTGGATTTCGAATACGGTGCGGATGAGGATATCTCCGACATCGAAATCGAACTGGATGACTAGAAGTCATCTCAAAAATCGGTTGTGGCTCCTATGAACAAAGGTAGGCCAACCAGTGTGGTACAGAGATTTTTGAGATAAGTACTAAACATTCGTCACGTTGTCGCTAGAAGGCTGTTCGTAAAAGGCCCTGCTCATTCGCTTGGAGAGTGAGCAGGGCCTTTGATTTTGCCGAGTGTTGTATGATTGTGCGCTGTACGCTTAACGCCCCAGTGCTTTGCTGATCTGCTGATATTCGCGCAACTGAGTAAAGCCAAATTGGGCGTAAAAATCGACAAGCACCAGCCAGTCGATCACGCAGCCGTTGACGCCATTGTTGTGCAAGCGGCGCAGGCCCGCATCGACCAGGGCCGCGCCAAATCCCTGCCCGCGCTGGTCGGCGCTAACCCCAACCGACCCCAACTGTCCCCAGGGTCGCGGCAAACTATAGGGGTAAAACCGTTCGATGGGCTGGTGCGAATCCTCAAAATGGAGCTGGCAAAAACCATCGACCCCGCGTTCCGTCCAGAGCAGCATGTAATCGGAGATGCGAGCTGGGGGCTGCCGCAAAAATTCGCTGCACTCATAGCGCCAGCGGCCAGGGAATTCACGCTGCAAAAAGGCCAACAGCGCGTCTGCATCTTCGTTGCGTGCTGGCCGCACGGCCCCAGCCACCTCGCGCAGCTTGGTCGGCGGAGTATATTCGCTGAGATTGGCAGCCATGTCCCATACCACTGTGTCATTCGTATAGCCATGAAGATGAAAGAAGGGAAGGCTCTCCAGCGCGACGGGGACACCGGGCGCAAAGGGCCGAATGCTGCTGCCAACGACCGCTCGCTGACAGCCCTGCTCGATCAGCCAGGCTTCGGCCCAGGCCAAGAGGGTATGGCCGATCTGTTGGTGGCGCGCATCCGGCACCACCGCGATCGCGTCGATCCAGCCGGTAGATGCGGGCATCACCTCGGGCTCCCCCTGCAAAACGCTCGCCAGCACAAAGCCCACTGGTTCCCCATTGAGATAGGCCAGGCGGCCAACCTGACTCACCCCGCTGCTGGGCGTTGTGTTGTAGCGTACCAGCTTTTCCGAGATGCTAAACTCCGAGGTGCAGGCGGCATTCCAAATGGTGGTGATGGCAGTCACAGCCGCGGCTTGCTGCCGGTCAAACGCCCGGTACGTCGGTTGCGTTGTCTGATTCATGCGTTGGCTCACTTTCCTCTTGCAGAAAACAGAGTAGGCTTTCGGCCACCCCCTGAGCGGCGACATCGGGCCGCTCTACCAACAGGGTTTGATCGCCCCCCAGAAAGCCCAATTCGATGATGGCCGCGGGCGTCTGGCTGTCGATCTGGCGGAAAGCGTGGTAATTGGTCATGTCGTGGGTGATGGTATTGGGATGATGGGCCAGGCCTGTTACGCGTGGATAGTGTTGGTCGATACAAGCAATCAGGCGGCCTTCAATGGTGGGAATAGCCGAGTTGGTATGATGCGCAGCTTTATAGCCGCTGGCCTCGATGCAACTGTCCGCATGAATGCTCAACAGCACATCAGCCTGCAACCCCTGGAGTCGAGCATCAAACTCTTCCAGAATCAACACGTCGGCGCCAGCGCGGCGCAATTGTTGCGCGGCCCGTTCTGCGACCGCCGCGTTGACGGCTGCTTCCGTCACCAGGGTCTGGCCAGCGCCATCGGTGCAAACCGCGCCCGAATCATAGCCTGCATGGCCGCTGATCAAAACGACCTGTTTGGCGAATGCATCGCGTACAAAGGTCTGCGGGATCCAACGATCCAGCACCGGCAGCGAAGCCCCGGCCAGGCGCGCAACCAGCAAGGCGATGCTGATCAGCACCACCAGGCTAACCCCCAATAGCAACTGCTGGATCCGTTGCAGTGCCCGATACCGCATCATTCGCTCCTCAAGCCCGTAAACCCATTGCATTGTACCCGATCCAGAGGGGCTAATCCGAAATCGAATTGGCGGTTGGCAGCCTGGATGCGTTCAGGTTTGTATTGGCTATATCAGAGTTGAGATTTGGCCAGGGATCGAGTAGACTTATGGCCTATGCTGAATTATATCTCTCGCCGCGCAGCGTCGGGCAATGGACAGCGAAATGACCAGGGTCGCGGCGCAAATGGCATACCACCAATCCAAGAGTTGGGGGCGATGTTGCGCAAACGCCGTGAGGCAATGGGCGCAACCCTGGCCGAAGTAGAAACCGCGACCAAAATTCGTCAGAAATATCTGGCTGCGCTCGAAGCCGATGAGTGGCAATTGCTGCCTGGCGAAGTGGTTGGTCGGGGTTTTCTGCGCAATTATGCGGCTTACCTGGGGCTGGACGCCAACGAGCTGACCGAGCGTCGCCGCGCCGTTGCGGATCCCCTGCTGGCCACGGCTTTGGCCGGAACCAGCGCGGCTTCGGCCTTACCCCCTCAGCGCCCGGTGGATTATCGCCCCAAAGATGTTCCGCTGCATGAAGAGCAGGATGGCATCGAGCAGCGGAGTGAAGTGCATTGGGGGTCGATTGCTGCGATCGCGGGGATGATATTAGCTGTCCTGTTGTTGATCTGGGGCGTGACAGCCTTTGGCGGGAGAATCATAGCGGGGGTTGCTGGCCTGGCCGAGAATTTCCGAGGCATGGCCGGGGTCGCGCTGGCTGACCCCACAAGCACGCCCACTCAGGAGCCCACCTGGACTCCGACGGCGACCTTGGCGCCAACGTTTACGCCAGCCCCAGTTGTGGACAATGAAGGCGGAGCGAGCGACAGCGGCGGGGGTGCGCCCATTCTGGTGCCCACGGCCACACCGGCCGGTCAGCCATCGGAGGGGGAAGCCCCGGGCGCTGCTGCACCCTCAATTCCGGAAGTGTCTGCGGATCAAGTGCCCCCAGAAGCGGAGGCAACGCCCATGCCAACCGAGACGCCTCTGCCCACACCGACGGCGACTGTACCGGTGGAAGAGCCACCAACCGAAACCCCGACTGAAACGCCGACCGAGACCCCAACGGAAGTACCTGCACCGGTTGTCGTGGCCCCAGCCTGTGGCGATGCCCGTTCTGTGATCACCTCGCCCGGGGTGAATCAGACCGTGAGCGGCGATGTGGCGGTCACGGGCCGCGCATCCCATGAGATTTTCCAGTATTACAAAGTGGAATTTGCGCCAGGGGCCGACGCTGGTGATGGGTTTGTCTATTTTGGCGGCGCGAATTCCGCGGTCGAAGGTGGATTATTGGCGACCTTTGCCAGTGGCGCGGTGCCGAATGGGGTGTACACCTTACGCCTGACCGTGGTTGATCAGACGGCCAACTTCCCGCCGCCCTGCCAGGTAACCATCAACGTCCAGAATTAGACGATTGACGGTGGATGTATCGTCCACCGTCTCCCGTCTATCGTCAATGATTTAGCGCAAGAAGGCTGCTGCTACGCCACCATCCACGGTGATCGCGGCACCGGTTGTACGGCTGGCCCGCGGCCCGGCCAGAAAGCTGATCGACTCCGCGATATTCTCCGGGTAGACATTCACTTTGAGGGTTGTCCGCTGCCGGTAAAATTCCTCTAACTCTTCCGGCTTGATGCCATAGCCTTTGGCCCGCGCCTCTCGCCACCCTGCATCCCAAATGCCGCTGCCTTGAATCACCGCGTCGGGCATGACCGAATTGACGCGGATGCCAAAGGCGCCCCCTTCTTCGGCCAGACAGCGGGCCATGTGCAACTCGGCTGCTTTGACCGCGCTGTAGACTGCCGCGCCTTTGCCCGCGTAGACACTGTTTTTGCTCGCCACATAGATCAGGCTGCCGCCCATCTTTTGCGCCTTCCAAATGCGGAACGCTTCGCGGCTGACCAGGAAATACCCTTTGCCCAAAATGTCCATGGTCTTGTTCCAATCGGCCACGGTGGTCTGGTCAATCGGCGTGCTGATGGCGATGCCGGCATTGCTGACCACCAGATCGACTCCGCCATAGGCCAGGATCACTTTGGCAAAGGCTTGCGCTACACCCTCTTCGCTGGTGACATCGCAATGGACGGCAATGCTGCGGTTGTGCCCATGCGCTTTGCTCAACTCCGCGGCAACCGCTTTGGCCCCATCCAGGTTGATGTCGAAAATGGCGACGTGGGCACCATCTTCGGCCAATCGCCGGGCGGTGGCACGGCCGATGCCGCTGGCCCCGCCAGTGACAATCGCCACCCGGCCAGCCAATTCGCGCGGGGCCGGGCGCAGCTTCAGCTTGTACAATTCAAGCGGCCAATACTCCACATCATAGGCTTCCTGCGGGGTCAGGCTGATAAATTCGCCCACGCTCTGGCTGCCTTCGATCACCGCGATGGCGCGCTGATACAATTGTCTGCTCACCTCGGCCCCGAGTGCATCCGGCCCGGTGTTGACCATGCCCAAACCGGGGATCAGGATCACGCGTGGTGCTGGGTCGCGGATCTCGTCGCCCTCGTGTTTGCAACCTTCAAAATAGGCGCGATAGTCGGCCATATATTGCTGCACGCCCGCGCTCAGCTTCTCGATCAGCCCGGCAACATCATCCGCCGCGGGTGTCCAGTCTACAAAAAATGGTTGGCGTTTGGTATGCACCAGGTGATCGGGGCAGGCTGCGCCGATCTGGGGCCAGGCCGCGGCTTCTTTGCTGTTGACAAAGCGCAAGACCGCGTCGCTGTCATCCACCTGCAAGATGGCCGGTGCTTCCTGGCTGACTGCACCGCGCAAAGGCGGCAAGATCTGGGCAAAAATGGCCTGACGCTGTGCTGCATCCAGCGTGGGCAGCCCCGCGCTGGCGTAGACTGTGCGGCCATTGCGGCGGCTTTGGATAAAGTCTTCGGCCTCCTGGATCGTACGGATCGAGTTGTTGTAACAGTCGCGGCTGGTTTCGCCCCAGTTCACCAACCCGTGTTTGCCCATGACCACTAGCTCGGCGTTGGGATTGGCGCGAATCCCCTCGCCGATCCATTTGCTGAGCGTGAAGCCGGGGCGGATGTAGTCGACCCAGACCATCTTGTCGCCCCACAACTCTTGGCAGAGTTCCCGCCCATTCGGCGTACAGGCCAGGCTGATCACCGCGTCTGGGTGGGTGTGATCAACATGTTTGCCCGGTGTAAAGGCGTGGAGCAAGGTTTCGATCGATTGGCGTGGGCGATCCAGCGCGTGGGTGGTATGGGCCAGATAGGCGACCATCTCTTCGTCGCTCATGGCGTCGCGGGCCATCAGGGGTAAAATTTCGGCCAGGCGCAACCCGGCAAAGCCGCGCTCGCTGATCGTGGCGACGTCGCTGCCCGAACCCTTTACCCACAACACCTCGACCTCCTGGCCAAGATGATTTTTTGCAGGCAGCTTGGCGCTGGTATTGCCGCCATAGATATTCACGACTGAGCGGTCATGCCCCAGGAGATTGCTGCGGTAGACCAGGCCATCCAGGGCGGGTTGCTGGCTGGCTTCGGTTTCATTCCATAAATTTTGTGGCATATCGTGCTCCAACCTTTATTGATAACCACCGCTGGTTGCGGCTTTGCCACGGTCATTGGCAATTTTTTGTTCGTAACCACTGGCACGATAGGCCGCAATCGGATCGGTCGGTACGCCCAATTCGACCCGCACCTGGGCCAGCAGAGGCCGCACATCCGTTTTATAGGCTTCGGTGAGCAAGCGGTGCGCGCCGAGCACATCGCCATTTGCCTGGGCTTCGGCCACGGCTTTGCGTGGCACCAGCAGGGCTTTGGCGTAGGCTTCCTGGCAATTGAGCACCGAGAGCATCATCGCTTCCAGTTTGCCCTCGATATTGTGCGACTGGTCGATCATATACGCGACATTCTGCGCACATTCCTGCACGGTGGCATCGCTGCTCAATTCACCTTCAACCAGTTCGTTGTAGATCAAAAAGAGCTCATACGGGTTGGTTGTACCGACGATTAGATCGTCGTCCGCGTATTTGCGATTGTTGAAATGGAAGCCGCCGAGCCGTCCTTCATCCAGCAGAAAGGCCACAATCTGCTCGATATTGACGCCCTGCGCATGGTGCCCGAGATCGACCAGAACCTGGGCTTGCGGCCCCAGCTTCAGGCTCCAGGCATAGGCCACGCCCCAATCGGGGATGTCGGTGCTGTAAAAGGCGGGCTCGAAGAACTTGTACTCGATCAACATCCGGCCCCCCGCGGGCAGATGCTCGTAGACGGTCTTGAGGTGGCGCTCGAAGCGTTGTTTGCGCCCGCGCAGGCTATCTTGCCCGGCATAGTTGGTGCCATCGGCAAACCAGAGGCTGAGCGCATCGCTCTTGACTTTGCCCATGATCGCGCAACATTCGAGCAGGTGATCGAGCGCCTGCTCCTGAGCGCCCGAGTCGGGGTTGCCCAGCGAACCGAGCCGATAGGCTTCGTCTTGAAAGACATTGGGGTTGACCGCGCCGATGCGAATGCCCTGGTCTTCGGCATATTGGCACATGGCCACATAATCGCCATCTTCCGGCTTGTCCCAGGGGATATGGACAGCCACCGACGGCGCGATGCCGGTCATCTTGTGGACCATGGCTGCATCATCGAGCTTCTGGCGGGTGGTAGTGGCGGCCCCGGGCCAGGGAAAGGCCTTGAAGCGGGTGCCGCTGTTGGCATACCCCCAGCTCGGCGTTTCAATTTGTTGTTTTTTTAAGGTTGCCTTGACGGCTTCAACATCCACGCCCTGCGCGGTCAAAGTCGCGGCTAGCACGTCGTAGGCAGCTTGGTGATCGGTCATCCATGCACCTTCCTTTTTCTCGTTGCACACGATCATTGCACATGTTTGTTGGACATACATGAATTGGGTTTGATTGAGCGCTTAGTTTACCATGCCTGCCCGCGGTTGACTATGTTGGCATCTGCTACGCTCGTTTGCCCAGAACCACCCTGCTATGCTCGTCCAATAGCTGGGAAAGATCGAATCGTTTTCCAATAGTAGTCTAAGCGTAGTCTATGCATCACGCAGACCCCTTGACCCCGGCCCAAAAGTCTGGTATCCTTCTTCTCAGAAACCGGTTATGTTGTGCTGGCTTGCCAGCCTCGGGGGAACAACATGACCGGTTTTTCTTATTGGGGATTTTCCTGCCCGAACCCACGACCCAGAGAACGTCAGAGGGGAGACGCATTGCGTCTCCCCTCTGTTTGTCTGCAACTAGTACTGCTCAGAATCTTAGGGCCTCACGGCCAGCATGGACAACGCCGACCCGAGCCACAATCGGTTCTGAACTGTTTCTAGAGATAGGTAGCTTTGGTGGGCAAAACGTTACTCGTCGCTTGCTTCTGGGGCGGTTTCTTCAGCGTCCCCTTCTGCCGCATCAGTGGCCTCAGCGTCGCCTTCTGCCGCGTCACTGGCTTCTGGCTCCTCTGGCGAATTGCTGGCCCCGGGCGAAGACTGCTCTAACACATGCCAAACACCACCGTCTGGAACGCGGCCTTCAGAGACATCGGTCTGCTGCTGGGCAAAGGATTTGCCATCAATAAAGCTTTCGGTAGCTGGATCGTAGAGACCGACAAATTCCCCACCGCGGCTCAGCGCAAAGTTGACGTGGAGCGGCCCCAGGTCCGATTGGTTGTCGGCAATGAAGACAATAAAGCCTTTTGCAGGGATGACCAGGCCATCGGGAATGGCATACCGGGTTGGGTCGGCCCGCGTGTCGGTCAGGTAGAGACCATCCAGGCTGAAGTCAGTATCCCCGGCGTTGTACAACTCGAACCAATCGGGATATTCTCCGGGTTGATTAGGATTCTCAAGACCCCGACTTGCATCCGCCATAAACTCGTTGACATAGACGCCGGCGGGCACACTGGGCTCTGGCGCGGACGGCTGTTCGGGCGCGGACGGCTGCTCAGGATCTGATGGCTGCGGCGTGGCCGGTACTGGTGTCGGGGCGGGTGTAGATGCAGGTGGCTCTGTCGTGGGTACAAGTGGTGCCCCACCAGCACGCAACGGTAGCGTGATAATTGCCACTAGACACAGGGCCACAAGGCCCGGTACCCACAATGAGCGTAAATCCTTCATCGGATCTCCTTTCATACCAACTTCTTATTGTGTAGATTTCATAAAATAGTGTAGTACTCGTCGATGACAGCCACGGTTGCAATGGCGATGATCTCTGTTCAACTAGTTGCCCGAATAGTGTACTATAAAAATGATGGCTTGCCCAGCCCCGAAAAGGTGAATGCCAGCAGTCTGGATCCTGCTCAGGCGCGCACCCCTATGGCAGCGGATGCCAGCGCATGGAAAGGCCAATGGCGCAGGTGGCAAAGAGCGCGCCCAGCGCGGTGAAGGCCACGCTGATCTCGTTGGTTTCGTGGCGCATGATCAACGACGTGGGCAGGTTGGCGAAAACTTCTTGCAATTCGGCGGCACTTTCGGCGGAATAATACTCGGCCCCGGTGAGGTCCGCGACTTGGATCAGCGTCTCTTCATCGATGCCACGGCGAAAGCCCCCACCGCCCCCAAAGAATTGATCGTTGCCCCACGGCATACCGCCAAAACCGCTATCGCCATATCTGGCCAAACAATTCATCATGCCGCCGCGTGCAGTGCCATAGCCAATCGTGTAGACCCGCACACCTCGATCCGCCGCTTGCTGTGCGGCATCAACTGGTAGCGGGCCCGCGTTCGCCGCGCCGTCGGTCAATAATACGACAATGCTCGGCGCATAGGCCCCGCGTGGCACGGGCGTGGCCTGGCTGCTACTTGCGCCGCCATAGACGCTGGGCGCGACATTCGGGTCCAACTCGGCGATCATGTCGATTGCCGCCAGGATCGCGCTGCCCACCGCGGTTCGTCGCCCCGTGGTCAGGCTGAGCACAACATCTTCCAGCAATTCCTGATCGTTGGTGGGGGGCAGGAGCGATTCAGCAAAACCGGCAAAGGCCACGATGCCAATCTGGGTGTTGCTGGGTTGGTCGCGGATAAACGAGAGCGCGGCATCCTGCGCGGCCACCAGCCGATTGGGCTCGATGTCGGTCGAACACATGCTGCGCGAGACATCCAACGCCAGGATGATTGTTGCCTGGCCCGCGGGCATGCTCACAATCGCCACAGGACGAGCCAACGCAGCCAACAAACTGGTCAGCGCGAGCAGCAACAGCACAAAGGGCAGGTGACGGCGCACCCATGTATGGCGCGGCAAGGCCGCACGCACCAGGCTGAGGCTCGAGTAGCGCACCGTGAACCGCCGGCGGCGGCGCAGGATCCAAATATACCCGGCGATGATGAGCGGGATTACCCCCAGTAACCAGAGAAAGCTGGGCCAGAGTAATGCCATTACGAGCCTCCAATCCGCATGATCACAGCGCCCGGCTGAACCAGAAGAGCGAACAAGTCATGCCAACCAGTAGCAGGAGGATACTGGCGCCGGCGAAGAGCGCGGTCACCTCCATCGGTTCGGGCCTGATCACCAATGCCGGTGTCAGGTTATCGTAGATCGTCTGCAACTCGGCTTCGGTGGTGGCGTTGAAATAGGTCCCCGCGGTCAACTGGGCAATGCCCTGGAGCGTGCTTTCATCCAGTTGGGTATGCACGACAAACCCTTCGACTTCCAAGGTTGTGCCCGCCGCACTGCCAATGCCCACGGTGTGAATGCGCACACCGCGATCGGCCGCGGCCTGCGCAGCTTCGAATGGATCGGGCGGGGCCGTGTTTTCGCCGTCCGTCAATAAAACGATCACTGCCGAATTGTTGCTGCCCGGGGGAACGGGTTCCGGGGGGGGCGCTGGTGTAGGTGCCAGGTTGCTATAGACATTCGAGCGCTGTTCGGCTGGCGCAAAGAGGGCATTGATCGCCGCGCCGATGCCCTGCCCCAGCGATGTGCTGCGCTCTGGCTGCAAACGATTGATCGCGTTTAGGATGGTGGCCTGGTCATTGGTGGGGGGCTGAATAGCAAAGCCGCTATCGCTAAAGGTGACAACGCCGATCTGAATGGTGTCGGGCTGGCGTTGTACAAAGCCAATCGCCGCGGCTTTGGCCGCGTCAATGCGGGTTGGTTGCAGATCGGTGGCGGCCATGCTGCCCGAGACATCAAAGGCCAGGATCACCGTGCCTTCCAGCCGCGGCAGGCTGACCACGGCTTCCGGGCGGGCAAGCGAGACCAAAAGCAGCGTCAGCCCCGCCAGAAAGAGCAGCGCTGGCAGATGGCGGCGACGGCCCAGGGGGCGCCCGGCTGCCTGGACAAACCCCATGGTGCCATAGCGAGCCACCAATTGCTGCCGCCGCTGTTGCATCCGCCAATAGCGCCAGAGCAAGAGCGGGATCAGCAATAGGCTAAACAACATCACAGGCCAAATAAAAGACATGCTATCGACCCTTATTTGCGTCGTCGGCGGCGTTGCTGCGTAAAGCGCACAATCGCCCGCACCAGATCCTCTTCGGTGGAGAGCGACCAATGGTCAACGCCCGCACGCTTGAAGCGTTCGCTCAGCGCGGTTTCGCGCTCGCTGGCGGCTTCCGCAAACCGTTGCCGAAAGTGGCGATCATTCGTGTCCACATAGAGTTGCTCGCCACTCTCGGCATCTTCGAGCACAATCAACCCCAGATCGGGCAATTCGCGCTCGCGCGGGTCCCATAATTCAATGGCGAGCGTTTCGTGACGGTGCGTAAGTTGGCGCAGAGGCCGTTCCCAGCCCGGCGTGCTGATAAAATCGGAGATCAGGAAAATCAACGAGCGCTGGCGGATCGTGTGCAGACTGGCATACAACAGGGGCGAGAGATCGGTGGCCGTGCTCGGCGGCAATTGGGGCTGCCTGAGCAGATCGTGCAGCAGCCGCAACACTTGCAGCCGCCCCCCACGGGCCGGGATCACGCGTTCGACGCCATTGCCATAGAAGATCGCGCCGACGCGGTTGCCATTGCGGGTAAAGAGCCGCGCCATGGTCGCCACAAAGTCGATCAATACGGTACGCTTCAGATTGTCCTGCGCGCCAAAATCCATCGACGGGCTGAGGTCGAGCAAAAACCAGGCCGCGATCTCGCGATCCTCGACATATTGCCGCACATAGGGCGCATCCATGCGCGCGGTCACGTTCCAGTCGATATAACGCACATCATCTTCGGGCTGATACTCGCGCAGATCGGCAAAATCAACCCCGCTGCCGTAAAAGAGGCTGCGATAATCGCCCTGCAACAGCCCGTCCAGGCGGCGAATCACCTGCCAATCCAGCCGCTGCAGGATGCCTTCGGGCGTTGCGCGGGCGCGCTCAGGCGTAGCGACGGCGATTGTCATACTCATGCAGCGGCACCTCGGGCATGGGAATCCGTTCGAGAATCTGCTTCAGGATCTGATCGCTGCTCACGTTGTCGGAGAGGGCTTCGTACGAAAGTACCAACCGGTGACGCATCACATCCGCGGCAAGGTCGCGCACATCCTGCGGCAGCGCATAGGCTCGCCCGCGCACAAACGCCAACGCACGCGCGCCCAAAATCAGGTTGATCGACGCCCGTGGGCTGGCCCCAAAGGTGAGGTAGGGCGCCAACTCTTTGAGCCCGACCTCGTGAGGCTTGCGGGTGGCTGTCACCATCCGCACCGCATATTCGATCAACGCCGGGTCCACATAAACCTGATCCACCTCTTGTTGCAGCGCGGCCAATTGCTGCGTGGTCATCACTTTGTGGACGCGCTGTAAGGCCGCGGTCATCCGCTCGACGATCACAAATTCTTCGGTGGCGGTGGGGTAGCCAACCAGCACCTTGAGCATAAAGCGATCGACCTGAGCTTCGGGCAGCGGATAGGTACCCTCGGTCTCGATGGGATTCTGTGTCGCCAGCACCAGAAAGGGATTGGGCACGGGAAAGGTCTCGCGTCCGATGGTCACCTGGCGCTCTTGCATCACTTCGAGCAGCGCGCTCTGCACCTTGGCCGGGGCACGGTTGATCTCATCAGCCAGCAGCAGATTTGTAAAGACCGGGCCAAACGATGTGTTAAACTCGCCCGTCTTTTGATTGTAGATGCGCGTCCCGACCAAGTCGGCGGGTACGAGGTCGGGCGTGAATTGGATGCGTTTGAACTCGCCGCCAATCGACTCGGCCAAGGTTTTGATCGCCATGGTTTTAGCCAACCCGGGCACCCCTTCGACGAGAATATGGCCACGCGCCAGCAGTGCTACGATCAACCGTTCGAGCAGATTGTCCTGGCCGACGATGATCTTTTTAACTTCGTACAACACACGCTCCATCTGCGAGCCATGGTCTGGGTTTAAGGCTGCATCCATCGACATCTCCTTCGAGTGATAGCGATAGGGGAGATTTGATGATCCGTCAATCATCTAATCTCCATAATCTCTTTAATCTCCAGCGATTATAGAGATTACATTTCTGTTTATCGATCAATAGGGTGGCAGGCCAGCCGCTCCCCCCGCAACATTGATCGGCACGGCAAAGCCAATGCCAATAAAGACATTGTGTTCGCTCGGGTTCGCCAAACCGGCGACGATCCCCACCACTTGCCCATAACGATTGAGCAGCGGCCCGCCCGAATTGCCTGGATTCACCGCCGCGTCGAACTGGATCAACCCCTGCAGGCGCTGATCGCTGTTGGGGATGCGAAAATTGCGCTCAAAGCCCGAGATGACGCCCGTACTCATTGAGCCATACAAGCCGAGTGGATGGCCGACAGCATAGGCTTCGTCGCCGATCCGCATGGCATTCGGGTTGCCCAACGTGGCGGGCCAAATTTCCGCGGGCGGGGTGAGCGCCTGCAACACCGCAATGTCATTTTCGGGCTGCGCGGTTACGATCTGCCCGGCAGATTCGCTGCCATCCGCGAAAACGAGCTGGATCTGCGTGGCCTGCGCCACCACATGCAAGCTGGTGAGAATGTCGCCCGCGGTGTTGATCACCACGCCGGTGCCCAAGCCATTCGCGGCCTCGGTGAGATCCGCGTCCGCGGCCTGCGTTTGAATCAACACGATCGAGGGGCGGATCACCTGATAAACCAGCGCGGAATAGGCCGGGGCGGGCGTGGCCGCGGCCAGCGCTTCGGTCACCACTTCATTGACTTGGGTTTCGGTCAGGGGTTGCGGACTCGGCAGGAAGGTGTGATAGAGCCAAAGCGCGACCAAAGCGGCCAGGACTCCGGAAATAAAGGGGGCAGTATTGCGCAGAAGTGCCCGCATTCTGGTCCGCATCTCGTGGCGGCCAGTGGCTGACCAGGCAGTTCGCAAAGCAGACAATCGATTCATCTTCTATGTACCTCCTGGCCGAGATAGGACAGATCACGACCAGCCGTGCACCATCATAACGAGCAGTCTAGCAGAAAAAGATGAAGAAGTTCTGCGGATTTGATGAGATCACGCTAAGGATTGTCGGTCATGGCAAGGTTTGGGTGGATCAGCAAGGAGTGGACGAAACCACGAAGCACCCAGAGAACAGGAAGTTTTTCTTCGTGTGCTTCGTGTCCTTCGTGGTGAAATATCAGTAACCATTCCAGAGTCCACCAGGCGTACTGGCTGAGCGAGTCAGTGTTTGCTC
Organism: uncultured Caldilineaceae bacterium; assembly: GCA_964541665.1. Lineage (GTDB taxonomy): Bacteria > Chloroflexota > Anaerolineae > Caldilineales > Caldilineaceae > CFX5. The sequence goes on along the minus strand of CAZIRP010000051.1, from coordinate 27,335 downwards.
AACCAGTACGAGTTTACCCTGAATGGGCGCGCCAAACTGTACGAATAAGTCCAGACTCGAAAGCCGCACCTGTTTCCGGCGTGGTTGCCTGGCTACGCGCGCTCTTCCGAGCGGTCCGTCGCTGGTGGTGGTTCGTAGGAGAGCGCGGAGATTTCGCTGCGCCATGCGGGCGTCATCGCCACATCGAGCGCGGCCAGGGAGGGCGCTAATTGCTCCAGATTGCGCGCCCCGATGATCGGCGCGGTCACGGCTGGGTGGCTCATCACCCAGGCAACGGCCAGAGTGGCAGGGTGCAGCTCGTGTTCCTGCGCATACTTGGTAAAGCGTTCGGCGATCTCAAAATAGAGGGGCTCGCCATAGCGCTTTTCGTACATCTTATTCTCCACCAGGCGGCCTGAAGCAGGTTTGTTCTGGCTGGTATATTTTCCGCTCAACAGGCCACCACCGAGCGGACTGTAGGGGATCACGCCGACTTGTTCGGTCAGCGCCAGGGGCAGAATCTCCACCTCGGCCTGACGCTTGGTGAGGTTGTACATGGGCTGGATGCACTGAAAGCGCGCCAGACCCCGCAGATCGGCCAGGGTCAATGCTTTGCTGATCTGCCACGCTGGCCAATTGCTGACTGCCGGGTAGAGAATCTTGCCCTGATCAACCAGATCGTCCAGCGCGCGCAAAGTCTCTTCGATTGGCGTGTCGGGGTCGGTATGGTGCAGAAAGAGCAGATCGAGCCGATCGGTCTGTAGCCGCTTTAAGCTGCCCTCTACCTGTAGCATGATATGCCGCCGCGAGAGGCCACGATCATTGACGCCTGGGCCCATCACCGAACTGACTTTGCTGGTGATGACCAATTCGTCGCGCACACCTTGGATCAGGTTCCCCAAAATGGTTTCGGCCTGACCGCGGCCATAGCTGTTGGCGCAATCAAAAAAGTTGATGCCGACATCCAGACAGCGCTTGAACATGGCGGCTGAGGTTGCTTCGTCGGCGTCACCGCCGAAAGACATGGTGCCAAAACAGAGGCTCGAAACTTTGACGCCGGTACGGCCCAAAATGCGATACTTCATCATCTTCTCCCTGGTGAATCAAGCGCGTTGAATGGTGTAAGGGACTCACGATATGCAGGCTGGCTAAAACAGCGAATACAGAGAAGCAGAGAAGAGCAAAAAATGGTTGCTCCGTGGTTTTTCTTTTGCGTGTTCCGGGCTACAGTGTGCTGGGTGAAGCAAAGAGTATCGCCCAGAGCCGCTGTGACGCAGAGCAAACTCCTGATGCTATAGTTGCCCTATGTTCTCTATGACCTGCTTTGGTCGCATCCTGCGCAACGTGTGTAAGGATCTCGCGAACGCTTGTAGTGAATAAGTTGATGGGGAAGTCACCCGTTGCCCAGTATAGCACGTTCAGGCGCATTGGGCTATACTGGGCGAGAAACACCCTTGTTTACGAACTGGTTATTGACGAAACCAACGCATTGCGAATCCACCACATGCGTCTTATGCAATTGACATTACGCTGAAAAAAAATGAACCCAAACCCTGATGTATCGCCCTCCGAATCTCTGGATGATGCCGCAACAATCCGTGCGGCTCGGCTTGCGCAGACCCAGGCCATTGCCCAGGGTGACATCGAACGGGTCGCGGCTTATTGGACGGACGACATCACCATTCGTCGTGCGCTTGGCCATGCCGTCACCGGCAAAGCCGAAGCCCGCCAGACGATCCTGCCGAGCAGCAACACCCCGCGGATCGTGTACCAGCGCGTGGCGGATGGGATCGAAGTCAGTGCGCACTGGCCGTTGGCCTACGAAACGGGCGTCTGGTCTGGTCATCTCGACAGCGCCAGCGGCCCCGCGGTGATCCGCGGGCGCTACAGCGCGCACTGGGTCAAACGCGGCGACACCTGGCTGATCCGCGCAGAGGTTTTTGTCGCCCTGACCGGCGCGGGGATTGGCTGCGACTTCGCGGCGTTGCCGTGACCCGACGAGAGACAAGGGACGACCGTCCACCGTCCACCGTCTTTCATAACTGGCTTGACGAAATTTCGGGGACGGGGTACACTGCTCCAGCGGATCCATCGACCGACGCCCACAGCCAGTCAACCGCGGACTGGCTGTTCTTTTTGCTAAAATTTTGGCTGATTTCTGACTGATGAGGCTGTGGATTGACTGCCACTGGCGATCTGCACACAACTGCCCCACCCCCCACCCAACGCTGGTCCTGGCTCGATTGGACGAGTATTGCAACGCTTATCCTGGCCGCGATTGGCATCACGTGGCGCCTGTGGGAGCCGGGCATCCCCAATCGCGCCGATATGTTGATGGGGATCTATCGGGTCTTCGAACTGGCCTCCGCCTGGCGCGAAGGGATCTGGTATCCGCGGCTGGGACCACACCTCAATTTCACCTACGGCGCGCCGCTCTTTCAGTTTTACCCGCCACTGGTTAGCTATCTTGCGCTCTTCCTGACTGGTTTTGGGGCTGGGTTTATTGCTGCCAGCAAAGCCGTGTTGGTGCTGGCCGTGGTCGGCGCAGGCTGCGGTATGTATGTGCTGGCACGGTCGATCTTCACCAGCCGCAGCGCTGCCTGGCTGAGCGCTGCACTCTATCTCAGTGCCCCCTATCTGCTGCTCGATGTGTATGAACGGGGCGCGGCAGCCGAGTCGGTGGCCCTGGCGCTTTTGCCCTGGCTGCTCTGGTCGCTGCGTACATTGTTCTATCAACCAAATCGCCGCCACTGGTTGATCGCCGCGCTATTGGTGGCGCTCTTTATGCTCACCCACAACATCACCGCGCTCTTTGTGATGCCCGCCGCGGTGATCTATCTGCTGCTGCTGGCCGCCTATGCCCGGAATGCTCGACCGCTGCTCTGGGTGGCCGCGGCATTGCTGCTCGGCCTGGCGTTGAGTGCTTTTTACTGGCTGCCCGCGGTGAGCGAAGTCCACTTTACCCACGCCGAAGAATATATGCTCGGGGCCCAGTCCGACGTGACGCAGAATCTGCGCCCATGGGGGCAGATCATTCAATCAGACTGGGCGGTGGATTATCAGAGTGATGCCCGCTTCCGCTTTGCCCTGCGCGATCTGCTGCTGGCGTTGATCGGTCTGCTCGCCTTGCCCTTTGTGGCCCGACAACGGCGCTACGAATTGGCCTTGTTTGCTGCGCTCTGCGCGGCCATGCTGCTGTTGCAGACCCAAATCACCCAGCCCTTTTGGCAAGAGATGCCGATGGTGCGCTACATTCAGTTTTCGTGGCGTTTGTTTGGGCCGGCCTCATTGGCCGCCGCATTATTGGCCGGTGGTGCGCTAACTGCTTTGTCGCCGCAGCGCGTGCGCTGGCTGGTGGCTGTGCCGCTGGCGCTGCTTGCCTTCTGGCCGACAATGCAAAATCTGCATCCGGATCAGCTGCCCTATTGGCAGCACGAGATCGACGAAGCCAGCATCACTGTGCGCGATCTCTACGAGCGGGGCCGCCGCGATTTCCCCTTGTTTGGGGATTATTCGCCCATCTTTCTGAACACCAATCCCGGCTCGTTGCCCACCCCGCGCGATGGGGGCGAGCGTTTTCCCGCGACCGATCCGCAGCCGACACTGCGCCTGACCGCGGCCAACCCAATCCGCCTGGCGTTGGCGGTGGATGCGCCTGCGCCCTTTACGTTGCGCGCCCACCGCATCTTTTTCCCCGGCTGGCAGATCTATGTGGATGGTGCGCGGGTGCCGACTCAACCCAGTGGCAAGCTCGGGCTGGTGACCGCGGAGCTGCCCGCGGGCACGTACACCGCCACCATCCAGTTTGACCAGACGCCAATTCGCCGGGTGGGGGATCTGGTGGCGCTGGCCGCGTTGGCATTGTGGATCGTCTGCGCGCTGCCGCTCTCGATCCGCTGGCGCTGGCTGGCTGGCGCTGGGCTCTGGCTCGGCCTGGTTGCGCTGACCCTCTTCTGGCAACAGAGCAATCGTTTGGCCCGCCAACCAATCCAATTACCCATCAATTTTGGCAATGAATTGCAATTGCTGGCCTATGATCTGCCGTCGACTTTCTGGCAACCGGGTGATACGCTCTCGCTGCGGCTGTATTGGTTTTTGCCCGCAACGCCTGAGGTCGATTACAAGATTTTTCTGCATGTCGCCGAGCTGGATGATTCGGGCAAGGTGGCGCAGTTCGACAGTGAACCGCAGTCGGGCTATAGCGCCATGACTCGCTGGGAGGCGGGCGAGCTGGTCACCGATGAATATCAGTTGACGCTGGAAGCGCCGGTCAAGCCGGGCCGCTATCAACTATTGATGGGTGTCTACCACCCGGAGACGATGCACAATCTGCTGGTGCCGAGCGCGCCGAATGTGTTGCCGGGCGATCGCGTGGTGCTGACCACCGTGGAGATCGGCGATGAATAGGCTGGCCGGGCGCTGGGGCGAACTGCTGACCCTGCTCTTGATCTGTGTGGTGGCCGGTGTCGTCCGCCTCTACGAACTCGACAAATATCCGCCGGGGCTCTATCTGGACGAAGCCGCTTACGGATTGGATGCGCTCGATGTGCTGGATGGCAACCGAGCCATCTTCTTCGAGCGCAACAATGGCCGCGAACCGCTCTTTATCTACTGGCAAGCGTTGATGATCGCCTGGCTGGGGGCCACGCCCCTGGCTTTGCGCACCGGTGCCGCGTTGATTGGTGTGGCCACGGTCCCGGCCTTTTATTGGCTGACCCGAGTATGGTTGCAGCATAGCCCATTGCCCAGCCGCTGGGTTGCCACCTATGCCGCGCTCTTTCTCGCGGTTTCCTACTGGCATATTTCGCTGAGCCGCTTGGGGTTTCGGGCCATTCTCTTACCGTTGATGGCCTGTGTGGCGCTCGCCGCGTTCTGGCAGGCGTGGCAACAGATGCGCAAAACAGCGCGGCTGGCGTGGCCGCTGCTGATCGTCTGTGGTATCGCCACTGGCTTGACACTCTACACCTACACCGCTGGCCGTTTTGTACCGGTGGTGATCACCCTGCTGGTGGCAACCGCTTGGGTGATCCCGCAGCAGGCAGGGGTGACGCGGCAACGCAGCCTTGGGGCTTTGCTGATCATCGGTGCGGCCGCGGCGCTGGTCTTTGCGCCCCTGGCGAGCTATTTCTGGCACCATCCACAAAGCTTTTTTGGCCGCGCCAGCGAAGTCTCGATCTTCAGCGAGCGTGTGGCGGGCGATGATCCGCTGCTGGCATTGGGGCGCAGCATCTTCAAGATGGCGGCCATGTTTTTCACGCTGCCCGACCCCAATCTGCGGCACAATCCTGCTGCCCGCCCGGTCTTTGATCTGCCTTTGGCGCTCTGGTGGAGTGGTGGCGTGGTGCTGGCTTTGGCGTATGGGCGGCGCTTTTGGCCGCTATTTCCGCTGCTCTGGCTGGGCGTGATGGCCCTGCCCGCGATCCTCACCGCGCAAGCCTTGCCCCATTCGCTGCGCGGCATCGGCATGATCCCCCCGGCGCTCCTTTTGCCGGTGATGGCGCTGGGCTGGCTCCGGCAGCGACTGGCAGGCCGTTGGCGCCTGCTCGCTTTCTGGTTACCACTGCCCTTTTTGCTCTTTAGCGCGTTGACCAGTGTGCAGGATTATTTTGCCGCGTGGCGAGATCCGGCCCCGTTTCGGCTGGCTTTTCTCACCGACGATGCGCGTGTAGGCGAAGGCATGGTCCAGCAGGGCAACGCCGAGAATGTCTGGCTGCTGCCCTTTTCGCCCAACTATTACCTCTCTGACGCCACGTTTAGCACGATCCAATTTTTTGTGCGTGGGCGTACCCCCTTTGGCGAAGTGCTGCTGGATGAAGCCAGCGCGCCCGCGGACCTGGCAACCCTGACCGAGGGCTTTACGACCGCCAGCGTGTTGAACATCCGCGAGGCCACATCATTTGAAAATGTCTCGTTTGTGACCGATGACATCAAGAACCTGCTCGATTTTTTGCTGCGCAAACATGGCCGCCTGATCGAACAACACCCCCAGGCGGAGATTGGCGTTCCCTATAGTGTCTACGCCCTGCCCGAGCGCAAAGCGTTTGTGGTGGCCGACGACCCGCAAGCGGTGGATGTGGTCTTTGGCGAGCGGATCAAGCTGTTGACGCAAGCTTATGGCCGCAGCGCGCTCGCCCTCAGCGACACGCCCGCCGACCTTGCCCGCCAACAAGCGCCGGATGGTCATGCGCTCTGGGTCTATTTGCGCTGGCAGCCGCTCACCATGATCGATTATGATCTCAAAGCCAGTTTGCTGCTCAAAGATGATGCGGGCCATGTGGCAGGGCAGGTGGATAACCTGCTGGTTGGTGATCACTATCCCGTTTTTCGAGAATGGCTGGAGGGCGCGCCGAGCAGTACCTATCACATTGTGCCGATCCTGTCGGCGGTACCGCCGGGACAATATACGCTCTATGTCAAGGTATATGAGGACGAGAGTGGCCTGGTCTATCCGGCCAGCGCCGAGCAGGGCCAGGCATTGGGCAGCGAAGTGGCGATTGGAACTGTCGAGATCGTGCGGGCCGCGACCTGGGAGACGCCTGAGCCTACCCAACCATTGGCTGCAGCGAATTGGACAGGTGTCCCCATTCATTTGGCCGGGTATGAGCTGCCGGGTGCTCACTTTGCGCCGGGGGATACGCTGCCGCTCACGCTCTATTGGGTGGCTGCTGCTGAGCCGGCGCGTGATTATCAAGTGCAGGTGCAATTGCTGGACGAGGCCGGCAATGTGGTGGTCAGTCAAACCGGCCACCCCGGCCAGGATCGCTTCCCGACCAGCCAGTGGCGAGCTGGCGAAACCCTGCGCGATTGGTATGATCTGCCCTTGTCGCCAGAATTGCCCAGCGGCACCTACAGCATCACCATCAACCTGCTCGGTGGGGCGCAACCGAGCGAGCCCCTGGCGCTGGCCTCGATTACCATTCAGGGGCGACCGCGCCAGTTTGAAGCGCCCGCGATCACCCAGGCATTCACCAGTCAGTTTGGCCGGGCGGTGCGCCTGTTGGGGGTCGATGAGCCGGAGACGCTCACCGTTCGTGCAGGGCAGACTTTGCCCTTAACCCTGGTCTGGCAGGTGCAAGAACCGCCGCCCACTGCCCTGGTGCGGTTTGTGCAACTGCTGGGGCCAGCCGGGCCACCCGCTGCGCAACAAGATAGCATCCCCTGCAATGGCGAATGCCCCGCCACCTCCTGGGTGACGACAGAAATTCTGGTGGATCCTGTTGCTTTAACTCTGCCGGAAACAACAGAACCAGGCGATTATCAATTGATTGTGGGCTGGTATGATCCGGCAACGCTGGGGCGTCTGGAGGCGACGGCAGCGGCTGGCACGCGCTGGGCCGATGATGCAGCCGTCTTGCCCATCACCGTGCAGATACGTTGATGGCTTTAGTCGGTTAGCGGCTCGCACTGTTGGCGGTCATAATTGCGGATGAACATTCCGGTGCTGGGTTGCAAGCCGAGTCGTTGATAAAAAGGCTGCACGTCGGGGTCACAGGTGAGGTCGATCATATACAGGTGGCGCAGTTGGGCCAACATACGCTTTACCAACTCGGAGCCAATCCCTGCGCCGCGTTGCCCCTGGCGGACTTCCAGGTGGGGAATGTAGGCCACAGAAACCCCATCGCTGATCGCTGTGATGTAGCCGACGACCTGATTGTCAGCACTGTCCAGGGCAAGTACAACGTGATCGCTACCCGTTAAGATGCGCAAAAGTGCTTCTGGGGTTGGTTTGTGCCCCCATTCGGCAAAAAAGCCGGTCAATTGTTCCGCTGTGATAGCGGTGACCGAATCCACATAGGTAATCATCTCTCCGCCTTTTCAAGCGTGCTTATTCAGTCTCGTTACGCGGTTGGTGCGAGAGAGACTGTCAACGGATTTTCGGAGCGAATTGAACGGATTGCTGCGTAGTCATCCGTTCAAGCTGTTCCACGAATCCGTTGACAGTGTTTACTGTGGACCGTGAGTTATTCGGTCTCGTCCTCGTCCTCACTGTCGGCCTCGTCTTTTTGCGAGCGCAGATGCGGGAAGAGGATCACCTCGCGGATCGTATCGCGGTCGGTCAGCAACATGACGAAGCGGTCGATGCCCAGGCCAAAACCCCCGGTGGGCGGCATCCCATACGAGAGTGCCTCGATATAATCGACATCTACGGGGTGGGCTTCGTCGTCCTGGTCGGCGTGATAATTCTCGGCCAAAAAGCGCTGCAGCTGATCGATGGGGTCGTTGATCTCGCTGAAGGCGTTGCAGACCTCCATACCCGCTATGAAGCCCTCAAAACGCTCGACCATGCGCGGGTTTTCCGGTGAACCTTTGGCTAGCGGGCTGACATCGCGCGGGTAATCAACCAGAAATGTCGGCTGGATCAAATTGGGCTCGACAAATTGCGAGAGCAGCTTGTCCACCAGTTTGCCCCATGGCAGCTTCGGATCCACCTCAATGCCGTGACGGCGCATCTCGTCGCCCAGTGATTGGGCGTCGGGGAAGGCCTCGTAATCGATATCGGCTGCCTCTAAAATTGCCTCGCGCAAGGGAATGCGCCGCCAGGGAGGCGACAGGTCGATCTGCTGCCCTTGCCAGGTCAATTGCAGGCTGCCATTGACGCGCTCGGTCACATAGGCAATCATCTGCTCGGTGCGGCGCATCACATCAGCATAATCGGCGTAGGCTTCGTAGAATTCCAACATCGTAAATTCGGGGTTGTGTTTGAAGCTGACCCCTTCATTGCGAAAGTCGCGACCGATCTCATAGACCCGATCCAACCCGCCAACCAGCAAGCGTTTGAGGTAGAGCTCAAAGCTGATGCGCAGATAGAGATCCTGGTGCAGCTGATTATGATGGGTGATAAAGGGCTTGGCTGCTGCTCCGCCATAGACTGGCTGCAAGATCGGTGTTTCGACTTCGAGAAAGCCCTCGTTGTCGAGATATTCGCGCAGGCTGCGCACAACCGCGGCGCGCGTGCGGAAGAGATCGCGCACTTCGGTGTTGGCGAGCAGATCGACATAGCGGCGGCGATAGCGCAGCTCGACATCGCGCACGCCATGCCATTTGTCGGGCATCGGCTTGAGCGCTTTGCTCAGAAATTGCACTGCCTGCGCTTCGACACTCACCTCACCAGTTTTGGTCACCCCGAGTGGCCCGCTGACGCTGACAAAATCACCGAGATCAATGGCCCCTTTCCAGATGTCGTTGTACCATGCTTCGCCCAGCACATCGCGGCGAATGAGCACCTGCACTTGGCCGGTACCATCTTCGAGATCCGCAAAGCTGAGTTTGCCCATCACGCGGATGCGCTTGAGCCGCCCAGCCACACTCACCGACTGTTCGCCCGCCTCGCCAGATTCGTACAGGGCGCGGGCTTCGGCAATGGTATGGGTACGTTGGACACGGGCCGGAAAGGGGGGGATGCCGGCATCGAGCAATTTTTGTAGGTTGTTCAGACGGGCCTGCTCTTGATCACTCAGGTTCGTGGGATCAAACAGGGCGTGTGCACTATCGCTCACAATCACTCCGAACTGATTACGGTGGGTTCTTGGTTTTTATCCTGAAATTCTGCGCTGCCCTTTGTGCACGGGGGGCACAGCCGGGCATCATAACCATCTTCAGGCTGGCTTCTTATTCAATCCGCAAGATCTCAAAGCGGATCTCGCCGTCGGGAGAGGAGACGATGACCTTTTGGCCCTTTTTCTTGCCCAGCAAGGCCTTGCCCAGCGGGCTTTCGTTGCTGATGCGCCCATCCTGCGGCGATGCTTCCAGGGAACCGACAATGGCGTAAGTCTCTTCGTAGTCGGTGCCGACTTCACGAATCACCACGGTGCGCCCAAGCGAAACCTGGTTCCCAGTTGCGCCTTCTTCGATGATCTGAACATTCTTCAGAACATTTTCCAGCTCACGAATGCGCCCTTCGACAAACCCTTGCACGGTTTTGGCTTCGTCATACCCGGCATTCTCGCTCAGGTCTCCCTCGGCTTTGGCCTCGGCGATCATCTGGGCAACTTCGCGGCGGCGAGTTTTTGTTAGATATTCCAGCTCTTCTTTAACTTTTTGCAGGCCTTCTTCGGTTAGATAGACCGGTTGGTTATTGCTCATGACATTCTCTCAACTTGATAATAGAACACAACTTGCTCTGCCCAGTAGCAGAGCCAAAGATGCTTACATCAACATATTCGCCTTACGGAAAAGATCGCGAAGTGGGGTGCCGCGGCGATGGTGATTCTGCCATTCGTAACGACGAGCGGCCTTCCTTGGTTTCATCAAGCAGTGAGTGCTATAAAAATACCGCCGAGAATCGGCGGTTCACCTTGTCTTGATTGTTGACTTGATCGATACCAATCCTGATCAATACCAAAGGAAGCGCCGACCTATAGACGAGGTCGGCAAGCATCACATATACCTTATAGTATAGCATATATGTACTACAATGCAAAATTCAACGTAAGGCACAGGATTCGACGCGGGACGGCTGACAGGAGACGATGCATGTGTCTTGTCGGCCGCTGTCTCCCGCCTATCGTCCCCCGTCTGTTATCCCGCGTCTGTCATCAAGCGTCCAATGCTGGCGTGCGATAGAGCACTTTGCCGCCCACTTTCAGCTCAACCTCTTGCAGATATGGCTGGAGGGCCGCGGTGTTCACCGTCATCCCCAAACCGGGCGCGGCGGGCGGATGAATCTGCCCGTTGGCGTCGGGCAAAATATGGTTGTTGGTGATGGCGGTCGCCAGTGCCTTGGGCTCGACCGGGTATTCGCTGATCAGATCATTGGCCAGGCCTGCGTAGGGCTGCAACGAAGCGCTGAGTGCCAAATGAGACGTGAAGGTGTGGTTGACATAGGTGACACCCTCGGCCTGGGCATAATCGGCCACCAGCTTGCTGGGGGTGATGCCCCCGATCCGGCCAGCATCGATCTGCACAAAGCCGATGCCCGCGTAGTCGATCATCTGTTGGGCCATGTGAAAGTTATGGCTGCCTTCCCCGCCCGCGAGCCTGACTGTTTTGGTCAGCCTGGACAGCGCTTTGTAGGCTTTGAGCGCGCCGGAGACAAAAGGCTCTTCCAGCCAGGTGGCGCGGGCAGCTTCCAGGCCGGGGAGGCGGGCCGCGGCTGCTTCCACATCATCCACCCAGACTGTGCCAATGTCGATCAACAGGATGCCATCCTCGCCCAAGCCTTCGCGCGCGGCCATAAACTGATCGACATCATCCTGGACAGTACCACGCCCAATCGGGCCCCAGCCAAATTTTGCCGCCTGATAGCCCAACTGGCGCACCTGCTGCCCTTTTTCCAATGTCTCCTGGGGCGTGTCACCAAACAGCATTGAAGCGTAGGGCGTTTTGGCATACGCCTGCTCATACCCCAACAATTGATAGACTGGCACCTGATGGCGCTGGCCCAGAATATCCCACAGGGCCATGTCAATGCCGGAATAAGTGTGGTCGGCCTGGAGCAGATCCAAGCTATTGGCGCGCACGAGCTCACCGATGCGGATGATGTCGGCAACCTCGTTCAACGGCTGGCCCAGCACAGAAGCGCTCACTGGCTTGCAGGCGCTGTGCGACATCGGGCAGACCAGGCTGGCGATCGACGGCAAAGGGGCTGCTTCACATTCGCCCCAGCCAGTGTATTCGCCCGCCTGCACCCGCACCAGCAGCGCGTCCTGGCTACCGTCGCCAATGTCCAGGACTTCGGGCATGGACAGATAGAAAAAATCGATGGCTTCGATCTTCATAAACTCGCTCGATATGATTTGACTCGATATGATTTGAATGGATGAATAATGGCAGTTGCCGATGGTGTCCAGTCTAGCATAGGCCGGGGCTTTTTGGTAATGACCAACAACTTAAGCGGCATCTCCTGGACAAGCGGCGCAGCTCCCTCTGATTGCCCGTTTGCGGGTGCCGTGGCACAATGCCAGCCATACCCACCCTATCATCACCCAAGGTTTAGGCTTACCAGCTATGATCATCGAGAAGCATCTGCCCCTTTTGCGCAGTTTGGCGATTTTACGCTTTCTTCAACAGGGCCCTGCCGACCGCGAGCGTGTGATCCGCCAGGTGCGGGCCGACCTCGGCGCGGCTAGCTATCCGGCAGCAGGCAGCAATGCCGAACGGCGCTATTTTGAGGAGGATATCAAGCGGTTGCGCGAACTGGGGGTGGAGATTCCGGATGCGCGCAAAAGCAAGAGCTATCGGGTGATGAGTTATGGGGAATTTAGCCCGGTTGGCCTGGGCGAAGCAGAGCTGGCCGCCCTGGCCTTTCTGACGGCGACCTTCGGGCCCTCCACCCCGAACCACGCCGCGGTGCAATCGCTCTTGCAGAGAGTGCTCGATTGGCTACCGCCCGCGCAGCAGCAGCTGATCGATAAGCAGCGCCAGCAGCTTCAGCTGGATCTGCGACGGCGCGACGATACGCCGCTTGATCCACAAGTCGAAGCCCTCATTCAGCGGGCGTTGGCGGAAAAACGTTTATTGCGATTTCCCTACCTGGCCCGCAACCGGCGCGACGAACCGGCCCGTCTGCACACTGTTCAACCCTGGGGCTACTTCTTTGACACGTGGCGCGGCCATTTTTATCTGGATGCTTACTGGCTGACTTCGGATGGGCCACTCGGGCGCTACAAACAGGAGCGTTGGCAAAAATTTCGCCCTGAACATATGGTGGCCGAGGGCATGATCGTGTTGCCAGATCGCCGCCCGCCGACGCCCCCCAAACGCCCCAGCTTTCAGTTGGAGTATTGGCTCTCCCCGCAGATTGTGCGCGCCGGCCAGGTGACCCGCCATTTTGAGAACATGCAGCGCCACGAAAGCGACGCGCAGGGTTGGCTACGCATCACCGCCACCACGGATGATCTCTTTCGCGCGCCGCGACTTTTGTTGACCTATGGCCCCAATTGTCGAGTCACCGGTGGGCCGGAAGTGCGCCGCGAGATGGAGAAGCTCGTCCATGGCCTGGTGGAGGTGTATGGCGTGGGCACCGGCTGAGAGACCGAGGGACAGGGTCAATGGGTATCCCAAAACTCGCCAGCTTTGATCGCAAACTCAATGGGGTTCCGGGTTTAGACGTGGAATCTTCATGCGAGAATAAACGTATCAACTGCGTTGCCTGTCCATGCCTGGCGGTCAACCTGGGGGCGAAGCTCCGAAAAGATCAGACATTTTCCCGATACAAAGATTTCCGTCCTTATGCAAGAATAGGGGCAAGCCTGATCCTGTCCTGCCGCCCAAAGTGAAGAGAAAGAAAGACCAGATTTTGCACTATAGCATCATTCCGGGTTTATACGGGGATTGTTTGTGCGAGAATGAAATCATCAGAATGGATGCACGCAAGAGAGGGAGGGAAATGAAGATTCGGACATTACCGGTCTACTCTAAATTGGCGGATGATATCCCCCCTGAGCTTTCTCAAAAATTACCTCCTGACTGGAGGTTATCCCAACATCAAGTGGCCACGTATAAAGCATTGGTTGATCCGAATGGGCCAGATGTTGTGTTCAACACAGCAATGACGGGGGATGGGAAGAGTTTGGCTGGACAATTGCCTACACTGGTAGCAGGTATCTATCGCCCGCTATTGGCAATGTACCCGACCAATGAGTTGATTCGTGATCAACGGCGTCAGGTGGAAATCACCTGGACGCGCTGGCAACAGCCTATATTCCCTATCAGTTTGGATAGCGCAGAACTTGATAAGCGCATAGAGACAGGTGATTTTGAACAACGGGGCGAGGCGTTGTTAAGCGTCTTGCGCAATCATGATGTTGTGCTCACCAATCCCGATATATTCCACTATATGATGCAAATGTTTTATATCCATCAGGGAAAGACTGGTGATGCACCAGATAAGTTGATTGGCCCATTGATCACTCGCTATCAGCAGTTTACATTCGATGAATTTCACATTTTCGAGACGCCTCAGGTTGTCAGTGTGATCAATGCCCTGCTTTTGATCGATGAACTTACACAAGGGCGTCGTAAGCAATTTCTCTTTCAGTCGGCAACTCCGCATGATCTCATGCTGGAATATCTGCAGCGTGCTGGTTTACGTGTACAGACCATTCAGGGGGATTACTGCCATACCTGGCAATCACCAGACTCAACCCAGTGGCGGCGCATATTGCATGGTTGCGATATTCATTTCGCGGTTGGCACAGTGGAAGAATGGATTGAGACACACCTTGATGATGTGCTCATTCCGTTCTTTCAGAGACATCAGCCTGGGGCTAAAGGCGCGATCATTGTGAACAGCGTTGCACAGGCCAAACGTTTGGTTGCACGACTTCGGCCAACCCTGGCTCGCTATAACTTAACTATCGGTGAGAATACCGGGCTAACCAGCCGTCGATTGCGCGCCGATTCTTATGCTGCTGACTTGTTGATCGGCACGAGCACAGTGGATATAGGTGTTGACTTCCAAATCAACTTTCTGGTGTTCGAGAGCCGGGATGCTGGCTCCTTCCTGCAGCGACTTGGTCGCCTGGGGCGTCATAATGGTTATGAACGGGCCGGTGAATTTATTCCATTTGAGACTTCTCAGGCTCATGCCATCCTGCCGGTCTGGGCACGTGAAGCGCTCTTTGAAGGCCGGGATAGCGCACCTGCTCCCCTAATTGATGGGATGGAGATTGAACGAGAGGCATTTAATCGTGCAATTCAGATGGCCTTTTTGCCGACCACCAGTTTTGATGGCTACGCCCAAGCCTGGGGCTGCCTGCAATCGGCACGGGTCGCCCTGGGGCTAAGGAAATTTGTCGTCAAGAGTCAGTACGAGGCTCTATTGGGCCGCTTAGTGCAGCGTTACGCCGCTACGTTTCGTGTCAATATGAAACAACAAGTTGGCAAGTATGTAGCTTTGATGAAGGAGCAACCTAAGCTAATCGACGAGGCGACGACCTTCCGGGGGGGCAGTTATTTCACCTGTGGCGTGTTGGATCTGACCGAGACCGGGGCCGACCAAATCAAAACCTATGATCTGTTTGCTTTGATCGCCAACGCCGAGCTGGAGATTTGTGATGAAGACGAGTTCTGGGCAATGGTTGAACGCTACAGGTTGCCATCCAACCCCATCCGCCGCCAAGAACCAATGGCTTTTTACCGCCTGCGTGGTTTTCGACCGGAACGGACTAACTTTTGCATCAAGCTGCAACAGGATCTCTTGAACTGGAGCGCCGAGCGTTTTGGCAAGGCGATCCTGGTCGATGGTGTCACGATCGAACCTGATTTTCCTGGTAGCGTGCCTGGGCTAAACCAGGTCAATCAACGGCTGCGCCGCCGCTTGCTGCCAACCCTGCTCTGTCTGGGTCAACATCCTCAAGAACTGAAAAGACGTTTGCGCTTACCTCTTCTTTTCCCTCTGCATCACCTAAAAAGTCGAGACGGGGTAGAGCAGGCAACGGTTGCCTTCGGGCGAGAGGCGCTATTGCTGGATGTAGCACTCAAATATAGTGGGATCGATTGTAGCAGTGGTGCAACAATGATTTTTTGAAGATCCCTCAGTTGGGTTGCTAATACTCCGTTGACCCGGTATATGGTATTTCAATCCCTCCTGGGTTTTGAGAAGAGATTCAAATTCGCTTTGAACTCTCCGAAACACCGTCAACAGAGTTGACAATACTTTATCAGATGATACTGAGCAGGTCAAAAAATTCTAAGATAGTCAGAGCAGTTCAAAAGTCCGATTTCTTCACGTGTGAGCCGACTTCTGGGGGGGTCGGAAGCACTCGACTAGGTCAGGTGATCAGCTGGACCCCTCCCGGAAGTCTTGCCTAATAGACCTAGACTTATACCTATGAAAGATGATCTGGATGTGCTCTATCGCTACAGAAAGGGAAATGAGCCAAATATACCCATTGACATAGGCAAAAATGAGTGATATTATCCAAGTATGCCTGATAATATCACGTCACTATATACCGAGTCAAAAGAATATCTAGCTTTATGTGATTGTATCACCCGTGAGCTAAGCTGGCAGGCAGAAGAGTTATGGCGCAAATATTGCGAACTTAACGATCAATGGCATGAAATCAATCGCTCGTTACATTCTTGTACCCAAGCTAATATTTATGCAGGTCTGGATAATCAGAAACGTGCAATAGAGACCGAACTAACTACGATAAGTATGTTGCTTGATGGGACGCTGTTTCCTGATCCAGAGTAGAGGAGAGTAACCCGCATGTCAAAATTAGAGGAACCAAACATTTTAGACGACGAATTCGATCTGTCCGAATATGATGACGTTACTAATAGTACAGATCTTGAGCCTGCAATAATTAGTTCGGATCTCATACTTGCCAGCGAACCCCTATTCGTCACCCTGCTTCGCCGTTCTGTGCAGCGATTGTGGCCGGGCGATCCAGTCTTGCAGGATTTTGTCGATCATGTCGCTGGGCCGCTTTCGGCACACCTGGGGCATGTGACGGCGAAGGGTGGCGATTTTGTGGTTGATAAGGCAGTAGCAGGGGTTGATGTAACTCGTTTTCAGGCTGATCAATCGATGCGTGCTCATTTGATCAACGGATTGTTTCCAGCGCTGCATGTGGCACGGATTTTACAGCGCTGGAACGCCCCCCAGTTGCGCTACTATGATGACACGGTGCGCCGCGTCCTGATCGCTGGGTATGTGCTGCATGATTGGGTCAAGTTGCCGGTGGTTAAGGAAGAACTGGAGAGAGTCGGGCTTACGCATGACACCATTAACCCTGCCCAGCATCTTCCTTTGGTCGAAGCAATCTTACGTCGCTGTTGCACTCAACTCGGGTTGGATCGCTTCCTGGAGCCGGTCGGTGGTTTGGAAAGCAGCCTGCACGACCTAATCTTTGTCGTCAGCAACACCCAGCGCAAATGGGGTACATTGCGTAACCTCTCAGCTTTGCCAAACCTGCGTCTGCTCGGCTCCCAACTGGACCTGGCCGAACAATTGAGCCGACTGGCCGATTACATCACCTACGTTGGGCGCTCCCCCCGAGATGCAGTCAGTCACGAAGGGTTACGCCGCGAGATCAATGTGCTAAGTAACCAGACTGCGCAACTGGTCTATCATCATATCGCCGATGTACGCGGTGTTATCACCAATCTGGTTCAAAATGCTGCACTGGATGCTTACAGCAATGACAACTGTATCCCGCTGCTCTACGCACCGAGTGGCGTGGTCTATCTTGCACGCAAGGCGGATCGCAGTACGCCAGATGTAATCACAGTGGCCGAACAAGTGGTAGTTCGTGTCAAGCAGGTGGCTGGGCGTATTTTACGGACAAATCTCACTGGTTTTGGGCGTGATGGTAAGGGGTTAAAACATGCACCCTATTATCACCTGTTTTTTTCTACGTTGGATCTATTAAAGGTCGCCACTGACGCAACCGCCAAAATAATCCATGAGAATAAAGCGCCATCCGCCGGCAAACGCTTTGAGAAACTGGCTACCTGGATGGATCTGGACATCGACCTGGAAACTGTTGCTGACGTACGCGTCGATCAACTAGCCGAGTGGTGCTACCTGGCGGAAAAGACAGTGCGTGATCTGCCCGGTGGGGCCGAAGCACCCAGAATTCTGATCCAGGAAATGGGGCTGGAGCATCTCTACACTGACTTTTTGGCCGTACCACGCGATACGCGCGCCGGTGGTGTTGGCTACCACTGGTATTTTATCGCCGGGTACTATCTGCATCATAACCGCGGGCTGGATCCCCAAGCCTGGCGCAACCGGATTGAATCGCTTGCATTGACATTGCGCACCTACCTGTTGCAACAGCAAGAGGCCACTTTTGTTCAGACCCCAGCAGGGTCAGGTGAAGCTACAGCAGCTGCAGCCGATGATGGCTTTGCTGATCTGCGTCGCTATGTGCAGCAAATTCTGAGTTTTGGTCCAACGAGTGACCCGATAAATGGCACAACACCGGCAGAGAACCCATTTGCTCTCGAACTGACACGCTATACCGCTGCCAAACGACGGGGCCGGGGAAGTACAGCCATGTGCTCTTTGTGTTCATCGCCCTACACAATAGAGAAACAGCGCGAGGCTGCCATTCTTTTTGCGCCACAGGTCTATAGCAATAAGCTGGCCTTGCATGGCTCGAATGCAATTCGCGATATTTGCGCCATTTGCAGCCTGGAGATGATGTTGCGCCAGTTGGTGATGAACCAGACCGCGGCCAGCGGTGGCCGGTTTGAAGGACGTAAGCTGCGTTATCTCTATTTTTATCCCGCATACTTCTTTACACCCGAAACACTGGCACTCTTCCGCGAGCTGCATGATCAGTTACGCAATATCAGCTTTACCGAGCTGCGTCGCCAGCTTGTTCAGGAGGATAATGGTGTTCCGCAGGTCAACTTTGACCCTACCACCTGGCAACGTCTGGAGCCACTGCTGCTGGATGCGCAACTGAGCACAGAACCGGGACGAGATCGCCACCTGCGGATGCATTTTCCTCCCAGCGAGCCGATCACTTTCTTCTTTCTCGGTGTGCCGCCGCCCGGGCGTGACAGCAAAGATGCCGAAGCTTGGGTGCACCCTGCCTTTCTTGCTTTACTCTTGCCCCTTTGTGTTGATGTCAAAGTGGTGGCTAGCGAAGCATCATTGCCGTTACTCAATGAAGCGAACGAGCTGCCAGAGACGGTCTATCTGGATGGCGCACATGCCGCTATCGGCTATCTTGTCGGCAAGGAGCGGTTGAACCTGGATCAGGTCTGGCCAACGCTCAACCGGCTGGCAGCGAGTTATCTGATTCATCTGGATGGCAATAGTGCTGCTGGTGCCGGTGGCTTTGATTACCGCTGGCAGGATCTGCCCGCCCTGGCTCGTCACCTGTCTGAGTCATCACTTTACCCATTTCACTACCTTAAGAAGTGGCAACGCAAAAACAACCTGGATACATTGCCACCAGCCAAAGCCGAACTCTATCTTTTGTATCAGCACTATCTGACCAATGGAGGGATGAATGAAATGACTCGTGCTCAAACTTTAACGAATCTCTACCGCAAGTTCTATCGGACGCGTGGCAGTAAGTCACACGCCATTGTGCGCCCTTTGAGTATTGTCGCCGAGGGGCTGCTGGATGCCGACGCTCGCTTGTTTGACAGCCAGGAAGCCTTAACGGAGGCCGTGCATGGGCGGCTCTATGTGCGGATCCGTCAATTGTTCCGCGAAAATCTGGCCTTTCCTCCAGCGCGTAGCACACTGGAGGAGCAAGACCTGGCTATGGCCGAGTTTGCTCGGTATTTTGTTGGCGAAATCTTCTTTAATGCCTTCCGTGCTGATTTAGCGGCGTTACGCGGCAAACAACTCAATCTGCTCAAAAATGCTTGCGAAGTGCTCTATCGCACGGCTGAGGCAGAATACTGGCGGCAACGCCGCGCCGCTGGTGAGGCAGTCCAAGAGGAGGAACAGTTAGCGTTGGCGGAGTGAGTGTACAAAATCACTGTTCAGCGACCAAATAATTCTGCGTGACTACCCGTTCGTGCTAGTTGGAGTTCATCGTCAACGATGAGGTAGATAAGCAACCAGTCTGGCTCGATATGACACTCGCGATGGCTTTGCCAATTGCCGATTGAGGCATGATCGCGATAACGCTCATGCAGTGGCATCTGAGCAACAAGCATCTCTACAATGACTTCGAGCCGCGCCAGATCGGCACCTTGTCTGAGCAAACGTTTGACATCCTGCCGAAAACGAGATGATTGCCGGATCGAAAGCGGCATTCTCTATCGTTTCCAGTCGGCAAAAAGTTCAGCAGTGGTCTGAAATCGGTCACCACCGCCCTGTTCTAATTCTTTTATGGCTTCCAATGTCTCAGCATTTGGGCGTTTGACCATCGGCTGAAAAGGCAGTCCGCCCATGTTCACTGCCTGCTGAAGAAAGATACGAATGGCATCTGCGGTGGAAAGGCCGAGCGCTGCAAAGAGCACATCTGCTTGTTCTTTGAGTTGTGGGCTGATGCGTGCTTGAACCGTTACATTCGGCATAACGCCTCCTTTGGGTTAAAACTATGACTCGATGCGTGCAGTATGCCATCAAATGACTGCAATTTGCAACAATCATTAAGATAGGAAAGGTCCCCATGAATACTTTAGACACAAATTGGTTTCCGGCCCAGGTCCCACCAAAACCATCCGGCTATTATGCGCACATTGTGATGTTACGAGTAACAGAGAGTTATCCTCTCTTCCAAACTGATGGCGAATTAAACACTGCCCGTGTGAGTGCTGGCGCAGCCGACGGCAAGGTGATCACCCGCCTAACGATGTTCAAACGTAAACAAACCACGCCTGAACGCCTGGTCGGGCGCGAACTCCTGCGCCGGTATGGTTTTATCAGCCCAGAATTTACCGATTCCAGCGATAAACGAACCGAAGATGCGAATGGCCTGCCGCTGGATGAGTATAACGTGCGCTTTTGTCAATGGACACCTGATGCCATTGCCTATGGTTACGCCATTGGGGACAGCGGTTCTGAACGGAGCAAGGTGTTGAGTGATACCTGTTATTCACTCACGCCGTATGATGACAGCCACGAGGCATTTACGCTCAACGCTCCTTACGAGAGTGGCACGATGAGCCAGCGCGGTGATGTGACCAGCCGCATTAATGAGCAGGACCATGTGCTGCCGCAAGTCATCTTCCCGAGTGTGCTGACCACGCGTGACTTGACTGCACCACTTTTTCGCTATGTGCTCAATAATGTCCTGCGGACCAGACGCTATGGTGCGCAGACCACACGCACCGGGCGTGTCGAGAACCGGGTGATCGCGATTGTCTTGAGTGATGGTGAAATTTTTAGCAACTTGAAGTTCACGCAACGCCTGTTTGACGGGTTAACAGCGCAGCAGGCCATCAATCCCCCAGACCCAGTCAACGCCGAGACTGCTGTGGCAACTGCTACCGAACTTGTCCCTACTTTACTCAACGAAGATGGGGTGACCATCAATCAGTTATTGAGCGGCCCTGCACTCCTCGCTGTGTTGCGCGAGTTGACTACGCTTACGGTGGCTGAAGAGGGGATGAAGGCGTTATTGCAGAGCGCCTTTGATTCTAGCCAGGCGTATCATAATGCTTGGTTAGCCAAGCTGAAAGGTAAAAAGTAATAGGGAGGCATTCATGCTTGTTACCCAGTGTTGCCTCACCTTGCACGAAAATCTCTTCTATGCCACACGCGAGGTAGGACGGCTTTACGAAACTGGTCGCTATCTCCATAACTATGGTCTAACCTATGCCCTGGGATTGGTAATAGCTCCCTATTTTAATCAGACAGCCGTACCAAACTATGCCGAGGAGCTATCAGTGCTCAACCAGCAAGTGTGTTATGTCACACCAGCGCGGCCGATTGTGGTGGAGTTTGAACTAAATACCTTCAAGTATGCAGACAACCGCTATCGGATAAAGATGGAGCCTGGTAGCCGCAACACACCAAGCTTTGGGCGAGCAAAGGAGTTGGCTACCGGCAGTAGCTTTGAATTCGCAATCATGAGTGCAGGGCGGATTCGGCTGCCCCGCTGGATACGTTTGGGCAAATGGATGAGCAAGGCGGAAGTACAGCTCAAACAAGAAGAAGAGGTTACAGCGTCGCGGGAAGGAGAATTTATCAGCGCTTTTCCCCTCAACCCGCTTGATCTACCAGGTGAGACGCGCCTGCTCACTTACGATCTCATTACCATGCCGCCCGTCAGCCTGCTCGATCATGCCCATCTGGCCGGCCTGCACTACCGCCTGGCCGACGGGCGGGCGATCCCGGCGGGGCTGGCCTATCGGTTTCCGGCTCAAAGATAGTCATCCAGCAGCAGTAATGGCAGGGTGCCGGTTTTGGAATGCCAGCCTCTGTCATTGCTGATAATGGTGCAAACAGGCCGATTCTTTGTCAAATTTACCAGATTTACCCTGTCGTACTGAGGAAACAAATCGATGTCCCAATCTCTTCATGCGCTTGTCATTAATCTGATCGCTCAGGAGGCTGGGAGCTTACCCGGCACGGTGAGCGAATTGGCCCACGCGGCCTTTTATGCCGCGATCCAGGCGGTGGATCCGCAGCTCTCGCAACAGATGCACGACGCCCAGCAGCGCAGTGCCTTTAGCCTCTCCCCGCTGTATGGGTTTTGGCAGAGTCCGGCGGATGGCAAAATCCATGTCAGTCAGGGGCAGGAGGGGTGGTTGCGTCTCGGCCTGCTCGATGACCGGCTCTTTGCCGTCTTTATGCAGCATCTGTTAGGCCGCAATCACGGCTCCAGTCTGCCCACTATCCGCCTGGGCAAGCTGCATTTTGGCATTAGCCAAGTCTATGGCGCGCCTGGCAGCCATCCCTGGGTGGGGTATACCACGATCCAGCAATTGGCCGCGCTGCACGAAACGCCCGACCGTTGGACGCTGGACTTTGCCAGTCCTACCGCCATCCGCTGGGGAGAGGCCGACAATGGTACGCGGCGGGTGGAAATTTTCCCACAGCCGCGCCTGGCCATTGCCAGCTTGCGTACCCGCTGGGATCGGCTCACCGGGCAGCAGTGGGGGCGGGATTTTGAAGAGTGGGTCGAGCGCAATATGGTGGTGGGGCGAGTCTGGCAGTGGCAGACCGATCTGTTTCGCTACCAAAAGCAAAGCTATTTGGGCGGTGTCGGGAAACTCGAATATCGCCTGCTTGATGACCGCGAACAGGCCAATGTTGCGCACTTCAATCGCTTGTTGCAACTCGCCTTCTATGCTGGCATTGGCTACAAAACCACGCACGGCCTCGGCCAAGTTAGAGTCCAAAGTCCGGAGTCCTGAGTCCGGAGTCAACAACAGTCGTGCGTGCAAATACTGAGCACAAAAGAGGAAATTATGGCAGCGATTGAACGATTCGAAGAGATTAAAGCTTGGCAACAGGCGCGCGTTTTGACCCAACAGATCTATGCCATTACGCGCAACGAACAGTTCAAACGCGACTTTGCTTTAATTGATCAGATCCGGCGAGCGGCTGGCTCAGTTATGCACAACATTGCCGAAGGTTTCGACGCTGGTTCAGATGCAGAGTTTGCACGTTTTCTCAGTTATGCGCGACGTTCAGCCAGCGAAGTGCAATCACAACTGTACATTGCACTTGATCAGGCCTATATCAATCGACAAGAATTCGACGAACTTTATGACTTAGCAACGCAAAGCCGTAAAGCCGTCAATGGTTTCATTCGTTATTTGAAGTAGTTGGGACTATGGACTCCGGACTATGGACTCCGGACTATGGACTCCGGACTATGGACTCCGGACTCATGACTATGGACTCCGGACTCATGACTATGGACTCAGGACTCAGAACTATGGACTCATCTCCCCTTCCCCTCTCCTACATCAACCAGTTTGACTATTGCCCGCGGCGCTTTTGGTACATGTATGTCCAGGGCCAGATGGTCGAGAATGTGCACGTGCTGCGGGGGGTACTCAACCACGAGCGGGTAGATACGCCTGGGTATGAAAGCACAGCCGGGGCCATTATCCACCGCCGTATGCACATTTACAGCCACACCCTTGGCCTCAGCGGTATTTGTGATCTGGTCGAAGAACATGCTGATGGTTGCTTTGTGCCGGTCGAGTATAAACAGGGACGGCAGGGCAAATGGGATAATGATCGCGCCCAACTCTGCGCGCAGGCGCTCTGCCTGGAAGAGATGAGTGCCAGCGCTGGACGCCCGCCGATTGACCGGGGCTTTCTCTTCTATTTTGGTAGCCGTCGCCGGGTAGAAGTGGCCTTTACGCCCGAATTGCGTCACTATACCCACGCCCTGATCCAGGCCATTCAGCACGCGCTGGCAAAGGGTGAGATTCCCGCCCACACCCAACAGCAGCAACGCTGCCGCGGCTGTAGCCTGATCGACATCTGCCTGCCCGAAGAAACGAAATTATTGAGTCCAAAGTCCGGAGTCAACAGCAGTTCGAGAGCATAGCACCGGACTCAGGACTCAGGACTCAGGACTCATGACTCCGGACTCTCGACTCAGGACTCCGGACTCAGGACTCCGGACTACGGACTCTCGACTAACCAGGACCACCCTATGACTACCCTCTACCTGACCGAACCATACAGCATTGTCAGCAAAGATGGCGACACCCTCGTCATCAAGATTCCGGCCAACAAAGAAAGCGGCAGCGAAGCCCGCAAAGTCACCATCCCCCTGATGAAAGTCGAACAAGTGGTGGTGATGGGAGACAGCACAGTGACCTCCCCGGCCCTGGTGGCGCTGCTCGACCAGAACGCCGACATCTGTTACTGTGATTTCTGGGGGCGCTTCAAGGGACGATTGGCCCCAGCCGTCAGCAAAAATGTCTTTGTGCGCGCCGCCCAATTCCGTAGCCACGAACACTATCGGCAGCGGGTTGCCCTGGCAGCGCGGTTTGTACGGGGCAAATTGCATAACGAGCGTACGCTGCTTTTGCGCAGTCAGCGGGCGCTGTCACCGGGCCCCCCAGCAGACGAAGTCGCCGCGGCTGCCGAGACCATCGGCCGCATGATCGAAGAGGTGGATCGGCTTGAGATCGAAGAAGATGGGCCATTGGACCCAGCGCGGCCCCAACTCCAATCTGCCCTCGGCACCTTGCAAGGATTGGAAGGTGCTGCGGCCGCGGCCTTCTTTCGGGGATTTCGGCGTTTGCTCAAGCAAGACCTCGGCTTTGATGGTCGTCAGCGCCGTCCGCCAACCGACCCGGTCAACGGCTTGTTGAGTTTTGGCTATACGCTCTTGATGAACCAGGTATTGAGCGCGGTCCAGATTGTCGGCTTTGATCCGTACATCGGCTATCTGCACAGCCAGGGATACGGCAAACCCGCGCTGGCGTTGGATCTGATGGAGGAGATGCGCACCCCGATTGTAGATTCAACCGTGCTGAGTGTGATCAACAAACAGATGCTGCAGCGCAAACATTTTGATGAACGTTTGGGCGTCTATCAACTCACTGCGAGTGGGCGTAAGATCTTTTTACAACAATTTGAAGCGCGGCTCAACACCGAGATCCAGCACCCTGTTTTTGGGTACAAAGCCACCTATCGCCGTTGCCTGGAATTGCAAGCTCGTCTGCTCGCCAAATATCTGATGGGCGAGATCCCAACCTATCGCCCATTTCAGGTGAGGTGAGATTCCGAAGCCTGTGGCTTGCTCCATTGCACTCGCTCATGCCTCCAGATACGCGCACGACCTTACTCTATCTGATCGCCTACGACATCTCTTCCGATCGGCGGCGTACCAAAGTTCACAAAATTCTCAGTGGCTTTGGGCAGTGGACGCAGTATAGCCTCTTTGAATGTTACCTGTCGGAGAAAGAGTATTTGCAACTTCGGGCAAAAATGGATACCATTCTTGAAGAGAGCCATGATAGTGTGCGTTTTTACCCTCTTTGCGCCAGTTGTGAAGGCAAAGTAGAGACGGTGGGTAGCCCGCCCCCCAGCAAACCGCAATTGTACCTTGTGTGAGGGTGTCCGCGGCGGCCTGAGGCGAGCTCCCAATTGCGAGCAAGCGAGCGGGTCACTTGTCAGAGGGAGATGCTCGCACGCTGCTCCAAGACCCTGGGCAGGCGCAGTACCAGAGGAATCAGCGTAAATTACCCATGATGAATGAGTGAGAACGCGAGCCTTTTGCGGAAATTGAGCGCTTACGGTTGTGTCAAATAGTTCTCGCTCGCAGGTGGGAGAAAGAAGCCAAAAAATGGCCTCAACTGCCCAAAATTTAAGGAGTTTATGGCTTTTTCTGATACGAACTCGTCAAAAAGAGGCAAATCAGGGCCCAAAGTGGGACAGTGCGAGCAAGGGGCGCGGAAACTCATCAACCCAGACGCGGGATTGAAACAAAAACCACCCAATTCTTTACATTCGAGGCCATAAAGCGCGGAAACTCATCAACCCAGACGCGGGATTGAAACTAAGAAAGCTGAAGCTTTTGGATGATTCTTTTGGCGCGCGGAAACTCATCAACCCAGACGCGGGATTGAAACCCGTACCCTGAGGAACTAGCAGCCCCGTTATGGCAAGCGCGGAAACTCATCAACCCAGACGCGGGATTGAAACAATCCAATATGCTCGGCAATATCGCCCATCCACGCTGCGCGGAAACTCATCAACCCAGACGCGGGATTGAAACATCCAATAAAAAAGCCCGCTATCAGCGTAGCAGGCGCGCGGAAACTCATCAACCCAGACGCGGGATTGAAACTAGCCCATTCGGTACGCCAAAAATTGTTGATTGATCGCGCGGAAACTCATCAACCCAGACGCGGGATTGAAACTGGGCTGTGGAGTTCGAGCGGCCATGAAAAAGAGCGTAGCGCGGAAACTCATCAACCCAGACGCGGGATTGAAACATTCCATATATCGCTGTGACTGGCTCGATACCGAAAGCGCGGAAACTCATCAACCCAGACGCGGGATTGAAACAGTGCGTAAGTATCTTTAGCAAGTTCTGCGATCCGCGCGGAAACTCATCAACCCAGACGCGGGATTGAAACATCTCTTAAGTGAGACTAGCCGCACAAGGACCATAAGCGCGGAAACTCATCAACCCAGACGCGGGATTGAAACAGGTGCATCGCCTGATTTGGATCTGCCTCTGCGACGGCGCGGAAACTCATCAACCCAGACGCGGGATTGAAACGCTTAGATCCATCTCAACTGGCTTGTCATCCCAGCGCGCGGAAACTCATCAACCCAGACGCGGGATTGAAACCAGGGCAGGAATAGTATAAAAATCTGCAACCACCCGTGCGCGGAAACTCATCAACCCAGACGCGGGATTGAAACAACATTGGTCTGGCGACGGTTTGAATCAGTTCGATGCGCGGAAACTCATCAACCCAGACGCGGGATTGAAACTCTCAGCATGGCGCAAATTAGCCGAAACTGCCAGTCGCGCGGAAACTCATCAACCCAGACGCGGGATTGAAACTTGTCATCCAATTCAGTAAGCGCTGCCAATGCCATGCGCGGAAACTCATCAACCCAGACGCGGGATTGAAACTATAGCCTGACGACTAATAACTGTCGTCCATATATGCGCGGAAACTCATCAACCCAGACGCGGGATTGAAACTTACGATAGTGAACAAGTAAAAGATATAACGCATTAGCGCGGAAACTCATCAACCCAGACGCGGGATTGAAACGAGAAAAGTAAAATCTTTCGTCTACCCTCTATCTGCGGCGCGGAAACTCATCAACCCAGACGCGGGATTGAAACTTGTCATCCAATGGTTTTGTCATCCAATTCAGCAAGGCGCGGAAACTCATCAACCCAGACGCGGGATTGAAACAAACCAGATGGTTGCCCCATCAGTATGCGCCCATACGCGCGGAAACTCATCAACCCAGACGCGGGATTGAAACAAATTATCGGATCATAGTCCGTTCGTATGTGTACGCGCGGAAACTCATCAACCCA
>CAZIRP010000050.1:14962-44700 GCA_964541665.1 uncultured Caldilineaceae bacterium | reverse complement strand
GCTTTTCTACCACAAATCGTCACCAGTATGAAATATTTACCTAGATGTCAATAGTACAAAATAGTCAGATTGTCAACCCCGGCAGTGGGAATTATGTCAATTCGACCGAGTTGGAAAATTTAGCTCGGATCGCTATCGGCACAATTTTGGATGGCAAATCCCCAAACGCTATCGTCCCCAGCGAATTAGGTCGCTACAACGAATTGTATAGCGAAATGCTCAGAGCCCACCAGGGCGGCGGCACGGAGGCCGCGCGGCGTGTCTTTGTCGCTTACGCCGAACGTGATCCGGCGGTGGCCGCGCTACGGGCAGCTGATCCGGTTGCGACGCGTAAAAAATGGAGCGTTGCGGATCTCTACGCTACCGAGTTCCCCGAGCTTGAATTTATTGTCGACGGCTTTCTGACGCCAGGACTGAACGCAATGGGCGCACGGCCCAAAATCGGCAAATCCTGGTTTGCTCTACAGGCAGCCGTGGCCGTGGGGACTGGTGGCATGTTCCTTAACCGCAGCGTCAAGCGGGGCCGGGTGCTCTATCTCGCATTAGAAGATAGCCCCCGGCGGATTGAGAAGCGCCTGAAAATGCAGCAAGCGCCAGGGGACGCAATGATAGACTTCCACTTCACATGGAAGCCGCTCAGCGGTGAGGGCTTGGCTGATCTAGCAGCTGAGATCGAAAAGCATGATTACAAGCTGATCATCATCGATACCCTTGCCAGGGCCCTGGGCTTCATCGACCCCAACAAGCAAGCTGAAAACAATGTGCATCTTGGTGCATTGCAACGCCTGGCGGTGGATCGTGGCATTGCAGTCTTGTTGATCGATCATCATCGCAAGAGCGCCAGTGGCGACGGTGGGGGCGACGTGATCGACGATCAGATCGGCGCAACGTCGAAAGCGGCGGTTTTAGACGTTTCGATGGGGCTTTATCGCAAGCGGGGCGAGCGAACGGCAACCTTCAAGGTTACTGGGCGAGATATTGACGAGTCTGAGCTATCAGTCAAATTCGACACCACAACCGGCTGTTGGCAACTCGTTGAAGATGGCGGCGTACGCGAGGATTCGATCCAAGCGGAAATTTTAGACGCTCTGGAGGAGCTCGGTAGCAGCGCGACCGGAGCCAGAATCGCGAAAATGATGGGACGGGATCGCTCGAACATTCGCAAGGAGCTACAAGAGTTGGTGGCGAAACACAAAATCTTGCGGACGCCAAGATCCGGGCGTGAAGTGGTCTACAAACTTATGGATGATCATGGCGCACCAAATTCACCACAATCACCACAATGACCAAGCTACCAGAGAGCCAGGCGAATATCAATTGTGGTGATCTTTTCACCTCGATCACCTCGATCAACACCACAATATTTCCACCTCAATCACAGGGGAAATACACCTGTGTATGAATGGTGAATTGAGTGATTGAGGTGATTGTGGTGAAAAAGGTGATCATTTTGCAAAAAAGTGACAAGAAGCAGCTATGAATATCCTCGAATTAGTCCAACGAGAAACAAATTTATCCTTCGCCAAGCGAGGGAAAGAATATCATGGCCCATGCCCGTTTTGCCGCTGTGAAGGTAATCAATTTGTACTCTTTACCAGTGGTGAACAGCGGTATTGGTGCCGACAATGCGACGCCAAAGGAGACATGATCCAGTTTGTAAGAAAACACAAAAACTTCTCTTTTCGCCAGGCGAGTGAGTTTTTGGGGTTAAAAGATTGTGGTGATGAAAAAGATCACCTCATTCACCACAATCACCTCAATGACTACATTCACCCTATTCACCACAATGCACCACCACCATTGCAACCACCCGGCGAAACGTGGACAGCCGCGGCCCAAGCCTTCGTCGCTCGGTGGCTAGATGGACTGTGGAGCGGCGAAGGCGCGAAGGCGCTGGCTTGGTTGCACCGTCGGGGGCTGAATGACGAAACGATCAGAAACGCCGGGTTGGGATACAACGCTGCTGATCAGTATGTAGAGCGCCAAAGCTGGGGGCTGGCACCTGAAAACAACGCCCAGGGGCGGCCAAAGCGATTATGGTTGCCAAGAGGGATCGTTATTCCCTGGCTGGTAGACGGGGAATTGTGGGGGCTGCGCATTCGTCGCCCAGTGGGTGATCCAAAATACTACTGGGTGCCCGGCGGCACGTCCAACACGCTCTACAACGCTGATACGCTATCGCCAGGCAAGCCAGCGATGATCCTGGAAGGTGAGATCGACGCTTTGACGGTACAACAGCAGGCGGGCGATCTGATCGCAGCTGTCGCAACCGGCAGCACGCACGCGGCGCGGCGTACCAAGTGGCTTGCACGCCTATCGCTTGCCCAGGGCGTCCTGGTGGGCTATGACAGCGACGAAGCAGGCGAAGCGGCAGCGGGCTACTGGGTAGATTCGCTAGAGAATGCGAAGCGTTGGCGGCCATTCTGGAGCGACGTAAATGATCTCGCTATCGCCGGGGTCAATGTGCGGGCGTGGGTGGCGGCTGGGCTGGGTTTGCCCAGCGAAGTGAGCATAACAGCCGAACAGGATCTGACATCCTATGTTGGTGAAACCGTCGATCATGCCACCTGGACGGCGCTGCAAACCCGCCTACAGTCGCCTGAGTACGCCGGGTGGACGATCACCGGTGAACCTGTAGCGGATGGGGTGCATATCACCCGGTTACATGTTTCGTAGTCTACCATCAAATGGTTGACATAAATTGAAGCTGTGTTTTGTTTTTTCTGGAGTAAAATAACATGAAAGCAAGTGAATTTTATCAAAGTCCATTTTTACGCGGTACAGACATCAGCAAACCGGTTCGCGCCCAAATTGAGCGCTATGAGGTCGGTGAGTTCACTGATCAGAAAACTGGACAAGAGCAAAAGCGGATCATTCTCCGCTTCACGGGCAAGCAAAAGGCGTTGGTGCTTAATAAATCCCAAGCTCGAACGTTGATCACTGCCTATGGGGATGAAATGGACGGTTGGCCCGGCAAATCGGTCATCTTGTCGCCTGGTCAAGCCCCAAATGGGCAACCGACCATCGTCCTGGCTGCGATGCCCGAAGATGAGCCAGTGGTTTAGGATAGTTAAGCATTGCCCGCTGCGGGTTGTGCAATTCGCAGTGGGCAAGTAGGAATGTCCGAGAATGTCTGAGAATGTCGCACTTACAGCCAATCAAACGAAGGCGATCACAGCGCTGCTAGAAACTCGCACCATCATAGAAGCCGCACAGGTAGCCGGGGTCAATGCCCGTACTTTGCATCGCTGGCTTGCCGATCCGGCTTTTCAACAAGCCCTGACCGAAGCCGAAGATCAGCTGATCGATGGCACGGTTCGCCGGTTGCTGGGGCTGCAAGAGGCTGCAATGGCCGCGATGAGCGATGCCCTTGCCGACTACACGCCAACGCCGATCCGGCTGCGGGCTGCGCAACTGGTCTTAGAAACGCTGCATAAGCTGAGAGAGCAACGCAATCTATCGCGCCGTCTGGATGCCCTGGAAGCGGCTGGAAGTGAGGAGGAATGAGTTCAGCACTAGAACGCCGGATCGCCCGTCTGGAGGCCCAGAGAGCCACCAGAACGACCGAGGGCGACACACCAACAGGGTGGCCTGTTTTTGTCAGTGGGGCTTACGATCAGCCTGATCTGTTTGGCTACGAAGGCAGGCTATGGCCCGAAGGCGAGTTGATGCAGCATTTGAAATCAGAATATAGCCGGAAGGTTTTCCTGATCGCTGTCATGCGCCAGTCTCATTCCCTGGATGCCCTGGAATCGGCTGGGAGTGAGGAAGCATGAGTTCAGCACTAGAACGCCGGATCGCCCGTCTGGAGGCCCAGAAAGCCGCTAAAACGGCTCAGAGCGAAGCTGAGTATTGGCCCTTCATTACGGTCTCAAACAGCCGCGAGCATCCTGACCGATTCGGCTACGAAGATCGACTTTGGAGCCAAGAGGAGCTGTATCAGCACGTAAAACCACAGTGTAAACGGATAATTTTTATTCACAAGAGCTACGGAGAAATATGAGAAACATGACCGGTTTGGATGCCGAACAGATCAAAGAGGAGCAAACTGAAGCCATTCAAATCGCAGTGGAAACGCTGCGGCAAAAGATGACCCATGACGGTTGGCTGATCGCCAAGAGCGTGATCGAATCGGCCATTGAAAAGCTGGTTGATATGCAAAATGCTGAAAAGTGGACGCGGGATGTAGTGGACCAGCTCGCTATTCGCCGCGCGGCGGGCAATCTGTCAATCGAGATCAATGCAGCCAACGATCAGTTACTCGGGCCATTATATGGTCCAGTGGCCGAAAAGCGGCGAATGGATGAAGCACGCGCCCGGCTGCTACGGGAGGCGGTTGCAAAAATGACGGAGCTCAAAGCCGCTGTGGAGCGGCTAAAAACCGACTACAGCTATTACGGAATCGATTCAGCCCGGCGTACGCTGGGGGATGCCAAGCGCTTCATGCAAGCGCCTCACAGCGACGTGGATTCAGAATTAAGTGGCCGGTTCGCCCAGTTGCAACAGGCGATCACCGACCTGGAAGAGAGATTGCAGTTATTTTCGCCGTTCTTCGCAGCGGCATAAGAGGAGGACAGAATGTTGAATTTCTTTGTGAAACCAGCTTATGAGGCGCTTGGTGTGAAAGTGCCCTCAACGCAACAAGAACAGCCCAGAGAGCCGCTTACGGTTGAGCGTATCCAGAGCCGGGCAGACGCCTTGTGCAATGATCTAAAAATAGGCCCCGTCTGGCTGCGGCAGTGGGGAGAGAATGCCCCCAAAGAGCTGCAAGCACGGCTCAAAAAGGCGCAAACAGAGATCGCTGTACTGGAAGAAGTGATTGAGGATTTGACCCTACCAGAAAGCGTCTGCCAGGAAGCCCTTCGGCAGATTTGCCGAATCCAACAGAAGATCGACCGGGCAGAAAATACACTTTCGGTTGCCCGGTACGGCTGATCGGATCGGCCAACAAAAAAGCCGCGGGCTTGTAGCCTACGGCTTTTTTGTCGAATTGCCTGAAAGGTTTTGAAATGAGTAACAAAATTATACCACCTACACAGCAGGCCGACGAATGGCAACGGTTATCGCAAACGTGGGGACACATTGAAGAATTGTCCCCACGTTTTTATTATCTAAAACAGTCCCTCGGTTGCACCGACCGGCGCGCCGTCAAGCACGTAATGAGCGGCTGTGGTCTCAAGCCGCTTATGCCCAAGTTGCTTTTGCGCCAGGCGAATGTCTTTACGCGCCAGGCGAGTCCCTACGAAACGCCGAAAATCATGCGGCTTGACGTTGGGTACACCGGCTTTGGTAGCATACCGCACCACCATCGCCCAGGCGCTTACCCGGTCGATAGGCTTGGTGGATGGGTTGCGATCCCCACGCCCGCCAAAACTGGTATAAATATAGGGTGAATCTACTGAGGCCGCACCACGAGCGGCCAACCACGCCTGGACAGCTTGGTATGCTTCGGTTGAGAGTGCTCGGGGTTCTTCAGTCTCTTTATTCTTGCCCGCTACATCAACCACCCAGCCACTTTCACCCGTATCTTCGTTGGTGTCCCATCGAATCTGATCGCTGCGCAGGCTGATAGCTTCGGTGATCCGCAAACCACTACCCGCCAACGTCAAGAGCAACGCCCGGTGCATCTTGCCCGCCAGGGTGCTGGTATCTGGCTGATCGACAATGGCACGCATTTGCGCCGGGGTGATCGCTGTGCGGGCTGTGGCGCGCTTGCGGTCTTTGTTGGCGACCAGTTTTAAGCCCTTCACGTGTCTGAATTGCTGGGCAGCTTCGTGGCTGATGTAACCTTGTTGGGCGGCTTCGGCCATCACCCCGCGGATGGCTGCAAGGCGCTGGTTGATCGCTGAAACGCTGTAGGAGCGCTGTGAGCCGTCTTTGAGGGTGTAACCGGTCTCATACAGGTATTGACGCCAACGGGCCAACGTGGGGGCTTGTAGGGCCGTTTGCCAGTCACCGGCGAAGCTGCAATAAGCGGCGAAGTGCATCCGATATTGGCTGATCGAATTGGGCGACTTGGTTCCAGCCAGAATACTGGTATCAAACCGTTGGGCCGGGGCTGGAAGTTGGTGGGTGGTTGTGGCGAGTTCTGTGATCATGGTCGGAGCTCCTGAATACGTGGGGATATTTTTTCAATTTGTCCCCACGTTTGTTGTTTATCCCTTGCCGGT
This sequence comes from uncultured Caldilineaceae bacterium, assembly GCA_964541665.1. Taxonomy (GTDB): domain Bacteria; phylum Chloroflexota; class Anaerolineae; order Caldilineales; family Caldilineaceae; genus CFX5. Next base: position 38,530 of record CAZIRP010000050.1, on the reverse strand, counting down.
CAGATGAGCCAGGTAGGCCGCTTTGCTTCCCTTATGCACTGCTTTGCTGCGATGCACGTAATTGCGACCGTTGCGCTCATACCATCGCTCATGGGTGTAAGTGCGATGGCTACCATCTTTGTTCGTGAAGCGCTTTTCTTCGAGGTGATGGCCGGGCGGCAACAGTGCTTCTTCGGCGCTTGGTTCCGGCGCGGTGGGCAACATTGCAGCAATATCTTCTTGCAAGGCTGCGAGGTCTGCCTTGTTGAGCTTGCCCAGTTGCTTCAGTATGGTTTGATACGCTTTGGCGCTTGTCATTATTGCAATCCCGTTAGACTAACAAAATAATCATTTAGTTAGTCTAACTCTATCATATTACGGGGCATAAGTCAATGAAGAATGTACCCTATTGACGCATTGTAAACAATATGTTATCTTTGTGATGAGATGATAGTTCGGCTGCAACAACTGTATTGTTGCAACGTTTTGATGGGGTACACAATGAGTGACGAGAAACGACGCCTTAACCTGATGATCGACAGCGATGTCGTCTCATGGCTTGATAGTCTAGCGGGCGGCGAGCGTAAGCGTGGGCAATACCTTAGTGAGCTTGTCAGACAGGCTTGGGCGGCTCGACAGTCCGCGCCAGATGTGCGATCCATGGATCTGGACGCCCTACGCTTGATGACGCAAGGGCTAGCCGGTCGGGTGATCGCCGCCGAAGGTGAGATTGTGAATTTGCGGTCGCAACTAGCAGCGGTGATCGCTGCACGAGCATAGAGAAAGGTAAAAATAGAAAATTGGGGCTTGACAGATAGTCTTTGTGTTGCTATTGTTATCTCAGTACGCTAGAATCTGTACGCTACTTAATGATGCGGAACACTAGATATAGTGGTATAATTTATTGTAAATACAACATATAGAGCGAACGGCTTATTTATTCACGAGGGACTCATAATCTCTAGGTCGCGTGTTCGATTCACGCCGTCGCCACCAAAGCAGTATATGTCGTGGTGGTGTGGTTGAGTTAGCCCTATATGTTGTGTATCCGCCTCAGTGTCGAGAGGCGGTTTTTTTTATGTGGGAGACAACGAAACCAGGGATTATGCTGCCAGGCCTCGGCCTGGGGATTACTCATGCCGATCTTTCTCAGACCATGAACAAGAACCAGATGGGTTTAGGCTGCAAAGCGTGTGCTCTGCTTGAGGAGGTAACGGTACGGAAGGTGATCTACTTCCTGAAGACGGCGGTCAGCAACGCTCTAAGAAACTTAGTAGTACAATATATCGCATAAGAAAGGAAACCGAATGTATCTACCCTGATGACTGGGGTAGATACATTCGGACATCTCCATTTTATGAGATCGCCACTTTTGCAATCTGCGCTTGAAAGTTTAACTTTCGAAGCAACTTCATATGTTTTAACAAGTTGATTTTACTAAAGAGAGGGAGACTTTCAACAACCCCATCCATTCTTGTACTACCCACAGTATAAACAAATGTCAATTTACTTGGTAAGTCATCACCTGAAGAATAATCCGGCCATTTATCTTGCAAACATTGGATAAACTTATCGAGATATTCAGAGGATCCCCGAAACAGATCAGCAGATATTGTAGCCTGGGAAAATAGATGACTTAAGGTTGCGGATCTATTAAGCTTCTTTACAAAGAAAAGCTTATTTGTAGGTCGGTGGTAAATATCAGCCACTTCAATTCGACTGTATCCAGAGCCAGTAATTGAGAATAATGCTTTATCCAGACAAATGAAGTCATGTTCATTATTGTATTGAGCATTATAATCTCCTTCACTTTTCATATCTATCGGCCAAGGCTTGAGTATTGGTTCAGTAAGTTGAATAACATACTGCTGTAAATCGTATTCCAATTTAGTTAGATAATCTTGATCGACGTAATACCATTTCCTGTTAGTTAGCACATACTTTCTGTTATTTACTGATGTTTCAAAGACAAAATAGTCGTACAATGGTTCATTAGGGGTGCAAGGGGTATCGGTTGCCCTATCTATGCCAATAATCTTGATCTTCTGTTTAAGGTGTGAAATATCAACCACTTGGTTATCAAGGTATCTGTAAACTGATAAAAGTGTAACATCGTCTACTTCTTGACCAGGGAAAGACCTCGCTCGACGTAAGCCAGAGAAGCGAAACTGTCCACTCCGTTCGTAATCAATTTGGTCAGGATAAACTACTGATATGCAAAGATCGTCCTGTCTCAAATTAACAGCTTCCACCAGTTTTTGATCAAGCTCAGCAATAATTTGTGGATCCTTCTCATATCGGATGTGATCGACGAAATCAAATTTTTCCCTGTATACACTCTGCCCATATTTTTCGTATACAGCCCTACATTTGGATGGTAGATTTGCAAACGATACCTCTGTAGTTAAGTGAAGATTATCAGAACCACTAAGCTTTGTACCAAGAGTGCTATCATAGGAAGCACCAGAGATAATTTGTAAGATTTCTGAATCGAATTCAAACGCAAATTCACCAAGATCTGTAAACAGATTTGATGCCTCTCTCTTCTGAATTGTTTGGATGCCCAGACTCCTTGTGTCGACAGACTTTATTCTAGTAGGATCTACACTGTTAAGGGTAGATATTAGGCCGAAGTTTGGTTCAACTCTTTCTTTATTTAAGATGTGGAACCCAAAACCATGGGAAATAGCGAAGAATCGGCGCTCAGTAGGCGTAACATCTACGTGCAATAATATAATCATTGAGCATGTTTTATTAAGCACGTCTTCGATTTCTTGTTCTTCCACATATTCTTGAATAAAGGATAACCACTTTGGTTGCTTTTCTTCCCCTTTAACAATATATATCTGATAGTCACAACCTAAAAGTGAAGTTGATGTAGTTAATAGATCGTATTGTCGCTTCTCTGTTTTTGGTTTCAGGCATTGTTCAAAGGAATTGACGATGGATTTAAATAGAAACATATTTAAGCGTATGGAAGGCATCAAGAATCTCCTTGTCGTAGATTGATAGTAAAATTAAGATTGTCAGGTTTATCGGATATCGCTTAACAAAACACTGATATAGCTCACCTAAACCAATAAAAACGCCCCTCAGCAATAGCTGACGGGCGCAGGGGTCGTGGGGGAGAGAAATGGAGCATTTCCACGCCAATGCTGCGGGTTTCAGCCTTGACAGAGCCTCTGTCGTGTTATCCACACGGCCAGAGGTTTTCTTTTGGGTTATTTGGGATAGTATAGTACAAATGTAAAGGTTGTCAAAGGTTAAATCAAAATTGTAAGTTATTTGTCAGCTCCAGCAATCTACTGATTAGATTGAAACAAAATACAACCAGGGATATGTCGTGGTGGTGTGAAAAAAGTATCTGGTATATTGTGCCCGCTTCACTCTGAATGGAGAAAGCGGGCTTTTTTATGCTGGAAAGAATCACTCCAGACCTTTCGCTGCCGGGTGCCCTATCACAACAAGTTGCGCATTGATGGAAACAGGCTTATAGCGCTTATCTTTGATCCATTCAGATAATCGTAGACTCTTGTGTGGGGATGGGTAAACGGCGGTAAATTGTTGCCCAATTCATGCGCAGACTGTATCGAGTTGAAAGTGAGGTAGTTCGTTCACCAGCGAGGCGGCGACTTGAATCTCGATAGCCGACACCGATAGGATTTCCATCAATTTTTGAGCCTGTTGCCACTGGTCTACACTGGCCCCAGGATTACCGCAATGCCATTCAAGGTAACTAGCGTAGAGGTGGCATAGTGCCATATTATATTTGTTGCCCAAGGCACAACTTGTTGTCAGTGCCTCGTTTAACAATGCTGCTGCCTCAGGGTAGCGACTTTGGCCCAGGTAAGCAGCAGCCAGATAGATGGCCGCATGAGCAGCACCATCCTGCTCTGTCCGGTAGCGACGAACCCTCAAATTATTTTCTAAAAACGGTGTCGCCTCCAGGAAGCAGCCTTGATGCAGGAAAAATCGTCCCAGGGTTTGATAGGCAACGCAAGCCATCCCATTCTCTTCACCATTGTTCACCAACATGCGCAATGCCTGCTCATAATAGCAGCGTGCACATTCCACATCGCCCTGAGTTAAGGAAATATTACCCAGCTGGTTGAGGGCGAATGCTTTCGATGCCCAGAGTGGTGCGGCGGCAAAGCGCCCACTAGTCATTTTGCGCGGTTCAGGATAGCTCTCCCCCATATAGTCAGCCGCTGCATCGGGCTGATTGGGAACCTGCAGACATTGGATAAACATCCGCTGCGCCTGTTGTACATCTCCCTGCCGATCATAACAAACACCAAGTTGATGCCAGAGGCTGGCCTGCTGCTCAGACGCTAGTTCGGGAAAGATGGGCGAGCGAGTCAGGTCTTCATATAACTGTTGCGCCTCTTTGGCTGCTCCTTGACTATTGCGGGTGATAGCAAGCTGTTTGGTGATCTCTGCGTGATAGTAAGGAGCGGGGAGATGTTCTGTCAGTAGGCGAAGTTTCGGCCAGAGCACACCAATATCGTCCCAATAGCCACGATCATGAATATAGTTGTGTAGCACCCAGGCAAGCTGCGTCATGACCATAGCTGGGCTGGATTCTGCTGAAACTCGCTCAGGGAGGGCCAGATAGGTACGCAACAGACCCAAGGCACGCGCCAGGAGTGATTCCGTAATATCACCATCCATCAGGCAGCGTAGCGCCCGCTGACCATCTTGGGTATAGCCGGCCAGTTGACGCTGCGCCCAATCTATTTCCATCCCAACACCTCGGTGTGAAGAAAAGTGGCTGTTAGACGGTGTATCGCAAATATGCGTTGGTCCGCATCATGCCGTTGGGGTTGCACCAGTGACAAGTCAATCAACCGCTGCAGCGCCGCGGAGAGTGTCCTGGTCGGTACATCCATCATGATCTGGAGCCAATCCCAGTCGGCCACGTTGCCGGCTCGTTGAATCGCAAGGAGCAGATCCTGGTCAAACAGGTCGAGCATGTGCCAGGATTTCCAATAGATGTAACGATAGATCTCTTCTAGGCTGCCCAATTGTATCCCTTTGAGCACGACAGAGGGCGGCAGAAATTGCATCTGGCTGACGAGCAGGAGGATCGCCAGCGGGTTACCACCGACCAGTGTATAAACCTCTTGCGGATCGAAATCACAGATTTCTTTTTTTGCGGCGGTAAATTCGATTAGAGCGATGGCAGCAGTGCGTTCCAATTCATTCAGGTCTACCTGGGTGATGGTCGTGAGCGTCGGCACTGTTTCCCGAGTCGTCAATAGAAATTGGGTGGGTATCGCCAGTCGCTCAAGCCACGGGGTTAAGCGGCAAAGATCGTCCACATCTTCCAGATTATCGAGTACGATCAAATGAGGGACTACGCGCAATACCTGCGCCAGCCGTTCGATCTTCTGCCCCAACGGCAGCCGCACAACCTCATTGAGCCCCAGGCGGCTTCCCAGCTCATCAAAGATCTGCTCAACGCGGATGTGCATCCGGCTCCCAATGATACCCGCCCCGGTAAGATATTCCTGCTTGGCGCTGATCCAAACGAGATCGTGCAGGGGTGGGTTACTCGCCAACAATTTGCGGACAACAATGTCAGCCAGCGCGGTTTTGCCGATCCCGCCGATGCCTTTGATGCTGATGATCGGGTGATGGTTGGGGTTTTGCAGATAGCGGACAAGCCGCTCGCTGTAGATCTCGACACCAAACAGCTGCTGATAAGTGGCCATCGGCAGCTTTGGGAGCAGGGGGTGCCTGGCTTGTTGTTGGGCGCAATCTCGTTCGGCTTCCTCTAACAGGATGGCAAACCGTTGCAGGGCTTGCCGCTGCTGTGTATAGAACCGACGCTCCGACTGGGCTACGGGGCGACCGGCATTTACCATCTCGGCAACGGTCACCCCCTCCCAGAAGCGCCCGCGCAAGAGCGCAGCAAGGTCGGGGGCGTTCTCTTCAAGTTGGGTCAATGCCTCAGTCAAAACAGCTTTGGCAGCGTGCGCAAGTGATAGTTCAGGCTGGGCATGTAGCTGCTTTGCCACCAATGCGCTTTGGACAAGAGGAGAAGGGTTGAATTTCGTCGGTTCGCGCAGATTGCGCAATGTTTGGTGCAGATTCTCGCTGGTAAAGACCGGCGTTATGTCATGGGGTGTTGACATCCGCAATATGCCTCAGGGTAAGCGATGGGCTCGTCGAATATGCTGGAAATCTTACCATAATTGCATAAAGCGTGCAGCAATTGTGCAGCCTGCACACAATAGAAGTCGCTATACTGGTGACACAGTGTGCAGCCATGATGATCCCCTGAATCATGGCCCACACTGTGCGGTCGGTGCAATCTGCTGCCAGCGGACTGACTGCTTTTGTGCAGAGATCGTGCAGTCCGCCTGCGGCGGGATGGGGCTATACTGGTCGCAGGGCATGATAATCCAGCAACCCTCTCTGGGGGAGATACCCGATGACCATTATATCAACCACGAAAGCATGTCCAATCTGTGGCGAAACCATTAAAAAGAGTGCTCAAAAGTGTCTATTCTGTGGCGAGTTTCTCGACCAGCGCCCCCGTAGACTAGCGATTGATCTCAATGTAAATTGGCGCCCGTTGCTTATCGTCTGGATTCTTGGGCTATTGTTGATGACTTTCCTCTTTTGGCCCAGGGCAGCTCGCTCCGAAACCTGTCTCACCGGGCATGTCCCCCAAGCGGTCAAACAGATGATTTGCCGACATGGCGCAGACCACTGCGTGGTTGTCCCGCTGCAGCTCACGGCACAGGAGCGGAAAATCATCTCGAAATTTGCCGGTAGCCCAATCCGAAAGCGCCCCGGGGCTGTCATGAAGCTGGAATGCCACTATTGAGGGCAGGATGGGAATCGTTGATGATCGATTGACAGGGATCTGATGCTAGTGCAGTTTTTCTGCAGAGACCATGCAGTCCCCACACGGCGGGATGGGGTATGATCTGATCAAAGGAGCTTTGCTACACCTTGATCTTTTAGATTCAGTTGTCATCCTGGATAGGGTTTCATTGTACTGATATTTGTGTGATTGCACAATTGAGACGCAACCCAATTTGTCGATTGTAGTTTCAATTATGGTTTTCATAATAGAGCGTCGGGTTTGTTGTATGCCATGAAAGGAATATGAATGAACACAAGTCAACTCGCAGTAACAGATGCAGTTCCCTTCGCTTGGGCGGTAGTCACCAACAGAAATACTTCTCTCGTTGGCTATGACAATGTGCCGGTCGATACCCCAGCCTATGATCCAGTGATGCAACTCTCTTACAATGTTCTTGCTGCATCTGATAAGTCATGGTGTGAGCTAAATTCCACCGGTGACTTTCTGATTGGTAAGGACAAGGACACAAGTCAGGACGATTGAGTTGCTGCGCGTTGCCCAAACGGTGTGCTTCTGGTGGTCCATCCATCAGAAGCGCATCGTTGCTATCTTCTGGTAATGAAGGAAACTGTCATGGCTGAAAAATCTATGCTGATCATCTCGTGCAAAGCTGATCCGCACGTCGACTATATGATCAATAAATTCAATCAGGCTGGCATGGGCCACTTAGTAATCCGACTTAATACAGAAGACGCTGTTACAAACATGAACGTCTCTTTTGAGGGGTCGCGAGCAACTATCTACCTCAAGGATTCCGGGCGACATCTTTGTACTGATGACATCGGATGCGTGTGGTATCGGCGGCCAGAGCCGCCAGTACCCGCGAACTACTATTTGCCTGACGCCCGAAAATTCGTGCAGGCGCAAATTATGACATTATTGAATGGTCTTTACTATCTCACGTCCGATAGTGCCCTCTGGATCAATCCGCGCCCGACAGCCGCGATCAGTAGCAACAAAGTGAAGCAGCTTCAAATTGCGCAGCAACTTGGCTTCACTGTGCCCAAAACCCTCATCACGAATGATATTCAAGACGCACATGGCTTTCTGACCAAACATGAAGAAGTTTGTGTCAAGAGTTTGGATTCATCGAGTCCGGCCGCACAGGGTATTACCTATCCATTTCACACAGCAAAATTGACTGACGACGAGAAAGCCACATACTTGTCACTTGTCACTCATTGTCCCACACTTTTTCAAGAATTTATCCAGAAAGCCTACGACTTGCGTGTCGCCGTGTTTGGTAGACATGTTTATGGCGTTGAAATTCACTCTCAAGATCGTCCCGAATCTAGTCAGGATTTTCGCCTTGTAGCCCCAACACTGCTTACCCATCGAGTTCATGATATACCGGCTGACCTAAGTAAGCGCATAGCTGAATTCATGAAATATTTTGAACTGAATTTTTCAGCTCTCGACTTTGCCGTGACCGCTGAGGGTAAATATTACTTCCTAGAGAACAATCCAAATGGCCAGTGGCTCTGGCTTGAGAACAGAACCGGTATTCCAATCAGTGGTGGTCTGATGGCGTTTATTTGTCCCCATCTTGGCTGATAATCTCATGATGCTTGTGGAAGGAGGTACGGATGTACATGGATGCTGTTTGGGATGCACTGCGTTTTGGATTCCGCGTGACCTGGTGGCTAATTCAACGAACATGGATTGGATATGCCAGCGTCTTTCGGTGGTGGGAAGCGAAAAATCAAAGCGTGTACCTACCGTTTCCTGTGATAGACCTGGGCACTTCGATTGTGTTGACAGGATTTTGGCTGTGGATGTTTGTTATGTCGTCGGTTTCCAATTGAGGTGATGTCAAGTTACTCGATTCCGTTGGATGCCAAGTCCTTTGGGTGTATCAAGTTAAGGGAATATCTTCATAAGCTGGTCTATACGAAGGACATGACTTATTTGGAACATACGGAAGCTGGTGTCCATTGCATGATCACTGTGATACTGCCAGCACCCGATCAAGTGGTCCCATGCATCGAATATGAATATAGCACCTCAGTCAATCAATAAGAGCATTTTGGCCTTATCCACGTGTAGATGGCTCAATTTGGGATCCAGATGAACGGGCGGCAAGAAAGAAGACGTCCTGGCTCAGCACAGCATTACACCCTTCGCCGCTAGGCTGATAGCGGGGCTCGGCACCAAACTTTCCTGCGCTGCTTGGCGTACAATCCATTGCAGCCTCCCTTGTTGATAGTTGGTTTCTCGCCAATCCCTTCCCTTCAAATTTTATTGTCGATCACAACCCCGCTCAGTCCACCATGTACTGGCCCTGGGCTTTCGGCGCTCATTTTTATGGATACGTCAAATGTAGCAGCAGCACCAAACATTTGTCCGTTGCTGCTAGACTGCACCCATGCTACATTAGCCTCATTCTTTATCTCTTTCAAAAACTTAAGTGAAGCCTAGAAGCTGCTTGGAAATCCACAGATTCTAAAGATGACACAGATTTCTAGCTTTCTGCTGTAGAATCTGTGCAACTCTGCGGTATCTGTGGATAGGATTTTGGAAGAGTTTCTGGATTTCACTTATATGTGAAACCAAAAGCAGGTTACAGAAGTTTTCTTTATGCAGATGACCATCAGGAATCTGGGGGACTCTGCGATTCAAATCATTTCCATAGGTAACTTAGAGAATTTTTAGGGAGAAATTTTGTATGAAAGCGTATGGTGCAGAATTTATTGGGACCTTCTGGCTGGTGCTGGGCGGCTGTGGCAGCGCAGTTTTAGCCGCGGCTTTTCCAGAGGTGGGCATTGGGCTGCTGGGTGTCTCGCTGGCATTCGGTTTGACTGTGCTCACCATGGCTTTTGCAATCGGCCATATTTCAGGGTGCCATCTAAATCCTGCGGTTTCGTTCGGGCTTTGGGCTGGCGGTCGGTTTCCGACAAAGGAGCTGCTGCCTTATATTGTGGCCCAGGTTTTGGGGGCCATTGTGGCCGGCGGGGTGCTCTATCTGATTGCCAGTGGTCAAGCAGGGTTTGAACTCTCCGCGGGTTTTGCCTCAAACGGCTATGGCGACCATTCACCTGGTGGCTACAGCCTGACTGCGGCCTTGGTCACCGAAGTGGTGATGACGCTGTTCTTTCTGTTTGTGATCCTCGGGGCCACCGATAAACGAGCGCCCCAGGGGTTCGCGCCAATTGCCATTGGTCTGTGTCTGACGCTGATCCACCTGATCAGCATTCCGGTGACCAATACGTCCGTGAACCCGGCCCGCAGCACTGGGGTTGCCCTATTTGTCGGGGATTGGGCGCTTGCCCAATTGTGGCTCTTCTGGGTAGCGCCGATCATCGGGGGGATCCTTGGCGCAGTGATCTACCGAGGAATCGCCAGCGACGCAAAAGCCTAACGCAGACGCCGATTCAGCGTTCCAGCGGCGGTAGCACCAGAGGGAACAGGCTTCTGCAAGGAGTCCAGGCTCCTCTGGTTTTGCACACACCACGAAGCCAGATACCCAGCCCAGGCCGGAGATGGCAACTCATCTCCGGCCTGTTTTTTGCCCAGCGCCATATTGATCCCCAGCTCAGCCCCTTGCGGATATTTATCTCCATAGTCCGGTTGCATTTTTGAGCAAATTGTTGCATCTTACATCTCACATAAATTCCAGCATATGATTGGCATCAGCCAGATTTACAGTAAAATCCAAAAACGCTTTCAAAATCCCATCCACAGATTTGCGCAGATTCTCCAGACGACAAACCAAAAATCTGGGTAATCTTTAAAATCTGTGGATTCCCAAGCAAGTCCTGAGTTTTACTTAAGCTTCAATGAAAACACAATACTTCACCGCAACCAGCCTCGATGGCTTCATTGCCACTGAAGAGGATTCGCTCGACTGGCTCTTCCCGCTCGGTGACCTGAATAATTCCAGCTATCCAGCCTTCATTGCCGAGATCGGGGCGCTGGCGATGGGCTCAGCCACCTACGAATGGATGCTGCGCAACACCGAACAGGTCGCGGCCGAGACAGGATCACCCTGGCCTTATACCCAGCCTGCCTGGGTCTTCACCAGTCGCACACTGCCCAGCATTGCAGGTGCGGATATTCAATTTGTGCAAGGCGATGTGCGCCCTGTCCATCACGAAATGCAGGCTGCTGCTGCTGGCAAAAATATCTGGGTTGTCGGCGGTGGCGATCTCGCTGGGCAATTTTATGATGCAGGCCTGTTGGATGAGCTGATCATCCAGGTGGGCTCTGCAACGCTTGGCGCGGGCAAACCACTTTTCCCGCGCCGAGTTTTGAGCCCGACTCTACGCCTGATGACAGTCCAACAACTTGGCGCGGGGATGGTCGAACTTCGCTATGAAATCACTTAGAATCTATCCGTAAACTGGTTGCGGCTCCCGAAGCTGGGCGTACCAGCCTGGATGGGCGCAGAATGTACGGATAACTCTTATCAGGATGCAGAAAATGTAAAAAGGTGAGCCAACCATGACATCACAACTTTTAGCAGGCGTTGCCCGGGCCGATATTACACCACCAGTTGGCATCGCCCAGGCCAATTGGGGCGCTCAAGCTCATGAGCAGGCAGCAGGCATCGATCTGCCACTCTGGGCAACCGCGCTGGCCCTGAGCGATGGGACGACCACAACCGTGGTGGTGGATCTGGACATCCTCGGTTTGTATGGCGAGCATTCGCGAATTGTGCGCCAGGCCGTTGCCGACCGCACCGGTCTGCCAGCCAGCCATGTTCGCCTGGCCTACACCCATACCCATTCGGGCCCCACCACCAGTAGTTCGCATGGCTGGGTATCCAAAGGCGTTGACCTGATCGCAGGCTATCTCGAAAATCTGGCAGCCAAAGCAGCAGGCGCGGCCTGGGAAGCCTGCAACACCTTGCAGCCAGCCCGCATCGCGGCGGGTTCTGGCACGAGTGAGATCGGGGTCAATCGGCGCTATGTGACGCCCGAAAAAACGGTGGTGGTCGGCCATAACTGGGATGGGCCCGTTGACCATGAGGTAAAGGTCGTGCGGATTGATGATCTGCACGAAAAGCCGCTGGCGGTGATTGTCAACTACGCTTGCCACCCGATCATTGTTGGGCCCTATAATGACCACATCACGCCGGATTACCCGGGCATCGTCAAGCGGGTGGTGGAAGAGGCGACCGGGGCAAAATGTCTATTTCTGCAAGGGGCCACGGGTGACATCGGCCCGGTAGAAGGGTGTACCAGCAAAAATCCGCTGGAGGTTTATCGTAAATTGGGCACGCGCCTGGGCTATGCCGCGGCCAGTGTCGCGGTGACCCTGGAAACCGCGGTCAAGCAGGATCGCTATCTGCACACCCTGGAATCGGGCGCGCCGCTCGGTGTCTTTGAATATGAGATCCAGCCCGACACACCGGTGACCTTACGCGTGGCAACCCGGACCATCAAGCTGCCGCTGAAAGAGCAACCGCCGCTGGAAGTGGCCGAAGCCGAAGCACGCGCCCACGCCGATGAGTTGCAACGGCTCCACCACACCGGAACCGAAGCAGAGATCCGCTGGGCAGGCATGCTTGCCAAACGGTCGCGCTCTCGGGCCGAACGAGCCCGGGCCTATCATGGTAAAAGTCATACGGAATTGGAATTGCAGGCCATTCGCATCAACGATATTGTGCTGATCGCGACACCCGGAGAGCCTTTTGTGGAGATCGGGCTGGCTGTAAAGCAGGGATCGCCCTTTGACCATACGCTCTTTTCTGGCTACTCGAATGTGGGCGGCTCCTACATCCCCATGGCAGATGCTTACGCCATCGGCGGCTACGAGGTCGAGGTGTCACCGTTCACGGCTGACGCGGCCCAAGTGGTGATCGACGAGAGCCTGGCGCTCCTCCAGACCTTGGTGGGGTGATCCCTGGTCTGTACCCTCTAGAGCCGGGTATGGTGCGTGTCCACAACGCGTTGTGGATACGCACACGGGGTCACCTCCTGCAGCGATCATCCCAAGCAGGCAGATTGCCAATCCGTTGCAAACGACTACTCATCAATTCGCTATCGCCCAATCCGCGCTTCACCTACGACCCATATTGCCATATTGACAATTTAGCCACAAAGGTTGAAAATACAATAGAATATAGATGGGATTGACAACCATACATTATTATTTGTCAGGATTATTTGTCGCACCGATCTGGACACTTGTCGGCGCTACAGCGGGCGCCTCCCGGTCAAGTGGGTTGTGGTCTCATCCTAGAGATAGACAAACAAAGTAGCGATAGCACAAACAAAACTCGTATGTTTCATAATAGCTGCTGGCTAGTACTCATTAGCAGTTGTTTTGTGTTCGACTTTTATCTGATTTGTCTGCGTCATTCTCTCTATATTCTGGAACCGACAAGAAACTGTAGGTTGTTTCATGTACGGCGCGGAACAGATGGTTGCATGCCTGACTATTCCCTCCATCACTTCCTAAAATGAGATATGGATTCTGTGGGTAATTTCAGTAATAACTTTGGAGACTGAGGGAATTTTATGCCTGGCAGACAGGTTAACATCTTATTGGTTGAAGACGACGAGATCGAAGCAGAAGCGGTGATGCGTTCATTTCAGAAGCAGGCGCTACCAAATGAGATCACGGTTGCGCAGGATGGCATGGAAGCGCTGGGAATTTTACGTGATCAGGCCCAGTGGCGCACCAACCCATACATGATTCTGCTCGATCTCAACATGCCACGCATGAGCGGCATCGAATTTCTGCGTGAAATCCGGCAGGATGCTGACCTAAAACGCAGCATCATTTTTGTGCTGACCACCTCAAATCGTGATGAGGACAAGCTGGCCGCCTATAATCATCAAGTCGCGGGGTATTTGGTCAAGTCTCACCTCGGTGACGACTTTCAGCAATTGACCGAAATTCTGCATGTCTATTGGCGCACCATCGAATTTCCACCCAGCGCCTTCTGACCCGGGGCCAGCTATCCGCCTTCTATAATTCGTTGAGGAGCAGCATTTTCACCAATAACGCGGCTAGCCATTATGAGTACAAGGCCATTTCACCTTCTTCTTGTTGAAGATGACGATGTTGATCGCGAAGAGATTCATCGACTCATCGGCTCCACGTACCTGATTACCGATGCTGCAAGTGGAGCCGAGGCTATGGCTGCGCTTGCCAGGACAACCTTCGATTGTGCGCTGCTGGACTATCGCCTGCCCGATAGTGATGCCCCTACATTGCTTGCTGCCATGCAGGCCGCGGATCTCCCGGTTGTGATCCTGACCAACCTCGAAAGCCCCGATCTGCTGGTGCAAACCTTGTACCAGGGCGCGCAGGATTACCTCGTCAAACATTCGCTCTCGACAGTGCGCCTGATTTATGCCATCACCCATGCGATTGAGCGCGTTGCCCTGCAGCGACGTTTGGCCGATCAGCAAAGCCGTCTGAACGAACAGGCAAACAGTTTGGCGCAAAAAAACAGCCAGATCCTGCAACTGGCATCAGCCCTCACCCTCGCTGAACAACAAGAGCGGCACCGGGTCGCGCAAATCCTGCATGATGAGCTGCAACAATTGTTGTATGGTGTGCAGATGCGCGCTCACCTGCTCAATGGGGATTTGTCATCCAGCAACCTGACCACTGCCCATGAACAACTGCACGCGATCACCGAGCTGGTCACCCAAGCCATTCAGACCACACGTTCCCTGGCTGTTGAATTGAGCCCGCCGGTATTGCCCAGCGATGGCCTGCGGGGGCTGTTTAAGTGGTTGGCTGCCACCATGCAGGAATTACATGGGCTTGAGTTGCATCTGGCCTTGGACGAACGGTGCGAGCCGGTTGATGATGATCTGCGGCTGGTGGCTTTTCAACTCGTGCGCGAACTGGTCTTTAACATCGTCAAACATGCGGGCGTCACCGAGGCACACCTCAACGCAAGCGGAGATGAACAGACCATCTGCATCGTTGTTGAGGACAATGGCGTCGGCAGCAATTCGGGCACACGTCTCAGCTCGGACAAACAACGCACCGGCTTTGGCCTCTTGCACGCTCGCGAACGGCTACAACTCTTTGGCGGCCAACTCGAGCTTCATTCTGAGCCTGGCCACGGCACCCGAGCCATCATCAGGCTGCCCCACACTCGCCCGCGTTGATGGCGTGACCAGCGGGGAGACGCGCCAATCCACGACGCGTCTCTCTTGACGCTCAGATAAGATCTACCAGCAATCCTTCTTCAATATCGACCACGCCGGGCACATTGCGCACCACGCTCAGGATGTTATCGACATCGTCGAGGGTTTCCACCTCGCCACTCAGATAGACAATCCCGTCGACAACCTCAACTTCAATATCCTCATGCTGGGCGGTCTCGCCGTTGATGCGCAAGGCTGTGCGGATCTGTTCGGCCAGATGTTCATCGCTGCCGGCAAAACGGTCGGGCAAGTCCTCAGCCAGGGGATCATCCACCTCCTCAAGCGCACGGCCAAACCCTGCGGCGATCTCCACCCCTTGCGGATCGCGGCTGGGCAAAATTGGCGGGTCATCGGGCGGCGTATAGACCAACCCCTGGCGCTGGGCAGCATGAGCATCATAGGCCGAGCCGTCGCTGTGCTGCGTATCGACTGGGCCATCTTCATCCAATTCTTCTTCCCGCCGCTGCGCCGCAAAGTGCTCTTCCAGAGCCTCCAGACTCAAATCCTCGGTGGGGGTCGCCTGCCACTCTTGTGTCTCTTCCTGCTGAGCTTCCTGAGACGATCTTCGTCCAGGCTTCTGATTTTTAGAGCTCGCCATGACCTCTTCTCCTTTATGCGGACTATTCATAGCGACACCATACTGGAGATCTTCAGGCGCGACAATAGACCTCGGCACAAAAAATCAGCCAGGTTAGATACTTAGATACAGTGGACGCTTTGGCAATTTCTGGGCTGAATTCTGGACTCAGGTTCAGGGAAACTGCTTAGAAACCGCAGATTCTAAAGATTGCACAGATTTTTGGTTTTTCTCTTATGAAATCTGCGCAACCTTGCGTACTCTGTGGTGAGATTTTGCAAGAGTCTCTCGATCCAGGCGCTAACCCTCGCCCCCACACCAGTGCAGCACGTTGCTCAACAAACGCTGGAACGCGGGCTGCAACCAGACCGGCAAATTATGGCCCGGCGTCAACACGCAGACGCGGCCCAACCCTGCGCGGCGCAGCCAACCGCCCGGTTCGCTGCCATGTTCGGAATGAGTATGCAAAAAGGTCTCCACAGCGGCATCGTCTACCGCCATAAAATAATGCTCGTCTTGCTCGGTAAACGGCTCGACCCCGGCTGTCAATGGATGGGCACCTGGCGTCACCGTCACCTGGCATTGCGGCGGATGGCGGAGAAACACCCCGCCCAGCAACGCTCGCAAGACCGTGGCCTCGCTGTAGCCAGCCGTTCCCGAGTGCAACGCCAACAATCCCTTGCCCGCCTGCACATACTGCACCAAGTCGGCTTGCACCGCCTCGCTCATCCACGGGGTTGGATCCGCGGCCGAGATATTATTGGCTTTGGCGAGAACAATCACGTCGTAGTGATCCCGCTCGATCGTCGACCAGGCAGCCCCATCTTCCAGCCAGTCAAACGCAAACCCCTGTTCGGTCAGCGGCGCTAATCCCGCGCGCGGTACCGCTGCTGGATGCCATTTGTCGTCACAACAGACAAGGATGCGCACTAAGTTTCCCCTTTCCCTACTCGCTGGCCGCCA
The DNA here is from genome assembly GCA_964541665.1 of uncultured Caldilineaceae bacterium. Classification (GTDB taxonomy): domain Bacteria; phylum Chloroflexota; class Anaerolineae; order Caldilineales; family Caldilineaceae; genus CFX5. The sequence continues at coordinate 22,020 of CAZIRP010000050.1, read as the reverse complement.
AAATCCGTACCGGCCCCAAAATACCCGACGGGCGCTGCATTCCTTCCAGCCGGTTGGCAATCGAATTGGTTACCCACACGGTCAATTGATTTTCGCCCACCCGCCAGGCTGTGCCGAGCGCCCACACATAGGGCGACCACGCCCGCACGCCGAGCGACTCACCGTTGAGCAAAACTTCTGCAATATCGCCAACAATGCCCAAATCCAAAAATAGGGCGGATTGTGCCTGTTCCTGACTCAACCCAAAGCTCGTTTGAAAACGCACGCGCCCGGCAAAGGTTTCCCAGGCGCGCGCTTGCGCCCAATCCCCAGGGCAGGGCAGATCGAGCGGCGCGCCGGCCTCGTCAAAACATTGCCACGGACCAGTCAGCGTCTGCAGCGCCGCACCGGCAACCCGCGGCAACGCTTGCGTCGGGTCTGGTTCCCCGTGCGGATCCACCACGAGCAGCGCGCTTTGGCGCCGTTCCAGGTGCAATTGTGTGTGCGTACGGCCAGCGACAAGCGTTCCTGGCCAGGGCTGCGCGCTGCCCGTCAGCGGATCCCAGCGTTCCAGCGCGCCAGTTGCCGCCACAGAGAATGCACCGCTGATGGGTTCTTCCCCTTCGTTGACCAAAAAGTAAAATTCCCGCCCGGCTTTGGCATAGTGCAATACCCGCAGATCCGGCGCAGCGGGCCAATCGACATCGCGGCCCAGCAGCGCCACCACTTGCTCAATCAGCGAATCGGGGTGCCAATCGGCCAGGAGCAGCCCACCCGCGCCCGCAAAATCGACCAGAGCTGGGGGCAACCGTTCGGGCGGCGGGTCGCAGATCACGGCCTGGAATTGCTGATCCCCGATGCGCAGCGTGCGCTCGCCGATTGTTGCGTGCTGCAGCGCCTGCTCATCGATGTACAGGAAATCGATCTGGGCCTGAAAGAGCAAGCGCGCCGCGGCCCAGCCCGCGTGATTGGCCTGGGTGAAAACCGCCACCTTGCAGCGCAATTCGCCATCACTCAACAGCCAGCACAGCCGCCGCACATAATCGCTGACATGCTGAAAATAGGGCCACCACACATTGTGGATGCCAAGATCCGGTTCGCTCTCGAAGGCGCGGCGCCCGCGGATCGAATAAAAAGTCGCGTGCAGAAAAAAGAGGTTGGTCCCGCGTACCAAATGCCAGTCAAGCAACCACTTGGTTTCGTCCAGCGTCAGTTGCCAGCCATACGCGCCGAGCACTTCGGTGGCGTTGCGGCGACTACCCTGCAAGATTGCCGCGCTGCTTGCCACTTTGGGGGCGCAACTGTGCGGCCCACTGAGCGCCGATTCCGCGCCGGGCAGCACCCAACGCCAGACCATATCTTGCCCGGGCCATTGAAATTGCCGCAGCGCGCCAAAGTCGTTGCTCTCTGCCGGGTGGCCGGTCAGCGCGATGCCATGCTCCTGGCACCAGCGCCCTTGTGCGCCATAAAAAACAGCTTCGAGCCGATGATGAACCGTGGCTGTATAGTGGCGACGAAACTCCGCGGTGCGGGGGCCACAGTCCAGCCAGAGCGCGGGCAACCAGCGCCGCACATCCTCATCCCAACCACTTTGCAGCGCATCCAGAAAGCCGGGGGTAAAGGGCCACGGTTTGGGACCACGTTTCACGCCGCGGCCCAGCACCATCGGCTCGTCGGTGAACATGGCGACGATCGTATCACCAAAGAATTCGTGCAGATGCGCGTAATATTGATCATGCGTCAGGCGCAAAAAGGCCGCGACCGCGGCTGGGTTCAAAATGTCGCCAGCCGGGGGCGCGCTGGCGTGTTGATCTTCCTCTTCGGCAAAGACCCCGCGGATGGTGCCGCCGCTGTGCACGTGCCAAAGCGCCACCATGCGCCAATTGCCCGCCGGCACCGCATAGCGCACCAGTTCGGGTGCCTGAATCTCGAGCAGGGTGAGGCTGGCTGGGTCGAGGGTGTCTGGTGCGATCTCGCGTCCCAGCACAACACACAGCAGTTCATCATTGAGCGCCCGGCCAGGGTTGGGATGCCAATAGCCTTGTGCGGGGCCCTGGATCGTCTGCTGGCGGGCGATCACACAGCGGGCCGCGTGGGCCGGGTTCTCGGCCACCACGCGCCCCTGGGCTGAGCCCGAAGGATAACCGCCTTCATCATACAGGACGACCTTCAGGCCCAGCCGTTCACACTCGGCGACCACAATCCGCACCAGGCGGAAGTATTCGGGCGTAAGATAGCCGACCCGCCGCGATAAACCGATGCGCGGGTGGATCAGCACGCCGCCAAAACCTTTGGCATAAAATTCACGCAACTGGCGCAACAACTCGTGCTCGTTCAGATCGTCATTCCAGAACCAGAACGGGACGATACCAAACTCGCGCGGTGGGTCAATGAAATGCTTCTTCAGAGACACAGTTGTTGCGGCCTGCGCCATTATTCATCCCCAAACGGATAATATTCGACCTCATCCTCAATCGCTTTGATCAAGGTCGAGATCTCCTGCTTGTCTTTTTCGTCCAGCGCTTGCACACCCGCGGGCGCTCGTTCCACCAGCGAAGTGAAAACCCCGCGCCGCTTGAGGATGTAGCGCATGAAGGGGTGCGTCTCCAGGTTGATCAGCGGCAGCAGGCGCGTGTGCAGGGCGCGGGCACCGGCCTCATCACCCGCCCACCATTTTTCCATCACCTTCGCCAGCAGATCGGCGATCTCGCAGGCGGGCATACAACCATCCGCACCGCGCCGTAGTTCATCGGGCAGGAAGCGCCCGGCAAACCCGCCGAAGATCGTCTTGACTTTGTCGCCCAAAATGTCGTGCACTTCGGCGATGTGCTTGGGGCCCGGCGGGCGCTCTTCCTTGATGTACTCGATACTCGGCACATCCTCGACCAGCCTGGCGATCTGCTCGCCGGTGAGGGGGGCATAGGCCGCGGCGTTCTGCACCATGATCGGCCCATCGTAGACTTCGGCCATTCGATGGAACATTTCGATGGCGAGCGCGGCATTGCTGCGCGCCGGGGCCATGGCGATGATCGAATCTGCCCCGGCTTTTTGCGCGGCGCGGGCATAGAGCAATACCTGCTGGATCGAAACACCCGAGCAGCCAAAGACAACGGGCAAGCGGCCATTGACTTCTTCGAGCACAGCATCCAAATTGCGGATGCGCTCTTCCTCGCCCAGGAAATAGAATTCACCGACCATCACCGGCCAGACAATGCCATGCTGTCCGCTGCGGCAACAAAAATCTGCCGCGCGGCGCAAGTCCGCGGTGTGGATCTCATAATCTTCGGTATAGGGGGTTGGCAGCAGGCCAAACACACCTTTGAGATGATCAAAACGGGCCATCGATTGTTTCTCCTTTATTGGACGATTGACAAGGGACGATAGACGATGGTAACCACCGTCTATCGTCCACCGTCTCCCGTCAATTCATTCCTTCCAGCGCTCATCCGGGCGCCAGAAGCCGAGCTTAGGGGTATTCCATTCGTCGGTGGGCAGGAACATGGTACCTGGCGTGCGCAGATTTTCCTCGATCGCCTCCAGGTTCAGATCCACGCCGAGACCGGGCTTTTCTGGCACCTTAACATAGCCATCGGCCATGTAATCATCGTCCAGGCCGGTGACCAGGGTGCGCCAGAAGGGCAGATCCAAGCCATGGTGCTCCTGCGAGAGGAAGCTCGGAATTGCCGCCGCGCAGTGCACATTGGCCATAAAGCCAATCGGCGAGCCAGCGCAGTGCAACGCCGTGGGGATGCCGTAGCGCTCGCCATAATCGGCGATCTTCTTGGTCTCCATCATCCCGCCGGAAGTAAGCAAGTCCGGATGCAGAATGTCGATGGCCCGTTTTTCGATCCATTCGCGGAAACCATCCCACAGATAGAGTTCCTCGCCCGCGGCAATTGGTGTGCGCAGCGCGTCCGAGACCCGCTTGTGGCCTTCGACATCCCACCAGGGCATGGGGTCTTCGATCCACGCCAGGTGATAGGGTTCCCAGGCCTCGCCCAGGCGGATCATTTCGTCGAGCGTAAGGTGGCCATGCCCAAAGTGATCAGTGCAGAGCGAGACTTCTTCACCCACGGCCTCGCGGATGGCCGCCACGACTTCCACCGAGGCCGCAATGCCGCGGTCGGTCAGGCGAGCGCCCGCACCGCTGCCCGGTGCCCGCCAGCGCCGCCCCAGATCGTATTCGCCTTCGGTTTTGGTGCCAACCAGCGCGCCGGGGATGGACTCAAAGAGCGCCGGGCGGATATCAAATTTGATAAAAGTCAGGCCCAATGCCTTGCGCCCTTCCAAGGCCCGGCGATAACCTTCGGGTGTGGCTTCTTCAGGCGCGGGCGTATCGGCGTAGAGGCGCACTTTGTCGCGATATTTGCCGCCGAGCAACTGATAGCAGGGTACGCCGTAGACTTTGCCCACGAGATCCCACAGTGCGATCTCGATGCCGGAGACGCCGCCCCCTTCACGGCCCCAGTTGCCAAAATGCTTGATGGCCCGGAAGATCATATCCACATTGCATGGGTTCTGGCCGAGCAACATGCTTTTGAACTGGAGCGCATTCTCCTTATGGCCGGCATCGCGCACTTCACCGAGGCCGTAGACGCCCTGGTTTGTGTCAATCCGGATGATGGGATAGTCGTAGTTGCTGGCAACAACGGCAATCCGAATGTCGGTGATCTTGAGATCAGTGGGCTGGGAGTTGCGGTTGATCGCGTTTTCGACGCGACCGAGTTGTGTTTGATCCATGGTAAGCTTTCAGTTCCTAAGTCAAAATGCAGAAAACGAAATACAGAAAACACTTGCAGGTTGCAGATTGCGCGGATCCCCCAGCTGAGACGATCTGGGGAATCCGCGCAATCTGGGGATAACGATCTACCGATCAAGTGGGTTTTCGTTTACTCGCGCACGCGATTCTCTTCGATATACTCCCAGTTGATCTTGTAGCCCATGCCTGGCTCGGACGACAAATGGACAAAGCCATCGCTGTCCATCGGGTCGCCGATCTCATGCAGATAGGGCGGTGGCGTTTCATAATCGACACCGGGCGCGAGCAAACCACGCTCGTAATATTCGCAGACGTCTTCGCTGGTCGAGCCGAGGATCTGCAAATTGGCAAAGCCACTCATGTGGATCTCGCACTTGACGCCAAAGGCCTCGCAAAGCCCGGTCAATTTCTTGACGCCGGTGATGCCCCCGCGCAGAACATCGATGCGCGTCATGTCCGAAGCGCCGCGATGGATCCAATCCGCGCGCGTGTAGAAGCTGCCCGCGGCAATCTCCGGCGCGAGGATCGGGATTTCGAGCTCGCGCGTCAACTTCTCGTACGCCATCACCCGGTATTCGGGCATGGGATGTTCAAACCAGTAAAAGTTGAGTTTTTCCAGCTCGCGGCCCACTTTGTAGGCCTCTTCGTAGGTGCGGTAGGTGCCCCACGGGTCAAAGCTCAGGACCATGTCATCGCCCACAGCCGCGCGCACGGCTCGGCTGCACTCAATATCGTAATCGGTGTGCGAAGGGCGACCGGGATCCGGCTTGCCTGTTTCAGGGTCCCAGAAATAGTAGGGGTGGATCTTGTAGTGGGTGTAGCCCTGGTTCTTGCAATCGAGCGCGTGTTGGGCATAGAGTTCGGGCGGGCCCATGTTGGGAAAGGTGCTGGCATAGGCTTTGACCTTCTCGCGGCACCCGCCGAGCAATTTGTAGAGCGGCACCCCAAAGGCGCGGGCTTGCAGATCCCACAAGGCCATGTCGATCACGCTGATCAGGTTTTCCTCGACATTTGCCACCCAGAGCCAGTGCCAGAATTTTTCACGATCAAACGGGTCGTGACCAACGAGCATATTTTTGAAGCGGCCTTCGAGCGCGCGGCGCTGGTCGGGCGGTAAGCCATCGGCGTCCCCATGCCCATGGCCGCCGATATAATAGCCTTCGGCCCCTTCATCGGTGATGATTTTGGTCAGCGTTTGCACCACTTCAACTTCGCTATAGGTGCTACCCGCCCGATAGCCTTGCCGCCGCACGCGGAAGGGAATCACTTGCAGATCAACAATTTTCATGCTTGGTTCCTTACTCTGCGGTAAAAAGCAATGGGGTGATGGAGAGACAGGGAGGTGGGGCGATTCATCCCTCTATCTCCCTACCACCCTATCTCCTCACGCCCTTATGGATAAAGTTCCTCCAGCACCGCGGTCAATTCGCGCTGGGTCAACGCTTCGACTGGCGGCGCGGGACTGCGCACTTTATTCGTGCGGATGATGCCGCGGTGGCGTAACAATTCTTTGTGGACATGATAAAAGATGCCCGACCCCTGCGCGGCCAGCCGATTGATCGGTGCGATTGTGCGGTCAAAGGCGCTGCGGGCACCGGCTTCATCACCCGCCTGGAAGCGATTCCACACCTCGACAAAGGCTTCGGGCTGGCTGCAAAAGGGCATGGTGCCGACGGAACCCCGGCGCATCTCTTCGATAAAATAGCCGCCACCCGCGCCACCAAAGACGATCAACTGGTCACCGGCCTTCTCGACCATATCGGCCACTTTGACCACGATCGGCACGGTTTCGACTTTGATGTATTGCACCCACTCGCAGGTTTCGGCGAGTTGCCGCGCCAAGGCAGGCGGGATCGGTGCGCTGGGTGTGTCTTGCAGGAAAATGGGAATGTTGACCGCTTTGGAAATGGCCTGAAAATATTCCAGCACTTCCCCCGGTGTGGCGGGCATAAAGGCTGGTGGCATGATCATCAAGGCATCGGCGCCATTTTGCTCGGCAGTCTGGCTGTAGAGCACGGCCAGCTCGGTGCCCGGCGCGCCGGTGTTGATGACCACGGGGATGCGCCCGCGCACCTGGTCAACCACGATGCGGGTCACCTGGTCGCGTTCGGCTTCGGAGAGCTTAAAGACCTCGCTGCCCAACGCCACGCCGATGCCGTGGACGCCAGCCTCAACATCAAACTCCACCAGGCGGCGCAGACTTTCTTCATCCACCCGGCCCGCCTCATCAAACGGGGTGATCAAGATCGGGTACACCCCGCGCATTGTCTTACTTGGCATGATTTGTACTTTCGATTGCAATTTTGGGAAACAGGATGCG
>CAZIRP010000050.1:12682-14862 GCA_964541665.1 uncultured Caldilineaceae bacterium | reverse complement strand
TCATGCGTCATGCGTCATGCGTCATGCGTCATGCGTCATGCGTCATGCGTCATGCGTCATGCAAGATATGGTAACATCAGCGCCCCTCATTGACAATTGAGCATTCACCATTGAGCATTCACCATTGAACCTTCACCATTGAGCATTTACCATTGAGCATTCACCATTGAGCATTCACCATTGAGCATTCACCATGATTCAACCTTTGACCGCGCCGAGCCGAATGCCGTGGATGAAATAGCGTTGCAAAAAGGGGTAGACCAGCAAAATGGGCAAGGTCGCCACGACAATATTGGCCGCACGGATCGACCGATCCGACAGGTTGTAGATGTCATCCTGGTTCACCGAGAGGATCTGCAAATTCATGTCGATCACCACCGTGCGCAAAAAGGTCATGATCGGGTAGAGCGAGTTGCGGGTGATCAGGATCATGCCGTCAAACCAGGCATTCCAATGACCGACCGCGGCAAAGAGCGTCAGGGTGGCCAGCGCGGGGATCGAAAGCGGCAAAAAGATATACCACAGGGTATTCCAGTAAGAAGCGCCGTCGATGATCGCGGCTTCTTCCAACTCTTTGGGAATCTCGCGGAAGAAATTCATCAGCAGGATCACATTCCAGATCGGCAACGCGCCGGGCAGAATCAGGGCCCACAAGCTGTTGAGCAAGCCCAGGTTGCGAATCACCAGAAACCAGGGGATCAAGCCGCCGTTGAAGAGCAAGGCAATCACCAGGATCCACATAAAGATATTGCGCCCCTTAAACTCCTGCGCGCTCTTTGAGAGGGGATAGGCCGCCAGAATGGTGAGGAACATGTTGATCAGTGTGCCGAATACTGTTCGCTGTATCGAAATGAGGAACGCCTGGTAGACGGGCCCGGCGTTTAAGATCTCCTGGTAATTGCTCCAGGTGAAGCCGATGGGCCAGAGCGTGACAAAGCCGCCCATCGACGCCGAACGATTGCTCAGGGAGATCGCCACCAGATGGACCATCGGCAACAAACAGGCAAAGCCAAAGAGGATCAGCAGCAGATAGATGGACCAATCAAAGAGGCGGTTGGCCCAGTTATTTTCTTGTACCATGAGTGTGCTCCACAGGACGCTGGACAGTAGACGCTGGATGGGGCGACCGTCTGTCGTCAGAAGATCCGATAACCCGCAAATCGATCAGCAAGCCGATACGCGACCACAATCAGGATGAAGCCCAGGGCCGATTGGAAGAGACCGACCGCACCGCCCAGGCTGTAGCGCGCGGCGATCAACCCGGCGCGGTAGACATAGGTGTCGAGAATGTCACCGGTGGCATAGACCGCGGGATTGTAGAGCGTGAGGATCTGCTCAAACCCTGCCTGCAAGACGCTGCCCAGATTCAAACAGGCGAGCAGGATGATCACCGAGGCAATGCCCGGCACATTGACATGGCGGATGCGTTGCCAGCGATTTGCCCCATCAATGGCCGCGGCTTCGTGCAGGGTGGGGTCCACCGCGGTCAGCGCGGCCAAATAGATGATCGTCGCCCAACCGGCCTCTTTCCAGAGATTGGTCAGGATCACCACCGGGCGAAACCAGGCATTGCTGCCCAAAAAGAGGATCGGCTCGAAGCCCAGCAAGCCCAGCCCGCGGTTGATCAACCCATTCGCAGAGAGCAGATCGACAAGAATGCCCCCGAGCACGATCCAGGAGAGAAAGTGGGGCAAATAGATGACTGTCTGCAGCGTCCGCTTGAAGAGCATATGCCGCACTTCATTGAGCATCAAGGCCAGGCTCACCGCCACCACTTGCAGGCTGATCAACTTGCTGACCGCGATGATCAGCGAGTTCGTGAAGACGTTGCTAAAATCGGGGTTGGTAAAGAGATAGCGGAAATTCTCCAGGCCGACCCACGGCGAACCGCTAAAGCCGCGGCCTGGGTTAAAGTTCTGAAAGGCAATTACCACCCCATACATCGGGTAATAATGAAAGAGGGCTAGTTGGATCAACGGCAGCAGCAACATGGCATAGAGCGGCCAGGTGCGCCCCCAATAGCTGCGTCTTGCGGCGGACGATGAGTTGACGCGGACGCTCTTTTCCGTAAGTTCCATCGCTTACTCCCCAGGGCAATGGGCGATCTCAATGGTTAATGCTCAATGCTCAATGGGCAATGGGCGATCTCAATGGTTAATGCTCAATGCTCAATGGGCAAT
>CAZIRP010000050.1:0-12582 GCA_964541665.1 uncultured Caldilineaceae bacterium | reverse complement strand
GGGCAATCTCAATGGGCAATGGGCAATCTCAATGGGCAATGGGCAATCTCAATGGGCAATGGGCAATCTCAATGGTAAATAAAGAGCAGCTCGTCGCTGGCGAAGCCTTCATTAACCATTGAGCATTTACCGTTAAGCATTAACCGTTATTGACTTGCCCACCACTCGTTCACCTCTTGCGTGATCTGCTCGCCACCGAGTTGTTGCCATTGCGCGATCATATCCTCAAACGCGCTCAGCGGCTTTTCACCGATGATGATCCCCAAGATGGTCTCGTCCAGCAGCTTGTCCAAGTCTACGCTGCGCTCGACCATGGTGGGGGTCGGCAGACGCTGCAACGCGGTCATCTTGGCATCGGCCGCATGTTCGAGGATGAACAACCGCGATTCGTCGCCGACTTGCTGCACCCCGGTTGGATCTTCCAGCAGCAGGGTTTGCATGGCATCGCGTTCTTCGGGCGGTACCTCGCCAAAAACCTCGCGGCGATATTGGATCTCGTTGCCAATGTGGCGCGGATCAGCCATGCCGCCGCCCCGCGTGCCAATCGGCCCGATGGCCCAGGCCGACCAGCCGATCCCCGTCCAGGCTACGGTATCGCCATCCCACGCATAGTTGTGGCCTTCCCAGCCGTGGAAGCGCCGGTCGTACTCTTCGGTCAATTCGATCATCCAGTTGGTGATCTCAAAAATCTTGTCGATGTGCGGCGCGCCTTTGCGGAAGGCAAATGGATCGGGCTTAAAGTTGTTTTCGGTGTGCTTGCCCTTGGTGCCATCCGCCTGTGTGGGGATGTTGGTAAAGGCCCAGCGGGTGTTGGGGTCGTTGCGCACCGTGTCCAGATTGGCTCCCCACGAGGGCGTGAAATGCAGCCCACACTGGCTGGCGGCAATATCCTGGATCGAATCGGATGTCTCAATGGTGAAGAAATCGCGGCGGAAGATGCCATCCTGGTACCACTGATTGAGCAAAGCGAGCGGCTCTTTCATCTCTTCGCGAATCCCGTCGAAGACCAATTGCCCATCCACTTCGCTCCAGTGGTCGGGAATCACGCCGAAGGCCCCCCAGATCGGGTCCAGGCTGCCATACCAGGTGTGATCATATTGCTTGTTGGCGAGCAGACCGAGGGTCGTGCCCGGCGCGCCTAAGCCCGCGCCAGCTTGCACCAACGCCGTCGCCACATCGTGCAGCTCATCCAGCGTGGTGGGCACCTCCAGCCCGTGCTCTTCCAGCCAATCGGCGCGATACCAGAGGATCGTGTCGTTGTGGGCGAGATCCTCGACGCGCGGCAAGCCCAGAATGCGCCCATCAAACTTGGTCCATGTCCAGGGCAGTTCGCCATAATCGGCAAAGGCCTGCTTCCAGCGGTCACTGGCGTAACTCTCCCAGGCATCGGTGATATCTTCCAGCGCATCGGCTTCCACCATCTGCACAAAGATATTGGGCGGAATGGTCTCCAGATAATCGGGAATATCGCCGCTGGCTAATGCCAGATTGTATTTGGAATTGACCTCATCGGTGGTCGCCCAAGTCCATGCAATGGTGAATTCGACGCCGAAGAGCTTCTTCACCATGCGCGACCAGGGATTGTTCTCCAGGCTATCTCCCTCAGCGAACTGGGTTTGCGCGTCCACACGGCGGGTGATCGAAATGGTGATCGGCTCGGCGCTGGGTGCGCGCGGCAGATCGGGCAGACGGGTAGTCCAGCCTTTGGCGTGCGTGGGACTGCCCGGCATATCGGCCCCCAAGAGCTCCGGTAGTTGATCGGAACTGACCGGAACAGCCGGCGCGGTTGCATCGGCAGCGGTTGTAGCGGCAGGGGCATCGCTTGCAGGCGGCGTACAGGCGACGAGTAAGGTTGTAGCACCGAGCGCGCCGCTCCATTGCAAAAACTGGCGACGAGAGAGCGATTTTTGCTGCAACATAGTTCTCTTCCTTTGCTGAAAAACGACCAAACCAAAAGTGTGACCAAACGGCAGGCAAGCGGATAGAAGTCAACAATCGTTTCTGCAGATGGTCTCCGGATAGCCTCTACGGATCACATCTGCAGGGGAGACGCTGCCTACGCGGTATCACCGTGATGGAGCGTGACGGGCAAGCTGATTTCGGGGGGCACAGGCTGACCCGCCAATAGCGCAAATAGCTGATCCACCGCAATCGCGGCCACCTCGACCCAGGGCGCGACAATGGTGGTCAACTGCCGTTCGGGGCGAATCCGCATGGGGATGCCGTCAAACCCAATGATGGCGAGCTCTTGCGGGACGCGCAACCCCAATTGTTCGCAGGCGGCCAGCAGCGCATACGCGTTGAGGTCTGTCCAGCAGACCGCGGCCGTGGGGCGCTGCCCAGTGGGCTGAGACAGAATAGCCACTTCGCTGGCTGATAATTCATGGTCTTGCTGCGAATAGGTCACCGCCACGTGGAGATCATGCCGGTGGGCCGCGGCCAGAAAACTCGCCTGCCGCCGCATCACCGAGACGCGTGGTTCTTCGTGCGAACGGTACAGAATACGCCGATGCCCTTTTTCGGCCAGATACTGGGCGATCAGCTCGCCACTGGCCTCGTCATCCACCACAACCGAAGGCACGGCGGGGTGAGCATTGGCAATGGCCACCACGGGCAGATGCGAATCGAACAGGCGATCCATAATGGGGCTGCGCGGGGTCGGCATGATCACCAGGCCATCAATCTTGCCACCGGTGAGCGTGGCGTAAATACTCTCGACCGTATCACGTTCAAAGCTGCCAAAGAGCACCAGATCCTGTTGATGGGCCCTGCAATTACGCTGCAACCCCTGCAGAATTGCAGCAGTAAATGGCGTATGAGCATCCAGCGCTTCGTACCCGGCATAGTAGCCAATAATGTTGGTGCGCTCACCGCGCAAGGCTTGCGCCAACACATTGGGGGCATAGCCCAATTGCTGGGCAGCCGCCAGGATCCGCTGCCGGGTTGTGTTGGAAACCCGCGTTCCGCCGTGGGGAGAACGACCCAACGCTACCGCAGCGGTCACTCGGTTGACCCCGGCCAGGTCCGCGACGGCTTGCAGTGTAACGCGGCGGCGCTTGGGTACTTTCTCGGAGATTCTCATCAGGAATGGCATGAACAGACAGGGAGCAAAAAAACTACACGTGTAGTTTTGATAATATTCATCCTACCAAACGAAAGCACGCTTGTCAATCACCATTCATCCCCCGTCCTTCGTCCCCCGTCCCCCGTCCACCGTCCCTCGTCCATGAGTTCGCCCTGCAAAACGTCCGTTCCGTTTCCGACAAAGGCCGTTTGACGAATCTACCCAGTTGATGGTAAAGTTAGCGCCACTAAAGCAAGTTGCTCCCAACTGGCTAAAATTACCTACTTTGTCTTCGCTGACATTCTCATAAAGGAACCAGATAAAAGTCGCACAAAGCAGTTGTGGACTGATGACCAACAGCCATCACCCATTACCAATTGTGCAAACTTTATTGGCGTCCTCTATAAGCAACCTCGTCGGCAGTGCAGTTACAATTGCCCTCGTTGGCACTCGTCATTCCAGGTATTACAACATCATCGCTGTCACCAAAAGTTGTTTCTTCATATTCAGGTAATCCGTTTAAGGAGGATGATCCGCAATGCGACAATCTATCAATCGTCGTAGTTTCCTGAAAGGCATGGCTGTCGTCGGGCTTGGGGCTGCCAGCGCCCAACTGATGGCTGCCTGTGCACCAGCAGCGGCCCCCGCCGGCCAGGCGCCCAGCACGACCGACTCCAGCGCGGCACCCGCGGCCACCGATGTGACGCTCCGCGTCCAGATCCCTTCGACGAGTGAAAGTGTAATGCCGACTCAGTTCGCCGAGCGCTTCACCGCCGACACCGGCATCGAGGTGATCATCGAAGAGACGATTTATGCCGAAATTGAGACCAAGACCCAAACGGGTTTCATCTCTGGCACCCTGCAGGATCTCCTCTACGGGCACCATCGCTGGCTCTTCATCAACTTCCTCAAGGGCATTTACATGCCCATTGACGATGCCATGGCTGCTGATCCGCTGCCCGATTTTGATGACATCTACCCCAGCATTTTCGCTGGTAACTCGTTGGATGGCGTCAACTTCAGCGTTCCCGGTGTGGTTCACCCCGGTGGCAACATTGCGGTCATGTACAACAAGCAGATTCTGGCCGATGCTGGGCTGCCCGAACCGCAAGCCGGTTGGACCTTCAGCGACTGGACCGAACTGGCCAAGGCCGCAGCCGACCCCGATGCTGGCATCTTCGGCCTGGGCTTCGACGGCATGAACTCGTTCCACTATTACAGCAATGTCTCGCGCTCGTGGGGTTCGCCCGACTCGAACGACTCCTGGGTGATGGACGCCGATGGCACGACGCTGCAATATAACACCCCCATCCACGAGGAGATCGCGGCCTGGTACCTCGATCTGCTCGACAGCAAAGTTGCGCCGCGCAAGCCCGATTACATCGAAAACTCGGCCTTCAACATCTTTGTCAATGGCTTGTCGGCCACCCACGCCAGCATTGTCGGGAACGTCGCGAATGCGCTCAACCTGGTCGGTGATCGCTTCGAGCTGGATGCCGTTCTGCTGCCAGTTGGGGCTGAAGGGCGCCAGGGCACCTGCTATTCCGGCAACCAACACATGATCAACATCAACACGCCCCATCCGGAAGAGGCCTACGATCTGCTCCAGCTCTACTCATCGACGGACGCGGGCATCACCATGGTGCTGGAAGGCAAGCTGCAACCCAATGCGCACAAATCCGCGTGGACAAACCCCGATGTCGTGGCCGTCAACCGCGTCTATGGCATCGCCGACAGCTTGCTCACCGCGGGCGTCGAGAAGTTCCCGATGCCGCGCAACACCCGCTTCACCGAAGCCAACAACATCTTCCTCAACGAGATCGACCGCATCTGGGAAGGGGAAGTCAGCTGGGCCGAAAATGCACCGGTAATCCAGGATCAAGTGCAGGCTGTGTTGGATCTGGATCGCCCTGAATAAGAACCTGCCCGTAAACTGGTTGCGGCTCCCGAAGCCGAGCCTACCAGACCGCTTTGACGCAGCATTTACGGATAGAGTCTGACGTAGTTATTGATAGTCGATTCTTGTAGCCAGGCAAGCGAGGGTTTGTTGGGTCATCACTCCCCAGAGCGATGATTCGGCAAATCCTCGTTCTTTATGGCAACACGGGCTTTATGGCAACACGGGGAGGAACCAATGTCAACCGATTTGGCGCAAACCATTCAAGCAACCCCACTCTGCGACAGCCACGAACATCTGCATAAAGAGGCCCACTATGTCGAAGAGGGGCCGGATCTGTTGCAGAATCTCTTTGCGAATTATGTCAGTGCAGATCTGATCGTGGCGGGTGCGTCCCAGGCCGCGGTGGATGAATTGTTCAATGCCAGTAACCCCGACATTGCCGCACGGTTCAACGCGGTCGAGGCGGCGTGGCGCGCGGTGCAACACACCGGCTATGGCGAGGCTGTCCAGATCATCGCCCAGGAAATTTACGAGATCGACGAGATCACGCCGCGCACCTTGGACGCCGCGCAGCGTCGCCACGCGGCCTTGCGCCAGCCGGGGCAGCGGCTGCACTTGTTGCGCGAGCGCGCCAATCTTGATCATGTACAGGTGGATGATTTTGTGCGCCGCTGCGCGATCGATGAATCTGGCCCCGACTTTTTCTTCTACGACATTTCTTGGGTATCGCTGGCCTCGGGGCAGCCCGATCTCGACGCGCTGGCCGAGGAGACGGGCGTTGAGGTGCGCGACCTGAACAGTCTGCGCCAGGCCATGGGCATTGTCTTTGCACAAAATGCGGATTGGGCGATTGCCATCAAATCGCAACATGCGTATGATCGCACCCTATTCTGGCAAGAACGCAGTGATGCCGAAGCTGAACGGGCGCTGGCGGCCTATCTGCGCGCGGGCGATCAGCTTGATCCAGCCGAGCGGCTCTGTCTGGGCGATTGGTGTTTGGCGCGCGGTGTCGAATTGGGCATTGAGCATGATCTACCCTTCAAAATTCACACCGGGTATTACGCGGGTCACAGCCGAATGCCGGTGGATTACATCCGGGCTGGCAATTTGTGCGGCCTGCTGGCGAAATATCCGCAAGCGCGCTTTGTGCTGATGCACATTGCCTATCCCTACCAGGATGAAATGGTGGCGCTGGCCAAACATTACCCGAATGTCTATGTGGATCTCTGCTGGGCCTGGAGCATCGACCCCTACAGCAGCAGCGATTTTGTGCGCCGCTGTCTGCACGCGGTACCGAGCAACAAACTTTTCGTCTTTGGCGGTGATACCAGTTGGCCCGCGGCCGCGGTGGCTTATGCGCAGCAGACGCGCCGCTGGTTGACGCGTACGCTCGAAGCTGAAGTCAACGAGGGCTTGCTGAACGAGCGCGCGGCGATCCAGCTTGCGCACCGCTTGATGCACGAAAATCAATATGCTTGCTTCCGCGTTGCGGAGAAAAAGGCCCGCGCTCGCCGGGGATCATAGCCCAAGCGTAGCCGACTAAGTGGTCGGGCGGCCAGGGGCGCGCTGACTTTTGTGATACGCTGGCACCCAACGATCCGATAGCAGAACGCGATAGTGGCAACGTTTAATGAAACACCGCGGGAATTGAACCACGAAGCATCAAGCATTGTTTGCCACTATCCAGAAAGCTGAATTTCTGCAACGAGAGGGGAGCAAGCAATGTTTCAATTGAAAGAACGACGTTTCTTCTGGTTCGCACTGAGCAGCTTACTCGGCCTGGGACTCCTGACCGGCACGCAACCTGCCCTGTTCAGCGCGCAGCCGCAGCCTGCACCAGCCGCCCTTGAGCTGGCAGTCAGCGAATTTGCCCGCGACTTTGCCAACCCGGTCAAGATCACCCATGCTGGGGATGAGCGCCTGTTTGTGGTGGAACAAGCCGGGGTGATCCACATTCTCCAGCCGGATGGCAGCCGCATCGACGAGCCCTTTCTCGACATCAGCGACCTGGTGGCGAGTGGTGGGGAGCGTGGGCTCCTGGGGTTGGCCTTTGAACCAGATAGTCAGCGCACCTTTTACGTGAACTATACGCGGCGCAGCCAGAACAGCGCGGAGCATGGCGACACCGTGATCGCGCGCTATTCCGCACCCGCGGAGACGCCCAACCAGGCCGACCCGGCCAGTGCGCAGATTGTCCTGGTGGTCGAGCAGCCCTTCAGCAACCACAACGGCGGGGATCTCGCCTTTGGCCCCGATGGTTACCTCTACATTCCGCTGGGGGATGGCGGCAGCGGCGGTGATCCAAATGGCTATGCGCAGGATTTGGGGCAACTGTTGGGCAAAATGTTGCGGATCGATGTCGTCGGCCAGCAGACTTATGCGATCCCGCCCGACAATCCCTATGCGAATGATGGTGACGAGCAAACCCGCGGCGAGATCT
This sequence comes from uncultured Caldilineaceae bacterium, assembly GCA_964541665.1. Lineage (GTDB taxonomy): Bacteria > Chloroflexota > Anaerolineae > Caldilineales > Caldilineaceae > CFX5. Next base: position 5,178 of record CAZIRP010000050.1, on the reverse strand, counting down.
GGTCGTCGGGCTGGCGCAATCCCTGGCGCTTCAGCTTTGACCGCGCTACCGGCGATATGTTCATTGGCGATGTTGGCCAAGGAGCCTGGGAAGAGATCGACTTTGAGCCAGCCAATCAGGGAGGGCGCAATTATGGCTGGAATCGCTGCGAGGGCAATTTTGTCTACCCAGCGCAGAATCCGCCCCAGCCTTGCCCAACCGACAGCGGCTGGATCTTGCCCATTGCCAGCTATGGCCGCGGAGATGGGCAATCGATCACCGGTGGGTATAGCTATCGCGGCGGCGAATTCCCGCAGATGGTCGGCCATTATCTCTTTGCCGACTTCATCACCGGCAACTTCTGGTCAACGGTGGCCGATGACCAGGGCCATTGGACGACCACCGCACACGGATCGCTGGGGGTGAGCAACCCGAGCAGCTTTGGCGAAAACCAAGTGGGGGAACTTTTTGTGGCCAGCCACAGCGGCACCATTTACCAGGTGCGCGAGGTCTCAGAGCCGCAACCGACAGCAACCACTACACTGGTACCCACGCGGCCACCGTTTTTAACGCCGCAGAGTTATTTGCCGCTGGTCAATAATTCTGATTAAATGAACCCTGAACAATCATCGCAAATCGTGTGCGAAAGACTGTTACTGAATCACTGATGGGACGCAGCAATCAACAAAAGCAGGTCACGGAGCACCCAGTAGAGGCAGAGAGAATACCGATAAGCTATAGAAATAGCTGTTTTCTCTGGGCCATAGCGTCTCTGGGCGAGGAAAAGAGCAGCGCCCAGAGACGCTGTGACTCAGAGGAACTACTCATTCTTTTCACTGTGCTCTGTGGACTCTGTTAACTTCTACGTGTCCGCTGTTTAATCGGATTGCATAAGCTGAATGAATACGCTTTACTGATATTTCACTGAAGCTCTTCTGTTCAGAAAACAGTCAATTGCACACAACACTATCCACGAAAGGAAAACGAAGATGGCTTTTACCCTACAACTTGGCGAACAAGCACCCGACTTCACCTTGCCTGCCACCGATGGCAAAACCTATTCGTTGGCCGATTTTGCCGACGCCAAAACCTTGGTGGTTTTCTTTACCTGCAATCACTGTCCCTATGTGCTCGGCTCCGACGAAGTGACGCGCCAGACCGCGGAACGCTTTGCGCCCCATGGCGTGAAGTTTGTCGGCATCAACGCCAACAGCGAAAAGACCCATCCACACGATGATTTTGCCCACATGGTACAGCGCATGGAAGAGCAGAAATTCCCCTGGGTCTACCTGCGCGATGCAGACCAGGATGTAGCGTTGGCCTATGGGGCCTTGCGCACACCCCATTTCTACGTCTTTGACCAGGCTCGCAACCTGGTCTACACCGGCCGCGGGGTAGACAACCCACGCGACGTCAGCAAGATGACGGTCAACAACCTGGCCGATGCGCTCGAAGCCCACGTCGCAGGCAAAGCGGTCGCCACCCCATTGACCAATCCACTCGGGTGCAATGTCAAGTGGAACGATCAGGACGCCCACTGGATGCCCGCCGAAGCGTGTGATCTGGTATTGCCCGAAAAAACAACTGCGTAATACGGAATGCGTGAACCGTGATGGGTGCTCATGAAGCTGGACGCATCAGCCATCACGGTTCACGCATCACTTTTTCATCTCCCTAATCATTCTCCATTTGAGGATTGTGTCACTCATGAGCATCTACGACGAACTTGGGGTCAAGCCAGTAATCAACGCCAGCGCCACCTTAACTCGCCTCGGCGGGTCGGTCATGCCGCCAGAAGTGGTGGCCGCGATGGTGGAGGCCTCCAAACATTTTGTTAACCTGGACGAGTTGCAGCGGGCCGTGGGCAACAAATTGGCGGAGTTGACCCAAAACGAAGGGGCTTTTGTCGCCACGGGCGCGGCCGCCGGTCTGGTTCTCGCCACCGCGGCTTGTGTCGCGGGCAGCGATCCAGCCGCAATCGCGCGCCTGCCCGACACGACTGGGCTCAAAAACGAAGTGATCATCCATAAGTCGCACCGCAACGGCTATGACCACGCCATTCGCCAGGTGGGCGTCAAACTGGTGGAGATCGGCATGGCGCAAAGTACCCACCCGTGGGAACTGGAAGCCGCGATCAACGAGCGCACAGCCGCGATCTTTTATTTCCCGGGCGCGCTCTCGGGGCGGGGCGATCTGCCTTTGCCAACGGTGATCGAAATTGCCAATCGCCACAATGTACCGGTGGTGATCGATGGTGCCGCGCAATTGCCACCCGTGGAAAATCTCTGGCGCTTCACGCAAATGGGCGCGGCGTTGGCGGTCTTTAGCGGCGGCAAAGATCTGCGCGGGCCGCAATCCTCGGGCTTGATCGTTGGCCGTAAGGACCTGATCGAAACGATCCGCCTTCATGCCAGCCCCAACCACAGCATTGGCCGGCCGATGAAGGTGGGCAAAGAGGAGATGGTCGGGTTGCTGACCGCGGTCAAGCGCTATTTGACGCTGGATCACGAAGGCCGCGCTTCGCAAGACGAGGAGACTGTCTCGGGCTGGTGTCACGAATTGAACCAGCGCGCTGGGGTGTTGGCGGAGCGCTCATTCCCCAATGAGGCGGGACAACCGCTACCGCGCGCCAAAATCACGATCGACCCGGCCAAAGCTGGGCAAACCCGCGACCAAATCGTCAACCAATTGGAGAGTGGCGCGCCGTCGATTATGGTGGCGCTGGCGGGCAGCGATGGCTTCTACGTCAACCCCATGACATTGGGGCCGGGCGAAGACCAGATTGTGCTGGATCGCCTGCTCGAAATTCTGGGTAAATAAATAAAAAGTAAACAACGCTGAGGATCCACAGATTACACAGATTTTTGCTTATCCATCTGTGTAATCTGTGGTTGATTTTTCTGAAGTTTTAATTCGTTACTGTGGTTCTTCCACTGTCCATCGTCTACCGGCCAACGTCTGCCGTCAATCATCTATTACTCCGCTTATGATTATTGATACACACCTTCACTTTTGGGATCTGGCCACCTATCTTGATGAGTCGCGCACCTGGTTGCGGAGTCATCCTCATCTACTGCGCAATTTCCTGCCAGCGGATCTCGCGCCCGAGTTTGCGGCCTGTGGGGTAGATTCCGGCGTGATCGTCGAAGCTGCCCGCGATTCGCACGAACTCAATTTGTGGTGGCTCGATTTGGCGGCGCACTATGACCACATCGGCGCGGTGGTCGGCGGTTGCGCGCTCGAACAGGAAAATCTGGCCGACTGGTTCGATGAATACTCAGCCAGCCCCTATTTTGTGGGCGTGCGTACCACCCCAGCCGGCCCCGCCACGCAATGGTGGGAAAACCCAGCAACCCAACGGGGCCTGCGCGAATTGAGCCGCCGCGACCTCAGCCTGGATCTGCTCGTGGGCTACGAAGCTTTTCCCGCGGTGGGGCAAATTGCCGCGCACCACCCCAGTCTGCGCATCATTTTGGATCATTGTGCGCATCCACCATTCCGCGACGGCAAGTTGGACGAGTGGCAGATCGCGCTCAGGCCGCTGGCCGCGTATCCCAACATCCACATCAAATATTCCTCGTTCCTGCTCTATACCCATCCCGATGCTTCGGTTGAGCGGCTGACACCATTGGCCCATTTTTTGCTCGAAACCTTTGGCGTTGAACGGATGATGTGGGGCAGCAATTGGCCGGTTGAACTGGTCGGGGGCAGCTATGCAGAGGCCTTTGCCTTGATGCAAGCCTGTGCTGAACCGCTGAGCGAAAGCGAGCGAGCCGCGCTCTATGGTGAGAATGCGGCACGTTTTTATCGCGTCATCCCGCCTGCGGCCTAGGCTTGCTCAACGCGCAAAGGTAAACCCCTCGGCTTGGTCGTCGATTACAACATCGGTTGGGCCGAGGGTGCCTAAGCGCAGTTCATGGTCGCCCACTCTGTAGAGAAAATTTTCCTCGTCCATCCAAACGAGTGAATGCGGATAGCTCTGCCGCAACGGAGACAATAACGAGTTTTGCGCGCTGCCCAGATACAAATTATCCTCGTGGTTTACCCAAAAACTAAAACGATCACTCTGCGGCAGCCACGCACCAAAACTGCCCACCCCAGCGTAATATAACCACTCTTTCCCTGTTTGCAGATCAACAAAATAGGTTTCCCCCGGCGGGATCGCCATATCGGAAATACCAATGCTGGCATAGCTCAGATAGTGCCCTGTAGGGGAAAGCGAGTAATTGTAAGGGGCTGCAATCTGCGGTTCAACCTCGACCAACAAGGTTGGCTCAGTCCCAGCTACCACCGACAATTGCCAAACGCGCAGGTGATCGGGTGCCGCCACCTCCACGGTTACGAGCGAGTGGCTATCCGCTGACCAGCGCACTTGGGGACTTTCCAAGTGTGTAAATGCTCCCGGTGTGTAGCTGAAGATAGTATACAGATTTTGACTATCCACATCCATTATGCGGATCTCGGCTTGCGAGATAAGCGCCAGCGTAGCACTATCGGGCGCGGGCAATACGGTTGTGCCCCACCCTAACATGAGTAATTCGCGCCACTCAGCATCCGCAACATCTGCTAAATAAAGGCGCGAGCCGAGCGAAAAATTGGTCTCTGCTGCGCTGAAGTGAAATAAGAGTTGCTGAGAATCCGGCAGCCATTGCGCTAGCTGGATGCGACCGAGTGGCTCGTCCGGCGCAAGTGGCTCCAACGCTGTGTGATCGACCAACAATCGCTCGTCGGTTCCGTCAGTGCGTGCTAGCCATAGATCGTTGTCACGTTCAAAGGCAAGCCACTTGCCATCTGGCGAAAGGCTAAAGTTGCCTGGTTCGGTCAATTCCAATATTGGGCGCGCTACGCCCTGTTGCCAGCGCCAGAGCTGCTGATCACGTCGATAGACAATTTGCAATGAGTCTAACGTTGCGGGGATTGTGGTTGTTAGCGCTGTTGAGGGTGGCGAAGATTGAGTTGCAGTTGGTGTTGGTAGCAAGGATAAGGTTTGCAGATTTTTGGACTGAGCGTGTACATCTGCCAAGCCAGCAGATATAGTTGCTCCATAGGCCAGCAATCCAAAACAGATGAGCAGCAGGGGAACTTTCATTATACGGCTCCAGCAACTATTCATGTTTAAGTTTGATGAGCCAATAACGCCAGCAAGAGGCAGATGGTTTCAGCTGGAATGGCGACAGACGTGGAACTTCCTGCGGGCAG
>CAZIRP010000049.1:28716-45323 GCA_964541665.1 uncultured Caldilineaceae bacterium | reverse complement strand
AACTTTTTTGCAGAATTCTGTATCAAATAGAGATCCATTATATTTGACAAATTTTTATCCCTACGTATACTCGCGCGTAGCCTGCAAACGCTGCCGTACTGAGTTCTCTGTGCGACAAAACAATCAATCAGTGTGTCGGAATTCTGTATGATCATTCGCCATTCAATTTGGCCCCCCGCACCAACTGCGTTGACCCGCACGCTGCTGGTTGATTGTTGTACCGAGTGTTGTTGTTGCCTGCTTCCTGTGAGCTGGTAACTCGACACGCGTCGGCAATTTTGTGGTCTTCCCAACCCAGTTTCCGCTGCCCATCGAGTTATCGATGGGCTTTTTTTTGGGAAATTTTATGGACTTACTGTTGCAATCTGCCCAAGTGACCACTTGCATCTGTAGTTGGCGGGCCATCGGTCCGGCGGCTATGGGGTGGTTCACGCGTAATCTACCTTTTGACCGCCATTATCCACGACCGGTGTTCCCGCAATACCCAGCGCGCTTGTGAATGAAGGGTTGGCTCTCCGCCAGAGCCGGACGGTCATCGTCGACCGTGTAGGGTTTACTAGAGTTTCTCACCATAAAGGGACGTTCGATGACACAACAGCATAGCTGGAAAGAAGTGCTCCAGGAGCAGATGCCAGCTCAATGGGCCCACGATATTGATATTTTTGAAGGGCAGATTGGGTTGAAGAAGCAAGGCAAACTGGATGATAAAGTGTTTGCCGAGACGCGCTTGCGCCGTGGTACCTATGGCCAACGGTATGATAACGGCCAGCGCAATGATGGGCTCCAAACCCAGAGTCTCAATTTCCCGGCAGGGAATCTGACCAAGGGCCCCGATACCCTGTGGGACGCGCCGGGTATGCAGCGGATCAAGGTGCCTTACGGTGGCCTCACGCCTGAGCAGCTCGAGGTGATTGCCGGGCTGGCCGATGAGTATTCAGATAGCATTTTGCATGTCACCACGCGCCAGGATTTTCAGCTCCACTATGTCCACATTGAAGATACGCCCGACCTGATGCGCCGTCTGGCCGCGGTGAATATCACCAGCCAGGAGGCCTGCGGCAACTCCGTGCGCAATGTCACTGCCTGCCCGCTGGCTGGCATCTGCCGCACCGAGCCTTTTGATGTCACGCCCTACGCCAATGCCACAACCTTTTTCTTGCTCGGCCATGATGATTGCCAGGATTTTGGGCGCAAATTTAAGACGGCCTTTTCCGGCTGCGAACACGAAGCCTGCGGTCTGGTGATGCTGCATGATCTGGGCTACCTGGCCCGGATACGCGAGATCGATGGCAAACAAGTGCGGGGCTTCACCGTCTATGTCGGCGGTGGGTTGGGGACGGTTCCCTACCAGGCCAAGGTCTTGAAGGAATTTGTCACCGAAGATGAGATCCTGCCATTGGCGCAGGCTACCGCACGCGTCTTTGCCCGTCTGGGGGAGAAGCGCAACCGCAACCAGGCTCGCCTCAAATTTTTGATCGCCAAACTGGGCATCGAAGAATTCCGCCGCCTGGTGGACGAAGAGCGCGCCATCCTGCCCTATGACGAGCGCTGGACCTCCTACCTCAACGATCTGGACAAATTCCAGGAATCGCCCATCCGTCCCACCGCCGCGCTGAATGGGGCCGACAAACCCGCGGGCTTTGCCGAATGGGCCGCGACCAATCTCTATCAGCAGCGTCAGGCTGGCTATTATGTGGTGACGATCAACCTGCCGCTGGGGGACATCACCACCGAGCAAGCGTATCAACTGGCCGATATCGCCCGCAAGTATGTCGGCGACACGATCCGCACGACCGTAGAGCAGAATATCATCCTGCGTTGGGTCGCCGAGTCGGATCTGCCAGCCCTTTACAGCGAGTTGAGCGCGATCAATTTGGCCATCCCAGGCGCGGGCACAATCGTGGACATTACCTCGTGCCCCGGCACCGATACCTGCAAGCTGGGGATTGCGGCGTCGCGCGGGTTGGCCGGTACATTGCGCAGCCAACTGGCGGCCCGCAGCGCAACCCTGCCCGATGCGATCAAGGAATTGCATATCAAGATCAGCGGCTGCTTCAACTCGTGCGGTCAGCACCACATTGCAGATATTGGCTTCTTTGGCAACAGCCGCCGCCGCAACAACCGGACCGTGCCTCACTTCCAGGTGGTGTTGGGTGGGCGCTGGCGCGAGAATGCGGGCAGCTATGGGATGGCTGTAGGCGCGGTTCCCTCCAAGATCGTGCCCGAAGTGCTGAACACGCTGATCAACCGCTACGCCAATGAACGTGAGCGCGAAGAGACCTTCCAGGACTGGGTGACGCGCCTCGGGAAGAAGGAGATCAAGGCCATTTTGGATCCTTTCACCGAAGTGCCGATCTACGAGACCAGCCCGGAATTCTATAGCGACTGGAATGACCCGCGCGAATATACGATTGGTGATATCGGCGTCGGTGAATGTGCCGGGGAGATCGTTTCACTCTTTGCGTTCGAAGTGGCCCGTGCCGAGGCCGAACTCTTTGATGCGATGATCGCGCTGGATGAAAATGACTTTGCCCAAGCCGACCGGCGGGCCTACCGCGCGATGCTCTTGGCAGCGCGTGCACTTGTCCGCGGGCAATACCCCGAAGTAGGCGACGATCCAGACCAGATCATCCATCAATTCCGCACTCGCTTCTTCGATACCGAACTCTTCTTTGACAAATATGCCAAGGGCAAGTTCGCCGAATATCTTTTCGACCGCCATACCAATCCGCTGGAGACGATGAACGAAGATCTGGCGCACAAGATCATCGAAGAGGCGAATCTCTTTATCGAAGCTGCCCATGCCTGTGATGCACGTTTGGCGGGTGTGGTGACCGGCGGGGTCGCGATGTAACTGGCCTTAACCAGCGAGTTGGGTGCTGGGCGGCCTCTGCTGGCGCTGCATCCAACTCGTCCTTTTGGAGAAAATCAGATGGGTTTACCACATCGTATCAAGGTGAAATATTTTGTCTCTGACCCCGCTGCCGTGGAATTGCCCGCGCTCACCCCGATCTTTCATCGGTGGATTCAGCAGCATCGAGTCGGTGGCTTGCTGCTTGATGTCGCCGATTACAAGCATGTGCCGAATGGGCCGGGCATCGTTCTGATTGGTCACGAGGCGGATTACAGCCTGGATTTTGCGGGCGGGCGTCCGGGGTTGGTCTATGACCACAAGCGCGAATGGAACCCAGACGCGACATTGGCCGAGCGCATTCGGCTGGTTTTTGACCAGGCGCTCTCCGCGTGTGATGTACTGGAAACTGAAGAAGAAGTGGCGGGGCGTTTGCAATTCAAGCGAACCGAGGCCGAATTGACGCTGGTGGATCGCCTCAACACCCCCAATCAGCCCGAAGTGATCGAGGCGCTGGCCGGGGAGATCCAAACCGTGCTGGATGATCTCTATGGGCCGGGCACCACGACTGTGCGCCGCTCCAGCGAGGATCCGCGGCACGCGCTGGCTGTGCATATTCAGGCCGCGAACGCGCCAAAGGCGTGAGGTAGACGGTAGACAACGGACGGTGGACGGTAGCTGTTAAATCTCCTATAACCTCTTCAAGTCTCGCAATCTCTGCGCAAACCGGAAATTGTGAGATTTGGGGAGATTTACAGAGATTGGATCTCTATCGTCCACCGTCTTCCGTCAATTCTCCGTAGCCGGGTAAACCTGCGGGAATGCTTCTCCGCGTAAAATGTCACCATCTGTCACTTCGACATAGGGCTTCATCGGATGGTTGCCACTGGCGACAAACCGAGTCTCACCGGTCATATAATGGAGCGCAATGGCGCGGCGTGGGCGGCCACTGGTATTGGCGTGCGAAGCGTGCCAGGTCAGCGCATGGTGAAAATGGACTTCGCCACGCTTGACCGGGCAACGTGCGACCTGCACCGCATGGTCACCGAATTGAGCGGGCATCTCTTCGAAACTTTTTAGCCCATTCAGGAACTCGATATTGTTGCCCCAGCGGTGTGAGCCGGGCACCATGCTCATGCAGCCATTGCTCTCATCGGCATCGTCCAGGGCGACCCAAGCCGTCACTTCGGTCATCGGCGCGATGATCGGCCAAAGAGGCGCGTCCTGATGCCACATATTCACGCCGCCAATTTCCGGTGGCTTGTACTGGATCTGATCATGCCAGATGCGCAGCGTGTCGGCCTGGGTGAGCTGGGCCAGCCCCGCGGTGATTTGCGGATGAAAGATCAGCCTGCGGAATGGTTCGCTCGCCATCCAGATATTGACGATCTGCCAGACAGGCGCGGCGTCGTTGCGGGCCAGGTTGCGCACCAACACCGGCTGGGGAATCTCGGTTTGGTCGCGCTGCTCGATCACCCGCATAGTCTCGGCGCGCAGGGTTTCTACTTCCTCCTCGGTGAGGACGAGACCACCATTGACAAAGCCATTGGTGTGAAAAAATTCGATCTGGTCGGCACGTAACATCGCTCCCTCCCTCTTGCTTATGTAAACCACAGAAGGTTTTTCCAAATCTTCTCCCCAGATTGCGCAGATGAAACCTCAAAATCTGGATCATCAGCGTAATCTGGGGATTCTCAAGTAGTCTCTGTTAGATTCTGGAAATTTGTAGAGATTCACTTTACCGCCTGGCCGGGTTTGGCGCCGGTATGTGTGCCAGCCCGCAAGACTCGCACACCATTCACCCAAACCTCGTCTACCCCGACTGAGAGTTGATGGGGCGCTTCAAAGGTGGCACGATCACCAATCGTTGCCGGGTCAAAGATTACCACATCGGCGAAATAACCTTCCCGCAACAGACCTCGCTGGCGCAACCCCAAACGCTGCGCTACCGCGGCGCTCATTTTACGCACGCAATCTTCCAGCGGCAAAACTCCTTCCTCCCGCACATATTTGCCCAAAATGCGGGGATAGCTGCCATAGCCGCGTGGGTGCGAAGGGCCATAGGCCGCGGCCCAGGCTGGATCCATCCCACCGGCATCGGTGCCAATGGTGATCCACGGCTGCTGCAATTGGTACTTGACATTTGCCTCGCTCATCATGAAATAGATGGTGCTGATGCGTTGCCCCTCAGCAGCCAACAGATCCAGCGCAGCATCGACCCAGAGTTGCCCACGCATCTGCGCGATCTCGCTCAGCCGCTTGCCCACATAGGGCTGATGCTCGGGCAGGTGAAAACCAACGGGCATCACGCCTTCGGGGCCACAGAGCGCGGCCATGGCTTCCCAATCGCCACTGGGGTTAAGGGCCTCGGCCCGAATTTTGGCGCGCATGGTGGGTTCGTGCAGATTCTGGTAAAGTTGATTATCAGCATCCGCCCAGGGAGGCAAAACCGACGTCAACCCGGTGCCAGCCCCCACGTACGGATACATGTCCGCGGTGATGTCCTGGCCCGCCCGCCGCGCCGCGTCGATCCGCTCGATCACCGTCGCCATTTTGTCCCAGTTGCGCTGGCCCGCGGCTTTCAGATGATAGACCTCGACCGGTAAATCGGCCGCGAGGCCGATGGTCAGGGCTTCAGCAAGCGCGCTGAAGATCTCATCCGCCTCCGAACGCAAATGGGTGACGTAGATGCCATGATACTGGCGTACCACTTTGCAGACTTCAATGATCTCCGCAGTGTTCGTGTAGGCACTCGGCGGGTAGATCAGCGCATAGGAGACGCCGAGCGCGCCCTCTTCCATGGCCGCCGCGGTCACACGACGCATCGTCGCTAGTTGATCCGCCGTGGGCGCACCGAGGGCCATGCCCATGGCATATTGGCGTACCGTCCCGCCGCCCAGAAAAGAGCCAATGTTGGGTGATACGCCTGCCTCCAGCATGGCGGCGAACCAATCGCCAAAGTTTTTCCAGGTGGGGATGCGGTCTTTCCATTCTGGAATGGCCTGCAAATAGCGAATACGGTCCAGATCGCTGGCGTCCACCCCACCACCGAAGGGCGCGGGCGTCCAATCTTCGCCCATGATTTCGGTCGTCACCCCTTGCGTAATCTTCGAGAGGCAGCGGCCATCCATCATCAAGGGCAAAATCGAGTGGCTGAGTATGTCGATGAAACCAGGGCAGACGACGCGGCCCTGGGCATCAACCACGTCGGCGGCATTTTCGGGCGCAATCGCACCCGGCGCGGTGATGGCCGCAATCTGCTCACCTTTGAGCGCGACATCGCCCCAAAACCACGGATTGCCCGTGCCATCCACCACCTTTGCCTTGCGGATCAGCACATCAAAATCAGACATGAAGTTTCTTCTTTCGTTACCCTTACGCGGTCAGCAAGCGAACGGTTGACAAAAGGCACACAACAATCTATGATTGCTGCATGGATCGCTTTGAGTGGAATGACGACAAAAACGAACAGTTGAAACGTGATCGCAACATTAGCTTTGAGGAAGTTGTCTATGCGATCAGCCAAGGTCAGCTTCTCGACATTATTCAGCATCCTAATCAAGTGCGATATCCGAATCAACGAATTTACATCGTAAAAATTCACGAATATGTCCATTTGGTGCCGGTTGTTGTTGAGAATGACTATATATTTTTTAAGACAATCATTCCAAGTCGGAAGGCGACACGAGACTATTTAGGTAGAAATTTGCCATGAATTACAACTTAGATTCTGAAGAGCAGGCGCTTTTAGACGCTTACGAGCGAGCGGAGTTCGTGCGTTCGCCTACGCATGAAGCTGATGCAGCGCGAGCAGTGGCCGCAGCCAGGGCGACCATGAACAAGACACGGCGGGTAAATTTGCGGCTAGCAGAACGTGATTATTATCTGGCTCACATTCGGGCGCTTGAAGAAGGGTTGCCTTATCAAACTTTATTAGCGAGTGTGATTCACAAATACTTAACAGGGCGGCTGGTGGATGCGCCAGCCACCCCACCGACTTCACCCCTCGACGAGCGGCCATAGGTCGCGCCGCGCTTTGCGATAGGCCAATTGCTTGAAATCCGGCACGAGCGCGCCCGGTGTTGCCACATAGAGGATCTCCGCGGCAACCGGCGCAAACCCGGCGTAAAAATGTTGCATCGACTTGACAACCAAAATCTGCTTGCTGGCCGGGTCGATGCCCACATTGCTAAAGACCTCTGGGCTGAAAGTCTGCGTGCGATGGCTGATCGCCACAACGTCGACGCCATTCGGGCCGTGAAGCGCCACGGCATCGCCCAGTTTCCCCACGCCTTTGCCAAAGCGCTGCGTCGCGCCGCGTGCAATCTTGCCGACCCGCACGGTCAGATCCGCAGGTGGGCCGGACATGGGCCCCATTTTACCACCGACGCGGATGGCAAAGGTGGTGCCTTCGCCTGCCTCAATCGCTAAGCTCACGGCAATTGGATCCCAGATACAGCCAATGGCCGCGTTGCCAATGCCCCGCTCCAGGATCCGGTGCAGCAGAAATGTGGAATCATTGGGCGCGCCGCCCCCGGCATTGTCCGAGACATCGGCCAGGACGACCGGGCCCGTTGGATGGGCCAACGCGCGGTCGAGCGCGGCATCCATGGTCAGGTAAGGGGGCTGCGCCTCTTGACGGATCGCCCAGATGCGCGCGCCAAGGTCGGCAGCCACGGTTGCCCCCAACGCCGGCTGGTTGTCGGTAATCACCAGCGTACGCACGCCGAGATCCGGCACATCGCCCCAGGGGAAGCTGTGGGTCAGCGAAACCGAAAGCACGCCATCCTTGCCCTCGAGCGCCTGCATGTGTGCAACGTAGCTTTTCATCGGCTCGCGGCTGGTGTGAAAGACGCCGATCATGCCACAGTCGTGCAGGGTCATATGGGGCTTGACCTTGCCCGCTATGGTGTCAGCAATGATCGTAAAGACCTCGTGCGCCCGTTCGCTGATGTCGATGTGCGGATATTCTTTGTAGAGCACCACTGCTGTGGTGGCGTCGATCAATGTCTGCGAGATGTGACAATGGAGATCCAGCTCGACACCGATCGGCACATCCGGCCCGACGATCGCGCGCACGTGCGCCGCGAGATCCCCCTCGCAATCATCATAACCCTCGGCCACCATCGCGCCGTGCATGTTGAGCAAGACCGCATCGACTGGCATGGCCGCACGCAGATCAGCCAAGACTTCTTCGCGTAGCGATTCGTAGACGCTCCGCAGTGTGATCCCAGCGGGCATGGCAAAAGCCGCCACACTCTCGCTGACTTCCCAGCCCAGCGCTTTGGCTCGCTCGCGCCAGACCACCAGCACCAGGGCCTGGGCCGTGGGCTGATCGCCAAAATTGCCCCCACGGACGAGATAGGTATCTTCGAAGGTTTGCCAGCCGGTCACAAAAGGGGAAAAGGTATTGGTTTCGGTGCCCACCAGGGCCGTAAAAATTTTCATGCTTGATCCACAAAAGAGATAAAGAAGACGAAGTTATTGATAATGGTCGTAGACGGCGCGCCCGATGTGGCCCAGGGCGGCATCAACTGAGCTGATCCGCTGCCATTCGGCCACTTTGTTGCCTTCCACAGCGGCGGTATCCCAGCGAGTGAAAACAGTCAGGGCTACGTGATTTTGTTCATTGCAATAAAGAATGCCGGCATCATTGCGAATGCCCGCTAATGTGCCAGTTTTGTGGGCGAACGGAACGCCAAAGGGCAGAAACAGGGGTAAGCGGATATTGATTTGTTGCTGCAATAGAATGTGTATCATGCCATCGCAGGCTGTCCGGCTGATTGCTTCGCCGCGATAGATCATGGCCAGCAGGCGAGTCATGTCGTGCGGGGTGCTGCTATTGTTGTGGGGGCCGCCATCATAGACCGTGGTGTCGGCGCGAGTGGGGGGCGCGGATTGGGGCTGGTCGAGCGCGGCAAAGAGCCGGGCCGGGTCCGCCGCATCCCCGAGCATGTTTTCAAAGAGCCCGCGAATGGTCATCACCATGTGGGTCTCGTTCAGGCCAAGGTCGCGCATCGTCTGTTGGATCGCGGCCACGCCGAGCCGATTCATCACCATATCGGTGGCTGTATTGTCGCTGATGATGATCATCAACGTGAGCAGGTCGCGCACAGTGGGTTGCAGTCCATCCTGCATGTAAGTCAGGATGCCGCTGCCGATGTTCTTTTCAGCCGCGGTCAGCGGCCAGCGATCCTCCAGGGTAAACTTGCCGACTTCGATCTGGCGGAAGGCTTCAACCAGCACCGGGATCTTCAAGACGCTGGCCATGGGGAACGAATCGTGGGCATTGATGAGAATCTCCTCGCCCGATTCCAGGTGCTGGAGCGCGACGCCGATCAGTGTGGCTTCGCTGGCAGCGATAATCTCTGTGAGTTGTGTCATCAGCGCGGGCATAGGAATCCTTACTATCTACACTGTCGGTCAAACGCAAAGACCGGGTTGATTTCCAGTTGGGTCAGTCTGTTTGTTGATGGGGGTCGAGCGCGTCGCGCAGGCCATCCCCAATAAAGTTGAAGGCCAGCACAGTGATCACAATCATCAAGCCGGGTGAAACGGCAATGTGAGGATAGCGGTCGATATATTGCCGACCATCCGAGAGGATCACGCCCCAGGAGGGCGTGGGTGGACGCACACCTAGGCCTAGGAAAGAGAGAGCCGCTTCCAAAATGATAATGCCGCCGATTCCGAGCGAAGCCAGGACGATCACCGGGCCGAGCACGTTGGGCAAAATGTGGCGCAGGATGATGCGGCTGGCGGTCACGCCGCTGGCGCGGGCAGCGAGCACAAAGTCGCGGGTCTTTAGGCTCAGCACATCGGCCCGGACAACGCGGGCAAACCGCGCCCAGCCGGTCATGCCGATCACCAGGACGGTGAGCAGCACGCTGGGCAATTGTTTGTCGCTCAGCACCGCGGCCAACACGGTTAGCAGCGCAATGATCGGCATTGACATCAGCGTGTCGATCAGGCGCGAGAGAATGGTATCGGTCCAGCCACCGAAATAGCCCGCCACCGCGCCAACCAGAAAGCCGATCACCACCTGGATCAGCGTGGCGCCGATGCCGACCATCAGCGCGATGCGGGTGCCAAAGATCACGCGGCTGAGCAAGTCGCGGCCATTGTAGTCGGAGCCGAGCCAATGGTCTGCGGAAGGGGCAGCACCCCGCATCCCCCGTTCCTGGTAGAGGGGATCATACGGTGTGATCTGTTCGGCGAAGAGCGCCATCAGGATCAAAAGGATCACCAGGATCAGCCCGATGACGGCCAGCCGATTGGCGCTGAAGCGTCGCCATACTCGGCTCCATTCGGTGCGCTGGGTGGCTTGTCCGCTGTTGTTTACGAGTTGGTTTTGGGGCACTGAGGTCACAGCCATGAGGTTAGGCCATACGAATTCTAGGATCAATAATTGCGTAGATCAAGTCGGTCACCAAATTAGCGACGACAACCAACACCGACAGCACGATCACCAGCGATTGCACCACTTGATAATCGAGCCGGTAGACCGAGTCAACGAGCAGGCGACCCACCCCAGGCAGCGCAAAGATCGTTTCAATAATGATGGTGCCGCTGAGGATAAAGGCAATCTGGAAGCCGACAACAGTGACCACGGGCAGCAAGGCATTGCGCACCGCGTGGCGGACGATCACCACTCGTTCGTTGAGCCCTTTTGCGCGCGCGGTGCGCACATAATCCTGCCCAAGGGTTTCGATGGTGGCCGCACGCATCACGCGGGCGAGCAGCGCCATCTGTTCTGTGGCCAGGACCGCGACAGGCAGAATGTAGCCGCTGGCCGAGCGCAAGCCATAGGGGGGGAGCCACTTCAAATAGACCGCAAAGAGAATAATGCTCATCAACGCGATCCAAAAATTGGGCACCGAGACCCCCAGCGTGGAGAAGAACGTGGTGGCATAGTCGAACCAGGAATTGCGCCGCACCCCCGCGATGATGCCCGCGGGAATGGCGATCAGCGCGGCTAGGCCCAGCGACAGCAGATTGAGGAAGGCTGTCACTGGCGCGGCTTCGGCGATCATCTGGCGCACGGGCACGCCCCGGCGGATCAGCGATTCGCCAAAGTCGCCGCGCATCATGTTGCCCACCCACGTGAGATATTGCTCGTGGTAGGGGCGGTCCAATCCCCACTTGGCGTGGATCGCCGCGATCTGCTCCGGGGTGACGCGCACCCGCCCTTCGCCCAGCAACAACATCACCGGGTCGCCGGGGAGCAAACGCATGATCGCAAAGGTGATCACGCTGATCAAAAAGAGCACCAGCACGCCTTGCAGAATACGACGAATGAGGTAGATAAGCATAGTCGATTGGGAAAAAGCTCAACGGCAAATACTCCTCAACAAGCGAGCATTTACCATTGAGCATTGACCAGTGAGATTAGCCTGACTGGCTCAGCAGATAGGCATCGGCACCGTGGATCGGGTCGGTGTTAAGGGCATCTTCTGGCAAGCCCTCGATCCGAGTGCGGAAAGGTACCATCCACAGGTCGAATTGCAAATAGAGCACCGGCACTTCTTCCACGAAGATCTCTTGAATGCGGTGATAGATCGGCATCCGCTCGGCAGGATCCACCACCTGCAAGCCTTGTTGGATCAACTCATCCATCTCGTCGTTTTGGAAGCGGCTAAAGTTGCTGCCGCCAGCCGAACTGAGGGTATCAATCGGGTTGGGCTCGAGCGCGGTGCCGTGCGTCCAGTTGAAGATGGCGCACTCTAGCTCACCCGCGGGCAAACCCGCCAGGATCGATGCGACCGGCGCTTCGGCCAGCAACATCTCGACCCCGACATCATTGAAGAGTTGCTGCGCCAATTCCGCGATGGCCTTGCGCGGCTGGTCACCGGTGATCGTCGTGCAGGTGAACGAGAAGCGCTCGCCATCTTTTTCGCGGATTCCATCGGCCCCAACCGTCCACCCGGCCTCATCCAGCAACGCCTTTGCCTGTTCAGGATCAAACTCGTAGCGCTTGAGGTTCGGGTTGTGATACTGGCTGGCCGGGGTGAGGTTGGAATGGGCAATCTCGGCGGCACCATTCCAGAGATCATCGATGATGCGTTGACGATCCAGCGCATGCATCAAGGCCTGGCGACAGCGTTTGTCGCTGAAGAAAGGCCGCTCGTTGTTGATCGGGAAGAATTTGATCGACCCCCCTGGGAACGCATAAACCTTGTAATCGGGGTTCTCGCGCAGGGCCAGGCTGTCCTCGACCAGGAGCGGCCAGACCGATGAATCGGCGTCGCCGGTTTCAAGCGCTGCGCGGCGCACTGTCGCGTCGGGTACGACCTCCAGGCGGAGGATATCCGCCTTGGGTGCCCCGCGATAGTGCTCGGGGAAGGCTTCCAATTCGGTGAATTCCGCGGCGCGCCATTCCTTGAGCTTGAAGGCGCCAGTGCCAATCGGGGCGGTCGAGTAGGTCGCATCCCCCACCTCGGCATGATAGACCGATTGCACAATCGGCACCCCGCCCCAATCCACCAGCGAAGCCGCGTTGACCGAGTTCATCGTGACGACTACGGTGGAATCGTCTGGAGTTTCGACAGATTCCACCCCGGTGAACCAACTTTGGATCGTGGTGGCATTGGCCGGGTCGCGATAGAAATCAAAGGTGTATTTCACATCGGCTGAGGTAAAATCGGCACCGTCGTGGAATTTGACCCCTTCTCGCAACGTAAAGGTGTATTGCAAACCGTCGGGTTGAACTTCCACCGTCTCCGCCAGGTCGTTGACCATCTCATTCTGCTCGTTGAAATAAACAAGCGAGCTATGAATTGCCCAGATCAAGACGTTTTGAACCGTCGCTCCCAAATCGTTCGGGCCAAGGCCGGCCACTTCCTGATGGCCCATCCAGACCAGCGTGCCCCCGGTGGCTGCCGCACCTTCAGCAGGAGCCGCGCCTTCGGCTGGGGCTGCAGCCGGGGCTTCCCCTCCCGTTGCGGGTTCAACACCAGGCGGGGCGCAAGCCGCCAGCAGGGCGGCCAACGAACCCGCACCGGTCAATGCCATAAATTGTCGCCGATTGAGCGGGGGTACGGATGGCCGCGATCGTTGAGAAGGATCACTCATAATTGGCTCCTTTGGGGCTGTGCTTTATGCGAAAGCAAGCGGAAAATAGTGGGTATTTTTATTGCAACCAGGCGGCCTAAGCGGGAACTGGATGCACTGACGACCCAATTTGCCAAAAACGGGAGTTGGCGTACACCCAATATGGGCTTGCCAAAACAGCGCATCATCAGGCCGAGGCGCTGCAAGTGTAGCACAAGCCTTTTTCAGCTGTCAATCTGCTTTTTTGCCACGCATCACCCGTCATATCATTCATCCCATCCCTCATTCCGTCACTGATTTTGTCGTCCCCAAAGGTTTTGACAGCCCAACTAAAACATGGTACTTTGCTGGCTGATAGTCCCTACCCCAAGCTAGCTTGAGCCAATCAGGCTACTGTACAGAGAGAACCATAACAAACTCAAAGGAGACAAATCGTGTTGATCAATTCTGCGCGTCCGCGTGCCGGTTGGCAACTGGCGCTATTCGCGGTTGTATTGCTTCTGTTAGCAGCCTGCGCCCCCGCCGGGCAAGCCCCAGCTGCAGAAGGAGGGGACGCTGCCCCGGCAGCAGAAGGCCCGATCGAACTAACCTTTTTGAATAGCTGTGGGCCAACAACCACCCCGGTGACTGACGCCATGATTGCTGCGTTCCAGGAGAAGCAGCCCGATATTACCGTGACCGTGGAATGTGCCCAGGGCGATTACGCCGAAGGGATCTATGCACGGGCAGCAGCAGGCAACCTGCCGGATGTCGTGTTCACAGCCGACCTCTTTACTGTGCCCTTTGTCGAAAATGGTGTGCTGATCGACCTCCAGCAGTTCGACGAAGTGGATGACAGCTTCACCTTTGACGATGTCTACGACAATATCCTCGCCTTGGGCCAAGTGACAGGCGTACAGGGCACCTTCATGATCCCGGCCTCGTGGGACAGCGTGCAGATGTATTACAACAAGACGCTCTTCGAGGAATCTGGCGCGCCGGTTCCCCAGGATGATTGGACGTGGGATCAATTGATCGAGGCTTGTAAGATCGTCGAAGAAGCCAATCCCAATGTCTACTGTATCGCCAATGGCGGCAATGAAGGCTGGGACTGGTGGGCCTACTTCATTCCCTGGGTTGTGGGCTATGGGGGTCAACCCGTGAACGAGGATTTCACGACTTCCACCTTCAGTTCGCCCGAGTCGCTGGCCGGCATCCAGGCCTATGTGGATCTGTGGACTGTGCATGATGTGACCATTCCTCTGGGCGTTGAAATGCCTGGTGGGAATAATGGTTGTTTCGTCGGTGGAAGCTGCGCCACCTACTTCATGATCCCTGGCCTGATGACGAGCTTCCGGGAACAGATCACCGACTTTGAATGGGATGTTGCCGTGGCCCCGCGCCACCCTGTGAACCATGCGACCGGCATGGGTACCTATGGCTATGGCATCAGCAAGAACAGCAATCACCCGCAAGCAGCGTGGGAGTTGATCAAGTTCCTGGCCTCGCCCGAGGGGCAAGAGCTGAATCTGCGCAATTATAGTGGCATGCCCTTGCTCAAGTCGATGGCAGATTCGACCGTCTTTGATGAGCTGGACCCGCCGCCAACCAACATTCGAGCGTTTATCGCCGGTGGCGAGAATGGTATCTTCCCGCCGATGGGCTACCCGTCTGATTGCGGCAGCCTCTACGCCGGGTTGATCAACCAGACGATCCGCACGGCCCTGGAAGAGGCAATCCGCGAAGCAAAGAGCGCGGAACAAGCCTTCGCCGATGCCGATGCCGAAATTCAAGCCTGTCTGGATGTAGCAAGCTAAAGCGTGATGCGTGAACCGTGATGAGTGATCCGTCGACAGTAGATGGTTGGCGGATCGCCCATCACGATAAGAGAGGAAGCCAGGATTGCAATCCACACCCGTCACTGCCCACCGTCCCCGCCATAGCAAACTCTATTGGCGCGACATGATCCAAGGGTATGCATTTATCTTGCCTGCCGTCTTGGGGCTGATTTTGTTTGTCTTTGGTCCGATGATCATCTCGTTTTATTTCAGCTTTACGGAATACAACATCCTGAAGTCGCCCGAATGGATTGGGACGCGCAATTACCAGGATATTTTCAACCGGCCCCAGTTGCGGGTTCTGCATTCGCTCTGGGTGACGCTGCGTTTTGCCTTGTTTTCCGTGCCACTCACCCTGGTCGCTTCGCTGCTGGCGGCGGTGTTGCTCAACCAGAAACTGCGGGGGATGCGCATCTTCCGCACTTTGCTCTATATCCCCACCGTTGTCCCGGTCGTGGCGTCGGTCTTTGTCTGGGCCTGGTTGCTCAACCCGCAACGTGGCCTGGTAAACGCCTCATTGGAATTTTTCGGGCTGCCTCAGGGAACCTGGTTCTCCGAGCCAGATACCGCGCTGCCGACCTTGATCATGCTGAGCCTGTGGGGCATCGGCCCGACCATGATCATCTTCCTGGCTGGGTTGCAGGGCGTGCCCGAATCGCTCTTCGAAGCCGCCAGGATCGATGGTGCAACCAATTGGCGCATCTTTTGGCACATCACCTTGCCGCAGATCACCCCGACCATCTTCTTTAACCTGATCACCGGGTTGATTGGTACCTTCCAATACTTTGTGCCAGCCTTTATTCTGACTGGCGGTGGCCCCTTGTATGCTACCTATTTCTACAATTTGAACCTCTACGAGAAGGCGTTCCGGTGGCAATTTATGGGGCTGGCCTCGGCAATGGCCTGGCTGATGTTTTTGATCATCCTGGTGCTGACGTTGATCCTCTTCCGTTCCTCGGACGCCTGGGTCTATTATGAGGTGAAACGATGACCACATTGGGGCGACCACTTTCAACAGGAACCCAGCGTTCCGCGGTTCAAGCCCGCGCGCAGCGAGTGCGCAGTAACTTTTTGCAGGCCTTCCTGGTCTATACGATCCTGAGCCTCGTGGGGTTTATTTTTGTGTTGCCACTGTTGTGGATGATCCTGACTTCGGTCAAAAGCGCGCAAGAAGCCTTTTATTTCCCCCCGACCATTCTGCCTCGCGATCTGCACCTGGAAAATTTCTACAACGCCTGGACCTACGAAGGGATGTTCTTCAGCCGTTGGTTGTGGAACACGGTCTACATCTCGGCGATGGTGCTGCTCGGCACATTGCTCACTTCTTCGCTCTGCGCGTATGGGTTTGCCCGCATCCGTTTTCCGGGCCGCGATTTTTGGTTCATCGCCACCATCGCGTCGATCATGCTGCCGCCGCAGGTGACGTTGATTCCGCTCTATGTGCTCTTTTTTAATCTCGGCTGGCTCAACACCTTCCACCCGTTGATCATCCCCGCCTGGTTCGGGGGCGGCGCGATCAACATCTTCCTGTTGCGCCAGTTTTTTCTGCAACTCCCCGTCGAACTGGAAGATGCCGCCTATATTGATGGCGCAAATCGTCTGCAGATCTGGGGACGGATCTTTATTCCGCTCTCGCTGCCCGCTTTGCTGACTGTGGCAATTTTCACCTTCCAAGGCACCTGGAGCGACTTCTACGGCCCGTTGATCTACCTGACGGGTCGCGACAAATACACGCTGGTCATCGGCATGAATCTCTTCAATAGCCAGTTCGGCACGGAAATTCATTACATGATGGCCATCGCCTTCCTGATGACGATCCCGATGATCATTGTCTTCTTTGTGGCGCAACGTTATTTTGTCGGCGGGATTGTCCTGACCGGGGTCAATCGCTA
>CAZIRP010000049.1:0-28616 GCA_964541665.1 uncultured Caldilineaceae bacterium | reverse complement strand
AAGGGAATTGGAGAACCAACATGGGGTTTAATGGCCTGAACATGAACTTGGGCAATCTGGCGACACTTTCCAATGCGCAGACTCGCTCGATCAGCCCAGAGAATTTCACGGGTGAAAAGGGCAAAGGCGGCATGGCCACCGAAGGGACCGGGGCCAGTTGCGCCCGCGATCTGGGGCAAGGTTGGAAGATTTCGCCCTCGGTGGTCATCAAAGCCGGTGAGACCTTTACACTGGCCGATATCGACGGTCAAGGCGCGATTCAGCAGATCTGGATGACGCCGACCGGCAATTGGCGCTATAGCATTCTGCGCATCTATTGGGATGACCAGGAACAGCCCGCGGTCGAATGCCCGGTGGGGGACTTTTTTGGCATGGGCTGGGGGAAATTTTCTCCGCTCAATTCGCTGGCTGTCTGTGTGAACCCGGGTAGCGCGTTCAATTGCTACTGGGAAATGCCCTTCCGCAAACGTGCCCGCATCACCATGACCAACATCGCCGATGAGGACATGCGGCTCTATTACCAGATCAACTATACGCTCACCGAAGTGCCCGAGAATCTGGCCTATTTCCACGCCCAATTCCGCCGCTCGAACCCGCTGCCTTACAAGACCGATTACACCATTCTGGATGGGGTGCAGGGACAGGGCCAGTTTGTTGGCGTCTACATGGCCTGGGGTGTCAATAACAGCGGCTGGTGGGGCGAAGGCGAGATCAAATTCTTCATCGATGGGGACGATCAGTGGCCGACGATCTGCGGCACCGGCACCGAAGATTATTTCTGTGGCTCCTACAACTTCGAGAACAAAGAGACCAAACAATACCAGGAATTTAGCACGCCCTACGCCGGTCTGCACCAGGTTTTGCGCCCCGATGGGGTCTATCGTTCGCAGATGCGCTTTGGCATGTACCGCTGGCACATCACCGACCCGATCCGCTTCCAGCAAGACCTGCGCGTGACGATCCAGGCGCTGGGCTGGCGCAGCGGTGGGCGCTATCTGCCCCTGCAGGATGACATCGCCTCGACCGCGTTCTGGTACCAAACCTTGCCGACCGCGCCCTTCCCCGCGTTGCCCGACCGCGACACGCTGGAAGTGATCTAGTCACCATCAACGAAGTTGGGGAACGGATGAAGCGGACCGCCTCGCATAAATCCGTTCCCAGCGCCCCATACGCGGCAGGGATCAGCGTGCGCCTGTCTCCCTCCGCTGAATCTGCCTCTGCAAGCCGCTGCCAGACCGGCCATTAGCAATCTGGCGCCCTTGAACTATCTGCAAGATAACGAGCAATCAAGGCTGCCTCGGCTTGCAGGCGCGCGGCCTCTTCGCTTTTGCCCAACGCAGCATAGGTTGCTGCATGTTTCACCCGTTGTTCCCGCTCGGCGTCCAAAATGGCTTGGATCTCCGCCTCGCTCAACACTTTGCGCGGCACATCGTTGTTGACCCCGGGCTGGGACTGAAACCCTTCGGGGATCGGCACTGCCTCGGCGTTGTCAATTGTGCCTAACAGGGTGCGCAGGGTCGCAACCGTCGCCATGTGGCGTGCCTGAATGGCGCGGCGCAGCTCGGCTTGTAATTGCGTGCGGATTGGACTCGTCATCGCTGCTCCTCATGGCAAAACTGGCCCCAGCTGGGGCATCCTTCCTGGTCGCTCTATGCTACAATAGACGCAACCATTGATCATAACCAACGTGGCTACGGGATACAGGATTCGGGGAACCGCAATATTCGGGGAACCGCAATTCACCCATGTACGTTAAAGCCACCTATCTAACGCAGCGAAGGGGGAATCTATGCAGCCAGAACAGCGCAAGCGCATCGGTAAAACCGAGCTGGCGGTCAGCCAATTTGGGGTTGGCGGCACCGCCTTTGGCAATATCTACAACGCCATCGACGATGGACAAGCGACCGCGACCATTGACGCGGCGATTGCTGCTGGTTTGAATTATTTCGACACCGCGCCGCTCTATGGCTTTGGGCTCAGCGAAAGTCGGCTTGGCGCGGGGCTAGCCAACCATGATCGCAACAGTGTGATCATCTCGACAAAAGTTGGGTGGCGCTTGGATCCACTCGCGGCCGACGAGGAGAATCCCAGCCTTTTTGCCAACGCGCCGCGCTTCCGCCAGGTGATGGACTATAGCCGCGACGCCACGTTGCGCTCGATCGAAGCCAGCCTCAAGCGATTGCAGACGGATCGCATCGACATTCTGTTGATGCACGACCCGGACGAGAGCATCACCACCGACGCGACGCGCAACCAATACGAAGTCAGCCACTTTGTGCAGGCCATGAACGAGACTTATCCGATTCTGGACGATCTGCGGCGTCAAGGGGTGATCAAAGCGATTGGCCTGGGCATGAATCAGTGGCAACTGTTGTGGGACTTTGCCCACGCGGGCGACTTTGATTGTTTCTTGCTGGCGGGGCGCTATACGTTGCTCGAGCAAGACCCGCTTCAGCGCTTTTTGCCCATGTGCCTTGAGAAAAATATCAGCATCATCATTGGCGGGCCTTACAATTCGGGCATTCTGGCAACGGGGGCTAAATCGGGGGCCTATTACAACTACGCTCCCGCGCCGCAACCCATCTTGGACCGTGTGCAGGGGATCGAGGCGGTCTGCGCTCGCCACGGCGTGACCTTGGCCGCGGCTGCGCTGCAATTCCCGTTCGGTCACCCTGCCGTGGCGGCGATTATTCCCGGTGCGCGCTCGGCGGAGGAGCTGCAAACCAATCTGGACTATTTCCGCCAGACCATCCCCGCGGATTTTTGGGCCGAACTGAAAGAGGCGGGCTTGATCGACGCGGCCGCGCCGATTCCGGCTTAAAGACCTAAACCGGTAGACAAGTAGACAGCCATCCAAACCCTGTTTACCTGTTTACCTTCACCCCTACTCCACCGTCAACATGGCCTGCGCCCAGGCCACAAACGCATCGACCCGTTCTTCGCTCTCGGCTTCGGCAAAGATGCGCAAGAGCGGTTCGGTGCCCGAGAAGCGCAGCAACAACCACTGATCACCCGCAAAATAAAATTTGATGCCATCACGCGTCGAGATCCGCTCAATGGGCACGCCCGCGATCTCACGCGGCGCGCTGGCGGCCAATCGGCGCTGGAGCAGCAACTTCATCTCCGGCGTGGCCGGCAGGTTGATCTCGCGACTGCTGAGCCAGCCAATCCGGCTGCGGATCTCGGCCAGCATATCCGCGATGGTGCGCCGCGTACGAGCGATCATCTCGACGACGAGCGCGCAGGCGAAGATGCCATCTTTGCCCAGAATATGGCCGCGAATGCTCAAGCCGCCGCTGCTTTCGCCCGCCAACAATACGCCATGTTCTTTCATGCTGGCGGCAATATGTTTGAAGCCAACCGGCACCTCGTACCAGGGTTCGCCCAGGGCCGTGGCCAATCGATCCAGCAGATGGGTCGTGGCCAGGTTGCGGGTGATCCCGCCCCGTTCGCCGCGGACTTCGTGTAGATAATAGTAGAGCAACAGCAGCAGTTCGTTGGTGCTGACATAGCGCCCCTGATCATCGACAATGGCAATGCGGTCGGCATCGCCATCCATGGCCAGGCCCAGCGCGTAATTGCCCTCGCGCACCGTGTTGATCAAGCTGGTGAGCGCCTGCGGATCGGGGGCCGGGTTGCGCCCGCCAAAGAGTGGATCGTGCCGTTCGTGGATAGTGGTGACGCGGCAGCGAGCTTCGGTCAGCACAATGTCGAGCGTGAGCTGGCCGGTGCCGTGCATGGCATCCAGCACGACCCGCAAGCCCGCGGCGCGGATGGCCTGCATGTCAATCAAGCGCTCCACCGCGTCAACATACTCGTTCGTGTAATCAACATCTTGCAGCAGGCCACTCTGGCGCGCCACAGCCAGATCGACCTGCACGACATCAGCCGCGGCCAATTGATTGGCCTCTTGCTCGATCAAACGCGTCTCTTCATCCAGCGGCAACGAGCCATCGCTGGCAAAAACTTTCAGGCCGTTCCACTGGGGCGGATTGTGGCTGGCGGTGAAGATCAAGCCATAAGCCGCGTTTTCTTTGGCGGTGGCGTAGGTGAGTAGGGGGGTGGGCGTGTCGCCGGTTTGTAAACGCACGGGGATATTGTTGCCCGCCAGGACTTCACACGCGGCAAAGGCCGCGGCATCACTCAGGAAGCGCCGGTCGTAGCCAACGATCACGCCTGCGGCTTCGCGCTGCTGACGGATCACTTCGTTGGCCAGGGCCTGGCATAGGCGGCGGACATTATCCAGCGTAAAGCCTTCGCCAATCAGCGCCCGCCAACCGCCCGTGCCAAATTGGATCGTGTTCTGGGCCGGGCTACGCTTGGGTTGCAACTGGCGCTTTTGCAGAATAAAGGTCGCCCGCTCCAGATCATCGGGGTTGTTGATGCCGAGCAACTCATCTTCATCGAGCGCAAGATAGCGCTCCACTTTGCCTCCGGCGCGCACCAACTGGCGGATCGCGGCGGTGAAGTCGATGTTGCTGGTTGCCGCCACCTCGGCTGCTCGCTGCAAAGCAGGCCAGAGCGCAACCGTATCCACCACGTAGGCGCCAATGTTGAGCTCTTTGATCTGCTGTTCGCTGCTGGTGGCCTGGCCGGCCTCCACCACCTCGACGATGCGTCCACTCTGGTCGCGCAGAATACGCCCATAGGGCAGGGCCTGGTCGGTGACCGCCGCCAGCAAGGTCAAACTGGCCCCGGTGAGGCGATGACGAGTTGCCAGCCCGAGCAAGGTGGCCGGGTGGAGCAGGGCTGTATCGCCGTATAAGATCAACAGCGGGCCCGCGTAATCGGCGATCTGCTCGGCGGCGGCCAGCACCGCGTGGCCAGTGCCGCGGCGCTCGTGCTGCACGACATACTGAAACTCGTCGCCCAGGTGCGCACTGATCGCGTGATCGGCTTGTTCGACCACGACATAAATATCGCCCGGCGCAACCAGGGAACGCGCGAGCGTCACCACGTAATCGATCAGCGCGTGGTCGCCAAGCCGTTGCAGCAACCAGGCAGAAGCGTCAGCAGTTTGTGCAGAACCCGCGGCCAGAATCAGCGCTTTCATCCATGATCCCTATTATTCGTAACTCTAAAGTCTTTCAAAAGCCATTCGAGAGGGCTTGGGGGCACGCTTAGCCAGCCAGGGCGGCTTGCCAGGCTGCTTGCAGCGTTGCAATGCTTTTGGGCACTGCGGTCTCGGCGGCTTCGGCCCCTTCCATCTCGATCGAAACATAACCCGAAAACCCAGCATTCAACAACATGCGGAAAATGCGCGCGTAATCCAGATCCAGCGTGTACCAGGTGCCACCGCCGGGGTAGGTTTTGGCATGGGCCAGCCAGACGTACGGCGCGAGCTGCGCCATGGCCGCGTACATATCGGGCTCGAAGATAAAATTGCCCATGTCGAGAATCGCCTTGAACCAGGGCGAATCGACCGTTTCGAGCAGGTGGATCATATCCGCGGCAAAGGTGGTCAGCCCCCAGTGATTCTCCAGGAGCAGCATCACGCCGTGGCGTTCGGCGTGGGGCAAACAGGCGTGGATCGCATCAACACACCAGCGGAAGCCATCACCCTTCGTGTAGCCATCCCAGGGTTCAACCCAGCCTTTGGCCGCAATCAACTCATCAAAACTGCCTTTTTTGCGCCAGCCACCAGAATTGACGCGGATCGAGCCAATGCCCATGCTGTTGGCCAGCTCGATGCAGCGCACAGTGTGGTCGATATGTTGCTGGCGCTCTTCGGCACTCTCCCAAACAAAATCCTGGTGGATGCTGAGATTGTAGACATCCAGCCCAAGTTGAAAGGCGCGCCGTTTGAGCCCCTGCACATAGCTGTTTTCTTCGCTGGCCAACTGGCGATGCAGAATTTCGATGCCGTGCAGGCCAAGTTCGTGCGCTGCTGTCAACACCGTTTCGATCGGCGTGACTTCGGGCGTGAAATGCCAGTACGAATAGGTGGAAGTGCCAAGGCGTAGCGTGGGTGATGCGGTGGTCATGACGGCGCTCCTTGTGGTGGGCAAAAGCAATCAGACTTGTGTGAGAAGCCTGATTGCTCGACGATAGTAGCGGGTGAACTCCCTACTGGCTCTGCGGCAATGGCAGCGCAACTGGTTGACCGCTGGCCGCGGATTGGTACGCGGCCACTGCAACTTCGAGCGCGCGCAGGCCATCCATGCCGGTGATCGAAGGTTCGCGCCCGGTTTGGATCATCTCGACGAAATCCGCGACCAGGCCGCGATCCATATTGCTGCCCCAGCTCCGCCAACTGGTTTTGCCGGTATTTTCTGAACTCACTTGCAGATGTTGGCGGAAGGCATCGACAAACACCACGCCCTGTTCTGCTGTGACTTCGATCTTTACATCGCCCCAGGTCGGGTAGCTGGGTGAACGAGACCAACTGGTATCCAGCGTGCCATAGATGCCATTGGCCAGCGTAAACGAAAGCAGACCAACATCATCGATCTCCATTTCCGGGTGGAGCAGGCCCTCGCCAATTTCGGCGTACACTTCGGTCACTTCGGTCTGCCAAAACCAGCGCAAGAGGTCGATCACATGGACGGTGTGGTCCATGACCGCGCCCCCGCCAGCCAAGTGGCGGTCGATAAACCAATTGCCCGGCATCGAGCCATGATTGGTGGTCTGAACCGCGTAAACCTGCCCGAGTTCATTTTGGTTGAGCGCCTGCTTGAGCCATTGGATCGGCGGCGAAAAGCGCACTGGAAAGGCGATCTGCAATTTGGTCTGGCTGCGCTCACAGCGTTCGACCATCGCTCGGGCGTCGGCCAACGTGGTGGCAATTGGCTTCTCGCAGAGGATCGCCTTGACGCGACCAGCCGCGGCCGCGGTCAACGGGTGATGATTGGCGTTCTCCGCACAGATGATCACCCCATCCAATGCTTCGTCAAGCAGTGCATCCGCGTCGGCGTAAAAGGGCAGGGCATGACGTTGGGCAAATTGCTGGCCGCGCTCTGCGTGATCATCGTAGATCCCAATAAGCTGCACATCTGCGCGCTCGCGCAAGCTGGCGACATAGCTATTCGCATGGCCGTGGGCGACACTCAGTATGCCCAGGCGAAGAGGATTTGCACTCACGCTGATTACTCCTCTAGCATCTTTAAGAATGGATGTCATGGCTGAAAGTTGGCCAACGTAACGGGTTTGCCCGTGCGCACCGATTCGGTGATCGCCAGCGCGGTCTTGACCGCGGCCAGGGCATCACGCGGGGTGACCAGAAAGGGTTTGCCGGTCTCCAGGCACTCTAAGAAATGGGCCAACTCGGCCTGATAGGGCGTATCTTCGGTTGCCAACGGGCTGAGATCGCTGCGGACTTTCCCCGTTCCATCGGGGCTCAGCATGATTTTGCTGATCGGTTGCGGATCGTCCGAGTCCCACTCGATCGTGCCGCGGTCGCCGCTGATCTCCAGACGGGTGCGCCAGTGTCCGGGGGGCGCGGCCCAGCCCGATTCGATATGCCCGACCGCGCCGCTGGCAAACCGCAAGGTGATCAGCGCATGGTCGCGGTGTGGGAACTGGGTGAAGGTGAGGCCGCGGGCAAAGACCCGCTCGATATCGCCCATGCACCAGCGCTGAAAATCGATGTCATGGATGCCCACGTCCAGGATTACGCCGCCGCTCAGGTTGAAGTCGGCAAAAAAGGCCCGACCCTGGGGAAAAGAGCCAGAACGGATCGTGCGGATGATCCCTGGTTTGCCGATGGCCCCGGCGTCGATGGCAGCTTTGGCCGCGGCAAATTGGGCAAAGAAGCGCACGACATGGGCGACAAAGAGCGGCGCGTTGAGCCGCTCACAGGTTTCAACCATCTCGATACAATCGGCCAGTTGCCGAGCCAGTGGCTTTTCGCAGACAATTGCCTTGCCCGCCTGGGCCGCGGCCACGACCAGCTCCTTGTGAACGTGCGCGGGCGCGCAGATGTCCACAATATCCACATTGGCCAGCAGTGAGGGCAGATCCGCAAAGGCTTTGCCCCCATATTGCTCGGCAAACCCTTGCGCGGCCTGGGGCACTGCATCATAATACCCCACAAGTTCAACGGGCAGATTTAACCAGCCTGCCACGTGAATACGAGCGATATTGCCCGCTCCGATAATGCCTACTCGTTTCATGTGTTACATTCCATCGGCTGAGTAAAAAAGAAGATAAGCGGATAGCCGGTAGCTGTGAGCTGCTGGCTATCCCGATGATTAGTACGAACGGGCGAAAATTGCCACCTGCCTGGCTGGCTGGCCGGTGAAAAAACAGGTACCGCTCTCTGCCGGTTGTTCCAGCGGCAGACAACGCAACGTGGCTTTGGTCTCTTCCTGGATGCGTTTTTCGTCTGCGCTGCTGCCTGCCCACCAAACCCGCGCAAAGCCGTGGTTAATGGCTTGCTTAAATTCGTCGTAATTGCTGGGGGTACTGGTGTGTTCGTCACGGAATTGGGTGGCTTTATCGAGTAAGTTTTGCTGAATCTGGCGCAGCAGTTCGGGCAGAACCGCGGCCAGTTGGTCGCGACTGATCGATTGTTTGCCTTCGCGGCCACGCTGATCGCGCCGAGCCACCACGAGCGTCCCATTTTGCACATCGCGCGGGCCGATCTCAATACGCGTTGGCACACCTTTCAATTCCCAATCGTTAAACTTGAAACCGGGTGAAAGTTGTTCGCGCAGATCCACCTTGCTGCGGATGCCCAAATCGCTCAATTGCTGGTGAATACTTTCAGCCGCGGCGAGCACGTCGGTTTTTTCGCTCTCTTTCCGGTAGATCGGCACGATCACCGTTTGGATGGGGGCCAGCCGCGGGGGCAACACCAGCCCGGCATCGTCACCGTGCGTCATGATGATGGCACCGATGAAGCGTGTGCTGAGGCCCCACGAGGTGGTCCAACAGTGTTGCCATTGATTGGCCGTATCCTGGAATTTGATGTCAAAGGCTTTGGCGAAGTTTTGCCCCATAAAGTGCGACGTGCCCGATTGGAGCGCCCGACCATCGCCCATCATCGCCTCGATGGTCAGGGTCATCTTGGCGCCAGCAAAACGCTCATTCTCCGACTTTTCACCGGGAATCACCGGAATGGCAGCCTCGTTGACCGCAAAATCGGTGTAGACATCCAACATGCGGCGAGTCTCTTCTTCGGCCTCCTGCGCAGTGGCGTGCGCGGTGTGGCCTTCCTGCCAATAGAACTCCAGAGTGCGCAGGAAGAGTTTGGTGCGCATCTCCCAACGCACCACGCTGTTCCATAAATTCAGCAGGATCGGCAGGTCGCGGTGGCTCTGGATCCACTTCGCATAGGCATGACCAATGATCGTCTCTGAGGTGGGCCGGACTGCCAACGGTTCGGACAATTCCTCGCCGCCACCATGGGTGACCACGGCCAGTTCGGGAGCAAAGCCTTGCACATGGCTGGCCTCTTTGTCCATGAAGCTGAGCGGAATAAACATTGGAAAAGCTGCGTTCTGGTGGCCAGTTGCTTTGAACCGGCGATCAAGCGCTTGCTGGATATTTTCCCACAAAGACCACCCATAGGGGCGGACGATCATCGTCCCGCGCACGGGGCCATAATCGGCCAGTTCCGCTTTGAGGACGAGAGAATTGTACCATTCGTTAAAGTCGTCTGATCGTGAGACCAAAAAATCATTATCGGCCATGACTTGCTCAATTCTTGTTTGATGAAACATTGGGCGTGATGCGTCAATTGTGACGGATGACGCACCGCATTTCACTTAGCCCGTCGGGTTTTGGGACGGGGCCAGTTGATTGGCAGTGCGGCGATTCAAGCTCCAGAAACAGAGCGCGCCAGTAAAGGCCAGAGCCGCACAAGTTGCATACAAGGTACCAAAGCCTAAGAATTGTACCAAATTTCCCGCGAGAAAAGTGCCCATTAAGCCCCCGGCGCTGGTTGCGGTGTTGTAGATGCCGGTCTTGCGGCCCCGGTTGCGCTGATCGCCATGTTCGGCGGCAAAGGTCATGGCCGCGGTGGTGTAACTGCCAAAGCCGATCCCGCGCATGAACTGGATGGCCAATAGGGCAGGGAAAAAGCCAGCCAAGGTCAGGTAGCCAAAGTTGGTGACTGAAATCCCCAACGCGCCGACGACCATCAATGGCGGGCGGCCCCATTTGTCTGAGAATGAGCCAGCAAAATACATCACAACCATTTCAACAATCGCGGCCATGCCCCACAAGAAGCCGCTGGCGGTGGAACTATAGCCGAAGGATTCCATGTAATTGGGCCACATCGAGGCTGAGGCCGAGTGCGCGCAGATCCAAAAGAAGACGCCCAGCAAAAAGATCTGCGGGAGCATAGGCTTCCCTGCCGGGCTTTCCGCTGCGGAGGCAGCCGCGGCGGCTGGGGCAGAGGCAAGCGTTTGGTGCACGGGCACTTCGCGCAGCGTGAGGGCGCAGAGCGCGGCCAGGCCATACAGAACGACACACAACAACAGCGCGGTTGCTTGCGAAGTCTGGTCGGCGATCCAGCCCCCACTGATGGCCCCGATGGCAAAGGCGAGCGAGCCAAGCCCACGCCAAACCCCAATTTTTCGCCCGCGCTGTTGCTCCTTTTCCAGCAAGTCCCCCATCATCGCCAGGCTGAGGGTGGCGTACGCCGCGCTGCCAGTCCCTTCAAAGATCCGCGCCGCCCAGGCCCAGCCGCTGGTCGGGGCCTGGCTGAGAAAGAAGTAGGCGATCCCGATGATGCTTAAGCCGATCACGAGGATTGGTTTGCGCCGCCCCAGTTGGTCTGAGAAGCGCCCCCACAAATAACTAGCGGCCAGCATGGTGATCACCACACTGGCCTGGATGAAGGCAATTTGCGAGAAGGTGGCCCCGAGCGATTGGAGGTAGAGCGTGGTGAGGATCGAACTGATGCCCGTGGCCGCCATGGTCAGGGCAGAGATAATGGTCAGCAGACGAATATTGGTCATAAGGATAGATACAGGGTCAGGAATTGTGGTTTCAAGGTTGATTACGCATCGGGGTTGCTGGTTACCCGATGCGTAATCCTTATTATCCTCTGCCTATCCTTGAATCCCTAATTCTGCTATCCGTTTTCCTTATTGCGCGGGCTCCAGGCGGCCTTCCAGCATCAACACCACAGCAAAGGCGTCGGCATAGGGCCCATTCAGGTAGACTGGATCGTCATCTTCCGGCCAGCCGGTGACGCGAATAGAAGCGGCGGGATTGTTGCCATAGCGCTCCCAGAGCGGGATCTGCGGCAGCAATTCGTTGTAGGCCAGGGCCAGGGTGTTGATGTCGGCCTTTTGCCCTTCTTCGTCGTTGCCTTTGCCCGCTGCATCGGTCAACGCTCCGAGATCCACGTCGCCGACGCTGTCGGTGCTGACCTGGAGTTCAAAGGACATACCCGGCTTATCGGTGCTGCCCGAACCTTCTGCACCCTGACCGCTCAACGCTGGGTTGTGGGTGCGGAAGTTATGGTTGTAGCTGAAGTGGGGATGGGGATTGCCTGCACCCCAACCGCGGATGGCTAATTGGAAGTTGCCATCGTCCACATCGATCGGGTGTTGTTGGAAGTTGACGCCCCGGAAGGTGGTGGCGATGCCAAACTCGGTGAGTTGTTCGGCCACACTTTCTGCCGCGGCTGACCAGTCGGCGAATTCTGCTGGCGCGGTCAGTTCAAACTCCATGCGCGCGCCGGTATCATCCAGCCAGACGCCGTCGCTATCGCGGGTGAAGCCCAACCCGGTGAGGATCTCTTCCGCAGTCGCCACGTTGTATTCATATTGATTGAGCGCGGCCTGGGTCTCTTCGGTGAGCCACAGCGGAACCAGATTGTCGGAGAAGCCGGTCATATGGACTTGCCGTTTGCCCGAGGCGGCCATGGCTACTGTGGCGTTTTCATCCCGATCGAGCGCATAGGCCAGGGCCTGGCGGAATTCCTTCAACTCGAATGGATGAATCGTCATGTTGAAGTAGAGGGCTGGGCCCGAGTAAATCGGCGCACGCAAGACACGGATCCCTTGCGCCTGGAATTCCAGATCGGTGGCTGGCGGGAAGCCGTGGGTGGCGTAATCGACATCGCCGGAGAGCACGAGCGGGGTCACATCCGGCGTTTCGCCATTGTAATTGACGATGCGGTCGAATTTGACCCAATCAGCCTGGAACGAGGTCGGCACCTTGTTCAGGATCATCTGCGCTTCGGTGATGCTGGTGGGATCGATATTAAACGCACCGAGGGAGACGATCGCCTCTGGGCGGAATTCGTTGAAGCTCTGGAGCAGATCTTTCCACTCCTGGTCATCCGAGGTGAGCCCTTGTTCGACCAGATCAGCGACTTGCTGGCCCCATTCCCCGTAAACCGAAGAGGCGCGGATGTTGGTTTCGCGCAAGATGCGGCGGGGGACAGTGGTGGAGGGCTCAGTTAAGATGAAATCGACAGTCACATCATCCACCGCGACCACATCGGTGATAAAGCGCCAGACGGCCTGGTTGAGTAGGCGAGTGATCATGAAGGTATCGATCACATCTTGCGAGGTAAAGGCGCTGCCATCGCTCCAGACCGCGCCTTGGCGCAAGTGGACACGCAGGGTTGTGTCATCGACCCACTCCCAGGACTCACCGGCGATGGGCATCCAGCTTGCATCATGCCACATATAAACAAAGAGCGGCGGCTCGATCATGATGTGGTAGAGGCTGAGGTTGTACCCATTGGTGACAAAGGTGTTGAAATGGCCGTTGGGCGGTGCAGTGTAAGGCCAGGCGCTGTGGAATTCAGCGCTCCCGGTTGCCGACGCGGCACCCTCACCGGATGCTCCTGAGTCCGACGCGGGCACGACCGGGGCGGTACAAGCGCCCAGGGCAAGCACCAGCACCATCAAACAGCCAATCCAAAAGCGTTTGTTCATTGCTGACTCCTCCTATAGGGTAAGACTGACAAAAGGTTGGAAGCCGAACAGTCGTTTATGATGGGCTATGTCGGGGACATAGTTCACCGCGCCAAAAAAACTTCGTGTAGGCATAAATAATGCACTACAGCAAATCAATCAGGAATTCCGCCGACTAAAATAAATAATCAAAATCAAAACAGCCAGGAAGGTCACCCCAATCAAAAAAGTTAACAGGGTGATCGAATATTCAGCGGTGCCTCGCTCCAAAAAGAGCAGTAAGATGCCGGAAACAAAGACCACATAAAAGCCAAGATGGAACCCGGCTCGTCCTAATTGACTGTCCATCACTCAGCCTGCAATCAACTCGACCGAGACATCTTTGCGAACGGGGCAAGCCACATGACCGCCGACGGCAATTGCTTCTAAGGGCGGAACCTGAACATCACACTGGCCGGGCACAAAATAGGGGCAGCGCGGGTGAAAGGTGCAGCCAGAGGGCAAGGCCAGCAGGCTGGGGATCTCGGCGCTCCGCAACTCGATGTGCCGCTTTCGCTGCGCCAATTCAGGGTCGGCTTCGGGCACCGCGGCCAGCAAAGCCTGGGTGTATGGATGACGCGGGTCGGTGATCACCCGCTCGGTTGGGCCCTCCTCCACAATCCGCCCCAGGTACATGACAATGATACGCCCTTCCCACGCGAAATATTTGGCCAATGCCAGATCATGCGTAATGAAGAGAAAGGTTACATCAAATTCCTGCTTCAAACGCGAGAGCATGGTCAGGAGGCTGACGCGGATCGAAACATCAACCATCGAAACCGCCTCATCCGCGACAATAAATTTGGGTTCGACAGTCAGGGCACGCGCAACCGAAACCCGCTGACGCTGGCCGCCGCTGAGTTGATGGGGAAATTTGTCCAAGAAGTCGTTGGCCGGGGTGAGATCGACAATTTCCAACAGCTCCAAGGCGCGGCGTTCGGCCGCGGTCCGGTTTGCGGCTTTGTGATGGCGCAGCAGCGGTGCAATCAGAATCTGCCGAACAGTTTGCGTGGGGTTGAGCGACGCATAGGGGTCCTGATGAATGATCTGGACGGCGCGGCGATAGCCCAAATAGGCCTGGTTGTCCATCTTGGCAATATCCTGGCCGAGATATTGCACCGAACCGGCTGAGATGGGCAGAAGACCCGCGGCCATGCGGCCAGTTGTACTTTTGCCGCAACCACTTTCACCGACCAAACAGACGATCTCCCCGGCGTTGACCTCCAGTGAGATATCATCCACTGCGGTGACGCGTGTCGCGCCGCGGCCAAAATGTTTGCTCACATTTCGTAATTCAATCAATGGCGTCACAACAGTATCCCCAAAATGACTAGGTTTGTATCCTGAAATTCTGTGTTCCCCCTATGCACTCGCGCGCAGGGGGTGTTTCTCGACCGTGGCAGCGACCTCGCGCCAGTGCCAACAGGCCGCACGATGGCCTTCGCCAACAGTTTCGAGGGGTGGCTCTTCTCGCTTGCATTTATCCGTGGCAAATGGGCAACGCGGATGGAACTTGCAGCCGCTGGGCAGATTGACCAGATCGGGCGGGGAGCCGGGAATCGAGGCCAACTCTTCAAATCCGCCTGCCACGGTTGGCACAGCCCGGATTAACCCCAGCGTATAGGGATGTCTTGGCTGATAGAAGAGATCTTTGGTGGCGCCTAACTCAACGATCTGGCCGGCGTACATGGTTGCCACACGATCAGCCAATTCAGCCGCGATGGCCAGATCGTGCGAGATGAAGATCATGGTGAAATGTTGCTCTTCTTTGAGGCGGCGCAACAAGTCGATAATGGTGCGTTGGGTCAGGATGTCGAGCGCGGTGGTCGGCTCATCCAGAATGAGGATCTGGGGTTCCAGGAGCAAAGAGAGGGCCAGCAAAGTACGCTGGCGCATCCCGCCACTTAGCTCGTGCGGATAGGCGTTGATCACGCGGTTGGGGTCGAGTTGCACAAAGCGCAACAGTTCGAGCGCTCGCTCGCGCACCGCGGCCCGGTCATGCCAGCCGTGTGCGCGGGCGGTATCCCAAATCTGCTCCCAGACCCGCAAGACGGGATTAAAGGCATTGAGCGCCGATTGAAAGACCATGGCACAATCGCGCCAGCGAAATTC
Organism: uncultured Caldilineaceae bacterium; assembly: GCA_964541665.1. Classification (GTDB taxonomy): domain Bacteria; phylum Chloroflexota; class Anaerolineae; order Caldilineales; family Caldilineaceae; genus CFX5. The sequence continues at coordinate 13,644 of CAZIRP010000049.1, read as the reverse complement.
ACGCAACTGCTTGTCGTTGAGATCCAGCACGCTGAGTTCGGTCCCGTCGCGCCGATAGAGGATGCGCCCCGGTGCGACCGAAGCGGTCTTGACGAGCAGCCGCACAATTGCCAGGCCGAGCGTGGTTTTACCCGAGCCACTCTCCCCGATCAACGCCAGGCTTTCGCCCGCGTGCAGATCCAGCGAGACGCCGCGCACTGCCTGTACATTGCCCCGCCGCGAGCGGTAATTCACATAGACATTTTCCAGGCTCAACGGTGGCTTGCTCGCAGACTGCCCGTTCCGTTGCCAATTGAACTCAGCATTGCTCATGAAATGCCATTTCCCCAAAGATGCTCATGTGTGTCAGTGGTGACTTACGTTTTACTGCTTTCTTCGTTCGGATTTACGCGGCCAGGTGCAGGACTACTCACTCGAACGCAGCCGCGGGTTGAAGATGGCTTCCAGCGAGCGATTCATGGTGACAATGGCCAGTTGCAGAATCACAATCGTGGCGACTGGCATCATGATATACCAGACACTATTCTGGAAGAAGATAGCCCCGCGTGTCCAGGCAAGGCTGATCATCACGCCCCAGTTGCTGGTCGAAATGGGTACCAGGCCGAGCAGCACCAGGCCGACTTGTGTGTAGATGGCATTCGTCAGGGCCAGGGTAAAGCTGATGGCAATGTATGGCATCATGTTGGGCACCATTTCGTTGAAGACAATGTGCCAGGTGCCCAGATCGAGCGCACGCGCTGCTTCGATGAAATCGCGTTCTTTGAGGGAAAGTGCCTGGGCTCGCACGGCCCGTAAGAGCGCCGGCCAACTGAGGATGCCGAGTAATAAGCCCAGGAAGGTCAGGCTGTTGAGCTGAATAAAGGCAGCCAACACGGCCAGCAGTGGGAATTGAGGAATGGTCAGGATGATGTCGGTGATCGCCATGATCAGGTCGTCGATCCAGCCGCCCACAAAGCCGCTCAACGTCCCAAACCCGACAGCGATGACGGTGGATAAGAGCGCAGCAACCAGCGCCACGTAGATCACATCCTTGCCGCCGTTGACGATCTGCGAAAAGATGTCGCGCCCCTGATGGTCGGTGCCAAACCAATACTCTGCCGAGGGGGGCTGGTAGATCAGGTCGGGTTTGGTGTCGGTATCCAGCGGGACAAAATAGGGGCCAACATAAGAGACGAGCACGATCAGCACCACGACCAAAAAGCCGATGAACCCCACCTTGTTGTAGGTGAGCAAGCGGAGCGTCGTGCCAAACCAGTTCAGGACAGTACGCATGACTACTCCTGTTTCCCAATCTTGATGCGCGGATCCAACCAGCTATAGAGCAGATCCGCAAAGAAATTGGCAAAGACAACCGAAAGGGTGATGACCAAAAAGACGCCTTGCATCACCGTGTAATCGCGGCGGTTGATGCTGTCGCCCAAGATGAAGCCAATGCCTTGGTAGCTGAAGATTCTTTCGATCAGAAACGAGCCGCCCATGGCCAAGCCAATCACAATGGCCAACTGGGTGAAGAGGGGCAGCGCGGCATTGCGCCCCACGTAGGCCATGGTGATGCGCCATTCTTTGAGCCCACGCGCTTTCGCCACCGTGACATAATCTTCGCCCAGAATGGTGATGCTGCTACTCTTCATCGAGATCATCCAGCCGCCAATCGAGGTGAGGACATAGGTGGCAATGGGCAGGGACGCGTGGAAGAAAACATCGTAGATAAATAACCAACTCAGGTGTGGCTGCATGCCGGGGGAGAGCGAGCCCCGCATCTGGGCAATCGGGACGACTTTCCATTGCACACCGAGCCAGACTACCAACAGAATTGCAGTCAGATAGTTGGGCACCGAGGAAAAAATCGACGCAAAGAGGGTCAGGATATGATCCAGCCAGGAATCGCGGCGGTAGGCCATGATCAGCCCCAGAACCACGCCCAAGCTGAAGCTGATCAGCAAACCGGTGCCCACGCTGAAGATCGTCCAGGGGAGAAACTTGAGAATGATCGCACTCACCGGCGTGCCTGGCGAGAGGATCGACGTTCCCAGGTTGCCACGCAGCAGGTTGCCCAGATAATTCACATATTGCAGGTGGAGGGGTTGGCCCAGATCAATAGCGAAGAGAGAGGCCGCCTGGTCACGCGCTTCATGCACTGGTGTGCCATATTGCACTACCAATTGATTGACATATTGCTCAACAGGATCCCCGGGAAGCAGGCGAATGAGAAAAAAGATCAGCGAGGTAACAATAAAGACGGTAACGAGCGTCTTTAATATTCTACGCAGGTAGTAGGAGTGAACAAGCCCTTGCCACCAATTGGATTCGGTAGCAAGTACGCTCCTTTGTGGGAGTTGCTCAATACTCGTTGCCATGTGCGTCCTTTGGAATGGATATCCGTTCTCTGAACGACAAAGGTGTATCGAATTGTAATCCGTTTGCTGCCAGATAATAGCGGTGTTTGGTCTATTGAATTGTGGGTTAGAAGAGACCAAGTTCTTGCTGGAGAAGAAGTGCCGTAGCTCCCAGCATTATAATATCAGTTTCTGAAGTTGCCAAGTCAATTTTCGGGGGAGAGAATTGGGCGGTCAGTGAGCGGTCGGCCACCTCGTGGCGAATCCGTTCGAGCAAGGGCTCGCCAAAATTTGCCACGCTGCCACACAGAAAGATCTGGCTGGGGGCCAATGCGCCCACCAGATGGGCAATGGCAATGCCCAGATAGGTGCCCGCGCGCTCGACAATTTCGCCCAGAAAGTCATCCCCGGCCTGATAGGCTTGAATGACAAGCTGAATGTCTGGCTCGCCATGCTGGGCTTGCAGCCTGGCCAGGAGCGAGTGCGGGTGTGTGCTGGCCAAACGACATGCCTGCTGCACAATCGCCCGGCTGCTGGCAACCGTCTCCAAACAGCCATGTTTACCACAGGTACAGCGTTCGCCCGCGTCAACCACGCGGTTGTGACCAATCTCCCCAGCACCATAATTCTGCACCAATTGGCCATTGATCATCAGCCCGACGCCAACGCCGCGCCCCACACGAACCACGATGAAATTAGTCTGATGTTGGGCCTGGCCAAAGAGTGATTCAGCCAGAAGCGCAGCATGATTATCGTTGACAATATGGCTCGGCAGCTGATAACGCTCGTTTAGCAGGCGGGCGAGTGGGAGATCATACCAATTCAGGTTGACGGCTCGCCCGATGATGCCCTGCTCGACGTCGATCAAGCCTGGGGCGCCGACCCCGATGCCTAAAAGCGGGCGGTCGACCACGGCCAAAAGTTGCTCAACGACCCGATGAACCGCGGCTAAGGCTTCGTCGCCCTGTAACCCGGCACTTGGAATGGTAATTTGGTGCAGCAGTTCGCCACGCAGGTTGAGGATGCCCCCGCGAAAGACATTCTGCGCGAGATTGAGCGCGATCACATGCCGGGCATTTTTGCGCAGCCCGACCAAGACCGGTGGTTTGCCCCGTTCGGTAGAGAGCGACCCTACCTCTTCCACCACGCCATCGCTGATCAATTCGCTGATCACATTCGAGACTGTGGTCGCGGTCAGGTTGGTCAGCCGGGCAATATCGGCGCGGCTGGCTGGCTCGTGACTATAGATGGTCTTGAGAACGAGCCGAGCGTTGTGGCGCTTGGTCAGTGCCTGGTTGGCCTTTTCAGTGACAACAAGCATGGCAATTGGCTACCAGAACAACAGGATGTGAACTTATTAAATCCACTGCATTTAATAAAGGGCAAACAGATTCAACCATAATTCTTACACTTTGTCAACACTTATTTTTTGCTTTTTGGTCTAGAATCGGGTAAAAGAGGCCGTTGTTAAACCGTATTTTCCTGGTTTGCCGGTCTCAATTGTCCTAAAAATGAGAAGTGGGAAGGATTACGCGGCTTTTAGCGATTAATAGGGTGCAGCAGCGTAGAAGCCCGCCCAAGATTGTGTCGAACAATCCCACTGATAGGCTTGTGCCGAGGATAGTGTATGGAAGCATTTGTGCAATTCGTGCAAGAGATCTGGCAAACTTTGCGCAGCGGGGGCTTCCCCGATCTGGGCATGTGGAGTTATGTCCTGCTCATCTTGCTGGCCGCCACGGAAGGCCCCTTCTCCGTGCTATTGGGGGCAGCAGCCGCAGCCGGGGGCTATCTCCGTTTGGACTGGGTCTATCTTGCCGCACTCATCGGCAATGTGATCGGGGATATTGGCTGGTATCTGGTGGGCTACAGTGGCCGGCTGGAGCGGATTGTGCGCATTGGGCGTTATGTGGGTCTGCGCCCCGCCCATATTACCAAACTTGAAGGGGCGGTTCTGGCCCACGCGACAAAATTGATCCTCCTGGCCAAATTGTCGATCAGTTTGATGATCCCAACCCTGGTGGCAGCCGGTCTGGCCCGCGTTCCCTGGCGCCGCTGGTTTCCCGTGGTGTTTGTGGTGGAGATGGTGTGGGTTGGGCTGCTGATGTGGGTCGGTTACCACTTGACCGGTTTGATCGCCGAAGTGGAGCATGGCCTCCATGTGGTGGGGATTGTGGTGATCATTGCCGGGTTGGTGGGGGTTGCCTGGTTTGGCCGCCGCCGCTTCCTCCACGAGGAACAGCAGGATATTCCGCCCTTGCAATCCGAGTTACAACCGCCTCCTCGCCGCCGTACAAAAGCGGCAAACTCTCGCCCCGATCAACGCTCCTACATTGAGTTGAGCAGACCCTGACGACCCTTTAAAATAAAACCAAAAACGCTTTCGAGATCCCACCACAGAGTACGCAGATTTGCGCAGATTCTCCAGACAACCAACCAAAATCTGGGTACTCTTTAAAATCTGTGGGTTCTCAGGCAGTTTCTGTGTTCTACTTAACCTATTCTTTGACCCGATTGTTGGTGATCCAGCACGCTTACAATCGGGTGTCAATTATGTGCTGCCCGACGGCCCGACCGCTTTTTGGGGCGGCGGCTCGGCGCAGGCAACGGTTCGGCTGGTGGGGCTGGGGCAGCGGCTTGGGCGCTGCCCGTGGCATTTACTGGCGGAAGCGGCGTGTTCGAGCGCGCCAATTTGCGATTCTCCAGAAAGGCCAGCGCGATCCGCAACACCGTGTCCGGCGTCATTGTGGTGGTGTCGATGGAGAGATCCGCGTGCTCGACAGCGTGGGCGAGCCGCTGCTCTTCAGCTTTGAACTCAGCCTCTGTCCAGGTGACATCGGGGCGGCGTTGTTGCTGGACAGGCAAGGTGGTGTGCAGATAGATCAAACTGTGGGTCAGGCCAAATTGTTGCCAGAGCGTTGCCACATAACTATGTTCCTGGCTGATCGGGCGGGCATTATAGCCGGCCTGCCGCAATCCCTTCACCAGCGTGGACTTTCCACTGGCGCTCATCCCTACAACTTTGATCAGGGGCAAATCGTTCATATTGGAATCCGCATAAAGAGACGACGGGTAGAGTCGGGTGGATCCAAGGGCAACAATTGCACAACCACAACCGTGGCATCATCCTGGGGGCGACCGTTATCCAGGCGTAATGCTTCTGCCAAAATGGTATCAGCCAGGGTATTGGCATCCATTTTTGCCTGCTGATCGAACTCTGCCAGCAGAGCGGGTACGTCGATCTCGCTTTGGTGACGACGGCCAGCATTCCAAACGCCGTCGGTGCCAACGACCACAGTGGTGCCAGGGGCGATCGGCATTTCTGCAATGGCTGGCCTGGTATGGCGGTGAATGCCAACCGCTTCGGATGCTTCGCCCAGCCAGTGCCAGGCTGAATCCTGGCGCAGCAGCACGGGCACCCGGGCGTTGCGGCTGATCACCAGCGTATTGGTGGCAAGATCAACGCTCAGGATGATCAATTCGGCGCTGACCTGGCCGCCGCGCTGAATGCGCAAATAATCATGGGCGGCTCGAGCAACGGCCCCATCCCGGACGCCTTCACCGATCAGGCTGATCGCCTTGCCCACGACCAGATTGCTGATCGCTTTGGCGCTTTTGCCGCTTCGTTGCCCATCGGCGACGACGATACTCATCCCACCGAGAGGGCGTTCCACCACCTCAGCGGTGTCCCCACTTTCACTGACCGCATATTTGTTGATCTTGGAAACTGCGATCTGGATTTCAAGTTGAAGAGCCATTCGTCAATCAATTTCGTAGAAGCTGGCAGCCTATGGAAAGCTCGGTACGCTTCTTCACAGCGTGCGCAGAAGGCCATAGGCAACCTGGGTGATTTCGTGCTTTGGATAGTCTTTCTGGGCTGGGTTCTTGACCGATGAGCGCTTACTCAAGATCAACGCCCAGCAAATCATTCACGGTGATGTTATAACAGTCACACAGGGTGCGTAATTCGCTGAGCGAGAGGCGGCGCTCTTTATATTCAAGATCGAACAAAGTCTGCTGAGAGAAGCCAGTCTGTTCCTGAATCTGCGCATAGGTAAGCCCATGTGCTGCCCGCAATTGACGCAAAAGCAGACTTATCCGGCTGCGCGATAGCTGGCGGATCGACGCTCGGGCTTTATCTTCGGCCGTGTCGCTCGGTTTGAGGGCCCGTTTGGGAGATTGGGTAACCTGCAGAACCGTTTCACGAATGCGTTTGACCAGGCTGTCATCAATAAGGTTCATAAGCTATTCTGGTTATGTATCTGGTTATGTAGAGGTAGAGGAAGTCGTCCACACATTGCCTCGCTTCTCAACCGGCGCGGCCTCATCTGCTGGCAGCAGCTCGGCTTCAGGCGGCGGCGGCAAATGCACCAGGAGCGTGCTCACGGCCAGCCCTTCTACCGCCTCAACCTCGAACTTGATCTCATCAATCACCACATGTTCACCGCCAGAGGGGATGCTGCCCAGGGCCGCGGTGACCATCCCGCCAATTGTGTCGGCTTCTTCGTCGGCCAGCGCTAATTCGTAAAGCTGATTTAATTCGTCGATCAGCAAATCCCCGCGCACCCGCAACGTATTATCGGCGATCTCCTCCAGGAGTGGCAACTCTTCGTCAAATTCATCCTGGATCTCGCCAATCAATTCTTCGACCAAATCTTCCAGCGTAACCAGCCCGGCCACGCCGCCAAATTCATCCACCACGATGGCGATCTGAATATGTTCGCTGCGGAAGCGCTGCAACATTTGCACCAGCGAGACTGTTTCCGGCACAAAGACGGCTGGGCGCAATAAGGTGGCCAGGGGGCGATCAGTTTGGCCGCTGCTAATGGCCCGCGCCAACTCTTTGACGTGTAAGATGCCGACAATCTGGTCGCGATCCCCCTGATAGACCGGATAGCGAGAATAGCCATGCTTGCTGACAATCTGCAGAATCTCGTCTGTGGTCGCCTCAAGCGAAAATGTCTGCACCCGAGTGCGCGGCGTCATGATCTGCCCCAGGGTACGCCCCCCAAAGTCGAGCACATTTTCCAGATAGAGCTGCTCGTTTGGTTCGAGCAACCCGCCAACCGTACTCTCTTCGACAATATATTCTAACTCTGCCGACGAGACCAAATGGGCCCGCGTATCTACCGGTGGCACGCCGACCAGGCGCAAGAGCGCGTCCCCGCTGCGGTTGAGAAAGGCTGTCAGGGGACGAAAGAGCCAATGGGCAATCCGCATCCACGGGGCCAGTTGCAGCGCGGCTACCCCCGGCGCGGCCAATGCCAAGGATTTCGGCACCATTTCGCCGATCACCACATGCAGATAGGTGAGGACCGTGACTGCGATGAGGGTGGCCAGGCCCTGTTGCAAGGCGGGAGAGAGCCACGGCCAATCGGCGAGTTGCTGGCCTAGCCAGCCAGCTACGGCATATTGCCCATACATCCCCAGTCCCAAACTGGCCAGGGTGATACCAACCTGGGCTGTTGAGACATATGTATTAAAGGCTCGAGTATCACGCAACAAAAATAAGAGGCGACGAGCCGCTTCAGAGCCCCCATCCGCGAGTTTGCTAACCCGATGTTCGGGAGCAGCGGCCAGGGCAAATTCTGCTGCGACAAAAAAGCCATTGACTACTAAGAGCAAGCTGATCACAGCGATGGGCCAGCCTGGCTCACTCATTAGTCATCTCCTGTAGGCGCGCATATTGTTCAGGGCTAAGCATTAAATTTACTTCGGCCACCCGATTAGCTTCCATCCGTTCAACCCGGATCCGGGTTCCTTCCAGCTCAATGCGATCCCCGACTGTGGGGATCCGACCGAGCTCTGTCGCCACCAATCCCCCAATTGTATCCACATCCTCGGAGGCAAAATGGTTATTCAGCAGCAGATTCAGGGTATCCAATTGGACATCGCCCCGCACGAGCAGATGATTTTTGCCGAGCAGGCGCAAAGTGGGGTTTTCGGTGTCAAATTCGTCCTGGAAATCGCCAATAATTTCTTCCAATAGATCTTCAAAGGCCAGCAAGCCGGTGGTGCCACCATACTCATCGACCACGATCGCAACATTTTGGCGTACCTTCTGCATCTGCTCGATCACTTCTTCGAGCTGGATCGAATCGGGCACAAAAAGGGGTGGATGAAGCACCTGGCGCAAGTTCAGCGGCTGCGCGGCCGGGTCTTCCGGGTGCTGCTGCCAGTAGTACAACTGCAACAGATCTTTGAGATGGACGACCCCGACGATCCGGTCGATTGAGCCTTCGTAGAGCGGGAGCCGCGAATAGGGAGAATTGGCCAGCAACTGGAAGATCTCTGCGAGCGGCTGATCGACCGACGCGGCCAGGACGCGATTGCGCGGCACCATAATCTTCCGCACTGTTTGATTGCGCAATTGCAATGTGTTGATGAGCAGCCGCCGCTCGGTATTGTCGAGTATGCCCCCGGCGCTACTCTCTTCGACCAGAAAAACGATCTCTTCCGGGGAATGGACATGACTATGCTCAGCTACGTTGGCCGCGCCCAAAATGCGCAACAGGAAACGGCTACTGCTATTGAAGAGATAAATCATCGGCCTGAAGGCGATCAGCGACCAGCGCATCGGCGTGGCCGTCCACAGGGCGAGCCGTTCCGGGTGCTGAATCCCTATATTTTTGGGAATGAATTCACCCAATAGGCCCTGAAAGAGGGTCAGGCTGATCAGGAGCAAGAACGAGCTGGTGGGTTCGAGGATGCTGCGCAGCGTGGTCGTTAAGTTCGCAAAATATGGATCGGCCCAATGGATGATCTGAGCCTGGGCGTAGAACCCCAATAACAAGCTGGAGAGGGTGATGCCAACCTGACAGGCAGCAATATAGGCATCGAGTTGGCCAGGCTCGCTGATGAGAGTGAGCAGAGGACGGGCCCCAACATAGCCAGCATCCGCCATTTGCGCCAAGCGCGAACGTTTGGCACTGACGACAGAAAATTCTGCCACAACATAGAAGCCGTTGATCGCCACCAGGAGCGTAACAACGGCGATAATAAAGGCAGGACTACTCATACGAATATAAGTTCCGGTCGCGAGCTAGCGGCTCAGTAAGCAAGGCTTGTCCTGAAACCGGCTGCGCTGCTGAAGTTTGCCCTATGGACAAAGTGCGGCGCAGCATTCCAGGCGATGAAAATTAAAAAGAGCAGCAGCTACGCAAAACGCATCCAGGCTAGGGTGCGCAGACAAAACAATGCTCCATCCCACAGATTACTGCCAGGGAACCAAGCAGGATGTTTTGTCGTTAAGGTACTTCTACCTCAATTGTGATGACAGATGATGTAACCGAGCCACCCGAGCTATTGCTAATTGCCTGCAATCCATAGCTCGCGATCTGGCTGGTTGCCTCACCTGGCACACTCACTTTTACTTTCACCAATTTGTTACTGCCTGCGGCCACATTGCTGAGCGAAAGATTCGAGGTGGCACAATCCCCCCCATCAACGCAGAGCAAGGCAGGCCAAGGCCCCGTATGATTATACGTCAACATAAAGCTATCGGCCGTATTGCCAGTGTTCGAAACCAACAGATCAAACTCGCAGGTTGATCCGGCCCCGCAAACACGCCGATGATCGCCAAAAATACTCAAGTCTGCGCCAAAGAACAAAGGCACTGTTGGCGTTGGCGTGGGTACGTCTGGCGTCCAGGTTGGGGTTGGCTCTGGCTCACGATAGGGCGTAAAGCTCGGCGTTGGTGTCAAGGTTGGGGTTGGCGGCAAAAAGTCGATGGTGGTCGTGTAAATGCTGGTATTGCCGTCGGGCAGGATGACGGCCAACGTGAAAGTCTCTGGCTCATCATCAATACATTCCTCCCGCTGACCTGTCCCATCCACGCCCTGGTTCTCGTAATAGACCGCTCGCACATTATCGACTTGCCAGCGCACCAGCGTACATTGGCCTTCTTGTAAGACATATTGCAAGGGCGCAAATTGCACCACCGGCGTCCCCAAAATTGGCGTCGGCGAGGGGGTCGGGGTGGGCTCCTCCGGGATCGGCGTGCTGGTTGGTAGCTCGAAGACCGGTGTTGGGCGGCGGGTTGGCACATCGAGCCCCAGGTTGATCGCCGGTGTGGGCAAGGTAATATTCTCCGGCGCGGGGTTGATCGGCTCGCTGGCCGGCGGAGGCAATTCGGCCACCATGTCGGCTGCGATTTCGGCAGTCGCCGTGGGCAATGGTTGCGCGTCGGTCAGGGGGGGCGGCGCGACCGCATTGGGATCAATCTGAATCGGGGTCGGGGTGACTGCCGGGGGGAAATTCGTTTGAGCCGTCGGGGATGGCAGCAGCGCTCCGGCATCGGGTGTCGTTGCCACCGTGTCAGTCAGCGGCACAACGATCGCTGGGGCGGGGCTGGTCGCCGTCTGAATGACATACAGCGGTTGCGCCACTTCGTTTGCCAGGGTGGTGATCTGCCCTTCGCCGGTTGCAGCTGTCAGGTATTGCCGGGTCACCAATTGCCAGCCCAAATAGGTGGCCCCCAGACCGCCAAAGAGTAGCAGGCCCATAAACAGGAAGGCGGCTCCAGCCCAAGCCCAGCGCCGCTGGGAACGCGAGGCGTCTCGCTCAAACAGCTCAGCAAGATTGCCCCAGAGCCCAATCGGCGCGGCGTGATCATCCATTTCCAGCGCTTCGGCATACGCATAGGGGGTGGCCTCCGCCTCTGAGCGTGCGCCCTCTGATTCAACGCCGCGCTGCACAGCCTGATAGCGCGGGCAGTGACGATGTTCACTGGAGAGACAGAAAGTTGCCTGGTCTCCCAAAAGGAGCAGTTCGCTGGCGGGCGCGGCAAAACATTGATTCTCTAAGCTCGGATATTCAACCGCTACTGCTGGCTGATCTGCTTTATCCAGCGTCCCCAAATAGGGACAGATCGATCGATTCATCGTACCGTCTGTTACTCACGACTTACGCGCCGCCTGAGTTGCCTCAGGAGAAACTACACGATTGGGCAGGGGATGGGTAGCCAAGTCTTACGTAAGCCCTATTGTGATGATTGTTCAGTCAACCATTGTTGAGCCAGCGCCAGTGCGGATTCCACTGTCTGTATTTCGCCCGCGGCCTGCGCCTCAAGCAGATAATCGAGAATCTCGCCGATCTGGCGGCCTGGCTGCAGGTGGAATGTGCGCATCAATTGGTGGCCATCGACCAGGGGTGTCTGGCGTACTTGCTGAAAGCCATCCGCGGCAAACGCATAGGCAATCAGTTGCTCCAGGTGGGCCAGATAATCATGCCACTCAAACGATAAAGTGCGGTGCGTTGCTAATGAATCGGCAAGCGCCAGCAAACAGACTTCCAGCCCAATCAAGTGGTCGGCAGCACGATCGCCGCTGTCCCGAAAATAACGATAAGCAGCCCGGCGACTGATCGACTGGCCGATGAAGGAGGCGTGCAGCAGATGGGGCCGCATGTGATGCGCGGCCACCCGTTCTGCGCAGGCAATCTCTTGCCGACTGAAGCGCAATTGCTCAAGGCGCGCAACCGTAAACTGGGCACTGACTCGCTCGTGCCCCACAAACCGGATGCGCGTCCCGCCCATGCCATTGGGTTCGCGGCTCTGCGTGACCGGCTTGCCCACATCGTGCAGCAACGCATGCCAGATCAACCAATCCGAACGTGAGCGCCCCACCGCCAGCGCCTGCACAAAGTATTGACGCAAACGGCTGCGCCAGGGAGCCAAAACATCTTGCCAATCTGCCGGGTGTGTGGCCGGCTCCACCGACTGCCCCTTCAGCCACTGCCGGATATAGCCCATCTGGCGGACAACTTCCAACGTATGCTGATAGACATCCACCTCGTGCGGGGGCGATTGCTCAACGCCGTCGAGCATACTGACTTCGGGCAGCACCTGGGACAATAACCCCAAGGTTTCCAAATCGGCCATGGCTTCAGCGGGCCGCAGGGTGGCGAAGATTTTCCACAACTCGTCGCGGATCCGCTCGGCACTGGCTAATTTAACCGTGCCACTCATCCGTTTGATCTGGACCAGGGTTTCCTCGTCCAGGCTAAAATTTAATTGATGCACGAAGCGAACCGCGCGCAAAAGCCGGACGGGATCTTCGGCCAGGCCGGAGGGTGTCACCCGGCGCAGACAGCGCGCTGCCAGGTCGGCTTGCCCATGAACCAGATCGATCAGTTCGACTTTGGTGGGTGCCAGCATCCGAAAGGCCAGCGCGTTGACCGTAAAATCGCGCGCCAGGAGGTCGCTTTCCAGTGCGCCACCCCGCAAGGCCGCAATATCACAAACCAGGGGGATTCCACTCGCCTGCTCAAAGACAAGCCGGGCCACGTCGCGTGCCCCATCCAATTCGTAGAAGGCCCAGCCCAGCCGGTCCGCAACACGGCGAGCAATCGGGATGGCCGCGCGCTCGACCACCAGATCGAGATCGGTTTGGTCGATTTGGCGCGCTAGCAGATAATCGCGCACAGCACCGCCCACCACATAGAGCGGGGTGGTTTCGGCTACAAACGCACGAATCAACGCTTGCATGGCTGGGTGCTTGGGCTGCCAATTCATATCGATAATGATACCACAATCGCGGACGAACGCGCGAAGCAATTTGGCCGCTGCGCAATAGCCAGCAAGCGGGCGGCTGGCAGATGCGCGCACCGGTTCTTTGCTATAAACTCACCGGCTGGCCCGCCCGAGCGGACTGATACAGCGCGAGGACTGTTTGCAGGAAATAGCGGCTCTGTTCCAGCGAGATGATTGGTGCAGCGCCGTCGAGCAAGCAGGCTTCCATCGCCTGGACTTCGCATAGGTAAGGGTCGATTGCTGGCGTGGTGATGGTCTCGCGCTCGCCTGTATTGGCTGTAAAATGGACCACGCTCTCCTGGCCCTGCAAGCCCGGCTTCCACGGTTCGACCACGTGTAGTGCGCCTTGATCTCCCACAATGTGCAGCGCCTCGCGGAAGGGCGTGCGAAACCCGGATGAGATCTGGGCGACCAATTGGTTGTCGAATTGAAGCTGGGCGCGCATTGCCACATCCACGCCGCTTTCGCCCACGATCTGGCTGGCCCAGACTTGTTGCGGATGCTTGCCCGCGCCAGCCGCCGCGGCAACGCTCAATACGGCACTCGTCGGGTAAACGCCCACATCCCACAGCGAGCCGCCGGAGAGGGTAGCACTCAGCCGGATATTTTCGCTGCGCTCGGGTGGCAGATAGAAATGGAACCAACTGTTGATCTGCTGCACAGTTCCCAGTTTGCCCGCGGCCACCCAGTCGAGGACCGTCCGGGTCTGCGGGTGGTGCAGATACATAACCTTTGGTGCTAGTTCATAAACTGAACTGGGCAATGGAGAGGTGGACAAAG
>CAZIRP010000048.1:0-45668 GCA_964541665.1 uncultured Caldilineaceae bacterium | reverse complement strand
CCCATTCATACTCGGGATGGCTGAAGTTCAGTAACACCGATGGTATGTATAGCAATAGGTTGACATAGTGGGCCATAACGCGGCCTGTATTGGTAAACTTACCGCCAAGTGCGAGGTGCGGTTTTTTCATATGTGGAAGTCGTGCGGGTCGATGGTAAAGCTCGACTTCAAACTGCGGGTGTTGACGACGATTAAAGATGTCGACAACCATCTGATGATTTGCCGGTCTGGAATGGCTTGCAGCTCGCACGTAGTATTTATTATCACGTGCCTGATGCGGCGCGTCTGAGCTTGAGGCAATATCCAAAATGAATAAACCCCTACCGACCTCTATCTGTGACGACGCCCCGCTATTAGTCACTACGTAGATGTTAAAGCTTCGCAGTCGTGGCTCTACCAAAGTGGCAACCCAACTCTCAAGCCACTCCTTCGTATTTGGCCGCTTGAAGGTTAGGCTTACTCCTCCATCATCTACTGAGCGTGGAGTAGATAGAACCCGTTGGTCAGAAATCCCAAAAATGATTTGTCCTCCACCAGAGTTTGCGAATGCACTGACTTCTTGGGATAAGGACAGCGCAATCTTGGCTTCATTCACGCTATCAAGAGATAGATCAATTGCTTTTCTTCCCTTGGTCTCGAACCAGTCGTGTTCACCTGCTGGGAGGTTCAGGATGTCTTCTTCTGTCCATTCGGCCACACTCTTCATGTTGAATCTCGCCTTTAGATCATAATTTCTCAAGCGGAAACTCTTCCACGCCACATAAACGCTATTTTATACCCTAAACCGTGGTCGGCACATCCTGTTGACAAAATCCAATCGAATGCGCCCGCTGACGCAACCATTCTGGCTTGTTTTCGGTGGCAAGAAAAAAATCTTGCCGCGCCTCGTTGACATATTCCTTGCGCCGCTCTCCATCCTTGAGTACAATCTGTATGGCATTTGTAGCTTGGATGGTGCAATGTAGCCCATTCATAGCTTTAGCTGGTGAGCACGGTCATCAGTAAATGGACTCCCATCACCGGATTAGTCATTTGTCCCAAACTGTCTGCTGCGTTTGCCCATAGTAGGCCGACCGCCATCCGTGATTTGCTATAGTTGCCGTTTACTGTGTGACCTACAGGCTACATCGCATTGGCACACCAAATATCTCGTTTGCCCCACCTTCACCTTTCAAGAGTAGTGATGGCGTTATGAAACTTGCAGAAATCACCCCCGGAATCAGCTTAACCGGTATCGAGCCAACCCAGGTCGTGACGGTTGTGGCGACTGTGCCGTTTGACGCAGATACCATTCAGCTTATCTACCGCACACCCGATGGCATGATCAAGGAGCGATTACTCAACCGCAGTGATGAAGTGGCGGTTGAGGTGGCTGCGTTTGAACGCCCCTTCTCTTTTGATGGCGATGGTGTAGCATTCAAGCTAACCTGTGAGGCCAAACGAATCGACTTGGCCTTTCTCTTTGACCCCATGATGGCGGTGCATACCTCGAATGTAGAGCCACTGCCCCACCAGATCACGGCAGTCTACGAATCCATGCTGCCGCGCCAACCCTTGCGCTTTGTGCTCGCCGATGATCCTGGCGCAGGTAAAACGATTATGGCGGGGCTGTATGTTCGCGAGTTGATCATGCGCGCCGACGCTCATCGCATTATAATCGTTGCCCCTGGCAGTCTGGTCGAACAGTGGCGGGATGAGCTTTCTGAGAAATTTGGACTAGAGTTTCACATCTACTCTTCCTTGCTTGAGCAAACGTCACCGAATGGCAATGCCTTTGAGGACCACCCGCGGCTGATCGTTCGCCTTGACCAGCTTTCGCGCAACGAAGAATTGCAGGACAAACTCTGCTCACCCGGCTGGGATTTGGCGATCTTTGATGAGGCGCACAAACTTGCCGCCCACTATTTCGGCTCGACACTCGAAAAGACAGCTCGCTTCCGTTTTGCTGAGAAGCTCGGTGAGCATACACGTCATCTGTTGCTGATGACCGCTACGCCTCACAATGGCAAAGAAGCAGACTTTCAACTCTTTCTCTCTCTGCTCGACTCAGACCGGTTCTATGGCAAGTTCCGCGATGGCGTCCATAAAGTAGATGCATCCGACCTCATGCGCCGCATGGTCAAGGAAGAATTGGTCAAATTTGATGGCACCCCCCTCTTCCCTGAACGCAAGGCCTATACCGTCAACTATATCCTGTCCCCCCTCGAAGCAGCACTTTACGAAGCCGTTACCCACTATGTCCAGACCGAAATGGGCAAGGCTGACCAACTGCCAGGCTCGCGTAAAGGATCAGTCGGGTTTGCATTGACCGCGCTACAACGTCGCCTGGCTTCTAGCCCCGAAGCCATCTATCAATCGTTGCGGCGACGTAAGGAGCGGCTTGAGAGTCGGCTACGTGAAGAAAAGCTCGGGATTCGCGGTCGCCAGGCACTCGCTGAGACGCTGCAAGCAGTGCCGGAAGATGACGACGATCTCAATGCCGAGGAACAGGAAAATCTCGAAGAGACCCTGGTGGATGATGCCACGGCATCCAAAAACGTCTCCGAATTGGAAGTCGAAATTCGGATATTGGCGAGTTTGGAACGCAAGGCCCAGGCTTTGGTCGCTTCTGGTCTTGACCGCAAGTGGGACGAATTGTCGAAGATTCTGCAGCATGACCCGGCCATGCGCAATGCCGCAGGTCAGCAGCGCAAGCTGATTATTTTCTCCGAACATCGCGACACACTCAACTACTTGCATCAGAAGATTGCCGGTGTGCTGGGCAACCATGATGCCATTATTACTATTCACGGTGGCACCCACCGCGACGAGCGGCGCAGGCTTCAGGCGCTATTCCGCTCTGACCCTGATGTGCGCGTGCTGGTCGCCACGGATGCCGCTGGCGAAGGTGTCAACCTGCAAAATGCCAATCTGATGGTCAACTATGACCTGCCCTGGAACCCCAACCGCCTCGAACAACGCTTTGGGCGCATCCACCGCATCGGCCAAACCGAGATCTGCCATCTTTGGAACCTGGTCGCCAAAGAAACGCGTGAAGGCGACGTCTATCATCGTTTGCTCCAGAAAATCGAGGTGGAGAGTGCTGCGCTGCATGGACGGGTCTTTGATATTCTGGGCGAAGTTTTTGAAGGGGTAAGTCTGAAAGAGTTGCTCATGCGCGCCATCCGCTATAGCGATAGCCCCGAAGCGCGCGCCAGACTGACCAGACAGATTGACGACGCCATGGATCACGACCATCTCAAGGCCCTTCTCAATCGCAATGCGCTGGCTCAAGAGACCATGAGCGCCGACCGTCTCTTTGCCGTCAAGGAAGAGATGGAAAAGGCCGAAGCGCGTCGGCTGCAACCCTATTTTGTGCGGGCGTTTTTCCTCAAGGCGTTTGACGCCTTGGGTGGCACCATCCATGCGCGTGAAGCGGGCCGCTATGAAATCAGCCATGTGCCCACGTCGATCCGCGAGCGCGACCGGCGCATCACCGGGCGCAACCGTCGGGAGCAAGAGCCGGTGCTCCGGCGCTATGACCGCATCTGCTTCGAGAAAGAGTCAGTGCAACCGCTCGACCGGCCAGGGCTGGGGCGCGCCGTGCTGATGCACCCTGGACACCCGCTGATGCTGGCAATCAGCGATTTGATTCTGGAACAGCACACCAACTTGTTGCGCCAAGGGACAATCCTGGTAGATCCCGCCGATGAAGGGCGCGATCCGTGGCTGCTTTTCCTACTCACCCACGATGTCAAGTCGGGTGATGGGCTTGTGATCTCCAAGCGAATGCAGTTTGTACGCGTCAATCCCGATGGCAAGGCCTCCTTTGCAGGCTGGGCACCCCATCTCGACCTTGAACCACTAGAAGCATCTGATCGGCCACTTATCCAAGATTTGTTGGTCGCGCCGTGGGTCACGACCGACCAAGAGCGCATCGCCGTCGGCATGGCCGCATCCATGCTGGTGCCCGAACATTTCAACGAGGTTGCCAACCGTCGCATTGCCCATGTGGACAAAACGCTGGTAGCGGTACATGAACGCTTGACTAACGAGATCGATTTCTGGACAGACCGTTGGCTCAAACTGAAGGAAGACCTTGCAGCGGGCAAGGATGTGCGTTTACCGATTGACAACATCCGTCGCACACTGACCGACTTGGAAGGGCGGCTGGAAAATCGCAAGCGGGAACTCCAATCCATGCGTCATGTGGTGAATGGCACACCTGTGGTGTTGGGTGGGGCATTGGTGGTTCCGGCTGGCCTGCTTGCAGCAAGGCGTGGCGATGAACCAGTGGATGTAGTGGCAGCGATCTTTGCTGCTGATGCCGCGGCGCGGGTGCGCATCGAGCGTATTGCCATGGACGCGGTACGCCGCGCAGAGGAAGCGCGCGGCTGCCATGTGGTGGATGTTTCCGCCGCCAAATGTGGCTGGGATATCACCTCCTATCCACCGGCGACGAATGGCAAGCAGCCAGAGCCGCGCCACATTGAAGTCAAAGGGCGCATCAAAGGGGCAACGACGATCACGGTTACGCATAACGAGATTCGCTATGCCTTGAACCAGGGCGACAAATTTGTTCTAGCCGTGGTAATGGTTGATGGCGATGACAGTGTGGACGGGCCATATTACATCCGCAATCCCTTTGACCGCGAGCCGGGTTGGGGTGTTGCCTCCATCAATTTTGCACTCAAGGCTCTTCTCGAACGTTCGGAGGCCAAATGACCTCTGGCAGAGCTTTGTGTATCGAGCATCTTTACCTGCGTAATTTTCGATGTTTCGAGACATGTGCGATGGACATCGATCCGGAGCTTACGGTGCTCGTGGCCGAAAATGGAGGCGGTAAGTCGGCTGTGCTCGATGCGTTAGCACTGGCCCTTGCTTTGTTTGTAGATAATGTTTCGGGCACAAAGCAAGGTGTTGACTTCGTGCAGACAGATCTCCGCCTAGTGCCTAACGAAAACGGCATAATGACCTCGGGGTCGCGAACCGAGTTTGCGGTATTTGGTCATGCAGGCGAAGAGCTAGCTTGGAGTGGCAGTCGTACTAGATTTGGCCCTCGGACCCGCACAGATGCAAAGGGAGCCAAAGAACTTGTTGATGCTGCGCAGCAATTGCGTGAACGTGTGCAGGCGCACACGGCAGGGGACGATGAAGCTCCACCGCTTTTACCACTCGTGGCGTTTTATGCAACCGACCGCCTCTGGAGTGATAAGCCGCCTGTTAGAAACAGAAAAGGGAACAGTCCCGGCGATGGACGAATGTCGGGTTATGCTGGCTGCCTTTCATCGTCATCCTCCGTCAAGGATGTCGTTGCTTGGTATGAAACCAAGATGACTCAGGCGGGCGATTCACGCTTCTCACTTGAACAGCCAGCAAAGTTGGTATCTGCGGTGGAAAAGGCAATGCAAGTGGTACTCGGGCCAACTGGATGGTGCAAACTTGATTGGGACTTTGAGAATAAGCGTCTACTCGTTGGGCATCGAGAACAGGGGTGGTTGCCCCTTACGGCACTCAGCGACGGTGTGCGGACTATGGTCGCGCTGGTTATGGACATTGCGCGGCGATGTGCGAGTTTGAATCCACACCTTGGCGAGGATGCTGCTGAAAAGACACCCGGCATATTGCTGATTGATGAAGTAGACCTACACCTTCATCCACGCTGGCAGCAACAAATCGTTACTCTACTGCGTCATGCTTTCCCCTTGGTACAATTGATCTTGACCACACATAGCCCTCAAGTCTTATCCGCTGTTGACAAGAAGTATATCCGCGTCATCCATTTACGTGATGGAAAGGCATTGATCGAAACGCCCTGGTTTCAAACTCGTGGTGTCGAGAGCGCTAACGTCTTGGCGTATATTATGGGGGTTGACCCAGTGCCGCCCGTTGAGGAGGCGCAGTGGCTCAACAATTATCGGGCGCTCATTGAAGATGGACAGTCTGAAGGCGATCAAGCGCAGGTACTCCGGCACCGACTTGTGTCGCACTTTGGGCTCCAGCACCCTGTGATGCAGGAATGTGATCGAATCATCCGGCTTGAGAGGTTCAAAAAGAATCTGCCGCCTCAGCGTCGCCAAAGGTTGGAGTAGATCCGTGCATAAGCTAGATCGTACCTGCACTATAGCTCCAGGGTGTCTTCGTCATTATCGGCATGGGATGCACGCATGGGAGCACATGAGTCCTGCCGAACGTCAAGAAATCCGTGACGCACTAGAAGCAATGCAAGGCCGCCGTTGTGCGTATTGCGAATGTGACTTGGAGTCGCACGGTGAGCATATTGAGCACTTTCACCAACGAAACCGCTATCCACAAGGCACATTTGATTGGGACAATCTCTTTTGGTCATGTGGCCGAAATGATTCCTGCGGTAAACACAAGGACAGTTGTGGTGCCTACAATCATGCCGACCTCATCAAGCCAGATGACGATGACCCGGAGCATTTCCTTCAGTTCGTTTCTAACGGTTCCATTGCCGTACGTTCCAGCCTATCCACTTTTGAGCGACACCGTGCCACTGAAACGCTGCGGATTTTCAATCTTGATGCAGAACGGGGCCAACTGCGTCAGATGAGGCAGAATGCTCTTAGGGGCTATATACAGACGCTGGATGAGCTTAGGGAATATCGAGCTTGTTTCACACCTGAAGAGATAGCTGAATATATCGCGAGTGAGCTGGCTTATACGAGAGATCAACCGTTTTGTACAGCCATCAAACACTTTCTGGAGCTTTAAGGAGTCGTAAATGACCCATCCCATAAAATCACCGCGCAAGCTTATCGAGGTGGCGTTGCCACTGGATAAGATCAATGCGGCGGCAGCGCGTGAGAAATCGATTCGCCACGGACATCCGAGCACGCTGCATCTCTGGTGGGCACGGCGGCCACTCGCGGCGGCGCGCGCCGTAATCTTCGGCCAACTGGTGAATGATCCCTCATGGAAGTGGGAGCTTGAGCATCCCGGCGAAGTGCCGCCCGGCCATCTGAAGGCGAGTTGGGCGGCTAGCCGTAAGCGCCTTTTCGGTATTCTTGAAGACTTGGTTTTGTGGGAGAACACCACCAACGAGAAAGTGTTGGAAAAAGCGCGTGCCGAAATTCGCAAATCCTGGCGCGAGACCTGTGAGTTAAATAAAGATCACCCTCAAGCTGCCGAGCTTTTCAACCCCGACAAGCTGCCTGGTCTGCATGATCCCTTTGCCGGTGGTGGCGCGATTCCTTTGGAAGCACAACGTCTGGGACTCGAAGCTTATGCTTCTGATCTGAATCCCGTAGCGGTGTTGATCAATAAGGCGATGATTGAGATTCCGCCCAAGTTTGCTGGTATGGCTCCTGTCAATCCAGAATCGCAGAAGGAACTCCGCACAGTCAAACCTGAATGGAAGGGCGCGCAGGGACTTGCTGAAGACGTGGGCTACTACGGCGCGTGGGTACGGGAGCAAGCCGAACAGCGTATAGGTCATCTTTACCCGCCAGTGGAGGTGACAGCGGAGATGACAAAGTATCGTCCTGACCTTAAGCCACTGGAGGGACAAAAACTCACTGTTATTGCCTGGCTATGGGCACGTACAGTAAAAAGTCCCAATCCGGCGTTTCGTCACGTCGATGTTCCTCTAACCTCAACTTTTGTACTGTCGAGCAAATCAGGCAAAGAATCTTATGTTGAGCCAATTGTCAATGGCGACCGATATCATTTCAATGTAAGGGTCGGCAAGCCACCAACTACGGCAGCTTCAGGAACGTCAGCCGGAAAACGCGGAGGGTTCCGCTGTATACTCTCAGGTGTGCCAATCGACTACGATTTCATCCGCTCTGAGGGAACAGCTGGCAGAATGGGTGCAAAGTTAATGGCGATTGTCGCAGAGGGAACGCGCGGGCGCGTGTATTTGTCACCTTCGGTAGAACTTGAGTCTATCGCAGACTTGGCCGTACCAGAATGGAGGCCAAACTCGGATACCCACGGGAAGTCTCGCGTTAACATTGGTCTATACGGCCTTACTACATGGGACAAGCTATTCACTTCCCGCCAGTTAGTGGCACTGACAACCTTTAGCGACTTAGTGCGAGATGTGCGCGAACAAGTACGTGCCGAGGCCCTTGTCGCTGGCATGCCTGATGATGGATTGGGACTGGATGCCGGTGGATGTGGGGCGGCGGCATATGCTGAGGCGGTGAGCGTCTATCTTGCATTTGGTTCAAGCCGTGCCGCTGACGCCTGGAGTTCTATGGTAACTTGGCGTAACCAGGTTGAAGCAAGTCGCAACACGTTTTCGCGTCAGGCACTTGCAATGAATTGGGACTTTACGGAAGTCAACCCATTTTCGGACTCCTGTGGAAACTGGACAGGTAATTCTCTTGAGTGGGTGCAGAAGAGCCTAAATAATTTGCCTCGTGATGCAGTAGCAGGGTTCGCATCTCAAGCTGATGCTCAGACGCAACAGATTTCAATTCACAAGATTGTGTCCACAGATCCACCCTATTATGACAACATTGGATATGCGGACCTCTCAGACTTCTTTTATGTGTGGTTACGCCGTGCCCTACGTTCATTCTTCCCAATGCTATTTGCGACCGTGGCCGTGCCAAAGTCAGAGGAATTGGTGGCAACACCGTTTCGACATAATAACAAACTGGAAGCCGAAGCCTTTTTTCTTGATGGAATGACGCGCGCTATGAATGGCCTTGCCAGTCAAGGTCATCCGGCAGTGCCTATCACGATTTACTACGCATTCAAGCAGTCCGAAACCGAGTCTGACAGTAAGACTTCATCAACAGGTTGGGAGACTTTCCTGGATGCTGTGTACCGTGCGGGTTTAGCACTTGCAGGCACTTGGCCAGTAAGAACAGAAAAGCAAGGACGCACCATCGAAAACGATAGCAATGCTCTCGCGTCGAGTGTTGTTCTAGTGTGCCGACCTCGTTCACAAGATGCGCCTACCATCTCCCGTCGTGCCTTTATCCGTGAACTCAACCAGGTGCTGCCTGAAGCGTTGGACGAAATGACCAAAGGTAGTGGAGATGACCGTTCACCAGTGGCTCCAGTGGACCTCTCCCAAGCCATCATCGGCCCCGGCATGGCTGTCTTCTCCAAATATGACGCGGTGTTGGAGGCTGATGGCACTCCGATGTCGGTGAAAACCGCGCTCCAACTGATCAATCGCTTCCTCGCCGAAGATGATTTTGATGCCGATACTCAATTCTGTATGCAATGGTTCGAGCAACATGGCTGGAAGGAAGGCAGATTTGGCGAGGCGGATACCCTGGCGCGCGCCAAAGGTACCAGTGTGGATGGTGTGAAACAATCGGGTGTGGTGGAAGCCGCCGGTGGCGTGGTGCGCTTACTACGCTGGACCGACTATCCAGCGGACTGGAATCCAACGGCTGACACCCGCCTGCCTATCTGGGAAGTACTCCATCAGATGATTCGCATCCTGAAACGCCAGGGCGAAGAGGGTGCGGGGACGGTACTTGCCGCAGTAGCCGCCAAAACCGAAGCTACGCGCCAGCTCGCCTATCGTCTCTATACCCTTTGCGAGCGCGCAGGTTGGGCTGAAGATGCCCGCGCCTACAACGAAATCATCACCAGTTGGAGTGCCATTGAAACCGCTGCGATTGCCGCAGCCAACAATCAGCAACGCACACTTTTTGATTTGTAGTTTATTCATCAATCCCCTGAAGACCTGGATCGGCTGGTAGCTGTGCAGAACAAAAAACTCAGTATTCGTAAAATTGTCTCCTATCTCAATGATGATGAAAGCGATGGCGGCGGCCTCTGGCTCCCCAACATCCAACGACCTTTTGTCTGGAGCGAAGAGCAAATTGCCCGTCTCTTCGACTCGATTATGCGCGAGTACCCCATCAGCACATTGCTGGTGTGGAAGACGAAAGAAGCGGTCAAGCATCGTAAATTCATCGACAACTATCACCGCGACATCAAGCTCACCGATTTTTACGTGCCGGAAAACAAGCGTGCCAAAATGATGGTGCTGGATGGGCAACAGCGGCTGCAAAGTCTCTATATTGGCCTGAAAGGCAGCTACGCAGGCACAGATCGTGAGCTCTATTTGGATGTGCTCAGTGGCGATGTTGTCGCCCCCGAAGATATTCGCTATCGTTTTGAATTTCTGCGCAAAGGCACGGCAACGTGGCCGTGGATGCGCTTTAAGGATATCGTCTCCAGCACCAAGTTGCCCATGGAGATTGCTGAGAAAATCGAGGAGCGCGCACCGGCATCACTCTCTCAGGCAGAAAGAAGGAAGTTGCAGGTCAACATTGCGCGCGCCCAACAGGAATTTGTGAACGACGACAATATCACCTATCAGGAGCTAGATGGGATCGACAACCCTGATACCTATCGGGTCGATGATATTGTCGAGATCTTTATCCGCGCCAATTCCGGTGGCACCAAGTTGGGCAAATCTGACCTGCTTTTTTCCCTGCTCATCTCTAGTTGGGAAGATGCTGACGGGGAGATGGAAGCGCTGCTTGAGGAGTTGAATCAGGAGCGTTTTGAGTTTGATCGCGACTTTGTACTCAAGACTTGCCTGACTGTGCTAGATAAAGGCGCACGCTACGAAGTCAGCAAGTTTCGCGATGGCAAGACCAAAGAAGAAATCATCGAGAAGTGGGAACGAATTGCCGAAGCCATCAAGGACGTACGCGACTTTGTGGTGAACAAGACCTATATCCGCTCGGCCAAAGCCCTGCCCTCATACCTGGCGTTGATCCCCTTGGTCTATTTCCGCTACCACCATGCGGAGAAATTTACAGCAACACCAGGGCTACAAGAATATCTGCTGCGCTCGCTGATCACCGGTGTTTTTAGCGGCAACCCTGACAACCTGATCGACAAGATTGTGCGCAACATCCAGGAGAAGCAAGGCTTCGTGCTGAGCGAAGTCTTTGGTGTGATTCGCGCCGACAACCGGAGTCTTGAGATCACCCCGGATGTGATTTACAGCCAGTCGTATGGTTCGAGAACAATCCACCTCTTCTTCAACTTGTGGTATCAGAGCTTTGACTATACGCCTGCTTTGGATGACAACGGGCCGCAGATCGACCATATCTTTCCGCAAGGCAAGCTGAAGCAGGTGAAGGATCCTAACCCGGAAACCGGTGTCTACAATATCATGCGCTATCGTGCCGAGCAGCGCGACCAAATTGCCAATTGTATGTTGCTCTCGGCCAACGAAAATGGCTTTGCCGGCAAATGCGATACGCCACCCGATCAGTGGTTTGCGAGTGCGCGCTTTGCAAGCGACGAAGAACATGCCAAGTATCTGCAATTGCACCTGATTCCGTCTGACCCTAACCTGTGGAAACTAGAGAATTTCGATAAATTTGTCGAGGCGCGCAAAGCACTCATTGCCGATAGATTCAGCTATATGCTGCACTCGTCCGGAGGTAAAATATGACAATGAAACCGTGGCGCGAGATCGCCATCCCCCACCGCGATGTGTTGGAGGGCACCTTTCAACAAGCCGAATTCGCTGCTGATATCACGGCTGTCCATACCGGCAAAGCGCCACGCGAATACCAAGCTGCCGATGCTTTCTACGAGCGTACCTTCATTACCGAAGGAATGCGCCTTCTGCTCACGCAGGTGGCTCAACGGCTCTCGGGCAAGGGTGGCGAGCCAGTCATTCAGCTTCAAACGGCCTTTGGCGGTGGCAAGACGCACACCATGCTGGCCGTTTACCATCTGGCGATGCGCCGCTGCCCGTTGTCCGACTTGGCCGGAATCCCGGCGTTGGTCGATCTGGCGGGGCTGATGGATGTGCCGCAAGCACGCGTGGCGGTCTTGGATGGTACAGCACACGCACCCAATCAACCACGCGTCTATGGCAAGCAGGCAGTCAACACCCTCTGGGGCGAATTGGCCTGGCAGTTGGGGGGTAGTGATGCTTTTGCGCTGGTCAAAGATGCGGATGCCAGCGGGACATCTCCAGGCAAGGAAGTCCTGCGCGATCTACTCTCACGCTATGCGCCTTGCGTGGTGCTTATTGATGAACTTGTCGCCTATATCCGCCAGTTTCCAGAGGGCCAGTCGTTGCGTGGCGGCAGTTACGACAGCAACCTGTCGTTTATCCAGTCACTTACGGAGGCGGCGAAACTGGTTCCCACAGCCATTGTTTTGGCCTCCCTGCCCGAATCCGAAGTAGAAGCAGGAAGCCAGCGCGGTGTAGCGGCGTTGCGTGCGCTTGAAAAGACCTTTGGCCGGATTCAGGCTCTGTGGAAGCCTGTCGCCACCGAAGAAGCCTTTGAGATTGTGCGCCGGCGACTTTTTGAGCCTGTGCGCGACCTGACAGCGCGTGATACTGTCTGCCGTGCTTTTGCCGACACCTTTGTAGCCGAAGGAGCCAAGCTACCCACGGAAACCCAAGAAGGTCGCTATTATGACCGCTTGACGCAAGCCTATCCTATCCATCCCGAAGTCTTTGACCGCCTCTATGAAGACTGGACGACCATTGACGGCTTCCAGCGTACGCGCGGCGTGCTCAAGCTGATGGCAAAGGTCATCTACCGGCTGTGGCAGGACGACAACAAAGATCTCATGATCATGCCGGGCAGCCTTCCCCTCTATGATGGCAACACGCGCAACGAGCTTACTTATTACCTTTCGGCTGGGTGGGATGCCGTGATCGAAGGCGACATTGATGGCAATCGCGCCGAAACCACCGAACTAGAAACTCGTGAGCCGCGCTTTGGTCAGGTCAATGCAGCACGTCGTGTGGCACGTACGCTCTTCCTCGGCAGTGCACCTTCCTCAGTTGCGACCAAGGCGGGCATTCGTGGGCTAGACCGTGCGCGCATTCTGCTGGGTTGTCTCCAGCCCGGACAAGCCTCATCGACGTACACAGATGCACTCAACCGCTTGGTGGATCGGCTGCACTACCTCAACAGTTCCGGCGACAAGACCCAAGATGCCACCCGCTACTGGTTTGATACACGCGCCAACTTGCGTCGTGAGATGGAAGATCGCAAGCGGCGCTTTGATGACAAGTCTGAAGTCCGCGGCAAGATCGCCGATGTGATCAAGCGTGTACTCGGCAACCTCGGCTTCTTTGAGGGTGTGCATATCTTCACGCCGCACAGCGATGTGCCTGATGACAGCGCGTTACGACTGGTGGTGCTACCCCCTGAGAACTGGTATGCACGTGAAGAAACGCAGACTGCGTTCAATGCAGTCCTCGACTTTATCCGCAACAACGGGACTAAGCCTCGCTATCGGAGCAACCGCCTGCTCTTTCTTGCTGCGGATCATGGTGCCCTTTCTAGGCTGCGCGATGCAGTGCGTGTCGCACTGGCCTGGGGTTCCATCGTAGACGATGTCAAAGAGGGGCGACTGAACATCGATCTGCTGCAGAAGAAGCAGGCCGACACAGAGTTGCAGAATGCAGAAGACGCGCTGCCGCGTGTGGCGCGTGAATGCTATCGCTGGTTGCTCTGTCCATTCCAAGAGCTACCGACCGATCCGAAAGCCACCGTGGAGGCATTCCCGCTTGGCACGGGCAGTGGTTCCATTCGCAATGAGATTGAGCGAGTTTGCAGCGATAATGAACTGGTGATAGAGGTGTGGTCGCCGGTCCACTTACGAGCGCGTCTTCAGGAGTTTTATTGGAAGGGTGGTAATGCTGCGGCGAAGGCAATGGCGTTTTGGGAAGACACGTTGCGCTATCTCTATTTGCCCCGTTTGCTAAGTCGTGGTGTGCTGCAAGAGGCGATCCGCAAAGGTGCTGCCACGCGAGATTTCTTTGGCACAGCCTATGGCCAAAATGGCGACAAATTTGAAGGCTTCAATCTCGGCAGTTCCGATGTGCAGCTAGACGACACATTGCTTTTGATTGAGCCAGAGGCAGCGAAACAGTATGCGGCTAACCTGAGAAATCCTGATCCTGAACCAGGAGTAGTCCCGCCTATTGATCCAGGCGGTGGCGGAACACCGCCACCTGTCGATCCTCCACCTGTAGGCCCGCCCATTGTGCCGCCTCCCGTGGCAAAAGCGCGCTTCTTCCACGGCACGGCAGTAGTAACGGCTGCGACCGCCAAAACGCGCCTTGTAGAGCTTGCTGAGGAAATCATTCAGCTGCTCACCAGTGATCCAAATGGTACTGTAAAGGTCACCGTGGAGATCGAAGCGGAGTTCCCTAATGGTGTCACTGACCACGTAAAACGCGCTGTGTCGGAAAACGCTGGACAACTGGGCCTCAAAAACTCTGATTGGGAATGAGCGCAATAAGCTGTACTCTGGAGAGGGTTAACAAAATCTTCCAGTACTTGGTACTGCCCATATCAACAATAACATCAACTGTAAGGCCTCTAATTTGCCCAGGAGGTGGCTTGAAAGCTAAAAGCCGCTATTGGATACCTCTACGGCTCTTTTTTCTAGGTGAACACCTCAGAGGGACTTATCTACGGCATCTCGAAACAGAGGACGAATAATACGTGCGTTTTTCAGGTATGTGTAGGGTGTGTGTAATTAAAGTCGTATTACACAGGTAGAATCGGCTCAAACTGAAGTCGTGCCACCATGGCAGAGATATGGTTATGCTCAATCTGACGTGAGCAGTGGATGGAGCGCAAGTCATCATCAGCTTGGTCTTGGGCCTCTTGCCAGTTGCGTTGGATTTGCTCTGGCCCGATTGTGGCCCGAATTTCCTTCTGGCGTACGAGACTGACTAGGCTGTCCACATCAATATCAGAGTTCTCCAAAATCAAGTACAAATCGTAAAAGTCGCGGTAGCGAACGCGCGTTGCAGTCGCCCTAATCTTTTCTGCGGCAATTTCCCGCAGGTCCATCGTTTGAACCATCACCTCCATCCCCCACACATTCTCATAGGGTCGTGTGACAGGCGGCAGAACCACGTTCTGTATCCGGTCGACCTCGACCTTAATTGCCCCTGGCTGTGCCAAAATCCCCGCGTACCATAGTCGCTCAATCTTGATGGTTGCCGGCGACTCATAGCGTTTTCTCACCACAAACTGCTCTGTGGCCTCAAGCGTACTTACGACTTGCTCCAGCGTGAGATCATGATTTAGCGCAGTGAAGTCCAGATCCTCAGAGAAACGATGTTGGGGCAGATAGCAGTGGTGCAACGCAGTCCCGCCCTTAAAGACCAGTTGTTCCCCCAAGGCAGACTCACTGATGAGCTTGATGGCCTCGGTGAGGTAGTAGTCCTTCTCTGCAATGTCCAGCGGGTATTTGAGCGTACGGCGGTTGCGGATCTGGAGTTGTTGGCGCGTGATCATGAGGCGTGATGAGAATGGTAATGGCGAAACATCTCGGGATCATAGTACAGCCGCCATGTGGCATCGTACTCCTGACCCTCGGGAGTAGCTCGGCTTGCGGCAGCACTGCTTCTTGCACTGTCTTTTAGTTCTTTGTCGTAGCCGAGATTGAGGTAATCGAACATGAGGCCAAAGACGCGCTGCGTTGTGAGGTTCGCGCGAAGCAGGTATGCACTCAGTCGCTTTTGGTCAACATCCGTACTCTGCTCTGACAGGATTTCCAGGACCCGATCGGCGCTATACGTGCTCCGGTGAAATTGCACCATGTCAATGAGGGCTTTCTCGACTGTCGCAATGCGGGCGGACTGGTCACCAACCCTGTGCTCTTCGAAGCCGTAGAAGTATTGCTCTGTGGTCTTCACGAAGCGATAGGTGTAGCCCTCAAGGGTGACCGAGGAGCGCTGCTGCAGCCCTACACTGGTAGTCGTCTGCAAGAGCTGATCATGTAGACCATGAGACTGTAGCGCCGCCTCAAAGGAAACATAAGAGCCGGGTAGAAGGTGCTGCGCCACGGCATAGCGTGAGATGGTGAGTGTGCCCAGGGAGCCGATATCCGCGGCGACCTGATAGAGGCCCTTTTTTATCCGCACAAGCCATCCGGCGCGACTAAGCTGGCTCACAAAGCGTCGCTTGGATACGTCATCCTGGAAAGGAATATACTCCACGATCTGCTCATACGAGACTACACTGCCAAACTCTGCAATGATGTCTTCAAGGAATGTTCGCTGTGTATTATTTAGTATGGTACTGGTCATAACACCTCCTCTGCATTTCATATGACGATTGTAACAGGAAATAGTTACGAATTCAATATGAAATGTGTTGCCGTCCTGGAGTGGCTTTATGTCGCGGGCCTTCAATGGCCGTGTTTACCCGGGTGCACGTGGTCAAATGTCCCGACGTAGTCACACTATGTCACCCCAAAGAAAAAGTGTGGTTGTGCTTGCCATTACCTCACATGCGGCATTGACGATGGGGCGCATGTATGGATGCGGATAAAATAGCTGAAACCTGGCATGATTTTGATGAAAGAGTTCACTATAGTACTGGGGAGACTGCGGCCTAGCCATCTGCCGGCATTCCGTGCAGGTGGCTAACGAAGACATCCTTGGGAGCTATAGATGAGACATGAGGACCTAACTGATACCGCACCTGTTCCTGCTCAGGATGAGGCGGGATTTGCTGCTGAACAACGGGAGACACTCGCAAAAGTATACAGACTACTCCTCTCTCTCAAGAACAAAGGGTGTGGTGGCCGGGAGAAGCAGCCTCGACCGGATGAGGTTTCACCACGTGGACAGCCGCACCATACATCTGATACTGAAGCTATGGGTGAGTGAAGCGGCAGTTGTGAGGTGTACCTCACGCGCAAAGTCGACTTTACGCGATGTTTGTCTGGGCAGATCTGTTGGGCTATAATCAGCATGTAGGATGCGACCAACAAAATAGCGGGTTATCAAAGTGCTGGTAACACCTTGATAACCCTCCCCACGAAGCCGGGTCAAGCGGCTCGTGGATAGGCGGATTATACCTATCTGACGCTTGCCAGGCAATTGGGCAAGCGTTTTTGTTTTGTGATGCGCCGGTGGTCGCCACTTGCCAAAGGAGCGTACTAACTGTGGAACCGAAACGGGCCGTACTATACGCCAGAGTCTCAAGCGATGACCGCAAATACGCAACATCGTCTATTGAAGGTCAGTTGGCCGAATGCAGAGCCTTTGCCCTCAAGCGCGGCTACACGGTGGTAAACGAGGTTTTTGAAGACCCCACCTCTCACACGTCGGGTGCCGCCTGGTTACCTGAACTCGAAAATCTTCTGAGGCTTGCGCCAACTCACTCCTTTGATGTCATTGTGTGCCGTGAGCTTGACCGCCTCGCTCGCAGCCTTGCCAAGCAGCTCGTGATTGAAGCTGAATTTGAGCGTCTTGGCGTTGAGATTGCCTATGTAATGGGTGACTACCCCGATACGCCAGAGGGTGCCTTGATGAAAAACATCAAGGCTGTCATCTCTGAATATGAGCGTACCCTCATTACACAACGCATGGTACGCGGCAGACGACGGAAAGCAATGGCTGGATATGTTGTCCTCAATGGTGCCCCCCTCTATGGCTATAGCTATATCCCCGACGGGAAGAATAGGACTCTGATTGTTGATGAGGACGAGGCACGTGTGGTGCGTCAGATATTTGCATGGTATACGGGCGATGAGAAGTTAGGATCGCGACAAATCGCCAGACGATTGAGTGAGATGCGCATTCCTACCCCAGCCGACTCTGGCAAAGGGAGAGGTAAAGGCAAGATGAAAACAAGGCCCTATGCCACCTGGGGGTCAACGACCGTTTTGGGAATCCTGAGCAATGAGACCTATAGCGGCGTTTGGCACTATTCCAAATATGCAGAAGATCCTGATCAGCTTATTGAGGTTCCCGTTCCTGCGATTGTCGATGTTGAGACATTCAACCTTGCTCAGGCACAGAGAAAACGAAACAAGATTGAAGCGGTCAGAAATGTGAAGCACGACTATCTGATGCGTCGTCGCGTGATTTGTGGTGAGTGCGGCAGCGCCATGAACGCATGCTACGCACCATCTAAGGGGAAGGACTTCTTTTACTACAAGTGTGACACTCCCTATGATAAGGGCATAAACTCAGGACGAGAGTGCAACCAGAGAAAGCATTTCCGTGCCGACCATGTTGATGATCTCGTGTGGGAGTGGGTGAAATCGTACTTATCAGACCCGACAAAACTGGCAGAGGGCCTCGCGGCATATCAGTCTGAACACGAGCGCGAAACGGCTCCGCTCCGTGACCGTCTTGACGTTGTCGATAAGTTGATTGCTGATAATCAGGGTCAGCTTAATCGGCTGCTTGATTTGTACCTGTCGGGTGACTTTCCGAAAGATGCACTCTTGGACCGCAAGTCCCGTCTGGCAGACACCATCAGCGCACTTGAGCAGGAGCGGGAGGGATTATTCGTACAGCTTCAGGCGCAGAATTTGACGGAGGGTGAGATTCAGAGTGTGTATGATTTCGCCGCCGAAGTCGCAGAAGGACTCTCTGCCGCCGACCACGATTTTGAGACACGTCGACGCATCATCGAACTCCTTGATGTTCGCGTTACACTGGCAATTGAGGAAGGAGAGCGGGTAGTTTATCCCCGGTGTCGGTTTTGGGGTGGGCATCCATTATCGGTTGTAACCACAAGTACCAATGCCGATGTTCGTAGAGTTGCTCGACATAAATTTCGTCGCCGGTTCCCGCCTGAGCGATCACAGCCCACAAGCCCGCATCGGCGCGCATGGCATTTTCCGGCGCGCTGATCAACTGGAAGGTCATCTCGCCCTGTACGGTATAGGGCAGACGAAATGGGGATTCGCTCACCTCATGTTCGGTCGGAACGGGCAGGGCAAAGTCACTCGGTGGGCCGCCATAGCGAGCATCTTCCCAGACATAGGGCCGGATGTCCCGAAACCGGTCGGGTGCCCAATCTGTGGTAAAAATCTGCCGCAAACTGGCCACGACCGGCGCGGCATCGGTCGCGATGTAATAGCCACGGCGGCCCCCCACTGGCCGATCCTGAATGGTGGGAAAGGCGTCATGACTCCAATTCTCCGTGCCGACCAGCGCCCAGTGCTCATCGATCAACAGATATTTGGCATGGACATAGCGATAGCGCGTGCGATATCCTTTGGGCGCACCCTCGGTTACGGCCAGAAAGCGCACATCCCCACCAGCAGCAACGATTTGGGTGAGCGCCCATTTCTCGAGCGCGCTGATGCCGCCAGCAGGGCTGCCCTCGATCAACAAACGGACGTGCACACCCCGCTGGGCTGCCGCGGCCAGGCTTTGGGCCAGCTCTGGATGTTCCAACGTGTACAGCACCAGATCAATAGACGACGTGGCCCCATCCAACAATGTGCGCACTGGCTCGTACAAGCCTTCGGGGCCCACCATCACCATCAGCGTGGCGTTGCTGGTTGCCACTTGTGGCATACCCAGCTCCGCGGCGTTCCATCCGCCCCAGCCCGGCATCCGCACACGCCGCCCCCAGGCGAGATCGGTGAGATCGCCGAGCCAATCGCTGGCTTGATCGCTGTCGAGCGGCTGCCAGGTGAGCGGATCCAGCTTTCGCTGCCAAACCTGGCCCACTGCCGACAAGTCGCCGCGAGCGTAGAGTTGCGCGGGCAACCCTTGCCAGCCAGCAGCTGGTTGTTCCGCCGCACCATACAACAAAGTATCCATCACCTGACCGGTGGGGTCGAGCAATTGGAGGTGGCCTTGATTGTTGCCCAGGGTCAGATGATTGGTCAGCCGCACAGCACCAGCTTCGGTCGCTTGGGCCCATTCGCAGGCCGCGGCTTCGCCAAAGGTAAGCCGAAAAGTTGCGGCCTCCGCAGCACACCAGATCCGCTGGCCGGGTTCAAGGCGCAGGGTGGTCGTGATCGGGAAGTGCGCTGTCCGGCTGGAAGTTGCCAATTGCCAACCAGCCAGGGGTTGTGTCCCCATGCCAACATTCCAGAGCAGCACGGCTTCATCGGGTTCGCCGCTGAGCGCGCTGTCGATATGGGCCGCGGCAATCAACAGCCGACCGGGCGGCGGCGCGCTCACAAGGGGCAGAAATTGCTGATAAGAATTCGTGGGCTGGCCGGTTACTATGGGTGAGAGCCGAGGTGCAGCAACCATGACCAACCAGAGTACTGGGGTCAGGAACAAGGCTCCACTCAGACCAACTTTGCACCAGCGCATCTCCCGCTCCTTCCGCATTCGCCACAGCCATTCCATGGGGAATTATTGTAGCGGCGGAAGCCCGCGGTCGACCAGGGTCAAATGCTGGAATTGGGGCTCCATCATTTTGCCGACCCGAGTAGTGCAAGCGGCTATTTGACTGGGTGCAGGCTACAGCAATGGAAGGTGAGGGTGTTGAGTCAGGACTTGGCCGCGCGGCGATCTTTGAACATGGCGTAGAGGCTCAGCCCGGTGTAGTAGACGGCAAAGAGCAGCGAGCCCCAGATCAAACGGCGGTCGTGCAGTGGATATTGCACCAGAATGATGATATTGATCACACCCCAGAGGCAGGCCAGGGTCATGGTCAGCTTTTGCAACATGGCCGTGCGCGAGGGATAGACATATTTGATCGGCACAAAGACCAGGGCGCTTAGCAGCAATGTCACCGAAAGGTTGATCCAGCCATTCAAACTGAGCAGGAACATGTAATAGACCAAAATATTCCAATAAGAGGGAAAGCCTTTGAAATAATGATCTTCGGTCTTGGCGTCGTCCTGACAGAATTGATAGGCGGAGACGAGCAGAATCAATATCGGCGCGAGCAGGTTGTAGCCGGGCGGCAAAATCTGCGCCTGGTAGAGGAAATAGGCTGGGACAAAGACATAATTCAAGAAGTCGATCAGGTTGTCCAGGAGTGCGCCATCAAAATTGGGCAACACATCCTTGACCCGAGTCCGGCGGGCCAATAGCCCGTCGAACGAATCGACAAAGACCGAAACACCCATCCAGGCGAAAGCCAGGACCCACTGCCCATTGTTGATCGCGAGGATCGCCAGGAAGCCCCAAATTGCGCCGCTGGCCGTGAACAGATGGGTAGCCCAGGCGGCAGCTTTGCGAATGCGAGAGGGGGACCATTCTTCTGGGGGGGTCTCTTGGTAAATATGCTCCATAGGCGAATTTTTACTACGTTTCTGTAGCGGCGCCACACCGATGATTTCTGACCATCCAGCCTCATCGCTCGACAGCGCCCCATGATGGGTCTCAAAGCCTATATATACCCTGCTCTTAACGAAAATGCAAATCAAATTACGCGGCTACGCTCACAGTGGCGGCTCTATTGTGCAGCCGCCAGGGCTAATGCTATAATTTTATCAGGAGTGGGACAGTTTATCAATCGCTCTATGTATTTCCATGTATGTCGGGCGTAAGGATCACCAGGATGAGGGAAGAGGCAGCGCCACTCATCGACGAGAGTCGAGCACGCAAACGGCAGGCCATTGGCCTGAACCCATATCGGCCCACCGCCAAAGCCGCGCCGGTGCGCCCGGCGGACGCTCAGCCTGCGGCCTATCCGTTCAGACGCTGGGCACCAGTTCTGCTGCTGGTTGGGCTCATCCTGGTTACCGTTTTGCTGATCAGTGCGCGCCTCTTCGATTCCCCGATCACCTGGAGCCGCCTTCCAACCACAGCGGTCGCACCGCCGGGCACGGAACAATTCTCAACGCTGCTGGCCGATGAGTTTGATGCGACGTCGGGGCTGCTGGCCGAGAGTCAACTCGCGGGGCGCTGGGCTTTTGCTCGGCGAGCCGCGGCAGGCATCTATGAGATCCGCATTCAGCCGGGCCAGTTGGCCTGGAGTACAGTCGGCGCCACAGCTTTGCCACCTCATCGGCTCACCACCTCCTTAACCATGGCTGACGTCACACCGGCAGGTCAGGCTAGCCTGGTTGGGCGTTTCCAGGATGCCGAGAATTTCTACTGGTTCGCCATCGATGGCCAGGGCCGTTTTCAGGTGCGGCAATCCATTGCCGGTGAGCTCCAGTTGCTCTCCCCGTGGTTGACCCACCCCGCCATCCACCCGGCCGGGCTCGCCAATCAGCTTGCGTTGATCGACAATGGCGCGGCGCTGCGTTTCCTGGTCAATGATGAAGTCCTCTTCGAGCTTGCCGAGCCTGTCTTGCCCCTCAACACAGTGGGCGTTGGCGGGGCCGCGGAGCCCGGGCAATTTGCGTTGATCGAGCTGGAATGGTTGCGCATCCAGGCGTTGCCCAGTGATGGGCCCGCCAATGAGTGAGCCACTGTTGGCGGATTTACAGGCAGCCATCGCCGCGGAAGATGATGCCGCGGCAGAAGCAATCATCCCCCAGTTGAGCCCAGCAGCAGAACCTCGCTTACTACAATGGCTGGCCACAGGCACGCCGGATGAACGCTGGTGGGCGATCCGCGCGCTGGCAGCATGGGGCGGGCCAGCCGCTGTGCCTGCTTTGCGTCAGGCACTGACCGACCCAGAAGCGATGATCCGCGGGTTGGCGACAATGGCGCTGGGTCACTTGTTTCAACGCCAGGCCGAGCTGGTTGCGCCGATCTTGCCGGATGTGGCCGCTCGCCTTGCGGATGAAGCTGGCTCGGTGCGCCAGGCCACGGCGGATGCGCTGGCCCAATGTGGTGATGCAGCCTTGCCCGTATTGGCCACCGTGCTGGCCGGCGAGCATCAGGGCGCGCGCACCCGAGCCGCTTATGCGCTGCGCAAAATGGCAACGCGCACCAGCGCGGCCTTGCTCTTTCAGCACCTCAATGACTCAAATTATTTGGTCCATACCTTGATCCACGAGACGTTGGATGATCTTGGCCTGCTGGAGAATCTGCTGCTCGCCCCATAACCGGGGTGACTGACAGCGCAAACCATAACACGACTTACAAGCACGATTTACAAGGAAGAGAAGATGAATAATCCGTTTGCTGGGCAGAACCGCCGGGTGTTGATCATCGGCGCGGATGGGTTGCGGCCTGATTTGCTCGACCCCAAGTTGATGCCCAACGTGGCAGCATTGGCAGCCACTGGCACCCGTGTGCTTGAGCATCATGCTGTTTACCCAACCCACACTCGGGTCAATATCAGCGCGCTGGCTACAGGCACCGCCCCCGGACGCCATGGCATTGTTGCCAACACCATGCTGGTCCCCAACGCCACGGAAGATCACATCATCGATACAGGCAATTATCAGCACATCAACGCGCTCGAAGAAGCCAGCCACGGCAAGGCCCTGTTGGTGCCCAGCCTGGGTGATTTGTTGGCGGCGCGCGGCGAACGTGTAGCCGTGGCCGCCACCAGCAGCGGGGGCGCGGCCATGTTGTGGACCCATCGCCATTTGAGCCGCATGGTCAACTTCAACACCACCTACGGCATTGCCGATCTCTACGATCTGCGCGACAAACTGGGCGAGTTGCCCCCCAAAGAACGGGGCGCGCCCCAATTGGTGGGCCAGGCCTATGCCACATCCGCGGTTTCGCACCTGTATCTGAGCGACCCGCGCAACCGCGTGATTGTCCTGTGGATGAACGAGCCGGATAACAGCTTTCACTATGCTGGCCTGGGTTCGCCCGAATCGAGCCAGGCGTTGCAGATGGTGGATCGCTGTGTGGGTGAAATTGTGGAAACGCTCGAGCAGCAGGGGATCCGCGACCAGTTCGATATTTTCTTCATCTCGGATCATGGTCATTCCACGGTCGAAGCGCACAATACCTTGCGCGAATATGTGCTGCAGGCCCAACGCGAGCTGGGTCGTCCGCTGCCGCCGTTGGCAACCGCCAGCGACTACATCTACACCCGGC
Source organism: uncultured Caldilineaceae bacterium (assembly GCA_964541665.1). Taxonomy (GTDB): domain Bacteria; phylum Chloroflexota; class Anaerolineae; order Caldilineales; family Caldilineaceae; genus CFX5. The sequence goes on along the minus strand of CAZIRP010000048.1, from coordinate 22,069 downwards.
CCGGCACCCCCGAACCGAGCACCGCTGAACTCGTACCGCTGGTCGAATGGCTGGTCGCGCAGGAGTGGGCAGGCGTGGTAATGGGAGGAACACCCGAATTGGCCGCTCTGCCCGGCGTGCTGCCGCTGGCGTCCCTGTGGAATGGGCAACTAAATGCCCGTCGTCCGCTGTTGGCTGTCTCGCCCCGCTGGGCGGATACCCGGAATGAATATGGCGTGCCCGGCAGTGTCAGGTCGCTGACCACCCAATCGGCGCTGCGCTCGTCACACGGATCGCTCTCCCCGTACGATCTGCACGCCACCTTCATCGCCAACGGGCCCACCTTCCGCAGCGGGGCCCAATCAACCTTGCCCACCGGCGCGATTGATCTATTGCCCACGGTGTTGACACTGTTGGGATTGCCGCTGCATTCGCCCCTGGATGGCCGGGTCTTGTGGGAGCTCTTTGCGCAGCCACAGGGGGAGGTGATCGATGCGAGCCAGGATGAAGTGCTGGAATCTCCAGATGGCAGCGGCGGCAAGGTCAGGCTCCACAAAGTTGGGCCAAGCACCTATGTCCACGGCGCGGTCGCGGCGTAAGTACAGCGCAAGCGCATTCACGCAGCTAGCGGCAGGATTGACGACCCCGAACCGACAGCCGAATCGTGAGCCAAACTGGGTGCCTTGCCAACCGGCTGCTTAGCAAGCTTCCCCACAGACCAAAGCGATGTTCCAGACGAGAATAGAAGCTGGATCATCAATGGATTATATACTCGTAGAGGTTTTTGCAATGTCACCCATGAAAATTGAAATCTGGTCGGATGTCGTTTGCCCCTGGTGCTATATTGGCAAACGCCGTTTTGAAAGCGCCTTGGCCAACTTTGCCCATCGCGATGAGGTGGAAGTCACATGGCGCAGCTTTGAATTGAATCCCAATAGCCCGGCGCAGGAAACGGGCAGCCTGACCGAAATGCTGGCCACCAAATATGGGGTTACGCCAGAGCGGGCCGCGGCCATGAATGAGAATGTTACGCAGATGGCTCGCCAGGAAGGCCTGGAATATCACCTGGACAAAGCTCGCTCAGGCAACACCTTCAATGCGCACCGCTTGATTCATCTGGCTGCGCACCACAATCAACAAGATGCGGCCAAAGAACGGCTGATGCATGCCTATTTCACCGAAGGGCAGGCAGTGGGCGACCCCGAAACGCTGGTAACGTTGGGGGCCGAAGTGGGCCTCCCCGCCGAAGAAGTCCGCACAATGTTGGCGAGTGATGAATATCGGGCCGATGTCCGGGCCGATCAGCAACGGGCCGCCAGTTTTGGCATTCGCGGCGTACCCTTCTTTGTGATCAACGAACAGTTTGGCATTTCCGGGGCCCAAAGTGCCGAGGTGATCCTGGAGACGCTCGAAGAGGCGTGGCGACGGTCAAACCCGCTCACGCTCGTAGGTGGCGCGGATACCGATGCCAGTTGCACGGATGAAAGTTGCGCTGTGTAAGTCTGGATATAAAAAGATGCCCGCCAGGGGGGTCACTTCCCTGGCGAGCATCCCTACTCGCGCATTCCCGTTAGAAGTCATCTCAAAAATCGGTTGTGGCTCCTATGAACAAAGGGAACCCACCCAGTGTGGTACAGAGATTTTTGAGATAAGTCCTAGTTGGATGACGTTGCTTCGCTCGGCTCGGCTAAATAGCTCTTTAATGCCTCGGCCTGCCGATTGGTTGCTGTGATCAGGCTTTCGAGCCCAAGTTCAAAGGTTGCTTCCTCTTCGATATAGGGGGCCAGCAATGCCGCCCATTCTTCGTATTGCTCGCTAATCGCCTGTGGATCGAATACCTCTTCGCTGATCAGCGCCAGCTCCGTTTGATACAATTCAGCATAGACCGGGTCGTCGAGCAGATAGCGGATCAATGGCCACTCGGCCCCGATATTCGCTCGATCAAATGTGACCTCGCGTCCGCCACCAGGGCCGCCGGGACCACCGGGCCGCCCGCCAAACCCGCGCTGCATCCCCCCTGCGGCTGGCGGAGCCTGCATCATACCACCGGCGCCCGCGCCCATTCTGCCGCGGCCGAACCCGCCGCCACCAGGCCCCATGGCCCCCAACACGAAGTTATGATCCCACGAGATCCAAACCAGTTGATCGGTTTCGGGATCATGGTAGAGATAAAAATTGTGGGTCATCGCACCATACGTGTCCCAGTGTTGGATCGTGGCACTCAGCGCCAGCCAGCGCAGAAAAGTATCCACATCGAAGATCGCTTCCAGATCGGCCCGCCACGCTTCGGGATCTGCCGTGCGGCTTTCCTGGTGCAGGACTTCGTAGAGCGCTTCGATGTCACTCCAATCGGCCTTCCCCTCGTTGTTCTCCTTCTCGAAGCTGTCCTCGATCAGCTCGAAGGTTCCTTCGGCCAGGCTCACCCCGCGGCCATCCCCTTCGTAAATGTTGCCATTGTCGCTGCCGAAGTAGCGCTCGATCACCGTATCGTCGATCACTTCGATGGCGGTGTATAAGCCAAGATTGATCGGTCCTTCACCATAATCCAGGTGGATTTCGTAAAAAGCAGTCTGGGCAGCGACTAGCCCAGCATCCTCCAGGAGATCATAGGTGATGGCGTCGCGCATAAAGGTGACATCGCCAAAGCCATTGGCCAGGGACAACTGCTTGAAGCCGTAAAAGCGTTGGTTGTGGATTTCGGGATACTCATCTTCAAATTGGTCAAAGTCCAACTTGAAGGGCAGCTTGTGAGTTTGGCTGTCCCACGCGCTGCGCAACGACGAATTGCCTTTGTAGCGCACGCCGATGTTTGTCCAGACGTTGCCGTCAAACTCAAGCGTGGCGGTCACCCACATTGGTTTCTCGCTGCTGAAGTCTCCATCAAAGCCAAACCCTGGGGGTGGCCCCGGCATGTCCGCGCCTGCGCCCATCCCTGCGGGCGGGGCTAAGGGCGAGATGGGCTGCCCGTCTGCCGGTGTGGCTAAGGGCGAATTGGGTTGCGCATCCGCGGGTGGGGCCAAGGGTGAGTTCGGTTGCGCCGGTTCTCTGGCTGGATCGCGCATTGGGCCACCCCCGAAGCCCGCCCGCGAATTTCTGCTGCCAGGCGCGCCAAAGAGTTCTGTCATGTTGGCCTGCATCGCCTCCCAATTTTCGGGGTCGATCGTGATGGTGATCACGTTTACCTGATCATCCGGGAAGACCACTTCGTAATTGGGGTCCACATCGTTGCTGTGGCTCGCTTCTGTCCAGCCAGCCGGGCGTGCCGTTGCCGTCTGAGCCAAAACAGCCGGGGAAATGCTCAGCAGCATTCCACAACTCAGGAGCCCGGCCAAAACCATGTGCGAGATACGTTTCATTCGTCGAATATTCCTTCCTGCCCGGCTATCCACTCACTCAGTGCGAATAGCCCATCCATATCCAGTTCGTTTCGTCTCTGTAAGCGTCTATCCGCAAATTCTGCGTCAAAGCGGTCTGGTACGCCCAGCTTCGGGGGCCGCAAGCAGCTTACGGGTTGGCTCTTAGTATGGCAGACGAATCTCCAGAAAATGTCAAGAGTTTTCCAAGATCTGCTATAGATTTCTCAACGTGCAGACCGCGAGTGAAACCTTACAACTTGCCCTAGTACTTTCTGGCGGGCGAACTCTAGCGTTTGTCGCTGGCAGACCCTACAGCCTCGCCCTATACTGGCCAGCATGATCCTTCTCTATCTCGCAGTGGCCTATATGGTTGGGGTTGCAGCAGGTCGCCTGGCTTGGGGCTGGGGCTGGTTCGACTGTAGCTGGCCCACCTGGCTATGGATTCTGCCCCTGGCCTTGCTTCCCTGGTTGCCGAGTTTGAGCAGCTTCCCGGGGATGCAACCGCGCGGCCACAGCGGGTTGTGGCCGCGCCAGGCAGGATTTCTGCCCCCGCCGCGGGGCCGCAAATTCGTTCTCGGCCTGGCAATCGGTCTGGCTTGTCTGGCCGGCGCATTGCGTTATGTCAGCCAGCCCCTAGAACCATGTTGGATGCCCACCGACCTGGCCTATTACAACCTCCCGGCTGATCAAGCCTTTGCGCGCGGCGCGCCTCACACCACCCTCCGCGGCTCGATCAGCAGTTATCCACTGGTTGCTGACACCAAACAGCGCGTGCAGGTAACAATCAACCACCTCGAACTCGCCGATGGTGAACAAGTGGTCACGGGCGAATTGCTCTTGAATACCGACATCCGCCAGCGCTATGTCTATGGGCAACCGGTGCGTCTCGTCGGGCGCCTGGTCACCCCGCCGGACTTCGAAGATTTCTCCTATCGCGAATATCTTTCGCGCAAGGGCATTCACAGCCTGCTCTACAGCGCCCAGATCGAGCCCTTGACGCTGCCCAATGCGGGCCATCCCCTCACGCGAATTTTGTATACGCTGCGCGCCCACGGCGAAGCATTGATCAACCAATTGCTGCCCGAACCCTATGCCGCGCTGGCCAATGGCATGTTATTGGGCATCGAAGCCGGCATCCCCGATGCGCTGTACGAGCAATTCAACCTGACCGGTACCAGCCATACCATTGTGATTTCTGGGAGCAATGTGGCGATCATTGCCGGCATGTTTATGCTGTTAGGCCAGCGGCTTCTGGGCAGGCGGCGAGCCATCTGGCCGACATTGCTGGGTATCGGTTGTTATGCCCTGCTGGTCGGCGGGGACGCCGCAGTGTTACGAGCCAGCCTGATGGGCGGCCTCTATGTGATTGCAACCACCCTGGCTCGCCGCAGCACCGCGCTGGTCAGCCTGGCGGTGGCCTGCTGGGTGATGACGCTGCTCAATCCGCTCACCTTGTGGGATGTCGGCTTTCAGTTGAGTAGTGCGGCCACCGCGGGGTTGATCCTCTTCGCCACCCGCATCACGACCTATTTTACCAAACTTTGGCCGGGTTTTCAGGGTGGCCCACTGACAGATCTGCTCGAAGCGGGCCCGGCACGCAAGACCATCGGCCTGGTTCAAGGGCTGATCCAAGATGGTCTACTATTGACCCTGGCGGCCAACATCACCACCTTGCCCCTCGTGGTCTATTACTTTGGGAGGCTGAGTCTCGTCAGTCTGTTGACGAATCTGCTTATTTCACCAGTGCAGGGGTTTATCATGATCTGGGGAACCATTGGGTTGGTCGTCGGTTTGCTCGGGCTGGCCTGGCTGGCCTGGGTAATTTTACTCGTGCCTTGGCTTTGTTTGGTGTGGACGGTGGCGATGGTGCAATGGACGGCAGCCTTGCCCGGGGCTAGCTTGGAGATCAGCGGGTATGACTTTACGGCGCTGCTGCTCACCTATACGCTGATCGCCGCGGTGAGTTGGCGCTCGCCCCTGCATGATTGGGTGGGACGCGCCCGCCAATGGCTTGGTGAGCAATGGCAACAACATGCCTGGAGCACAGGCAGCGTTGGGGCTCTTGGGGTTGGTTGTCTCTTGATCTGGTTTGGGCTTGCCAGCCAGCCCGACGGTCGCTTACATCTCTATTTTCTGAATATCGGCCAGGGGGATGGAATTCTGATCCAAACCCCGAGTGGCCGCCAAATATTGATCGATGGTGGCGACAGCCCGCAACAATTGTTCAGCGAATTAGGCGCAACCATGCCTTTTTGGGATCGCAGCCTGGATCTGGTGGTCGTGACCCACCCCGATGCTGACCATATTGCCGCGCAGGCCGAGCTACCGAGCCGCTTTCAGATCACCACCGCGCTGGAGACCCATGCCAGCCAGGGCAACCCCAACGCCGACCGTTGGCGTGCCGCGCTGCTCGCAGATGGAACGGCGATCCAGGTGCAACAGCAAGGCGGCTGGATCGATCTGGGTGACGGTGTGGGATTATGGGTGCTTTGGCCGCCTGTCGAACCATTTGGGCAAACCCAGGTGGGCAGCGAACAATTTTTTGAGAACGAAAACTCATTGGTGCTTCAACTGGTCTATGGCGAATTTCGGGCCCTGCTCACCGGCGACATTGGCTTGCCCGTCGAAGCTGAATTATTGACCGCGGAGTTGCCACTCGCCTCGACGATCTTAAAGGTGGGGCACCATGGCAGCAAAGGGAGTACCGGGGAGGCATTTGTAGAAGCCGTGAACCCGCAACTGGCGATCATCCAGGCTGGGGTGGACAACGATTATGGCCATCCCCACACCGAAGTGTTGGATCGGCTCGCTGGACGCCAAATCTTGCGCAACGACCATCATGGGCGAATTCACATTACCAGTGATGGCATGACAATTGGCATAGAGACCGAGCGGGCTCCATAAGCCAGGGCCAACCACACAACCAACGCTGCGCGGTCGGTTCATCTGCTGCGAAACAGCGCCAATTTATACTCATGCGCGGCGTGATTGTCCAGCGGTTGCAGCCAGGTTTGCTGCCCGACCACACGAGCACAAGGCCCATACGCGCCAATGGCGATGGCGTGTTGGTCGGCTACGGTTTGGAGCCGGTCGAGCACTGCCTGCAATAAGTGGCCGCGAAAAGGGGTGAAGAGGAAAAAGATGGTGCCCGCTGCATAGTCATGCGTTTGCGCGTCAGCCTGTACCATCGCCACGCCCGTTAAGTCCAATTCCTCACAGCGGGCAGCAGCATAAGCACAGTAACTGGCTTGATATTCGACCCCTGTTGCCCGAATGCCCAGCAAACTATGGACCAAAAAGAGGAGCCCACCCAGACCCGCGCCAATATCATAAAAATGATCGGTCGGTGCGGGTGCTAGCCGATCGATCAATTCCAGCAGAATTCGTGCAGGGGTACGTTCAAAATGGACCATCTCGGCATGGCGCAATTGGCTTTCCGCGGGCAGCGGCGCGCTTTCCCAGATGCCTTGCAGCAACAGATCCAGCCCATCCGCGGCGAGCTGTTCCTGCCCAAAGTGCGGCGCGCGGTAATCGGTAAATTGATCGAATTCCGCACGCAGTTGAGCCCCGCGCCATCCATGATCGCGGATCTGGCTGCGAAAGTGGGCGAATAAGGTTTCGTTCAGCCTTTGCCACGCCTCCTGGTAAGCAAGCGCCTGTTCGTACAACGTTGTCACTTCGGGTTGATGACGTCGGGCCCGGGCAAGTTGTCGCAGATACGCAACAAAGCTGAGCGCTTGTGCCCGCCCCAACAGATTCTGCGGCTGCCAGAGTGCCTGATTATTTTGCAAGCGCTCCCATTCGGCCCATAGCGCGGTCATTTCGCTCATCTATTTTCCCCGGCGGCTCCGCGGGCCCTCGCCTTCGCGGCCATCGCCCGTGTGAATTCCGACAGAAATCAACAAATGGGGCAGAAAAATAATACTTTTGTCGCGTTACAGCATGACATTCTACCGATAAAGTATATCTAGTCTGACTTATGCAGCGTCTACTCGGTTTCAGGCGCGGCCGATTGGCGCGAGGACGCTGGCAGTGAAGCTTGCGCAAGTCTGACCCATGACTGGCTTCATCAGCCCCGAGGCTTCTCATTCACTGTACACAGGGCGGCAATCTGGCAAGCTTGCGCCCGCTATTGAACCGTGTACTCAACTGTAGAGCCGATAGCAGTTACCGATGAACATTCGGTAAGCAATTTGTATCAAGCAGCGATGACGCGGAGAACCTGTATGGCAAAACTCAGTTTACAATCAACTGCTCGCTCAAAATCCAGCCAAAAAGTTGGGTATAAGGAGACCAGATCCCGCGAGGCGCGCCGTTTCCATGCGTTGGCCCTCAAAGAGCAGGGCTGGAAGCAGGCCCAGATCGCAAAGGAGCTGGGGGTAACCCCCGGTGCGGTTAGCCAATGGCTAAAGCGAGCGCGCGAAGAGGGGCGAGAGGCCTTGCAGAGCCGCAAAGGTGGTGGCCCCAAACCTCGTTTGCGTGAAGATCAAATCAGGCGTCTGCCCGCGTTGCTGGCCGAGGGCCCGCAAACCTATGGCTTCCGCGGCAACTTGTGGACTCGGTCGCGCATCATTGCGGTTATTCAGCAAGTTTACGGCGTGCAATTCAGCCCTGGGCATATCGGGCGAATTATGCGCAAAGGTGGCGTGCGCCTGCGCGATTCAGCCCATTATCCCCATACGCGGTATACGCTCTAAACGTGAATTCGGGTTCAGTAGACGAGTTCAGCCTGCGTGCAGCGCACTTTTTACGCGGGGCATGGACTGGCTCTGATCCCGAATTCACGTCTCTCAGCCCACCATTCTCAACACACCACTCGGCGAGCAGCCACAACGGCTGGCTTTACCCAGCACTCTCCTGCCAAAAATGTGCCATTGCGTCCCGCGGGCTCCAATCCAGGACACTGCGGGCTTTGTCGTGGTTAAACCGGCCATGCGGCAAATCCGCGCTGATGTTGACCATCACATAGGGGCTCGGCAACGCGGTGACCTCTAGTGCCCGGCGCAAAGCTCGTCCTGTGTCGGGCCACGAGATGGTAAAGAGCGAATAACCGGTCGGCACGATCGCTGGGTCGGGATTGTACAACATCGTAAAGAGCAAAACCGGCGTCTCCAGATCGTAAGCCTCGGCGAAAACCCGCACAATCTCTTGCCCCAGATATTTGGAATGGATGTAGAGATGGTCGAAGGGGCGAGCCGGCGCGTCGACATGCAAGTCATAATCCCAACTGTAGTCCCCCGGGCCGCGCAGATGCTGGACCAATGGCCCCGTATGGACCACCCGCCGGATGCCGTGGGCCACAGCCGCTTTCATCACATTGTAAGCACCGATTGCATTGACCAAAAACGCATCCACCGGGTGAGGCCGCACCACGGTACAGTTGATGATCGCATCCATGCCCGCGGTCGCGGCCAATACCTGCTCGGGATCGCGCACATCAACTTGCACCTCGCTGTGGGGTGCAGTCAGCGGGGTGGGGAGCGGCGCGCCTGGGGCCTGCGGCTTATTTTCAGCCTGAATGGTCGCCAAAGGACGCAGATCGGTCACGCGTAATTGGTAAGAGGAGAGCAATTCCTGGGTGGCTGCTGTGCCCATCGGGCCGCCAGCGCCAAAAATCACCACCTGATGGATTGGGCGGGAAGGGATCGGCGCGGTCGGGGCCAGGATCGTTCGCCATGGGCGTTCGTCGCGTACAGGGGGCTGCCAGTCGCGCGCCTGCTGGGCAAAATCGTGCTGCGGCTGATAGCCAAACTCGGCCTGGGCGCTCGCCTGGTATTGCAGGCGGATCTTGGCGGTGGTGCCCGGCGCGGTGATGTGAAAGATTGACCAGTCGGGGCGGCGCTCACTCTTGTAGCGCAATGCCTGCTCAATGCCATGGATTGCATCGTGACTGTGCAGCCAGCGCGGATCGTAAGGCTGTGTCGCCGCCTGTTCTTCGGTCACAATCTGCCCGAAGCGCAGACAGATCCCCTGAATTGTGCCCAAACGCAGGTTCTCACGCACCGACAATTCGCCCAGCCAGGGACAAAGTTGCGTCAACGCCGGTTCGGGGCGCGGACGCCACTGCTCATTGACCTGGTAATGGGCGGGCCAGCGGTCAAAGATCGCCAGCGAGCTTGCCAGGATCAAGCGCTGCACCCCGGCGGCGCGGGCGGCATTGACCAGCACATACGAACCGCGCATGGTCAGGTCGAGCGCGCTCACGTCATCAAGCCCTTGTTGCGCGATGGTGAAGGGAAGCAGATGAATGATTGTGTCGATCCCTTGCAGCGCGGCGGTCACGTCGTCGGGGTTGCGCAGATCACCCGTGTGTGTGGCCAGGCCGGTGCGCGGTGCGCTGAATTGTTGATCAAAAAGCCGGATCGAATAGGTTGCCGCGAGCGCAGCCGCCAAGGTACGGGCAAAAGGGCTATCACCACCGGTGATCAGCAGAGACATGAGAGCATCCTCCAACAATAATTCAGATTAGTTTCCAGCCTGAGATGCTGTGCCCAGCTTCCAGCCTGGTTGATAGGGCTCGATTCAGATACCGCAACCAGGTTCGGGCCAGGGTCTACACAGCTGCCAGGACAGTGCAGATTTCACAGCCAGAAAAGCCAAGTCTGTGAAATCTGCGCACGCCGCGGATGGGTTTCCAACGACTTGAACGATAGGCTTAATCGAAGACAATCAGGCCAGTCCGGTTGCGATCCACCCATTCCCAGTTGATGGCGACACCGATCCCGGGGCCTTGCGGAACCGGCACACAGCCCTGGCCATCAACCGCATCCAGGTCGTCGCGATAATCATCCAGGTAGAGATTGGGGTCGTGGCTGGCCGGGGCTTTGGGGTGCAACAAGCCCATTTCATAATAATTGGTGTTGCGAATGGCGGCCATACATTGACGCTGCACCGGGCCAGGGCCATGAAATTCAATATCCAACCCGAGGGCTTCACAGGCATGGGCCAGCTTGATCACGCCGGTGATGCCATCGTAGCCGACGTCGCCGCGGACATAATCGGTTGCATCGGCGATCACAAAGTCGATGTGAGGCTCTAAAGAACGCACATGTTCGGTCTGGAGCAGTGGTGTCTTCACCAATTGACGCAACTTCCGGTGAGCAAACTGCGAAATCCCCCCATCGCGGAATGGATCTTCATACCAGAAGAAACGTTCTTCATCACAGGCCCAGCCCACCTTCACAGCGTCGCCAAAGGTAAGGTATTCGCAAGCCGGGTCCAGCATCAGATCCAGTTTGCCGCCAACTCGTTGCCCAACCGCGTGGACATTCTCGATCTCCTGGCGGATTGGTGCACGCCCCCAGCCATGAATTTTGAATGCCGGATAGCCAATCTCGAGGCACTGTTCGGCAAAGTCGGCAAAGGCTTCGGGCGAGTCCAGGCCGCCCTTTTGATGATCACCGTGATAGGTGCTGGCGTAGCAAGGGACGCTGGTTTTGTTGCCGCCGAGCAATTTGTGAATTGGCGTGTCGTACAACTTGCCGGCAATATCCCACAAGGCAATGTCGATTGGGGCCATGCCCAATCGGGCGACCTGGCGCAACGAGCGTTTTACTTCACTGTAGATCTCTTCGCGGGCTAAGGCGCTGCGCCCCTTTAAGAAGTGCCAAAAGCCAGCTAAGGTTGAGTATTCAGCCGCGCTGCCACCGGCATATTCGCCGACAATGCCCACATCCGTAAAGATGCGCAAGATGCGACCACCCATCTTGGCCACGGCACCGGGTTCATAAATCAGATTAAAGCCGTTGTAATCACGCCCCATATCGGGCAATTCCCAGGCATATTCGTGAATCTCAATCCGGGTAATTTTGGGGTCTGCCATGGTTTACTCCTCTTGGTTGGATACGGTTTGGGAAGAAACAGGGGAGATTGGGCGCTCATCACCCAGAGGCGCGGAGAACGCCAGCAACAAGGCTGGGCGTCTTCGGGAACGGGCGACTTCTGCCCCTATAACGATACCATAGAGCGAATTTTTGTACGACTCCGCTCAAAGCTGGGGACACGCAATTGGTCAATGAAACCAACGAATAACCGACAGTTACCTTACGTCTCAAAAATCCTATTGCATTTTTTGCTTCAATCTGCTAGGATTTTCGCAGCATGATTGTTGACTCCTCAGGTAGCAAACGAGCGAAGTTAACTACCTGATCAACTCCTTTTTTCCTACTGGGTCACACCCGATACGTTGAAAGGCTGTTAGACCGCCCATTTCAGGGATATCTCAGGCTACTCCATGCCCGATGTGGTAGAATCTCCCCTCGATATCTACAAAGCGGTCTGCACCCTGAAAAAAACTGTATTGATCCCATAGCCGAAAAGTACGCCATCATGGTCATCGTAAAAATTTTATCCTATCGCGCTACTTGTTGGTTAGCTTACGTAAGGTTTTTCATCGGTATCTTTGGTAGCGGACTTTTCCTCTCTGCGTATTTGTTGTGCGTTCCCCAAAATCTGCTGGCCGCCCCTCCAGAGCCCCCCCTCTCGGTGATCGTCCGCGCCGCGGACAGTGCCGCTGCCAAACAAGTGGTGTTGCGCTATGGGGGCGAAGTAACGAGCGATCTATGGTTGATCAATGCGGTGGGCGCTCAATTTCCCCCTGCGCAACTCGCAACTTTACGGGCAGACCCAGCAGTACTGGGGGTGACGATCAACGGGGTTGTCCAGGCCGCGACCGTCGCCCCGACGCACGATCCACAACGCTGGCAGGTCACCACGCCGACCATTCTGACCGTTGGCGTGGACCAGGTGCGCGCGCAAGATGCTACGTTGACTGGCGCGGGCGTGACCATCGCGGTAGTGGATAGTGGCGTTCAGCTCAACGATGCGCAACCGGGCTCCCCAGCCGCGTGGGTTGTGCCCAACTTTCTTGGCCAGGTCGACTTTGTGGACCCGCAAAACTGTGCGCCCACTCGGGCACGCGCCTCAGCTCAACCACCTTGTCTGCTCACGAGCGCGGAAAGCCGTGATCCGTTCGGGCATGGCACCCACGTGGCGGGAATTATTGCCAATCAGCTTGTGGATGATGCAAGCGGGCTTCAGCTCGGCATCGCCCCGGAGGCCCAGATCCTGAGCGTGCGGGTCCTGGGGGCAGATGGCACCGGCAGCTACGAGCAAGTGGTGCAGGGCATCCAATACGTCGTTGAACACCGGGCCCGGTTTAACATTCGGGTGCTGAACCTGAGCCTGATCGGCCATGCGCTGACCCCCTATTTTGTCGATCCGGTGAATCAGGCCGTGGAACAGGCCTGGGCGCATGGCATTGTCGTGCTGGTGGCGGCGGGCAACCAGGGCGGCGCGGCCCAGACCATCACCGTACCGGGGAATGATCCATACATCATCACCATCGGGGCTTCGGACCCCCAGCAGACCAGCGCGGATTTTGGCGATGATCGAGTCGCCACCTGGTCGAGCAGTGGCCCAACGCTCGATGGTTTTATCAAGCCCGATGCCTTAGCGCCCGGGGCAGATATTGTTTCCTACATGCACAATGATCGCCAGGTCAAGGAGAATGCGGCCTGGTTGGTGCAACAACACCCCGATTATCATCCCGAGCAAAGTCTCTACCGGCTGAACGGAACGAGTATGGCCACCGCGGTCGCTTCCGGGGTGACCGCCTTGATTGTGCAGCGTTACCCCAACTTGACGCCGGATGAGATCAAATTTCGCTTGTTGTATACCGCGCAATCCGCGCAGAATGACCAGGGCCAGTTGATCGAGAATCTGTTCCAGCAGGGCAGCGGGCGAATTTGGGCCCCGGCGGCTGTGCTAGATACGACCGTGCCCGCGGAACGGGCAAATCTAGGATTAGACCTGGCCCTGGAGCTGGCCCATCCGTGGCAGCCACCAACGCCATCCACACCGAGCGACCCGCATGATCACGATGGCGACGGACTGCCCGATCAGGCCGACACCAGCAGCGCGCAGGCCTGCAATACCGACACCTATGCGCTGGACCGCTTTAATCGCTTTGCGTTCACCAATCAGGATGGCACGCTGGCCTGGAATCACCCCTGGAAAGAGCGCGACGCCTTTGTGCCTGGGCCCCTCCTGGGCGATGTACGCATCAGCCGCTATCAGGATTTGCGGCTCAGCAATCTTTTTCTACAATTGGCGCGCGTCGAACGCAGCGTCAATTTGAGCGGGGCCAGGCAAGCCACCTTACAGTTTACGCTGCAAACCAGCCAGAACTTAGAAAATTCTGACGAAGCCAGCGTCTGGGTGCGGGAAAGCAATGGCCCGTGGCGTCAACTCGAACAGTTCCGCAATGATCAAACCGGGATTCGCCAGTATGACATCACCGCGGAGATTGGCCCGGCAACCACGATCCAATTCCGCATCGATCGGGGATACATGGCGTGGGATGAAGCGCTGATCCTCGATGATGTTCAAGTCTGCGCCCAATTCCAATCCATCACGGCGGATAGTGACGATGATCAGGATGGGATCCCAGACCAGCTCGAACAACTGACCGCGGTCAACCACGGCGATAGCGATTACGACGGGGTAGTAGATTGGCTGGATCTGGACAGCGACAACGATGGGATCTTCGACCTCCATGAAAGCGGGCTGGATCCGGCTACGATCCAGCGGTTGGACCGCAACAACGATGGGCGGATCGACCCCGAGAATGCGGTGGGGGCCAATGGCCTGGCCGATGCGGTGGAGCAGGGCGCAGACAGTGGCATGCTCACCTATCTCCTTGCCGACCGTGACAACGATGGGTTGCCCGACTTTCAGGCTCTGAATTTTCACTTTGCCGGTCCGGTGCACCGGCTGGTCAGCGATGATGGGTTGCTCTATCTCTATTACGCGGCTGATCCAGCGGGTGGCCTGCCGCAAGCCCTCGGCATCAGTTGGGTCAACACGCTCGAATGGGTCGATTTTGATACGTTTCAGGCGTTGGGTGCCAGCTTCGCCGATGGCCAAATTTCCCTGGCCAATGGGTTGGTCTGGCACGGCACGCGGGTTTGGAGTGGGACACGCTTCTGGGGTGGCAGCGATAATCGGGTTTGGGGCGGGACCCGTTTTTGGGGTGGAACCCGTTTCTGGGGAGGCACTCGCTTCTGGGGGGGCACCCGTTTTTGGGGTGGGAGCAGCGAGTGGAACAGCGGGTTTGATACACGCTACAGCCGGGTGGGCGCGATTGGGTTTGGTGATCTTGCCAATAGTGCGGCCAATGAATTCACCGAGCTGGTGACCTTACCGCTGAATTATCCCCTGACCGTCATCACCCCGACAGCCCTGCCCGCGCCATCCTCTTCCGGCGCGGATAGTCTGGCTCATGATGGCCTGGCTCATGATGATACAGTCGACTTGCTCTATCTCCCCTTGATTGGTGGTGAATGAGCTAGCGAGAACCAGGCTTCTGGCAGAGGCCCGGTTTTGCGCAGAATTTACGGATAAACGTTAAAACGGATAAACGTTAAAGAGGTGTGGGTGAATCAGCCGTTGCGTTTGCTAGCCTGGTGGCTCCGCTGGCCCAAGCTGGATCGAAACATTCTGTACCAGGGCTATCTGTTCTTGATCAGCCTGGCTGGTCTGTCGTTCCTGGTATGGGGTCTCTGGCAGTTTCCCACCTATCCCGAAAAAGTGGTTTTTCTGCTGCTCTGTGGGCTTGCTGCGGTCTCGGCCTTTGGCACCTCCTCGATCACAGTCGAGAAATCTGGCATCACCTATGCTGTGGGGCCAGCGGTCAGCATGGCGGTGATCCCACTCTGGGGGCCAGTAGCGGCCACGCTACTTTCCACGGTCTTTAACTTAAGCCTGTGGTTGCTCAAACCCAAAGATCAGACAACCTGGAAAAAGAGTGGCATACAACTTGCCTTTAATCAAGGGATGCACGCGCTGGCTTTTTTCATCGCTGGCCATGCCCTGCTGGCGAGCAGCGAATTTTTAGGCCGCGAGACGATCTGGGGGCAAACGTTGCCCTGGCTGCTGGCCGCCTTGATCTACAACGAGGTCAACATCTGGTTGCTGATCGGCGTCCTGCGGCTGCAACATGGGCCGAGCGTCCAACCGTGGTCGATCTGGCGCGAGGATCGGTGGGCCAGCCAGATCAGTGTGCTGGTGGTGGCGCTGGGCGGCGGCCTGCTTGCGTTTGCGGTTGAAACAAGCAACGCCATTGGGGTGATGATCTTTTATCTGCCAATTGTGTTGTCGGCTTATGCCTTCCGGCTTTATCTACGCCAAATGCAAGCGCACATGGATAATCTCGAACAGATCGTGGCCGAACGCACCAAAAATCTGGCCGAATTGAACGAGCAGAAAGATGCCTATCTGGCGGTGCTCACGCACGACATGATGACGCCGCTCACCAGCATTCAGCTGTGCGCGGAAGAATTAGCTGCCGAGCCGGAAGCGGCCATCGAGAATCCCTATCTGGCGCGTGTGTTGCTGGAAAGCCAGAAGGCCCTGCTCAACATCGTGCGCGACATTCTGGATATTGAAAAATTGCAGGCAGGCGAAACCCTGGCCACCAAAAAGGATCTGTGCAATCTGACCGAACTTGTGCGCACCGCGACCGATATTGTCCAGGTGGAGGCAGATGTGCGGGGGATTCACCTGATCCCAATCCTGGTGGAGCAACCGGTCATATTATATGCTGACCGTCGCCAGATGGAGCGCATCTTGCTCAACCTGGTGGCGAATGCAGTCAAGTACACGCCGTCTGGCGGGTGGGTACAGGTATCGGTCGCCATGGACGAGGAGCGGGCCATGGTCGAAGTGCGCGATAATGGGTATGGCATTCCCGCGGAAGATCTACCCCACATCTTTGAGCGGTTTCGACGTGGGAGCTTGTCTAAGGACAAAGCCTCTGGGGCGGGCCTCGGCCTGGCCATCACCAAAGCGCTGGTGGAAGAACATGGCGGCTCCATCTCGGTGCAGAGCGAGCTTGGCCAAGGCAGCACCTTCACCCTTTGTCTGCCCCTCAAGGCGGCCAGCGCCTGTCCCTTGGAGAGCGACAGCGCGTCAGGAGCAGTCAGCTAGCTTATTTTTCACGCGACTTGCGCACCATTCAACGACCTCAAGGGCGATCACAGCCTGAGCCCTTACAGGTTACCAATCAAGGCTTGCGTTAGCCCTAGCTTAGTCGAGTATGCGTATGGACGGCAAAAAGATTCTTGTTATTGACGACGACATCAATTTGTTACAGAGCATCAAATTCACCTTTTTACGGGCCGGGGTGACCATCTTTACGGCCATCGACGGGCGCGAGGGGTTGCAGCGCTTTTTTGCGGTCCGCCCCGAGCTGGTCATTCTGGATGTGCGCCTGCCCGACATCGATGGCTGGGACATCTGTCGGCAGATCCGGCTGCTCTCCAGTGTGCCGATCATCATGCTGACCACCCTGAGCCGCGATGAAGAGATCATCCGCGGGCTGGATTATGGCGCGGATGATTTTGTGACCAAGCCCTTTAGCCGCGATGTGTTGCTGGCCCGCGCACGCGCCTTGTTACGGCGGGCAGAACCTCAGGCAGAGAGCGAGTCGCCCACTGGCTACAGCGATGACCATTTGGTCATCAACCTGACAAAACGCCAGGTGACGGTTCAGCAAGAGCCCGTCCAGTTGACCGCCACTGAGTTCCGTCTGCTGGCGTACTTGTTGCAAAATGCCGGCCAGGTCTTGCCCTATCGCACCATTCTGGACAAAGTCTGGGGCTGGGAATATCAGGAAAGCATCGATTATGTGCATGTCTATCTTTCGCACTTGCGGCGCAAGATAGAGCCTGATCCACGCAATCCTAAATATTTGCTTACTGAACGGGGGGTGGGCTACCGATTTGAAAGACAAGATGAAGCAAATCGTACGCTCAAAGTCCCCTGAATTGTGACCACTCAGCTCGGCCCGATGAGGAGAGTACCTAAGCCACAGCTGGCCTCAAGGATGGAGGCCCGTTTTCATACCGATCATTTGCCTGAATTTAAGTTAAACAGCCTTAAAAACTTCAAGCAATAATTAAGATAAATTTAAGAAAATCCTCAAGAGAAATTAAGAATTCCCCGCTATACTGGCCATGATAATCCGATTTCCAGGATACATGATGACCAGCCTCACCTTCCTCTACAGCCAGTGCCTGGCCAGACTTTATCGCTAGAAATCAACTCGAACCACCAGAGCAAATTATCCGAGCGTGACTGCCAAACAAGGACGCTGATAAATGAAACACAATCCGACAATTTTGCTCGTGGATGATAGCCCCCTCTTTCGCGAAACTCTCCGTGAGATCATTGCTATGGTACGCCCAACCTGGCAGGTACTGGAGGCAACAAATGGGGCCGAAGGAGTAGAATTGGCCCAAACTCGCCTGCCTGACCTGATTTTGTTGGATCTCAACATGCCGGTGATGAATGGTGATGAGGCCGCCAACCGGCTGCGAGCCCATCCCCAGACTCATGCCATGCCAGTGGTGCTAATGACCAGCGAAGATCGCGACGACCCCGTTGTTGTCCGCTTACGCTCACTCTGTCAGGGCTTTCTCTTCAAACCTTTTTCGCTGCGCGAACTCAACCGCCTGCTGGATCGATTCGCCATGCAGGCCTATGAGCATTCGCTCGAAAAAGAGGTCAGCCACGCCCCCTATTTAGGGCAGCCAGCCCTGGGCTCTACCTAACCGCACTTGCTGTCGCCCGCAGCCTCTCGCACCCAGAATCCTGAGATTCTGGGCTTTTGCGCGCGACCAACCACGCTTGCTGCTTTCCCCGCCGATCAACTAGTACTTATCTCAAAAATCTCTGTACCACACTGGTTGGGCTACCTTTGTTCATAGGAGCCACAACCGATTTTTGAGATGACTTCTAGCCATTCGCGCATCCAATGGTATAATAGGCTGCTTACTTTGTGCCGGGCAGGGTAAGCCAGGTTGTTGGTGATGGTCCGGCTTGGCTGGGCCAGGATTGGGAAAAGATTCATGCAAATTCGACGGTTATCTGCTGCTTCGTTGGGCCATTTTGCCATTGATGTGCTCAATTCGTCTGTGGCGATGATCCTGACCTATCTGTCGGGCCGCTTCGACCTGAGCGTCAGCCAAATTGGGTTCGGTGCCATGGTCTACACGATTTTTGCAGCCATGACCCAGCCGGTTTTTGGCATGTTGGCCGACCGCTGGCGTGGCCGCTGGCTGGCCGCAATCGGCGTGTTGTGGACGGCCATCTTCTTTGCCTTGGCCGCGCTGATGCCCACTTACCCGGCTTTGCTCTTCTGTCTGACGGTGGGGGCCTGGGGCAGCGGGGCCTTTCATGCCGCGGGGATGGTCAATGCGAATGCCGCTGGGGGTACCCGCAACCCAACCACCGCGATGTCGGTCTTTTTCCTCTTTGGTCAGGCGGGCCTGGCGGTTGGCCCAATCCTGGCGGGCTTCTACCTGGAGCGAGTTGGGCTGGCCGCCATGCCTTATGTGGCCGCGCTCACGTTGCCCGTCATCGCGCTGATGTTTCTCTGGCTGCACCAACCAATTCCGGATGAGCCGCCCGCGCCAGTGATCACCACCACGAGCGGCGCCAATCAGGCCCGGAATGCCGCCCTGTTGGTGATCATCCTCTTTATTCTGTTGATTGCCCTGCGCTCGACCACTACCCAGAGTTTCACCACGCTACTGCCAAAATTCTTTGACGATCAAGGCATTCCGCCCAGCGTCTACGGCCAGATGCTCGGCGTCTTTGGGATCTGCGGCGCGGCTGGCACATTTTTTGGCGGCATGCTCGGCGACCGCTTCAATCGGCGGCTGGTGATCTTCTTCTCCACCGTGGCCGCGGCCCCATTTTGTCTATTGCTGCTGAATAGCAATGGCTGGCTCTTTCTGCTGGCCGCGGGGGTCGCGGGCATCCTCTTGAATATTCCGCACAGCATTATTTTGATCATGGCCCAGCAACTTTTGCCGACCCGCAAGGGGTTGGTCGGGGGGTTGGTCCTGGGCTTTATGTTTGCCAGTGGCGCGGTTGCCACGTGGATCGCGGCCTGGTTTGCCGATCAGTTTACCCTCTACCGCGTGTTGATGTGGGTTGCGTTCCTGCCCTTTCTCGCGGCATTCTGTGCACTACTCCTGCCCTCAACCCGCCACCGGTCATCCCCAACACCAGCCCAATCGGCCAGCGCCGCCGCTGATTAAGCGCTTTTCGCCCCTTCCCACGATTAAAATAATTAAAACATAATTATTTGACAATATCCCTACCTGCATGGTATATTTCATTCTACATGCGGGGGGATGCGCCGCGTTGCCTGTTGTCAATCACAGCCTGTTTGTGATTAGTGGGTGCGGCTCATCAGATTGCAGTAGTTTTTTTGGTAATTCCTTAATGGGTGAGGAGTCCGATGGTAACTGGGATCAGTCAGAAAAGAGATACAGCCACCTGGCAAATCCTCGAATATATCCAGCGCAATGGCTCGGCAGTCATCAAAGAATTGGAGCAACATTTGGGGGTAACCACCAATGCGGTGCGCCAACATCTCCAGACATTGCAGGCTGAAGGCTATATTAAACGGAGTGCCGTTCACGACGGCGTCGGGCGACCTCATCATGCTTATACGGCCACAGAACAGGCACGCGAACTCTTTGCCTGCCATTGCGATGACCTGGCGCTGACTTTGCTCGAAGAAGTTTTTACCCTGGAAGGCCGCGAGCGAGCGTCGGTGCTGCTGGGTCGGGTAAGCCAACGGCTTGCGGCGCGCTACGCCCCCTCCGTTCGCTCTACCATCCTGCAAGACCGCGTGAGTGAGTTGGCCGATGTACTCCATAACCAAGGCATTTTGACCGATGTCACGGCAACCGACGAGGACGTGATCATCCTTAAGACATACAATTGTCCCTATCACGAACTGGCTCAGGAGCACCGCGAGATTTGTGAGATGGACGAAAGCATGATGCGGCAATTGCTTGGCTCTGATGTCAACCTGGATAGCTGTATTATGGATGGGCACGGCAGTTGTTCGTTTGTGGTTTCGGCAAAACGTGAAGCCTGAGTTGCCGATTTAAGAGGCTGTCCGTAAATTCTGCGTGAATCTATCGCTGGTGAGCCCCGTGACGGGCACCGCAACCAGGTTACGGATAGGGTCTCAATCGTTGTTCAATCGCTTTTTGGAAAACGGAGATGGTGAGCTCGGCTACGATTTTATCCATTTTCATGGGGGCTGCTCATTCCATCCATCGATAGTCGGCTCTGTTTGAAAACGCAACCCTTTTCCTGATTTTTGCAAGTCGTTTCCGCGTTTTCAAAGCAACCGCAGTCCCGTTGCAACAATAAATTGATAGGGGTACAAAAAATGAGTGTTCTTGAAATTCGCAATCTTCATGCCACTGTAGAAGGCCGAGAAATTTTGAAAGGGGTCAATCTGACCCTGCACAGTGGCGAAATTCACGCCCTCATGGGCCCCAATGGCTCGGGCAAATCGACCCTGGCGTATGTGATCGCCGGTCATCCCCACTACGAAGTCACCGAGGGGGATATTCTGATCGATGGCGAGAGTATTCTCGACCTGGAAGCCGACGAGCGCACCAAAGCCGGGCTCTTCCTCGCTTTTCAATATCCCGTAGCAGTGCCGGGGGTGAGCGTGGCTAACTTCCTGCGGACCGCGGTCTCGAATGTGCGCGGCTATACGGACAAGGCTGCCCAAAATGGCAATGGCCGGGCTGGCGTGGTCGGCAGCAATTTGATGCCGATGCGGGAGTTCCGCAAAGAATTGAACGCCAAGATGCAAGAGTACAACGTCGACCCCAGCTTTGCCCGCCGCTATCTTAACGATGGTTTTTCCGGCGGTGAAAAGAAGCGCACCGAAGTTTTGCAGATGGCCATGCTGGAACCCAAATTTGCGATCCTCGACGAGTCTGACTCGGGGTTGGATATCGACGCGCTGCGCGTGGTCGCCGATGGGATCAACAAACTGGCAACCCAGGAGCGCGGCTTTTTGATGATCACCCACTATCAGCGCTTGCTGAATTACGTCAAACCCCATTATGTCAGCATCTTCTACGGTGGGCGCATCGTCACCACCGGCGGGCCTGAAGTTGCCCACAAGCTCGAAGAGAAGGGTTACGGCTGGGTCGAGGAAGAATTTGGCGCAGTGCCGGCCTAACACGTTATCGACAAGGAGAACATTATGGCAACCAAATCCGATCAGGAATATTTGGCCGATGTCAAAACGGACTACCAATATGGCTTCTACGATACAGTAGAACCCATCTTTAAGGCGGAGCGCGGCCTCACCCACGCGGTGATCGACCAGATCTCCGACCATAAAAATGAGCCGGACTGGATGCGTCAATTCCGCCATGAGGCGTTGGATATTTTCTTCTCCAAGCCCATGCCCGAATGGGGAGCCGACCTCAGTGGGATTGATTTTGACGAGATCTACTATTATCTCAAGCCCACCGAAGGCCAGGGCAAAAGCTGGGATGATGTGCCGGAAGACATCAAGCGCACTTTCGACCGGTTGGGGATCCCCGAAGCCGAGCGCAAGTTTTTGGCTGGCGTCGGTGCCCAATACGATTCCGAGGTGGTCTACCACAGCCTGCGCCAGGAATGGGAAAAGCTCGGGGTGATCTTCCTCGACATGGATAGTGGCCTGCGCGAACACGAAGACCTGGTCCGCGAATATTTCGCCACGATCATTCCCGCGGCCGACAACAAATTTGCGGCCTTGAACAGTGCGGTCTGGAGCGGGGGCAGCTTTGTCTATGTGCCAAAAGGTGTGCATGTGGACATTCCGCTGCAAGCCTACTTCCGTATCAACGCCGAGAACA